>JBDREH010000025.1:0-127636 GCA_043819945.1 Bacillota bacterium
GGTCTGGGATGAGCTTACAACGTATTTATCAAGTGGCTATATTGAAATATCAAACAACATCGCAGAACGTGCTGTAAAACCTTTCGTCATTAACAGAAAGGTCTTTATGACCTGTGGATCATACGCAGGAGCAAGATATACAACCTTACTCTTTTCTATCATTAGAACAGCCAGGTTAAACGATTTAAATGTCTCTCAGTATTTAGAATATGTCTTGGACAACATTCAAACAAAAAAGATTGAAGATCTGTTACCTTATTCGCCTTCAATCATCGACGCACTTAAAAACACTTAAAAATTCGCCATTTTCCACCAGGATGGAATTGGGCTCTCCTATAGAAAAACACCACTTACAGCAATTCTGTAGGTGGTGTTCTACTTATAGAGTGTTAATATTTGACCTTTACTATCTCATGACCTAAATATACTTTTTTTTATTCGTATCCTCATTAATAAGAATCTTTATTGAATGTTTTTAACAAAGTTAAAAAGATTCCAATAGTATGGGGAAAACGAGTATAAGTATCATAGATGTATAAGGGGGAAATCTAATTTATAGATGGCAATCCATTTGGTACCCCTGGAAATCTAATCTATCTAGGGTTTGTTGATTTTTGACATTTTTTTAGAAATTCAGCCTTCGTCGTCATATACATACGAGGTCTCATTAAAATAAATCTCTAAAATGAGCATTTCAAGCGTCTCGGAAAAACGAACAAAAGAAAGAATCTGGCATAGATTCATGACAAAAAACACAAGCCCGATACTTGCTTTTTGAGACTCTGGAAGTTTGGTCATGAGTTTTGAAAGTCCGTATTTAGTTTTCGCGACGCCAAAGACACCTTCGATTTCTAATCTCTTGACGAAGTCTTCCTTCATCAGTTGTTCGTTTGTCTCATTGGTTTCTTTCTTAGGTCGTCCAAGCGGCTTGCCGCTCAGACGAATGTCAAGTTCTTTACACAATGCTTTGCTCGTTCTTGTTTGATAGATTTTATCCGCTCTGATGATATTAGGATAAACACCATGAAGTCGCTTGTATTTATCGATGAGTGATTCTATGGTTTTGCTTTCATTAAAGTTGTCAAATGAAATCTCATCAAGATGGATGAATCCATTGACTTTACTGACAGCGATCTTCGGTCCGAACTCATAAGGGCTTCCTGCCTTGCCTCGAACGATGCACCGGATGTGTGGCTGATAGAGATTCACAAGACGGTCATCGATGCGATTCGTCTTGGTTTCCCACATCCGATATTGTTGATCATTGATGGTCTTGCAGACTTTAAGAACTTCAATGTGGGCTTCGTTGAGCTGATAAACGCCTTTTTCTATACGTTCATCGATGTTTTTCAAGTTTCTTTGGATGTATTGGAGTTGTTGACGGTTCGCTGTGAATCGCTTGTTCTTTGAAAGTCTCTTTGCTTTTGCATACTTCAAATATGTTTTTCTTGCTTCAATGCGGTACGTTCTCGGTTTTTCTTTTTCATCGCTTTGTTCATGACAAACGTCAATGATCTCTTCGGTCTTTTCCCGTACTTGATTCAAGAGTTTCAAGTCGGTCGGATAGGTGATATTTACAGGGACAACACTTGCATCTATGGACATTGACCCCTTGTGAGTGACATCATCTTTCACTGGAGTATGGATGATTTTGTGTTTTGTAAGCAGTGTTTCAATCATTTCTTTTGCGATATCAATCCCAATCATTTGACGATATTTGCATAGAAGCGTAAAATCAAAGATTGGATTATGAATAAAATCATCGAGTCCTAAAAAATATTGAAGCATCGGTGTTTCCATAATTGCAATCATGGTTTCTCGATCTGATAAGTTCTTTTTTGCCTGAATGATTAAAGCACCGATGATTTGGCGAACAGGAATCGCGTTTCTTCCAGAATCAGAAAAAAGAGGTTTCATCATGTCCTCGAGTTCTTGCCAAGGCATCAAATGTTCGAACTGATACCATTCACTTCTCGGATTGATGAGCTGTTTAGGGAATAGTAGTAAGGGAAGTCGATTTTCGGTTTTATTTTGCATGAAAGAGCCTCCAATAGATAAAAAGTGCATGGGTTTTGGTAGAAAACATCATAAACCCTTACACTTATTATACCATGAAATACTCGTTTTGTGGCTTAACAAAGCGATATAATTAAAAATCAACAAGCCCTAAATAGATTAACGACATCAAATAGTAATAGTTTCACACTTTTCTATTCAAATCTCAGAAAGTCCTCGTTTGTCATCTGATGTCTTATATCGGTAAATTATCAGCATAACAGTACAATTCTTCAAGACATCAGCATAATGATGCCTGTTTAGCATTTTTGGGCTTTTATGAAAAAATGTCCTCATATGTCCTTGATATTCTCATATTTAGCGATTTATAATGTATACATATCAGTGACTTTTGCAGTTATTAGTTTAAATAAAATAGTAACCCGAATGCAACACTTTGCTAGGGATCGGCCATTTTAACTGATGTCTATTCTAGGTCAATGATAATGAAAACTGAATTGATACCAAAAAGTTGTACTTAGTATAAATTAGTATATAGGCACGATTTATCACATTAAAGGCAAAAAGAAAAAGAATCGATTTGACAGACAATAACGTCGATATTGTATAATAAATACTTATATTGTTCTACGATAACTAAATAAAGTAGAATAAGATGGTTGCAAATTCTATCTTTTTCTTTTATACTATAAATAATGGAGGTGATTTTCTTTATGAAATCATTTGTTACCTATGAAAAAAGATTTTATCATACAGATCATACATTGCAGTATCTATCAAGAAGACAAAGACAACTATTAGAAGAACCCTATTTAAGTGCTGTTATTGAAGATTTATCTAATGTCACCATTCAATTAGGCGAGAATACACAAAGATTACTTTTAGAATCCATTGAGAGCTTAGCAAAACTTGATGGATATATCCAAGATAAACTTGCCTCATTTCCGATGTTGCTTCTTAGAACTGAAGCACTATCAAGTTCACAAATTGAACATTATAGTGCCTCTAATAGAAATGTCGCACTCGCGCAAATCAACAGGAAGCAATCTACTGAAGCTATGATCATCAAATCCAACTTTGAATCCTTAATCAGTGGCATATCATCAAAAAAAAATCTAGATTTAAAATCAATCGTTGATTTAAATAAATTGCTATTAAGTAATGAAAATATTGATATTAGAAAGAGAATCAATTGGATTGGAACGCCTAACTCATTACCACAAGAAGCCTCTTATGTACCACCTCATCCTGATCATCTAGAATTGTACATGAATCAGTTCATTTCTTTTTGTAAGAGAAATGATGTTCATCCACTGATACAAGCGTCATTTGCTCATGCTTATTTTGAGATCATTCATCCATTTGAAGATGGCAATGGTCGTGTTGGACGTATCTTAATTCAATTACTACTCAAAGAGAAGTTGTTTCTAGAACATTTATACATGCCTTTTTCAGTTGGTATTGTCAAAGACCAAAAAAGATATGTGAGTGCATTAGATGAATTTAAAAACGGGAACTATGACGCTATCATTGTTGTGCTGTTAGAAAATGCACTTGGACTAGTACCTAAAGTCTATCATGCTTTAGAACAATTAATAGAGTTGAAACAATCCTGGAGAGATAAACTTAATGTTCGCCAGGATGCCCTTGCATGGAAGATGTTTGATGATTTCATAACTCAACCTGTCTTTGATGTGAAGTATATCAAGGAAAAGCACAATGCGAACGATCAAGCAGTCAGAAATAATATCGAAGAGTTAATCAAAGTAGGTATCATTTCACCCATAGGAAACAGCAAACGAGATGTTGCTTATGAATCAAAAGAAGTATTAGATTTGCTCGATCAATTTATCATCGATTGATGGGAATGACATTAAAAAATGCCTTTTGCAAAGTGTTGCACATATGCACATGACTTTACGTTTGTGAACTTAGTGAGTCATTTATGATACAGTGCCTGTTATATAAAAACTTAAATTGAACCTTAAAAAGAAGTGCGTCTCTAGGAAAAAACAGCCTAGTTACGCACTTTTCTATTCAAATCCCAGAATTTCCCCATTTAAACCCGTTTGTCGCCAATGTGGTTATTTTTGAGCATTGTGCTGCTGTTTTTAATGCCTCAGCACTGTGTTGCACCTATGGCACCTTATCTAGTGCTAATCTTAAGTACTCTAAAGACCTAGATTACGAGGAAATCACTATTGGTTAGTTCATCAACACTTAACAGCAAACAATGAAGTATCTACATCTTTTTAATATTGATTATTGAGGTAACTACCAGTTAAGTACAAACAATCTTCCAATTTAGCATCACTTAACATATAATAAAGCCATAAGAAGGTGATTTATATGCCAGATATCATTGATAACGTCAAAGTAGGAGAATATATCAAAAGACTTCTCAAGAAAAAAGGTATGACGCAAGATGCTCTTGCTGATGCTTTATCCATATCAAAATCAGCAGTTTCACAAAACCTTAGAGGAAAAAGCTCATTTGATATTCAAAACCTGATGAATATCGCTAAATTATTTGAAATTACACTTGATGATCTATTAAACCTTAAGACAGAAGAAACGTCAGAAGTTATAACTGAATATGAGAAACTTGTTAATCTTGGGCTTTCCTCAATTCAAAAGGTGAATGCTCAAGACCTCCGGATTTCAGAACCTGATCTATATGGAAAAGTTTTGGTTGACTATATCATTAATCAACGAAAACTTGATATGATGCTCTATCTTGATCAAGCGCGTATTGAGCTAGTTCCTAATTATTACCACCGCGCACCTGATGTTTACTTAAGGTTGATCAAATATTATCTAGAAGAAAATCAAAAAGATATAATGAAGTTCATCATCAAATACACTGAACTTCAGGGATCGTTTCAAATAGAAGATGAGACAATGAGCTTCATTATCTGGGGATTACTCAATAAGGAATCCAATCAAGATGTAGTCTACGATTTGATGAGTTACAAATCACCAAGCAAGAATAAGTTCCTTTCCTTCTTAAATACAGATAAAGAACATATCCCATTGACTAGACAAGACTATATTGAAGTGATTAGCAAGTTTCAGCTCAAGCACATCCTAAAGACATATTTGATCACTCAAAATAGAGATGATGATTTTGTGAACATAATCAATCGATTTATTGAGCATCAGTTTTATGAAGGTATTATGATGTATATTCATCACTTCTATACAAAACCAATCGGATGGGTAAAAAAGGTTAGCCTAGATGTTCAAGGCGCAATGTTATCTATCCTAGATACCAATGAATTTGATTTGGTTATTGAGTTTGCTAAGTTAGGACTCTATACAGATATGACTATAGTCGTCAAAAAAGCAATCAGTAAAGAGCAAGAAAAGATCTACTCACATTTGATTGCTAACTATCATGATCAAATCGTCTTTAAGAAGATTGCTGTGACGTGTGTTGAAGTATCCAATACGGTATTATTAGAAGATATCAGTCACTATCTTGTACAAGATGATTTAAATTACTTACTCAGTTGGACCAAACTAGATGATATGAAAACAATGATCTATTTATTAAGTAAAGGTGCCAGGGTTGATGAGAAGTACTACAACCTGGATACGTTTAAAAAAATAAATACACTCATTAGTCATCTATTAAGTAAGGGGGAGTAACTCATGGAATTCCTTAGAAATAATTTTGAAATCATAACTGTAATCTTATTTGTTGTTGCATTCATCTTATTGTTATCCATATTAAGCTTTAACAGATTCTTTGTTAAGTACTTCTCCAATAAGAAGTTTCAGATTACGACATCCTATCAAGTTGATGCCGGAAGTCAAGAAAAACAATTTGTAATCTCAATCTTTAATAAAAATATCAATGATGTCAGAATTGCTGGTTTTGGATATGTGTACCAAAACCAGAATATTGATTTCTATAAGAATTATCTGATTGATGAAGGGTTGCCTAAAGATCATAAGATCGTCATTCCCTCTAGAGATTTTATCTTTGCTAAGATAGATGTTGTTACACTTAAAACAATCATCTCAGATATTAATAGAGGAGATACAGGTGTTAGAAGCCTTAGAGTGTTTGTTACTGATTCATTAGGGCTAACTGCTCAATCAAAAGCGAAAGCAGTTAGAAAACAATTGCACTATCATCTTGAAAAAGATAGAATCGATCGATTGATTAAGATTAGAGAACAAAAAAGAAGAGTCAAAGCTGATGAAACTTTGTTCAAGCAACAAAAGAAGATTGAACGAAACGTTCATCGAAAAGAAATTTGGGGTAAAATAATTCTTAAGACTAGAGGATTGTTTCGCAATAAAAAGAATTAAAAGATGTAAAATAAAGGTACATACTTTTGATATGTATCTTTTTCTATGCCTAAGGGGACATTATGGATAATAAACTATTTGGTAAAACAATGTTTGAAAAGAGAAAACAACTAGAGAAAACAATTGAAGATATATCTTTTGAAACAGGTGTTGATCAAAGAAGATTAAAACTCTATGAACATGGAGGATCTCTATTTTATCAACAAGATTTATTCAAATTGGCAAGCTATTATCAAATTGATTTGAATGAATTTATAATTGATGTCTATAGAGAGAAAAAGATATCAAATAGGGTTTTTGATATCTTGAGAGTTCAAAAAGATGAGGATTATCAAATATGGGCACCCGACAAAAGAGATATCTATCAGTCCTTTGTGAATGGATTTATGAAAAGAGAAAAAGGAGAAAACTCTAAAAATCTTGAGAGTTTATTATTTTCACCTGAAAATATTCTCAATCATAAACCTTATATCTATTTAAGATTTATAACACTCATAATTGTTTTAGTGCTTATTTCGATTCTCAATATTGATGTTGTTTTGTCTAATTTGTTAATAAGTATTCTCATACCGTTTGCGTTATTAATTCTCATATTTGAACTGCATTATCCTAGAACCATAAAAGGAATTAATGTAATTACCTATTTCTTAGTTGGTGGTATGGTTTCAATAACGATTGTTCATGCTTTTAGGCTGTTTGTTGGTTATCCCAATTCTTTCTTTTTTTCAGATGTCTTAACGGGTCTAATTGAGGAATCCGCAAAAATCTTTATTGTTTTTCTCATATTAAGAAGAATTAAAGTGAAATACGTGATTACCGGTGTTCTCATCGGATTTGCTGTTGGTGCTGGGTTTGATATATTTGAGACTTCTGCTTATGGTATTGGTGAATTATTGAATGAAAATGGCACATTTTATTCAATGCAAGCAATATTAATCAGTAGAAGCCTTACTTCATTGATGGGTATTGGTCATCATTTTTGGACAGCAATATTAGGTGGGACATTAGTTTATGTGAGTCAATCACAAAGAGTGAAATTCAAAGATTTCTTTCATCTGGTTTTCATACAAATGTTTTTTATTATCATCATGATACACGGATTATGGAACTACTTATACGTGAATTATCATTTTGAAGTATGGATGCTTATCGTTTTATTTAACTTATATATTTTTTTGAGGTTACTCTACGTATCATACACGACAGCTAAGATAGATATTTGCATTCGATTAAAAGAAGAACAAATCATTGAGGAACAAAACAAATTGGATTGATAAAAAAACTTTCTTGTATCATACTATTCTTCCTCTTAAGAGGCAATGCAAATAGTGAAAATTGTATTGTTTAGTATGGGGGATTTTTTCTTTATCCTTCATTAGAAATGCATTTTCTAATTGAAATAACAATGCACTCATATTATTATGCTGAGGAGGCGATATTGCAATAAGAAAGTAGTATTTGAATTAAAATAAAAAAGATACTACCGGGCTTTTTTTAGAGAGTCCATTTTAAATTTTGAAGTGTTTTATTATCTATTTGGTTCTGTCTTTATTGTATAGATATTAAGATTTGCTTACTTTTCAAACATCTTATATAGAAAGTAATATAATAAAATTGAAATGGAGGATTTAACATATGAGAAAAATACTCATTTTACTCACTTTTGCTTTTAGCATATTTTTTGCACTTTCAGTTCAAACACAAGCTGATGAAGTTTATGTCTATCCTTTTGACTCCATAAGAATAACTTCTGCATTTAAGTTTGAAATTATAATTGAAGAAGAACCGCTTGAAGTATCTATTTTATATGGGCAAGTTGCTGTGGATGAAATAGTTACAATTTATGTTGGTAATCTTGAATTCATTTTCGAAGGTCTGCCAACTTCCGGTTCAAATGCTATTATGATTGTTACTAACGAAGCAGGAGTAGATCTTGCTGCATGGTTAGTCAATAGTGGCGGGTCTGATTTGGAGACTTATAGCAGCGCATCATTTGCATCATGGATTACGATAGATCCAGATGTGGGTGTCGTTAAAGATTTTTCAGGAAACAATATAGAAATTGGCTATCTGTACACTTTTTTAACGAGTACATATACATTTATTGATAACCTAGATCAATCATATGTCATGATTGCAGACTCACTAGAAGTAGAAAGTGATTTGGATATCTTGATTTCAGCTTATGTTGAGGAGGTTGCAGAATGAAAAAGCTAAGTGCTATTTTTGTTATCCTAATTCTTGGAATTGCTCTTGCATCATGTGCAAAAGATGAAGAACCTGATGATGAACATCAGAAAGTGGTAAGTACACATATCATTGATGACTTGAAAGATGAAATCAAAGGTGTATTTTTAGATTAGGCAACAGTGAATAAAAAAACAAAGGATCATGTCAAAATGATCCTTTTTTGCTATTTATATTTGACGAAATAATCTATTTCTCAATCTTGTAGATATACCGATCTTTACCCTTTAATTTTGCCTCATATAAGACTGAATCTGCTTTAACAATCAAATTTTCACTAATTGTTCCTTTAATAATACCGATTGAAACTGTGATTTGTCTTTTTAAGGATGGTGTACAAATTAATCTCACTCGAGTTAGTATTTCTTCAGCAATAGATTTTATATAAGACTCGTCACCAAAAAACAGCCCAACAAATTCATCGCCTCCAACGCGATAAAAGAGGTTATAATTATGTTGTAAAGATTTCAATATGTCAGCAAACTGCACTAAACACTTATTGCCTGCATCGTGACCTTCTGTATCATTGATAGACTTGAAGTTATCCAAATCCAAAAAGAAAATATGGATATCTTTAAAATGATAGCGAAGCCCATAATGGTAATCCAAGGTATTTTTATTAAACAGTCGAGTTAAAGAATCCTTATGCATTTTTTCATAATCTTCCAGTGTCTTTTCGTAATATCTTGTTACATTAGTAATAGTTACAGAAATAAGACTCAGATTTCCCTTAATGGGTCCAGCAGTATATTTCAACCAACTCTCCTGATGATTGGTAATGATTGGAAAAGTGACATCGGTTTCTTTTGAAAAATCAAGTATTTGCTCTGTCACATTCGTGTAGTGTTCAATTTTCCCCCCAACTTCTGCATACTTATTATCATAATTAAAATATGCAATGAGTTGTTCAAAAGTAATAGAAGAGTGATCTTCAAATCCGATCATTTCAAGTGAACCTGCAATGACATGGTATGTAATATTTTCCTTATGAGAAATATCAGCATATAAAATAACACGGTCTTCCATGCCCAAGATAACATCATCAAGAATGTTTATATTAAATTCATCTTGCAGTCTCTTCGATGCTTGAAGGAAATATTTATTTTTCATGAATTGCTCCAATCTAAAGGTTATGCTGTGATAGTCTCTCATCTATACTAGTTTGATTTTACATGTTTATTCTAGATTTGTCCAACCTTTGTATAATCTGTCTTATATCACGATTATAGCATTGAATAAAAAAATAGCGTAAAATATCTTGCGTAAATTGAATTCTTTGACATCAATATATGTTAAAATACAAGTAGCATGTAAAAATCTATCTAGCAAAGAAGGCGACTTATGTATTATTTCATTCCTGTATTTATTGTAATAGCAATTGCTATATTTCTTGTTTCATCAACAGGCAAAGGTTTAACTGGCGAATTTGCAATTCGTTTGTTAATTGGAAAGAACAAACCAAAAAAATCTAAATATGTCATCAGCGATCTTGAGTTCAATGATGGTACGCATGATGTTCATGTTGATCACATCGTGATTAACACTCAAGGTGTTCATGTCATTGAAACACAAAATCTTGCTGGGATTATTTATGGTAAGGAATCAGATACTGAATGGGAACAAAGCCTAGGACACGGGAAGTTTAAGAAGAAGTTCTATAGCCCAATCAAACAAAACTCTGGACACATCTATTCTTTAAAGAAGGTGTTGAACACAGATGTTCCATTCTTTTCATATATTGTTTTTACAGGTAGAGGCAGTCTAGCTGTTAAAACGGTACATGTTCCTGTAGACTACCCACTTGCTTTCAGTCAAGTTCTTAAAACCAAGAAAGCACAAGAAGTCTTAGATCATAAACAAGCTGAGGCATTATATCATTCCATTTTAGCACTCAAGAAAAACAATAAAGCAACTAAAAAATAGTATTTAGGGCATATGTCATATGCCTCTTTCTTTTTCATAAGCATAAAAAAATATGATTCTGACAAATCAGAATCATATTTAAATATTACGTTTTGATGTTTAAACTTTAAACTTCAATAATTGCATCCGATGGACATACAGCTTCGCATGCTCCACAGTCAATACAAACATCTTCATCAATTATAAAAATAGGTGAACCTTCAGCGATGCAATCAACTGGACATACTTCTACGCATGATCCATCACAAGTACAATCTTCAGTAATTCTTCTTGGCATATTATTATCCTCCATTGGGTTTATATACCATCATTTTAGTGAGTCTTAGCTATAAAGTCAACAACTATTTGAGATTATCTTTAGAATATTATTGCTTTTGAGTCATATTTTCACTTCAGTAGGGCATTAATAATGATAATAACATATCGATTATCAGATATGCTATAATAAAGGTAAAGTAGAAATAGAGATAAAACATGTCATTAATTTAAATAATAGTGATTAATTGAGGTGAAATGATGCAAAAACAAAAACTCAGATTGTTTCCTGACTGTCCCTGCTGTGGGGAAAGATTGGAAAAAAAGAATGAGATATTGCCAGGTTTAGTTCAATGCCCTAAATGTAAAAATGAACATTATGTGGATAGTGAGTATGCTCAGAAGACCTTATCTGCTCTATCAGCAGCAGATATCAAGAAAAATGCACGTCAATTTAATGAAGCCATTGATGACTATGAAACAATTGCTAAAGAAAATCCTCAACTGGTTGAACCTCATTGGGGTTTGTTTTTGTGCACATATGGTATTGTCTACGTTCCTAATGCAGAAAAGAATCGTCATACACCAGTGATTTACCATTATTTAGATGATAAGCCCACTGAAAATAGACATTTTTATAAAGTTTTAGAATTATCAAAGGACAAATATAAAAACAAGCATTTTGTTGCTGAGGGTGAACTGATTAACGAAGTATGGAAAGATTCAAAAGCATCTTTGAAAAAACCCGTTAAGAAACCCATAAAAATAGAGCTTCCAGATCAATCATCAACTGAGATTATTACAGAAAACATGAACATCCAAAAAAGAGGCTCCCAAATTCCAAAGGACTATAAGGCAGATCCAATTCTTGAAAATAAGATTAAGAATGCGGAAATCATCTACCTTAAAACCAATAAGTTCAGCAGAGCCAATAAGATTTTTGATGAAGTATTAGAGGCTGACCCATGTGCACAACGTGCACTATGGGGTAAATTGCTTTGCAAGCTACAAATCAGTGATTTAGATTTACTTGGACCCAATGTCAAGATTAATACAGTCTTTCCATTGTTTGAAAATGTGATGGAATGCTTGAGTAAGGCAGATGATAATATTTATTTAAAGATACTTCAAAAGTATCTATTCAAGAAACTAAATAGCGTCAATACATTTGATGAAGAACTCTTTACCTACATCCAAAGTTGGAAAAAGAAGGGTGAACAACAAACCTTTGCCAATCAACTATATACTGAAATCAAAGCACTTTTGGAAAATGATAAACTCACAGATGCCAGCTGGTTACACACAGCTTTGGCTGCAGCCACTCAGTTCAATCAAATTGATGATCAAGCATTATACATATCTAAGTATATTGAAATTGCTCAACAATTGAATGCACATGAGCTTTATAAGGATGCTTTAAAATTAGCCGAAGCAGTCTTAATGGTAGACCAAAAGAATCAAGAGGCTCTTCTCATTCAACTCTGTACAACTTACAAGGTTCCACAGTTATCTGAGTTGCATCTTGTTCTTCGCGATTTAAAACAGATCAAGGTTTTTGAAGATCTAATCCAAAGCGGATATACCAACCTTGATATTTTTGCTGAACTCGAGCTTGCTGCTATTGAATTAATTGAACAAAACAATTATAAACAAGCTGTTCAGCTCATTGATTTATACATTTTACATTTACCTAAAAATGAAGAAAAGGCATTAAGTAAAGCACTTTTAGCATTTTCTGGAAGCCTTATTTATAATGAACGATTCAAGGATGCTGAAAAGTATGTGAATCAACTGATTGAACTTGAACCATTATTACCCGCTGCTCATTGGAATAAACTAAGAATCGCACTAAATGCGAACACGAATTTTGATCTTTTGATGTTCAGTAAAAAGGACTTGATGGAATATCCTGAATTTGCTCATGCGATTAACTCGACAAGTAACCCAGAAGATTATATCAAGTTCTATGAGATACATGATCAATTGAAACAACCCATACCTGAAAGTCGAATGTTTAAAAGAATAGCGAAAAAACACTATGAGGATTTGGAGAAGAAGTGTGGCGATGCAGACATCAGTACGTTTGTCACAACCATTGTTCCAAAAATGAAAAAAGAGGTTCTTAAACTTGCTGTAGAAGAGAGAGCTCGCGTGACGAATCTATTCATACGCTCTGTCTTTGTCATCATCATGGTTGGTTTTGCATTTGTTTTGAGTAATATCAGAGTGTTCTTCGATCCAGCTGAAACAAATGACAGTTTCGTTGTTGCTTGGCAATTCTGGATATTCTTGCAAAGCCTTGGAGGTTACATTCTGATTGCGGTGTTTGTCATACCTTTCATCTTAGTTTATTTAGGTGAAGGTAATGGCTTTATTAAAGGATTATTAAGAGGATTACTCTTCGGCTTGTTATTTGCTGCTATCGGTCTTAGTGCTATAGCTGGTATGCCTTGGGCTATAACCAGATACTTAGGTACTATCCTCTTCGGATTATCAACAGTCATTGTATCTGGAGTCTTATATGGTCTTGTTGTCATCGGTTCTGTATTTACCCTAAGAGCATATCACATCAAATTAATGGAAAAGACAGAAAGTGCGAAAACGAGTCGCGCAAGCTGGATTAACATTGTCATCCTGTCAGTGATCATTATAGGTGCTTTGGCATTTTCCGTATCAAGTCTAATCTTATAGCATAAAAAAAGACAGTGCGACGATTCGCACTGTTTTTATACATCAAGGCTAAGTAAAAATTTTAGTTTTTTTGTTTTACTCTTTTCACTCTTGAGGATACTTGAACCCCCACGCATTTCTTAGAGCATCCATTTGTTTCATTATCTCAATGGTTTCAGCATGAGGCATGATTGGACTTTCAGTTAAACCAGATTCGATACATCTTATGACTTCCATAATTTCATATTCTAATCCATTAACGATATGAGGGTAAGAAATCTCTTGAATCAAATGATGATTCATATCGTATATATAGGCTTCTTCAGCTTTCCAGAAATTTGGAACCTTGATGCACCCATTTTGTCCCTTGATGATGCCAGTCGTATTCATTTGCATATCTAGCGCGCTTGAAAGAAGTGCAATTGCGTCTGGATAATGATATTTCATTTTCTCTGATACATCATATCCATTTGAGTTTAATTTTACTTCTGTTTCAAAGCTTTTTGGTTGTCCTAATATGATATTGGCAAATGTGATGGGATAGACACCCAGATCAAGCAAGGCTCCTCCACCCAATAAAGGGCTAAACAATCTTTCTTTGTTTTGGTCTGCATATAGACCAAAACTTGCCTCTACATGAGTTATTTTTCCAATGATGCCATCATCAATTAAACGCTTCAATTCTTGAATCGTAGGTAAAAATCTAGTCCACATCGCTTCCATGACAAATACATGATTTTCTATTGCTTTATATAAAACAGCCTCAGCTTGTCTTGCATTGAGTGTAAATGATTTTTCACATAAAATGTTTTTTTTATGTTTTAGTGCCAGCATCATATGATCATAATGCAACCCATGAGGCGTAGCAATATAAACACAATCCACATTCGGATCACTTAATAGGTCTTCATATTGATCATATGCCTTTTCAAACCCAAACTTATTTTGATAAGACTCTGCTTTTTTGATATCTCTTGATGCGATGGCATAAAGATGACCGTGAATACCTAAAACCGCTTCACAGAATTTAGTAGCAATATATCCTGCACCAATGACACCAAAACGTACCACATCCATCACCTCTACACTTATTATACTATCTATCCAAAAAAAGGAAAACACATAACAAATTAATTTCATTCATACTCAATAAAATCGCAAGTTATCGAGATTTCAAATCGCAATATACATAAAAACGCAACTGGTTAATATCAGTTTCATTACATTTTGATGTTTTTCATCATTTTACATTAAGTTTTTCTTAAGTTGTATTCATTTTCATATGATTCATATATAAATAAATTTATATTATGGTAATATCAAGGTATCTAAAGCGAAAAAATGGAGGAACTCATAATGAAATCAAAGATTCAAATTTTTCTCGTGCTATTTTTGTTGATTCTGGGATTATCTGCATGTGGTGATAAAACATTAAGCGGAGGTGTTATTCCTATCTATAGAGGGATGACCTTATCATCAGAATCTGTGGTTACTAATACCAATGCATTGTCACTACTTGAAACTGTTGACGATGAGTTTGTTGATGATGTTGAAGATGCGTTTGGTATCATAACATCTGAAGAGATTGAATATTATGCAGCCATGAATGAAACTTTGTACTTAACAATTACAATCTATAATCCAGATAGTTTTGAAATCCTATCTTTTACATTGAATGGTAAAAAATACCAATCTTATCAATTTGAAGATGGATCTGATTCTGAACAACTCATCTTAACGGTTGATACGGGAACTATACCTGGAATTATTGAATTCACTATTGATGCCATTAAGTATATTGATGGGACGGCAATTAGTGATGTTAGAATGGATGGAGAGCAAACAGTCAAGGTAGGTATTGAGTATTCAACCATACCATTTTCTACGATAACGAATCAAATCATTGGTTCATCATCCATTGATTTAACTGCAAAAATAACCGATTATGCTGATTTAATTGCTCTTAGTGGAAATAATCTAAAAATCTTTTTATATGATGGTTTGCAAATCATTGAAGAAAAAGATATACTTGTTGGCGTCAATTCAGTTGTTTTTGATCAATTGCAACCAAACAAAGAATATCAATATATCATAGCTGCTGCATATGATATCGTAGATGGAAATGGTGTACAAATTGTAGTGTTGCATGAAGAAAGTTTCCAAACTGCTGCCTTAGTTGGCATAAGTAATATCATCAGCACATCAGATTCTATCGCATTTAGTCTGGAAATTAACGATGAAAATGCTGTAGGCTCTGTCGAAAACATTAAACTATTCCTTGGGGATGTATTAATTGATGAAATTACTGAGGAAGAAGAAATGATTTTTGCAAATCTTCTATCCAATAATACTTATGAAATTAGATTGACCTACACTTATGATCTTGATGATGGTGCAGGTATTCAAACCAAAGAAGATTCAACATTGATAACAACAGAAGAAAAACAGGATCCAACAATCTCTACAAGTAATGTAGGCTCAACCCCACAAACCATATTGTTTGATCTAGTCATAGAAGACATCGATCAAGTTGGGCAATTAACACTGATTGAACTATATTTAGATGGATTACTTGTTGATTCTATTACAAATTTATCGTCATTAACCGGGCTACAGTTTATCAATTTATTGACAAACAATACCTATGAAATCAAAGCAACTTATTCCTATGATCTAAATGATGGAACTGGTGTGAAAATACTGGTTGAAAGTGAGTTTGTTTCTACGGTAGCAAAAATTGTTCCAACAATTGCAATTATAGACATTCTATCGTCGGTAACCAGTGTTACATTCGATTTAGACATATCTGATATCGATGCGATTGGTGCATTATCGGATATCAGTATCTTGAAAAATGGAGTTGTTGTA
Source organism: Bacillota bacterium (assembly GCA_043819945.1). Taxonomy (GTDB): domain Bacteria; phylum Bacillota_I; class Bacilli_A; order Acholeplasmatales; family Acholeplasmataceae; genus Peloplasma. Next base: position 16,300 of record JBDREH010000025.1, read on the forward strand.
CAAACACTCACCGATTTGAACTTGAGATATTTCTCTGGTTTACTTTCAGACAGTGCGTACGAAATACAAGTAACTTACACATATGATGCCTTAGATGGCAATGGAAATCAAGATATTACTACAAGTCAAGCGTTCTTTACAGCACCTTATCTCGGTATTATAAGCACGGAAGTCATAAATACGGAAAAATTAACTGAAGGCGACACACTTGTTATAGAAATTACAGTTGATAATCCATCGAATATTACATTTACTAGAGTCATAATCAATGGTCAATACTACGAAGTCAGTAATGTAACAACAACATCATTTATTCGTGTTGAATTCATTATTGATTCTTCATATACAGGTGGTGAAACAGAATTTGTCATAGAAAGAATCGAAGGGTTCAATCAAAATCAAGCAAGAGAATTTGAAGTATCAGAAAATAACGTTGGAGTCGCTTTTGTCAATGGTGATGTTTTTGTAGAGTCAATATCGATTGTTGATGAGAACGGATTGCCATTAGACTTTGCTATGCCAGGCGATATTTTCTATGTTCGAATTGTATTTGACAATCCAACTCAATATTTGATTGAAAATGTAAGTCTGTCCTATATTGGCACTATTGATTCTGACAGATTTACTATCTCAGAAGATTACACAGTCATTACGATTCAACAAACTTGCTATTACTCGAATACAATCATTGATTATAATTTGTATTCATTTACTTATTCAAGTGAGAGTATTGGCAGCAAAACAAAAAATATTGACAATATGAGTGATTTTGTTGTTTGTGTAACGAATTCAAATTATCAATACATTTATACGGTTAACGATTTAATCAATATTCAAAACGGATATGCATATCGATTAGCAAATGATATTGATCTAACAGGAATTGAATGGACACCTAAAGATATTAGTTTCATCGTTTTAGATGGTAATGGTTTTTCGATATCTAATTTACGCATGATTAAAACAATCGTTGATTCACAAGTTTACTCAGGATTATTTAGAACTATAAACTACTCATCAATTAAGAACTTATCTGTCAATGATTATCTTGCAATGATTACCGTAAATAATTCATCAACCTCATCAGAATTTCAAGTTTATGCTGGTATTATTTCAGGTAATTCATATTTAGCAACTTATGAAAATATTACGGTCCAAGGTGAAATATCCATCAATAATACAACTGGTGGCGAAGCTATTGTAGGTGGAATTGTGGGCTCAAGCCAACAAACAAGTTTCTCACAAATATATACGAATGTCATACTTTCTGGTAAAAACGCTGTAGGTGGAATTACAGGAAGGGGATATGATGTTATTATCAATCGTGTATTTACTTCAGGCAGTCTATATTCTAACCGTGAAGTAGGTGGCATCATTGGAAATGCATACAATTCAACGATTACAAATTCTTATTCCAATGTTTCCATAAATGTCAGTGAGTGGACAGCTGGTGGGTTATTCGGCTATGGCGGCAACATTTATGTAAAAAATTGTTATTACACTGGTACTATCACAAGTCCATACAATGATGTCGGTGGAATCATCGGAAATGGTTATAATATTACCATTCTAGATTCATTTGCAAATGCAGTTGATTCAAACGGAAATCCGATTGCAGCTATCTATAGTGTTTGGGAAGTGAACGCTATTGAAAATGTATATTCTTTAGTTGATGAAACCTATGCAATACAATCTACTCTTGCTGAAATCTATCAACAAATGGCTTTGATCTGGAATCCAATTATTTGGAGTTTTGGTCAAAATCAACCTGTCTTGAAATGGACACCAAGTGTTCGAATCGTCAATGTGGTTGCTGGTGAAACAGTCATTACTTTTGGTATTACCTCGACAGATTTTGACCAGGTTGGAGAAATATATAGTGTTGAAATATTTAAAGGAAGTGAACTAATTCAAACACTTGATAATGTTTTAGAAACACGATTCGAGGATTTGCGATATAATACAGCTTATGTCATTAAGGTTGTCTACACATTTAATTACGGGGATGAACTTGGGGATCAATTTATTACCACTTACCTAAATGTCAAAACACTCCCAGTTTCTGGTACACCTTCTATCACTTTTGGAGATATTATTCCTTCATCACAAACTGTTGATTTTAGCTATACAATCGTAGATGATCTTGAAGTTGGAGACCTATATTCTATAGAGATTTTTGATGAAAACAATCAATTAATTGATAGCTTGGAACCCGAAGAAACACTACACTTTGAAAATCTAAGTTCGAATAAATCATATACGATTAAAATTACATTATCATATGATTTGGGAGATAGTTATGGTGTTCAATATGCAGAATTCACCCGAGTTTTCAGAACAAACCCATATGTTGAGATTGTGGGGACAAGTATTCTAAATACTGATGCAATCATTATTGGAGATACGCTTGTCATCCAAATTGATATCGATAACCCAGATGATGCAGAATTTATTGAAGCACGCATCAATGGAGAAGTATATAGTGTAAGTAGCAGCAGCATGACACGTGTAAGAATTGATGTGCCTACTAACGAATCGTTTTCCACAGGTGAGGTTGATATCATCGTTGAGGAACTCACTGCAACATTTATGAATCAGGTATATACGTACTATTTAAGTGAAAACAATTCAACACAAACCTTTATTAATGGTGATATATACGTATTAACTATACAGACAGTTGATCAAAACGGAGTCGATATTGATTACTTGGCAGTTGGCGATACGTATTATGTTAGAATAGAATTTTATAATCCAACAATTTATAGTATTGATTCCATCAATCTTTTTACATCTTATTATATGAATGCGGTATATACAGACTTTGATATCAATGAGGATCATACGATTGTTCTCATTCACATGACCGTACCACAAGAAGGGCAGTATCAAAGAGTTAGTGTTTCAGCATTTACCTATTCAAGTGAGATAGTTGAAGAAAAATCCAGACAGGTTTCTGGAATGGATGTGACTTTCTCAATTGTTAAAGATACAATCATTCACGATATATATACAGTTGATGATCTAGAATCGATTGAAAGTGGTTATTATTACCGCTTGATGAACGATATCAATCTAACTGGTGTTAGCTGGACACCCATTGAAAATTTCTATGGTGTTTTTGATGGTAACGGATATACCATCTCAAATCTATCAATCGTTAAGACCTATGAAGATCAGACTGTATATGCTGGTTTATTTGCTCAGATTAACGGTGGAATTATTAGAAATTTGAGTATAACAAATGTTAGTTTTGTAATTACAGTAAGAACTGGATCTACCAATGGCTATCAAGTTTATATAGGTGGTCTTGCCGGAGAAATTTCAGGTTACTCAAATGTAAGTAATATTGTGGTCTCGGGTGATATTGATGTCACTAATGAAACCAATGGTGAAACATTTGCAGGTATCCTTGCAGGAAATGTGTACCAATCAACATTTGATCGTATCTATACATCAGGGGCAGTTTCAGGCAAGCGATATGTTGGTGGTGTTATAGGTGTAGCCAATAATTCGATAATTACAAATTCATATACAAATGCAACAGTCACTGGATTGATGGAATATATTGGTGGATTCATTGGCCAGATGAGTGGTACAGTCATCGAAGATTGCTATGCAAATGGTATGCTTGATGTGAATAACCAATATTGGGCTCTTGGTGGTTTTGCTGGATACGTAGATAACTCAAGAATGAGTAACGTATTATCATCAACAACAAATTTAAGCCATAGTTATGTTGAGCCTATTGGATATGCATACAATCACACATTTGAAAATACATATTCATTGGGTTATAGCGCATATTTCACACAAGTAACTTATGAAAATGCAATGATAGCTATGCAGACAGGATGGGATTTGAGCTTATGGAGTTTTAGTGCTGAATATCCAGTATTAAAGCGTATACCTACGGTAAATATCTCAAACGTTGTAACAAATGAATATGATCTTTCATTTGAAATTTCAATTACTGATTATGATGAAGTTGGAGAGATTTATTCAATTGAATTATATCAATTAGGTATCTTGGTTGAGTCATTAACTGATTTATCATCAAGAGAGTTTGATGAATTAAGATACAGTACAACATACGTTATAAAAATTATTTATTGTTATGATTATGGTGATGCATATGGTGAAGCATTCATTGAAACCACTTTATCAGTTAGAACTCAAGATAAAGAAAACGTTCCTGTCATCACATTTAATGATGTGGATCCAACCGTTGATAGCGTGACCTTTAACTATCAGGTTACTGATGTCTTAAGCGTAGGTACACTTGATTCTATAGAATTATACGATGCAAATAATCAACTCGTGGAAGTTCTTGAAGGCGAGTACTTAGCATTTGAAAATTTACTATCCAATACAACATACTTTATTCAAATTAATTACTTATTTAATTTTGATGATGGTTTTGGAGACAACATACTGAATGTTCAATACGAATTCAAGACTGTAGCAAAACAAACACCAACTCTTAATTTTGATTGGATACCAACAACCAGTGATTCAGCCACGATTAACTATACAATTAGTGATGTTGATCAAGTTGGTAGCTTAACAAGCGTTGAGATTTATAACAACGATGTCCTTATTGGAACCATTGATGGTACTATAGATCAGACATTCACAAATTTACAATCTTCTACAACGTACATGATTAAAGGTATTTACACCTATGATCTTAACGATGGATTTGGCAACCGAACGATATCGGCGTATTATTGGTTGACCACAGGTCAAAGAACGATACCACAGGTTGTCTTAAATGACTCAATTATTTATGAAGATTCAATCATGCTTTATGCTGAGCTTATCGATCCGGATCAAATTGGTGAAATTATTAATATTAGACTTTATCAAGGTACTACGCTTATTAGCACATCACCTGAATTAGATTGTGCGAATTTTGTGGGTTTATTGCCAAATGTAATTTATACAGTCAAAATTGATTATAGTTATGATTTGAACGATGGACAAGGCGCAAGAGTTGGACGATATAACTACGATTTCCAGACAGCACCTAGTGCCGAAGTTCTCTCAACAGATATTGTAAATATTGAAGCGTTATCTATCGGTGAAATGTTGCTTATCCTACTTGAAGTTGATAATCCTAACGGCATTATTTTTACAGAAGCAATGGTTAATGGCAGATACTTCCCAGTTGGCAGTTCAACAGAAACGAGAGTTCGTATTGACGTTACTGTCGATGAATTACTTGGCGGTGGCGATACGATTGTTACAGTTGAAGAGCTCATTGGTGTTTCTGAAAACATTGTTTATGGTTATCAAATCACAAGCAACAATACAGCGTCAATATTCATCAACGGAGATATTTATGTGATGGGTATTAGAACGATAGATGACTTGGGTAATGACTTAGAGTATGGTATTTCCGGTGACACATATTATATTGAGATTGAATTTTATAATCCAACGGGATATGACATCCAGTCCATTGAAATTTATGACTCTTATTTTGGAACACAAACGATTCTAGCTGGAGCGTTTGTCATCAATGAAGCAAAAACGGTTATTACTATCGAGAAAACAGTGGGTTCTAGTCAATTAACACAAGCACAATTGAATCGATATGCCTTTGATAACGATATGATTGAATTGAAGGAAAGACAAGTTTCGGGAATGATTTCTTCTTTTGTAGTTCTACACGATGATCTTATCCGTGAAATTGAAACTGTTGATGACCTTAAAGCTGTCACGGGCGGTTATTATTACCGCTTGATGAATGATCTTGACTTATCTGGAGTAAGTTGGAAACCAATTGAAAATTTCTATGGTATTTTTGATGGTAACGGTCATGTGATTTCTAACATAACCATTATTGGAACTTATGAAGATCAATCGGTTTATGCAGGTTTGTTTGGTAGAATTACAGGAGGTATTGTTAAAGATTTAAGTTTGATTCAAGTCTACTATGTTATCATCTTAAAAACAGCAACCACAAATGGTTATCAAGCATACGTTGGTGGGTTGGTTGGTGAAATATCGGGCTATACTAAAATTACCAATGTTATGGTATTAGGTGACATCAGTGTGATGAATAAAACAAATGGTGAAACTTATGTTGGAGGTCTAGCAGGCAGTGTGAATTCAGCAACGATTGATCGCATATACGTAATTGGAACTGTTGCAGGAAAGAGTAACGTAGGTGGACTCATTGGCTATGCAAATCATACAACTGTATCGAATTCTTATTCAAATACTTCGGTTACCGCTACAGGAAATTATGTAGGTAGTTTTATTGGTACAATATATGAATCCTTAGTTTATGATTGTTATGCGATGGGTGTTCTTTACAACCCAAATAACCTAGGATCTTATGGTAGTTTTATTGGCTTATCCTATTATAATATCATCAGAAATGTTTTTACAGCAACATATGGTCCTAATAACTCACTAACATACCCATTGGGATATTTGTACGGGGACAGTTGCGAAAATGCATATAGTTTTTTCTATAGTCAACATTTTGAACAAGCCGCCTTGCCTGAAATTATGATCCAGATGATGTCAACTTGGGATTTAGGATTATGGACATTTACTGGTGAATATCCAGCTTTAAAACGTGTACCAATTGTTGGAATTACCGATATCACGACAAGTGAAACAGATTTAGGATTTGAAATTTCAATTATTGACTTTGACGAAGTTGGAGAGATTTACTCAGTTGAACTTTATCAAGGAGACACGTTGATTGAGTCATTAACTGACTTATCACTAAGAAGCTTCGATGAATTAAGATATGGCACAAATTACGTAATTAAGGTTGTTTATCGTTATGATTACGGAGATGAAGCTGGAGAAACATTTACAGAAACCTATAAGATGGTACGAACCAGCGATAAAGAAAATGTGCCAATTGTAACCATTGATGAAGTGGTTGTAACACAGGATTCAGTTACCTTTGATTATGATGTGATTGATACTTTGGCTATTGGTGCAATCGATTCTATAGAACTTTACGATGAAGATAATATTCTTGTTGAAACACTCGTTGGAGAAACATTAACGTTCATCAATCTATTGTCTGATTGTAACTACACGATTCAAGTTAATTATATTTACAACTTTGATGATGGATTTGGAGATAATTTAATTGAAACAAGATATGATTTTAAAACCTCTCCATATTTAGCAATTACTGAAATCGTTGTCTTAAATACGGATGAAATTATTATAGGTGACGTTGTCGTCATTCGCTTAACAGTTGATAACCCAGATCAAATTATATTTACTGAAGTTACAATCAATGGTACGCTTTATCAAATCAGTAATGTCAATGGCGATATATTGAGAATTGATGTCATCGTTGATGATTCATATAGCGGAGGAGATACACCTTTCGTTGTTGAAAGCCTACACGGATATCTTGGAAATAGAGACATTACTGTTTATCTATTTGCAAACAACACAATTAACGTATTCATCAATGGCGATATTTATGTCATGAATGTTAGTTCGGTTGATTTATCCTATAATGAACTAGAATATACAGTTAGTGGTGCAAGCTACTTATTGAAAGTGGAATTCTATAATCCAACAGGATATGAAATCAATTCAATTAGAGTATATGGTGATATCTATCAGCTATATGAGGGTGCTAGTATCACACTGAATGCTGAAAATACTATTGCATATATAACATTGACTGCAAATTCTGGAAATTATTATCAATATCAAGGCGTTGACCAGTTTTCATATTCAAATGAACGTATTGATGAAAGAACAAGAGCAGTCGCCTATCAATCATCTTCTTTTGTAATCGTCACAAGTGATACCATCATTCCAATAACAACCGTAGAAGAACTTCAAAATATGGAAAATGGCTTGACCTACCAATTGATGAATGATTTAGATTTATCAGGTGTTAACTGGATACCTATTGTTGGATTCAACGGTTGTTTAGATGGTAATGGTTATACAATTTCAAACTTAAGCATAGTCAAAACATACGAGGATCAAAATGCTCAAGTAGGACTTTTTGCAAATATCCATGGTGCTGTGATTAAGAATCTAAATATTGAAAACTTCAATTATATCATAACACTTAGAACTTATGTCTCAGGTAGTTATAGTGGATATGTAGGAGGATTGGTTGGAAACGTTGAAAGTTACAGCCAAATTCGAAATGTTCATACAAACGGACAAATTAGCTTCACCAATAATACAAGTGGAGTATCATATGTTGGAGGTGTTATTGGAACATTAGGAACCAGCAGTATTGTTGATGATTGTTCAGCCACTGGAACTTTTGTACAACTAGGAAATGAAAACTCACATGTTGGTGGGCTTATTGGTAGAGCAGAAGGAGCACAAATTAGCAAGTCATTTGCGATTGCAAGTGTTTCAGGGTTTATGCAAATTGGTGGTTTTATTGGTTCTGCAAACAATACATTGATTACGGATTGTTATGCGTCCTCAATAGTAACAGCGACTTCTTATTATGCCGGTGGTTTTATTGGAAATGCGGAAGGAACTGCAATTAAGAACAGCTATGCAAACAGTATTTTGGTTAATGGAATTAATCAATGGGCAGTTGGAGGCTTTGCTGGTTATTCTGGTAGTACTAGTTATGAAAATGTTTATTCGCAAAGCACCAATATTAATGGAATTTACATTATAGCATTTGGATATGTAGCAAATTGTGAAAGCATCAATACTTATGGATTTGTTCCTGATAGTTTTGTTACCATCAAAACACTTAATGATATTATTGATGAATTCACTTCTATTTGGGATCATACAATTTGGGATTTTGTAAATGTTGATGATGATGGAAACCCAACCTTAATATAAGTTTATGAAGGCTATATAAAATCGGGCGTTGTGCACAAATATAGGCATGTCAGATATCATTCTGATATGCCTTTTTCTATCCTGATTTTGCTACAATGCTATATGACTAGTCGCTAAGCAAATTTTATCCATTCGTTGTTCAATCGATAAGATAACAAGAATTGTGATGGCTTCTGCTATTGTCTCAGTAAAAAAAACCAGCTCCACGAATTTAAGGGAGTTGGTTTTCTATATCATTGATTTATTAAAATTATTAAATACGTCTAGCAACATAAGCAAACATCATCGGTCCTGTATGAATACCTAAAACAGGAGTTAATTTCGATAACGAAATATTTCTGATGTTCAACTCTTTTCTTAAAGACTCACCAAGCTGTTTCGCTTTTTCGATATCATCACCAAAATGAACAATTAAGTCAATGAGTGCTTTTTGGAATTTTTCGATCAATATATCCTTCATCGCAATAAATGAACGTTGAATACCAAAACCTTTCGAAACGGTAACATAGACACCCTCGTCATTTACAGTAATGACAGGTTTGATTCTTAGGATATTACCAATCGTCCCTTCAACCTTGCCTATTCTGCCACCCTTGCGCAAATATTTTAAAGTATTGATGGTATATAAGGCTATACTGTCTTGATATCTAAGTTGATCCAATTTTTTGAGGATCGATTCAATAGTTGCATCTTCCTTAATCATTTCTGCAGCTTGCTCAACCAAAATAGACAAGCCACCACCTAAAGTTTTCGAATCGTAGTGTGTAATATTGATGCCTTCAACATGCTCAAATGCCAATCTAAAGGCATTGAACGTTCCGCTTAGTCCAGATGATATGTTAATTACTAAAGCGTCTGTATAGCCTTTCTTTTTTAAGCCATCGAGTAGTTTATTTAAGTCATCTATGCTGGGTAAACTAGTTGAAACATTGTGATCATCGAGCATCTGATAAACTTCATCCGCGGTAATCTCAATTCCATCACGGTAGCTTTTGCCATCAACAACAATCATCAAGGGTACCACAAATAGATTTGGGTATTTTTTTAGTGTTTCTGGCAGTAGGTTTGCTGCTGAATCAGTAATGATAGCAATTTTCATTTTTTTCCTCCATATTTTATATTCATGTAATTCCGCATGGGCATCCATCATTTTAAGCATATCATTATATGATAGATTTAGTCAAAAAATGCAGATAGATGTAGATACTTTGATAAAATATGTAAATCTATGTGAAAATCGGGTGTGAAAAAACAGAAAATTTAAAATTGATTAACATCCATTAGAAGTTCATAGTAATTAAATAATAAGGTATCGAACCGCATCTCTTATACTTTATTCTGTGGTAAAATAATCACATATAATGAGCTAGAAAAGGGTGATGATTTGATGAACTCGTTTGATCAAGCAAAAAAAGCATATCAATACATAAAAAGTTTCACCGATTTAAAACCAAAAATAGGATTGGTTCTAGGATCCGGGCTTGGATCAATCGTTGATGAGATGATTGATGTCACACAGTTCTCATTTGAAGACATTCCCCATTTTGTCAAACCAACAACCGAAGGTCATTCTGGAAAAGTAGTGATTGGCAAACTAAATGGTGTTTTAGTCATTGCTTTATCCGGTAGGTATCATTTTTATGAAGGCTATGCATTAGATGTTGTGACGTTTCCCATTCGTGTCATGCACCTGTTAGGTGTAAAGACCATCATTTTGACCAATGCATGCGGTGCAATCAATAAAAGCTTCAACCCAGGTGACCTGATGGTAATCAATGATCATCTCAATTTGGTTTCAAATAATCCATTAATCGGAAAAAACATTGATGAGTTTGGTCCTAGATTTCCCGATTCAAGTGAAATCTACACCAAATCACTTAGAACTATCGCTCATCAAGAAGCAAACAAATTAGGATTTTCCTTAAGGGATGGCGTATATGCATGGTGGACAGGTCCAAGCTATGAGACTCCAGCTGAAATCAAGATGATCAGAATTTTAGGAGCTGATGCAGTAGGCATGTCTACGGTTCCCGAAGCACTAGTCGCATCCCATATGAGCATGAGCGTCTTAGGCATATCTTGCTTGACGAATATGGCAAGCGGAATTCTAGATCAAAAGCTATCACATCAAGAGGTGCTAGAGGTTGCTGCAGAAGTCAATGATAAGTTTAGAAGTCTGATTAAAGGTATTATATCCTCACTATAAGAATCGACAAAATAAGGGAATTGTGCATTCACGGTTCCTTTTTTTCTTGAATTTATGAAGAAAAACGATATTTGTACAATAAAAGTGAACAAAATGTGTTTTAGGTATTGTGTGACAAACGGTAGTGTGTTATGATAGGTACATAGGAGGGATTTCATGAACGCACAATTTAAAAGAGGTATTATCGAATTATGTGTATTGTCCGTCTTAGTAGAAAAAGATATGTATGGATATCTGATCATCAATAAACTCTCGGATTTTATTGATGTCAATGAAAATACAATATATCCAATTTTAAGAAGACTGACGAAAGAGGATTACTTCGAGACTTATCTTGAAGAATCAAATGAAGGTGCACCAAGAAAATATTACAAAATGACCGAGAAAGGATTTATCTTCTATTTGCAATTAAGAGAGGAATGGGATTCCTTTATCGGTGGCGTATATCAAATCATAAACCAAGGAGGAAAGAAAAATGAAGAAATATTTAGAAGATTTAAGACAAGAATTAATCAAACAAAAGATGACAGCTAAAGAAATTGAAGAAATCATTGCTGATCATGAAGAAATGATTCGCACAGCACTTGCTGAAGGTCTGTCGGTAGAAGAGATTAAAGCGAAATTTGGAGATCCAAGCCAACTTGCTGAAGAACTATCCGATTTTGATTCTAAAGAAGATGCAGAGCAAGAAGAAACAGATGACTATGTATTATGGCAGGAATTTGAAGTGAATGATGAGTCTGTTAGTATTAATGTCAATCTACTTTCTGAAGATATCACTTATCAATCAACTGATGAAACAAAGGTTAAAGTGTTCTATTGTGGTAAAAGAAAGATTGATAAGTATGAACTCTCATTTGAGAAAAATGAACTGAGATTATCCGCTCCAAGAAAATTCGGATTCCATTTCTCATTTAATAACGAAGATGATTTAACGTTCTTGATTGAAATTCCCAAAAATGTAATGATCAATGAATTAAAGCATGTTGCTGTAAGCTCAGATATGGAGCTGAAAAATCTTATAGTAAAACAGATGACACTCAATACAACAAGCGGTGACTTAAAGGTTAAACACGCTAGCCTTGGAGTGGCAAAATGGCACACAGTCAATGGTGATATAGAGATCAAGGAAACCAAGTTTTTATCTCTTAACTCATCACAGGTTAACGGTGACATTTCAATGAAAGAAGTTACCATTGATGGCGATTTCAAAGTCAACACGGTTAGTGGAGACGTAGAGCTTCAAGAAGTAACATGTGATAACTTTGAGGTTAATACTGTTAGTGGCGATGTTAATGGCAAAGAGTTTTACCCCAAAATGGTAGCCCTAAAATCAGTTAGTGGAGACATCAGCATCAAGAATAAAGAAGACAGATACATTGAAATCGTAAAAAAACATTCGGTTTCTGGAGATATTCATATTGGCAGATAATCCAGCAAGCAATTGCTGATATCATAAAAAGCACCCAAATCCAACCGGATTTAGGTGCTTGTTTTATGATTTTGTAGCAAATATCATTACATTTTCCCACGATTTTTTTCTATGTTCCAACAGGTTTGTCAACCATAGAAACAAACCTGCAGCTGCAAATAAATTCGTAATTAATTTGCTGGTTTTCTTTTTTAACAAGATAAAGCCCATCATATATTGATTGTTCCAAGGGAATGATCATACAACCTCCATCAGCAAGCTGATCAATTAATGCTTCAGGGATTTTGCGTGGTGCAGCAGTCACCATGATTTTATCAAATGGGGCTTGTTCGCTCCAGCCTTTATAACCATTATCTAGAAGATAATGAATATTAAGATACCCTAATTTGGTATTGATTAAACATGCTTTATTCTGCAAGGAAGATAAACGTTCCACAGTAAAAACCTCTTTTGACAGCTGTGATAGAATAGCTGTTTGATAGCCTGAACCCGTTCCGATTTCAAGGACTGAGTCTGTTTTCTTTAGGTTCAGCTTTTCAGTCATTAGGGCTACCATGTAGGGCTGAGAGATGGTTTGATTCTTACCAATGGGTAATGGACAGTCACGGTAAGCAAACATTTGCATATCAGCATCAACAAATAGATGTCTTGGAACATACATCATTGCTTCAATGACTGGTTTGCTCTGAATTCCTCTAAAGATGATTTGCTCTTTGACCATTTGCTGCCTAGCAACTTCATTTCTATCCATAAACTAATTTCCCTTCTTTCACCCTTATCTTACACCTTCTCGATTAGAAGTTATTCATTTTATTTAAATACACATATGTGTTGACAGAATCTTTACTCTTTGATATAATCAATCATGCCCGACCGACCGTTCGGTCGGTAATAGAGTTGACATACAAGGAGAATACATATGAGTTCGTATAGTGTCAAAAGACCCATTACAGTTTTAATGGGTATACTAATTATTATTGTTTTAGGCATTTTTGCTTTAACGAAATTACCGTTAACCTTATTTCCTGATATCAATCTACCTTTCGTAGTCACGATTACGACCTATGAAGGAGCTTCACCTGAAGAAGTGGAACTTGATGTTGCTAAGCAAATTGAATCAACCGTTTCCACCATTGGAAACTTTAAGGAAGTCTCATCGATTTCCAATGAGCATTTTGGGATATCGATTATCACTTTTGCTGATGGCACTAATATGGATTCTGTCGTTATTGAGCTTAGAGAATTGCTCAATAACATCAGTTTTGTTGAAGGCGTAGGCAATACGAGAATTCTTAAAATTAGTCCTGATATGCTTCCTGTCATGACAGTCACTTTATTTAAAACATATGATGAAAGTCTTAGTGATGAAGAAGTATTGATTAGAAATACTGAATGGATCAATAAGAATATCATTCTTGATCTAACGAGTATTCCCGGAGTTGCTGATGTATCCATATCAGGAGCAGCGGACATTGTATTGCAGGTCAATCTAGATACTGATCTCATTGCTTCTTATGGCATTACACATGAAGAAGTATTGGCAATCATTGAAGATCAAAACGTTGGTGGTCTGATTGGTGTTGCATTGGATTCAGGTGAATTACGCATGCTTTATTTAGGTGATAAACCTAGTAATCTTGCCGATATTGAATCATTACCGATCTTAACTTTTGGTGGTGATGTCATCTTATTAAGGGATTTAGTCGTTGAAGATGGCATTCAATATGTCAATGCCAATATAGATACATATTCAAAAATTAATGGTGTTCAAGGTATTCAGATTTCTTTTCAGAAACAATCCGATTATAGTATTACCGAAGTCACTAAAAACATTCTGGAACGATTGGATTTAGTGATGGAAAGAGAAGGCGTTGACGCCAACTATACCGTTTTATTAGACCAAGGTGAATATATCAATCTTGCGATAGGATCCGTTTTGCAAAATATCATCATTGGTGGATTGCTGGCAATTGTAATTTTATTCGTCTTCTTAAGAGATGTAAAACCAACACTCATTGTTGGCTTAGCTATCCCAATTTCAGTGATAGCTGCATTCATGATGATGTACTTTACAAACGTCAGTCTAAATTTAATTTCTATGGGCGGACTTGCTTTAGGCATAGGAATGCTTGTTGATAATTCAATTGTCGTTATTGAAAATATCTTTAGAATGATTGGCGAAGGCAAATCGAGAAGAGAAGCTGCAATTGAAGGCTCTAAGCAAGTTGCAGGTGCGATTACTGCATCGACACTCACAACTGTTGCTGTTTTCCTTCCAATCGCATTTATTGAAGGTATAGTCGCTGATGTTTTCATCAGCATGGCATTAACAATTGCATACTCTTTAAGTGCTAGTTTGCTCATCGCACTTACACTCGTGCCAGCTATGGCATCAAAAATGCTCAATGATCATAACAATAAAAAAGAAAGCAAAGTTATCTCCAAGATGAAATCTTGGTATAAATCTTCAGTTTTATATACACTCAAGCATAAGGCATTAACATTAATCGTTGTTTTATTTTTACTAGGTGGTTCATTCTTCTTTGTCTATTCAAAGGGTTTTATCATGTTACCGACGTCGGATGAAGGAAGCATCAATGTTTCAGTGGAAACATCCTCACAGGTTATCTTTTCTACAAAAGCAGAATTTGCTGATTATGTTACAACACTCTTAATGGATATTGATGATGTTGATACAGTTGCTACAACCATCAATAGCTCTGGATTTGGACCTAGACCCATGATGATGATGGGTGGTAATACCGGATCTGTTTCATTTACGATTAATTTAAAAGATGGAAGAACAAAGTCTACAGCATATTATGAAAGCTATATTAGAGATTTGATGGAAAATCTGGACTATACATTGGCAGGGGACATTACAGAAGCGCAAGTCACTGAAATTGCTGTTTCAGCACAAAACTCTACGATGGGTTTAACTGGAGCAACCGGTATCAACATCAAGGTGAGTGGTTATGATTTATTGACGCTTGAAGAAATCGCCAATGATTTGACAGCCATTTTAAATAATTCTGAATATGTCATCAAGGTTGATAATGGCGTTGATCAAGGTTCTGATAATATTAGAATAGTCGTTGATAGAACGAACGCCATGAGCCTCGGTTTAACGAATCAAGATGTTACCGATAATGTCAATTTATTATATACAAATCTTGAAGCACTCGGTGTTTCTCAATCCTTAACGGTATCTTTAGAAGGTGTTGACTATACGCTTGATTTACCCAGTGAAGCGCTTGGTGATATTAGTTTTGATATCTTTGGTGATTATCTGAACTTCTTAGATGGTATTCAATTATTTGATGCTGCAACCATGAATATGATCAATACCTATATAGAAAACACAGGACAAAGCATATATGTTCTTAATGCCATGCTACCCACTTATATTTCAGGTGATCCTATTCAATTTATCGTCAATCCTTATTTAGTTGTTTCTGCAGGCGAAATTGTTTTAAATCCAATGAGCCTTGATCCTACACTTTTATCTTTAAGTCTTGCTCCATTATATGAAGCAGACGATGCTAACAGCGTAACAATCATTGAAAAGATTACGGGATTTTCAACTATCAATACCGATGGAACGAATCGTTACTTGAATGTGACAGCTCAAATTGAAGAAAGTAAAAATATTACTTTAGTCAGTCAAGGTGTTGTTGATCGTGTCAATGACTATTTGGATAGTGAAGATTTTACTCAGTATGGCGGAGGATATTATGTCACTTTTGAGGGTGAGAATGAATCCATTTTATCTGCTGTATCCGATCTTGCACTTGCTGCAATCGTTGCCGTACTCCTTGTGTACATGGTCATGGCTATTCAATTTCAATCTTTAGTTTATCCTTTAATTATTCTTGGCACAATACCCTTAGCCTTTACGGGTGGTATGTTCGCCCTTCTGATTACAAATTCTAATTTAAGCTTAGTATCCATCATGGGATTGATCATCTTGATTGGAATTGTCGTTAACAATGGAATCGTCTTGATTGACTATATCAACAAGTTAAGGGAAAAAGGAAGAACGATTGTCGAAGCAATCGTTGAAGCTGGTCAAATCAGAATGAGACCAATCTTTATGACTGCACTAACAACCATACTTGCACTATTTACGATGGCAATCGGTGTTGGTGAAGGTGCTGAATTATTACAACCTATGGCGATTACAGCAATCGGCGGACTCATGTATGCAACAGTCCTTACTTTAGTGGTTGTTCCTACAATCTATGCCGCTCTAAATTATAGAAAGGTTAGAGAAGAGGTCAAGAAAAATGCAATCGACAAAGGATAAAATATTAAGTGCTGTTGTCGCACACATCAAAGATGGAGACAATCTCGAACAAATCACAATCTCTAAAATAGCAACCGAAGCTGAAATAGGAAAAAGCACAGTCTATGAACACTTTAGTAGCAAAGAAGATTTGATTTTAGAAACCTATCAGTATCTGCTCAGCAATTATGAAGCAATATTAACCGCTGATAGTCAACTTATGGATTTCAAGAGTGCATTCTTAGAACAAATCGAAAGAATATTATACGTGATGAAGGATGCAAAAATGATTATGAATGCCATCATGAACTTTGAACAGGAGACCTTCTTGAATTACGGTAAAAAGTTGGAAGGTTGTGCCAATGAGATCAGAGATCATTTGAAAAAGAGATTTGAGAGCATCATCCAGCTTGGTGTTTTGGAAGGTATCATTGTTCCACAAATTCCAAAACCATACACCAGTCAGGTAGTTCAAGCTATCATTTCCGGATTGTTATTTCAATACGTCAATGAGGCAATGGAAATCGAAGAAACAGTATTGTTTGAACTGATTTATGAACAAACACTTAATGTTATCAAGACCAATCAAGCATAAAAAGAATGAGCCCAACAAGCCTTTTGTTGGGCTTTTCTATTTTTTAATTTATTGATGATTGGCAGCTTGCGTCATAAAATTTATTCAATTTTTTGCATTTCTTTTGTATTATCGATTTATATCACGAAACACATTGACTTTTCATCTTATTCATATTATCATATAAGTAAATCATGCGATGAACTAAAGAGAAGAGGAACTCTGCACTTTTTAAAAATGGCATCAACCTTTTTACTTTGTGTTATCGAATTGAATTTTTTTTTGGGTAAATACTACCCATCAAATGAATGTCAGCTACGTTTACATAAAATGGACACAAATCAAGAACTCCAGGACTGTTTTATTGAATTGTTTATTTTTACTTTTAAACAGGAGGATTAGCAATGTTGTTAAAAGAAATGCTTCAAAAGTATCCAAAAACAGAGGATCAACTGCTTGAAATTCTACTCGAATATCAAACAAGCAAAAGCAATCACTACATTTCAAAAGAAGAAATCATAGAAATTGCAAATTATTTAGGCGTAGCTGAAAGTAAAGTGTGTAGTGTTTTATCATTCTACACATTCTTTTCTGATAAGCCTCGCGGAAAGCATATCATTCAGGTCTGCAAAGACGTTCCATGTTATGTGAGCTCAGAAGTAGATATTTTAAAAATAATTGAAAAGGAACTTGGTATTCGTGTTAATGAAACAACACCAAACCAGCAGTTTACTCTAGAGTATACAAGCTGTCTTGGGTGTTGCGAAGCTGCTCCAGCGATGAGAATCAATGATAAGATTTTCACAAATTTGACAGCTGATAAGATTAAAGCGATATTATCTGAGTATAAGGTGTACACGGAATGATAGAAATGAAGCTTATATCCAAAAGATTTGGGAAAATCAATCCGTTATCTATTGATGAGTATATTCAATTTGGCGGCTATAAAAATTTAATCAAGGCTGTAGAGATGGAAAAAACAGCAATTATTGAAGAAGTTCAAGCTTCGTATTTACGTGGTAGAGGTGGAGCAGGATTCCCAGCAGCATTTAAGATGCTGGGCCTATCTAAGGAAGCTAGTAAAGATAAGTATATCATCTGTAATGCAGATGAAGGCGAACCTGGTAACTTCAAGGACCGTCATTTGATGGAAAACGATCCTCATCAAATCATTGAAGGTATGGTTATCGTAGCTTATGCAACAGGAGCTACGAAAGGCTTTTTCTATGTGCGCGGAGAATATCAAAAATCGATTAGTATACTCAAATGGTCAATCGACGAAGCCAAGAAAAAGGGCTATCTGGGAAATAACATATTGGGTAAGAAATTTAATTTCGACATCGAAGTTAGATCTGGTGCAGGATCTTATGTTTGCGGCGAAGAATTTGCGATGATTGAATCGATTGAAGGCAATCCTGGAAGATCAAGAGTTAAACCTCCATTTCCAACTTCAGTGGGATTATACAATAAACCCACACTGATTAATAACGTTGAAACATTTTCTACAATTCCAACCATCATTGAAATAGGTGGTAAGAATTTCGCTAAAATTGGGACATCGTCATCAACTGGCACGAAATTGATTTCATTGTCAGGAAATGTAAAAAACAAAGGTGTTTATGAAATTCCTTTCGGTGTTTCTATTCGCGATGTCATCTACAAATTAGGTGGAGGCATTGAAAAAGACAGAAAGATCAAGATGGTTCAATTGGGAGGCGCAAGCGGAGTCATTATCCCAGAATATATGTTAGACATGAGCATTGATTTTGATCGCTTTGATGAGTTTGATTCAAAAACCGGATCCGGAGCAATCATTGTTATGGATGAAAGATTTGACTTATTTGATATCTTATTAAAAGTCATACGTTTCTTCGAGCATGAATCATGTGGAAAATGCGCACCTTGCAGAGAAGGACATATTCAACTTGCAAATCTGATTGTCAAATTCAGTGAACATAAAGCAACCGCTCAAGATATGAGTTTATTAGAATCGTTGGCACGAGTTATTCAACAAGCATCACTCTGTGGGTTAGGCCAGACTTCGCCAACAGCTATTATTTCATCACTCAAATATTTCAGGGATGACTATTTAGATAGAATAGAACACCCTGAGAAAGGTTAAGGAGGATACGAAAATGGTAAATTTAACGATTAATAATGCAAAAGTATCCGTTGAAGAAAATACATCAATCTTACAAGCTGCTAAGAAGTACAGCATGAATATCCCTACTTTATGCTTCTATGAAGACTTGAATATTAAATCTGATTGCCGCGTGTGTGTTGTTGAAATCGAAGGTCAAAAAGGACTCGTTTCTTCATGCTCTACGCCAGTTAGAGAAGGCATGGTGGTTAACACCAATTCCCCAAAAGTTTTAAATGCTAGAAAGACTATTGTTGAGCTGATCTTAGCCAATCATGATGCAAACTGTACAGCATGTGTTAAAAACATGAGATGTGAACTGCAGAAGTTAGCTAAAAATCTTGGTATCGATGAAAATCGTTTTCCTTCTGTTTTTGAAAGATGTCCAATTGATGACAATAACCCATCAATTGTGAGAAATCCTAATTTATGCATTAAATGCGGACGTTGCGTTGACGTATGTAAAAACGTTCAAGGCACAAATGTGTTAGCAATCATGGGCAGAGGACAAGATATGACAGTTTCTGCTGTCTTTAATGAAGATCTTTCTGATGATTTTTGTACATTCTGTGGACAATGTGCAGCTGTATGCCCTGTCGGAGCTATTATCGAAAAAGATGATACGGACATCGTATGGAAAGCACTCAATGATCCTTCAAAGCATGTCATCGTTCAGGTTGCACCAGCAGTTAGAGTCTCTTTAGGCGAAGAAATTGATGAAAAAGTTGGAACGATTGTCACAGGTAAAATGGTTTCAGCAATGAAACTTTTAGGCTTTGATCAAGTATTTGATACTGATTTTACAGCAGATTTGACCATCATAGAAGAAGGCAATGAATTGATTCATCGCGTAACCAATGGTGGTGTTCTTCCGATGATTACATCATGCTGTCCAGGCTGGATAAGCTATGCAGAAACACGTTATCCTGACATTTTAGATCATATTTCCACTTGCAAATCACCACAACAAATGTTTGGTGCACTAGCAAAATCATATTATCCTGAAAAGATGGGACTTGATCCTAAAGATGTTTTCGTCGTTTCAGTTATGCCATGTACAGCTAAAAAATATGAAGCAAAACGCGATGAAATGAGTATTGACGATATAAGTCCAGATGTGGATGTCGTGCTTACGACTCGTGAGTTAGGAAAAATGATTAGACAAGTGGGCATTAGCTTTGAAGGATTAAAAGAAACTCCATTTGACTCGCCATTTGGCATCACTTCGGGCGCTGGAGCAATTTTTGGAGCAACCGGCGGTGTGATGGAAGCTGCACTTAGAACCGTTTATGAAGTTGTCAATAAGAAGCCATTGGAAAATCTTGATTTCAAAGAATTAAGAGGCCTACAAGGCATTAAGGAAGCTGAAGTCGATTTAGGTGGAACAATGGTCAAGGTTGCTGTTGCTCATACCTTATCTAATGCTAAAATATTATGTGATCAAATCAGAGAAGGAACATCTCCATATGCCTTTATTGAAATTATGACTTGTCCAGGCGGATGTATTGGTGGTGGCGGACAGCCTTATGGAACTACCCACAAAGTACGTCTAGAAAGAATTAATTCAACTTATCAAGTTGATTCAAACATGAAAATTCGCAAATCACATGAAAATCCTCAAGTCATCGCTTTATATGATGATTTCCTCAAGAAACCTCTTGGAGAAAAATCACATCATTTGCTACACACACATTATCACGATCGCAAACATAAGTAACTTTTTAACCTTTACTGAGTGTTTGGTGTTATCATGAGGGTACACACGTTGTACCCTTTTTTCTAGGATTTGAAGATGGAGGAAAAAATGAAGAGAAGTGATATTTTATGGATTGGTATATTGATGATATTGACATCAATAGTTATTGTTCCTCAAACAAGAAGTGTTTTTGAAACCTTAACGGCATCCTATCCTTACCTGATGGGGTTTATTAAAACGGCAATTCTTGCAAGTCTTGGGGAAAGATTGGTTCATCGGATCAGAAAAGGAACCTATTTTGGCGATCGAGGCATTGTCTTGAAATTTATGGTTTGGGGCATTTTGGGGATGATATTTGTCATCATTTTTAAAGTATTTGCTAGTGGGGTTGCTGCTGCACAGACTGCACGGTTATTGCCATTTGTTACCAGTGCTTCATTCTTTGGTTTATTACTTACTGCATTCATGACGAGTATCTTGATGAATGTATTTTTTGCACCAACATTTATGCTCTTGCACCGCATAACGGACCGTTATATAGAACTTGGCAAAGGAAAGATAAACAACATCTTGCACGTAAAATTTAAAGATGTCGTTTCCCATATCGACTTTCATGAGTTTCTTAGATTTGTTGTCCTTAAGACCATTCCGTTTTTTTGGATACCTGCGCACACGATTACTTTCATGTTACCTGAAAATTATCGTGTCTTGATGGCTGCATATCTTTCGATTGTGTTAGGCATTCTCTTGTCACTTGCAAAACCCAAAGAAGTTAACGAAAATAAATAGAGTTTTCATGGTTTCAAATATGTATTATTTTATTAAAGATACAAATGACTTGACATGTTTTAATCTTTTGATTAATATTTTTAATGGAGGCGATATATTATGGCAAAAACAAAACAATTTAAAACGGAATCTAAAAAGCTATTGCATTTAATGACACATTCGATTTATACGCAAAAGGAAATCTTTTTAAGAGAATTGATTTCTAATGCGAGTGATGCAATTGATAAGCGTCATTTCCTATCTTTGACTGATACGAACATTCCACCCGAAATCTATGAGATCTGGTTGACTCCAGATGAAACCAATCATACCTTGATTGTTGCTGACAACGGCATCGGTTTCACTGAAGAAGAGCTTATCAATAATTTAGGAACGATTGCAGAAAGCGGATCTCAATCATTTTTAGAAAGTATTGATCAAAAAGACGTTGATTTAATCGGACAATTTGGCGTTGGGTTTTACAGTGCCTTTATGGTTGCTGATCGTGTCACAGTCGAAACGAGATCACCTTATGCAAGTACTGGATATCGGTGGACATCTAGCGGAGAGTCATCTTATACAATTGAAGAAATCAATAGAGATGCATATGGAACGACTATTGTTTTACACTTAAGAGACGATGATGAAGAAAACGAAGAAAACTTTTCTACATACACAAAAGAATACACCTTAAAATCTTTGGTCAAAAAGTATAGCGACTATGTTCGTTATCCAATCAACATTATGGTAACGAAAACTGAAGATAAGAAAAAGACTCAAGAAAAAATAACAATGAATCAGATGATACCCATCTGGAAAAGAACTAAATCAGAAATTAGCGATGAAGATATGAATACTTTTTATAAGCATCAATTTTCCGATTATGATGAACCTCTCAAGGTTATTCATACAAGCGTTGAAGGTATGCTTACCTATACCGCGCTTTTATTCATTCCTAAAAAAGCCCCCTATGATTTTTATAGTGAAAAATATGAAAAAGGTCTTCAACTCTACTCTAAGGGCGTCTTTGTTCAAGATAAGAATAAGGATCTGATTCCCGATTATTTTAAATTTGTAAAGGGGCTTATTGATTCTTCGGATATCTCACTAAACATTTCTCGTGAATTGTTGCAGCAGGATCGTCAGGTTAAAAAAATAGCTTCACATATTGAAAAGAAGATTAAAAGCGAACTAGAAAATATGTTGCAAAACGAAAAGGAAAAGTACATCACTTTCTACGATAACTACAAGAACACATTAAAGTATGGCATTTACGAAAGTTTTGGACTCAATAAGGAAAAACTACAAGATTTAATCCTTTTCAATACGAACAAGAGCGATGAATACATGAGTCTAAAAGCCTATGTAGAAAAAAAGCCATTTGATCAAAATGCAATTTATTATGCTACTGGAAAATCTAAAGAAAGCATATTAAAGCTTCCTCAAATGGATGTCATGAACGAAAAAGATATTGAAGTCTTGTTATTTACAGACGACATTGACGAATTCATGATTCAAGTCATGCAAAACTATCAAGATATCCCCTTTAAATCGATTCAACAAGCAGATACTGACTTGTTAGATGAGACCAAGAAGGAAGATCTAAAGTCTAAGGAAAAAGAAAACAAAGATATCCTTAAAGCAATCAAGAAAGCCTTGAAGGATAAAGTTAAGGATGTCAAACTCTCATACCGATTAAAAGAATCAGCTGTTTGTCTTGTCTCAGGAGAAGGTATCAGTATGGAAATGGAAAAGATTTTAAGACAGATGCCAAATTCAAAGGATATTCACGCAGATAAAATCTTAGAAATCAATCCAGATCACGAGCTTTTTCAAGCACTTAAGAAGATTTATGAGAAGGATGAAAAGAAGATTGATGATTATGCAAGTATTCTTTATCATCAAGCACTGCTTATTGAAGGATTACCTATTGAAGATCCCACAGAGTTTTCAAATAATCTAGTCAAGCTAATGATTGATTCAGCCAAATAAAAGAATAGACCAGCTCATTGAACTGGTCTTTTTTGTCGCATTAAATAGTCACGCTCTATAAAATAAGGGATATTGGGTGTAATCACATAAAATAACAAGATACCAATCACTAATCCACCGATATGACCTGCGATACTGATATTTGGAACAACAAACGTAAAGACTAGATTAATGACCATCAATTGTCTAATAGAGCGAACAGCACGCTCATTAAACCATTTGGTTCTTAAGAATGTTAACATCAGCATGCCACCCATGACACCAAAGATTGCACCGCTTGCTCCTACGGTTACAACATCTCCAGGTCCCGCAAAAACAACCAATAAACTAGATCCTATACCAGAAAGAAAATATAGAAAAGCATATTTTCTTGGACCAATGATTAATTCCATTTGTCCTCCAAGATAGTATAAAGCGATAGAGTTCATTAGAAAATGGAGGATACTACCATGTAAAAACATGACTGTAACCAAACGGTAGTACTCTTGGTACTCTGTGATTAGAGGTGGATATAAGGCTCCATATTTAACAAGGGTTATTAAGGAGAAGTTACCCTCAACAAAAACAATGATCGCCATCACAAGATTAATGATCAAGATTGTGCTTGTTACAGGATGATGCTTATAATATTGCTTGATTTTATCTAAAGTGTTCATGTTATATAATCTCCTCTAACGTTCATTATACTAGTGTTGTTCTTATCATTCAAGTTTAATTCATTATATGGGATTTTATGTACTGCTAACTTTGATAGTCGTAAAGATAGTAAAATCATAAAGGATTAACTATCTTTAGATATATGATACATGCTATAATAAAAGAATTAAGATCAAACTTTAAAGATTAAGGAAAAGAACATGGTAAAAAATGAAGCAAAGCAACTGATACCACAAACAAAGTTTACCAAAGAAGAAAATCTCACACATGCTGTTAAATTTTTACTTTTCTCGATGTCAGCAGGCGCTATTCAGGCATCGTCATTTGCTTTACTTTTTTCGGTAGCACATCTTGTCTATTGGCCAGCGTATTTGATTGCATTGACACTATCTGTTTTATGGAACTATACTTTAAACCGCAAATTCACCTTTAAATCAGCAAACAATATACCGATTGCGATGATGAAGGTAGCTGGATATTATGCCATCTTTGCTCCTCTATCTACTTGGTGGGGCGATGTGTTCGAGAACATCGGATGGAATGCATATCTGGTTTTATTTCTAACCATGGTTATTAATCTAATTACAGAATTTCTTTTCACAAGATTTTATGTCTATAGAAATGCAATCAATACGGCAATCAAATCAGCTTCTTGAAAATGAAAACCCCAAAGTGATTTGGGGTTATATAATTATGCTAATTTCCTATCATCCATAAGCTTCCAAAATTTCGAAAGCACAGATTTCAATTGTTTGGTTTGGCGAACGCTCTCGTAATCTTTCCATTCAGGTGGAAAGAGCTTTCGGTAACTAAGCTGACTGAATCTATCATCAATCAATATAGCAACACCATAATCGGATATTGTACGAATGACTCTGCCAACAGCTTGAATAACCTTATTCATTCCAGGATACTGATAAGCGTAATCAAAACCTTTTGAGAATTGGTTTTGATAGTATTTTTTTAATTGATTATTGGTTTCATTAATCATAGGTAAACCAACACCGACAACAATGACGCCATTGAGCATGTCACCTATATAATCAATGCCTTCTGCAAACATACCGCCCATAACAAAGAATGCTAATTGAGAACGCTCAATTTGAACTTTGAATTTTTCTATCATTAAGTCTCTAAGCAGATAATCCATATCTCTTTTTTGAATGAGGATATCAGCATCAAAATCCAAAGGTAAATGGTTTAACACTTGATTGAGATATTGATATGAAGGGAAGAAAACGATATAATTGCCCTTTTTAGCGTCAACGACTGAAACGATCGTATCAACAACAGCTTGAATAGATTGAAGGCGATCATGATATCTAGTTGAGATGCTATCCATGACAATTAGCTTAAGTCTTTGATGATCAAATGGAGATTGAATCTTCAAGGTTTCCCCTTCATTTTGAGTCAGTAGTTCCTGATAATATTCGATAGGATATAGAGTTGCACTAAAGAATACAGAACCATACGTTTTATTCTTAACGGTGTTTAAAATGAACTCTGATGCATCCAGACACCGGATGGTAACAGTGATGTCATCGTCCACCTTCTCAATATTAGTCAAATAGGCATCGTTATAGTACTCATAGATTTTCGTAAATCCTAAAATGGATAAATAACCTTCCAAAACATCTGCCTTCTTAGGGTACTTTGGATTTTCCTTAAGTGCATTTTCAATTTTCTTCATCAAATATCTGATTGCCTCATAAAAGGCATTATTAAGCGATTTAATAGATATGAACTGATGATTGGATAATTGCTTCTCAAAGGAATCGAAGACATCAAGGACATGCTTAATACCTGTTTTAATTGTAGGTTTCAATTTAGACCCTAATCTTCTTAGTTTGATAAAATCAGATTTTGCTAGTGTTGAAGAATACATATCTCTTGAGCGACTAATGAGGTTATGAGCTTCATCTATGAGGATTAAAGGTTTATAATTTTGCTCATCAAAATAACGAATCAAGTGTGTTCTTGGATCAAAGACATAATTGTAATCACAAATAATGACATCAACATAATAAGAGACATAAAGACTGAATTCAAATGGACAGACCAGATGCTTTTTTGCATACCGTTCAACATCTGATCTTTTCATCAATTTTTCATGTTGGAAGATATCTTTGGTTGCCTCCGGCAGACGATCAAAAAAACCCTTGGCATATATACATTTTTCGGGATCGCACTCTCTTTTTTCTAAAAAACAAATTGCATCTTTTGAAGTTATTTCCAATGTCTTCGTTTCAAGCGTGCCCTCATGGAGCATATCCATTGTATCTAAGGCGATTTGTTTTCCCACCGTTTTAGCTGTCAAATAGAAAATCTTCTGTGTGTCATCTCTAAGCACTTTGAGACTGGCAAACAAAGCTGCCATTGTTTTTCCTATGCCCGTAGGTGCAATCGCGTAAAGAATGTCGTCATCGAGCATGGTTTGATATACCGCGCTCATCATTTCTCTTTGACCTCTCCTATATGAAGCAAATGGAAAAACCAATTCATTTAACGATATCATCTTTAACCGATAGTGTTCCTCTAAGATGTCAAGCCAGACAAGATAACGTGAAATCGAATCAATGAAAAACAATTTCAAGTCATCGATATGAAAAATATACTCAAAATATCGCTTTTGATAATCACTTAACTGTATATAGGTTACGCGACCATCAATCTCATTCATTTCATTATGTTTCATATACATATAAGCATACATCTTAAGCTGAGCAAGATGTTCTGATTTCACATCATAATCATCATCAAATATCTTATATCTTGTAGATTTAATTTCTTCAATTATTAGATAACCATCTCGCACCAAAAGACCATCAATACGACCGGATAGGATTAGATCATGAGTATCGTCATGATAAGCCAAATCAATGGAAACCTCTGCTTGATCTTTTGAACTATATTGACTTTGAAGATACTGATGTGCCTTCGTTCCGTCAAGTAATGATACATTTTGAAATGTCTCACTACTTAAATCACCACTTGCATATAGGAACGAAACCAAATCGCCAACCCCGATTTTATACTGTTTCATTTTTCACTCACTTTTAATCTGTTGATTACATTAATTATAGCGCGAATCACTCAACTTAAGGAAATCTTAATCTATTTATGCAGTTCTTGGCGTTTCATACATTGATACATCGTTTAATTAATGGTAAAATATCTCCAAAGTGTTACGCACATACAACATCTAAGTGCATGGCAACTAAGCAACCTTCATTATAGAACTATCAAAGAAATCAAGTCAGCTTAGGATCTTCGTTAGATTCGTAGGAACATTTATGATTGAGGATGACGATAAATGAAGAAAATGAATGGTAGTTTGATTACATAGGGGTGATCACTCGTGAAAGATATCAATTATTTAAATCGCATAATCCTCATTACAGGTTATCTTACTAAAGCAATTTCGATATTTCTTATTGCTTTATTTATCATATCTTTATTTTCAGAAGGTGGACATCTATACAATTCTCATTTTGATACCCACGATATCGTTCTTTTTGCGTTTGTGCCATTATTATATGGCGTGGGGGCATTCTATTCTTTTAAAAGTGAATTGGTCAGCGGAATTATCATCTTCATAAGTTTTATTGGATATAATGTTGTTATCCGGATTGTAGAACACTTAGGAGTAACCGACATCCAATATTCTTTTTTGTTGATTCCCGCCATATTATTTGCTATGCTTAATCTCTTTAAAAGATACAATCAAGCAAGAATAGAAGAATTTAAGATGCTATTTGGAGAATATGAACACTTGAATCAAAACTATAAGATTGTTCAAAGCATGCTTGAAATCACACCTGAAATGCTTAAAGATGATAATTTGGATTCCTTATTGCAGCTCATCCTACAAAAAGCAATCGATATTATTCCAAAAGCACAAACAGGTAGCATACTCATCAAAAATAATGAGCAAATGGTATTTCGTGCAGCAGTAGGATACGATATAGAAATGCTTAAAAAAGTAGATCTCCATTTTGAAGATATGTTTCAATATAAGCTGGGAAATTTATACGAACCGACAGTAATCCGTGATATTAGAACCTTCAATAACAAGTATCTTGATCCTAAAAAGGCAAAAGGCCTAGAGGATCAAGATGCATTGATTGCAAAATCCGTTTTAACCTGCGCAATCATCATTCGTGATGAGATATACGGATTTATCAATCTTGATAATATTGAAGACTTTGATGCATTTCAAGATAAGGATAAAATCTATATCAAACATTTGGCACATCAAATTGAAATGGCGTTAAAAAATCAGATGCTAGTAGAAGATATCTATAAGTTATCTAGATATGATTCACTTACCGGAGCTTATGTGAGAAAACACTTTCTATATCTACTTAAAGACGTTTATGAAAAAGCTAGAAAAAACAAAAGCAAGTTTTCAATATGTACCATTGATATCAACGAACTAAAACCCATTAATGATCAATATGGACATGAGTCTGGAGATGCATTTTTGATTCACTTCAGTAAAATAGTTCAAAATCATCTAGGGGACAAAGCGAGTTTTTCAAGAACTGGTGGAGATGAATTTGTTATTGTTTACTCGGATTGTGATCAAGCTTGTGCTATGGAAAAAATATCAGCACTCCGTGAACATATTGAAGGGGTACCATTTATTCTTAAATCAAAAACAATACCTATCCTATTTGGTTGTGGTATTGCTACTTACCCAGAGGATAGCGAATATCTTGACAAGTTGATTAGTCTATCTGATCAAAGAATGTATTTAGATAAAAAGCATCGTAAATAAGACGCAAAAAATAATGGCTTCCGCCAATGAATGGGGAAGCCTTTTTTATTTTCTCATCAGCATGATGAGTAATTATATTATGAATATTCGGATCAGACAAACATGGATTGTTATAAAGCAAAAATAAAATTCAATTGAAGGAATTGTATGTCAAATACCATGCAAATGCATTGTAAAGCCATTCACCACTACAGACTTAAATTTATGTTTAATCAATTCAAAAAAACTTTCTCTAAATGAGTTGCAAACATACAAAATAACCTTTATAATAAACACTAAACAATGGTATTGTCTTGATGAATTACTTAACTTTACTTAGAAAAAAGCATTGCAAATAATATCATTTTTATCTCATGGGAAATGTTATTAAAAGAAGCGTTTTTCAATATTCAAAATGAACGTATTGAAACAGCAAAAAAATTAGAGGTGGATAAGATGTACGTATTGAAAAGAAATGGTTCAAAGGAAGAGTTTGATCTTGGGAAAATTGCTAACGCTATGCTTAAAGCTTATCATAATGTAGGAGCAGATTCTTCTCTTGAGGATTGCCTAAAGCAAGCTCAAGAAATAACCAAAGCATATCCAAAAACACAAGAGGTTAACATTGAGATAATTCAAGATGATGTTGAATTATATTTGATGAAGAAAAAGCAATTTGAAGCAGCAAAAGCGTACATTAAATATCGCGAGAAACAAAAAGTAGAACGCGAAAATCCATGGTCAGACAATGATGAAAGACAGGACATGATTTTAAACAAGTATCTCATCCCAGGAGAAACAAAAAAAGATTTTATCAAACGTGTCGCTTTTGGCAATTCCTCATTAGAAAAGATTCTTAGACATAAAGAAGCGATTTTCGGGGGAAGAAATCTTTATGCCATTGGCAGAGATGGCAATATTACCGGCAGTAACTGTTACGTAACAGAAGATCCACAAGACAGCCTTGAAAGTATTTACCGTGCAGACTATCAAATTGCTCGCACATACAGTTACGGTGGCGGTCAAGGTATGAATCTATCAAACATTCGTCCAAAGGGCGCTAAAGTCAATAATACGAGTAATACAACACCAGGTGTGATGGTATTCGCTGAAAAGTATTCTCATACGACACTAAGTACACAACAAGACAACAGACGCGGCGCTTTAATGTTGGTGCTCAATATTGATCATCCGGATATTATCGATTTTATTACCACTAAACTTGATTTAAATAAAATCAATGGAGCAAATATCAGTATTGCGCTCAAAAACGATTTTATGCTTGCTGTAAAAAATGACCAAAAATGGGTTATGCAGTTTGAAACACCATATGAGAAGATTGAAAAAACGATTAAAGCTAGAGATTTGCTGGAACTTATCGGATATGCAGCACACACGATGGGAGATCCCGGAGTTGTCTTTATCGATCACATGAATGATTATCACTTTTTAAGTGAATACCCAGATGTTCTCTTTACTGCGACAAATCCATGTGGGGAGCAACCCTTAATGGCGCATGGGTCATGTAATTTAGGAAGCATCAATTTAAATGCTTTTGTTAGAGAAGCATTTACAGAAAAGGCATTTTATGACTGGGAAAGATTTGATTTTGTAGTTGCTGAAATGATTGGTGCACTAGATGATCTACTCACATTATTAGGGGATCGCCATGCACTTCCAGAACAAAGAGAACACGTCAAACTGTTTAGAGAAGTTGGACTTGGAGTTATGGGGTTAGCCGATTTAGCACTCAGCATGAGATTACCATATGGTAGTCCTGAATTCTTAGAATTTCTTGATGTTTTGATGAAAAGAATGCTTAACACGGCAACTAAAAAGAGTGCGCTACGGGCTAACGAATTGGGAACTTTCCCTAGATATGATTATGAAAAAATAGCCTCATCTAAGTTCTATAAGGATACGATTGACGCTGATACGGATGAATTCGTAAAGAAATACGGGATGCGCAATAGTCGATTGATCAGCATTGCACCTACGGGATCCATTTCTAATATCTATGGAGTCAGCGGAGGTGTTGAACCTTTCTTCCAAATCAATTATACAAGACGCATTGTCTCTATGTTTGATGAAGAAAAAACAATTACAGTTTGGGAAAAGACGCCTTTAGCACTTGCGAAAGCAATGGCAGTCGATCCTGAAAGAATACCCGATTGGGCTTTAATCACTTCGCAAAATCTTAATTTTATCGATCGCGCAAATGTTCAGGCAACCATTCAAAAATATGTTGATACAGCAATTAGCTCAACATTTAATCTAAACAATAGTGCAACCGTAGAAGATGTCATGAATATCTATATCACAGCTTGGTCTAAAGGATTGAAGGGTGCTACTGTATTTAGAGATAGATGTGCAAAGATTGGTATATTAGCTGGCATCAATGAAAACACTGAAGATTTAAATCCTGCAACTCCTCCCCATATGCATATCGAGGAAAAATGGACCAATAAGAAAACAAGCGAAGTCAAAGAATATATTACTCACATTACCATTAGTAGTAGTGGACATATCCCAGAAAAGATTGAAAGAGAACTATGCCCTTTATGTGGTGATGTCTTAGTTAAGAAACAAGGGTGCATTCAATGTAATAATCCCGAATGCGATTATGAAAAGTGTGCAATCTAATTCTTTAGTTATTAATAAATGAAAAGGGTAGAAGTCTCTATCCTTTTCGATTTTGTTCCTATACAATGATATAATTATGACAATGAGGAGGATTAAGCGATGAAAAACATATCAACAAAAAACGCACCATCAGCAGTAGGCCCATATAGTCAAGGTGTCTTGGTTAAAGACACATTGTATGTTTCTGGACAAATGCCATTTGTTCCAGAAACGATGACACTCATTTCAAATGATATTAAAGATCAGACTAAGCAAAGCCTAAATAACATTTTAGCGATTGTTCATGCTGCTCGTATGGAAAAGGAAGATATTGTTCGCTGTGGAGTCTTTATGACTGATTTAGGTGATTTTTCTTTGATGAACGAGGTCTATAGTGAATTTTTCGGCAGTCACAAGCCAGCACGTGCCGCTGTTGAAGTCAGAAGATTACCTAAGGATGTATTGATTGAAATTGATGCAATAGCTGTAAAAAGCTAAATTTAGAGGGTTGAGATGAAAAGATTCATTCAAACGAAATACATCATTCTTCTTTTTGTATGTGCTCACCTTATTTATTTGGGTATGGATTTTGTCATACCCGTTATTCAGGAAGGAGTATCTCTTCCTATTTTTGATTTTAGAATGTTTAGGGGATATGATTTAGCGTATGCAACAACCTTTGTTAACGAATTAAGTGATAAAGGAAAAATTGCATATCTATGGATTCAACTACCATTAGATTTTATTTATCCTTTGTTAGTCTCCACTTTTTTCTATCTATTTTTCCTTCAACAGACAAAGAACAATAAAATCGCTTTAATCGGATATAGTTCGATGATCTTTGATTATCTGGAAAATATATTGATCATTGTGATTTTGACATCGACACAATTATCAGCCTTAATTGTTGGCACTGCAAGTGTTGTAACCATCATCAAAGGTGTCTTTTACGTAATCAATTATGGATTGACGATCTTTTTATTAATTAGATGCAGATACAAAATGGGATGTCCGGTATATCATCAACTAAAAAATAAATAGGTATATTTTAATTAAAATGTTAGCCATAATTCGATTGTGGCTTTTTTGAATTCTTAAAAAGATTAGCCCAACATAATATCGAGAAGTACACATATTTATCAATAACTATGTCAATAATATTTATGAGTAGATATTTATCATACAATAACAATCGTTTTATTTTCCAAATTCATGATTCGTTCACAATTCAAGGATATAATGAAAATGAGGTGAAGAACATCATGAAAAAGTCTACAAAAAAAATAATATGGATGGTCACAATATTTGCATTAATCATGCTCATCATTCGATGGGTGGGCATATATTACTTCAATTGGTTTTCAATTAACCCATATGGACATATGCTCATGGGATGGACGATGCCTTTTGGTGTATTAGGTATGGCAGTTTTTTGGATATTTGTTATTTTGATATTATTTTCGGTAATCGATTACAAATCAGAACGTAATAGTGAACACGCAAATAGAACACTCAATGAACGATTATCTAAAGGTGAGATTGATATTGAAGAGTATGAAAGAATACTTAAAAAAATCAAGGAGAATGAAAAATGAAAAAGACAGCATTAATTATTGTTTTCATCATCGGAATTGTATTTATTGGTTCACTAGCTATTTCTGCACAAACAGGGGATTCGTGGTTTTATCCAAATACATATCCCTATTCAAACAATTGGGGCATGCACGGAAGACAATTTTATGGGTATTGTCAAGATGATTTTGATGAACAACCATCATATGAATGGTTATATTTCCATCTGTCATTAGAAGATCAAAACATTGTTGATCTTAAATATCTAGAGTTGGTAAGTGCATATGATATAGAAACAATGACAGCAATCGAACAAGAACAGCTCATTGATGAGATCAAACTCATTTTAGTTGATTTTATTGAGGAACAAGACTTTGATTTTGAAACATTTAGATAGAGAACTGCAAACTACTTTCAATCAAAATAGTATCAAAACCTTAAAACCAAGTCATACCAATCTAAAGAAACAGAGGCTATCATATGAATGATTATGTGTTAATTATTAGAATACAAGATATCCATTGCGTTGGATGCTTAAATCGCATTCAACATGCAGTAATGAATCTAGATGCTAATCATGTGGAAGTGGATTTATCTAATCATATAGGAAAAATCTATTTTCATGGCGATAGTACAAGATCAGCTGATTTTTGCAAGGCTATTTTGGATGCTGGCTATCACGCGGAGCAGCTAGCTTTAATTCCGCAAAGTGAATTTGGCGTATAAAAAATAAATGAGGTGACGTTTCGATGTCACCTCATTATTCGTATTAAGGGATAAAAAGATTCAAGTAAAGTATAATGATAATAAGGAGTAAACTTATGAAATTGCTCATTGTTGAAGATAGTCCTAAAATTAATCAATTGCTTACTCTATTTGCCAAGCAAGATGGGCATGATGTTTCTCAAGCATTTTCAGCTGAATCTGCAATTGAGCATATACGCAAAACTTCCTTTGATGTCATTATCACCGATTTAATGCTACCTGATATGCAAGGTGAAGAACTCATTCAAATTGCAAGATCAATAAGCGATGTATATATTATCGTTGTTTCAGCTAAATCAGACCTTCATGACAAATTAGATGTATTAACTCAAGGAGCTGATGATTATATAACAAAGCCATTCAATGTAGAAGAGATTATGATTAAATTAAAAAATGTACAGAAACGCATATCAAATAAACATCCTCTTGTACACTCTTATGATCATGGTAATCTCAAGATCTTTCCAATGCTTAGAGAAGTTGAACTGAACCAACACTTGATTGATCTTACACCACATGAATTCGATGTATTATGGTATCTCTCCAACCATCCCAACCGAGTTTATTCACGTGATGAAATTATCGATGCTTGCTTCACGCATAGTGATGCCTACGATCGAGTTATCGATGTTTACATTAAAAACATCAGAAAAAAATTAGGCGATGATACAAAGATTTCCCGATATATAAAAACACATTATAGTATAGGATACCAGTTTGTAGGTGAGATTGATGATTAGTTTTAATCAATTTTTCAAACATAAGATGACAAGATTTTTTTCCATATTATTTGCTGGACTCTTATTGGCATCAAACATTGGTCTCTATATCTTTTCAAGTATTCAATACAATAATCAAATTGCACGCCAAGAAGAAGCTTTTTTGGAGATTATGTCGCATTTTATTCTAATGGAAGATCTTGAAACCTCTATCATATATGTAGAACATTATGAACACACTCAAGGAATTAACATTATCTATTATGATCCGCAAGGCATCATTTTATATCAAAGTCCCATTCCACCAGAAAATGATCGACTGCTATCGATTGTTGACAATGAAGGAAATATGATAGGACAAGTCATATTTGATGATCAAACCTCAGTTCTTGGTATTGAACTATCATGGGGACTTTTTTGGGTCAATGTATTGTCAATTGGAGTATTTTTTATTGGATTTCTCATTTTATACAAATACTTAAACAAACAGTATCAAATACTTGCTCAAGATTTTGATCGCATAGGGCAAGATGTAAAGTTTCGGTTTTCAGATATAGAGAGTATTAATCAAAGATATCTCAAAGCCGTAAAACTTGAAACCGACATGAAAAAACTTCAAGCTCATTATGTTCAAACATTAGCCCATGATGTAAAAACACCATTAACTGTGATGAAAACATATTTAGTTGGACTGAAAAATAAGCGATTGAGCTTTAATGATCAGATCAATCAAGATTTGATTGCGGAAATTCAGTCCATAGAATCATTGATTCCCAAATTGATTGCATCAGACATGACTCATATCGAACAAAATCAAAATATTGCATTACTACTTAGAGCGATAATCACGAAACTAGAACCAATTTTTCAAACTAAACAAATTAGAATTATCTCTCAAATAGACGATATGGAAATGAACATTGCAACTGTTGATATTCAACGTCTAGTTGAGCATCTGCTTTTTAATGCTTATTATTATAGTCAATCAAAAAATTCTATAGAAATCATTTTGGATGCTCAAAAGAAAACACTGAAAGTAACCGATCACGGTCTCGGAATGAATGAGGAAACTCTGATGATGATTAAACAAGGTCCCTATAGAGACAAAACATCAATAAAATATCATCAAAAGGGAAGTGGAATTGGGCTTCAAATCGTATTTGATATCATTAAGCGCATTGATGCACAATATGAGATTCAAAGTATAATCGGACAAGGAACTAGTTTTATCGTTTTCTTCAAATGAATGATTTCTCAATCCCCAGCACTAATTATGCTATAATTACAGTTGAATATTAATTTAAGAAGGTGAACTTATGGATATACTCAAACATAATCGTATAGCATGGGATAAACAGGTAGATCATCAAAATATATGGACGATCCCTGTTGATCATGAAACGATTGAAAAAGCCAGACTAGGAAATTTCTCGTTAGTTCTTACACCGACTATTCCCGTACCGATGTCATGGTTTGGAGACATCAAGGGAAAACAGGTATTGTGCTTAGCATCAGGTGGTGGACAGCAAGCACCGGTATTGGCTGCCGCAGGCGCACATGTAACCTTATTGGATAATAGCCCCAATCAATTGAAACAGGATGCTATGGTTGCCAAACGTGAGCATTTAGACATTAAACTTGTTCTAGGCGATATGAGAGATCTTTCTGTTTTTGAAGATGAAACTTTCGATCTCATCTTTCATCCGGTTTCCAATCTATTTGTTGATGATGTGAATCGGGTGTGGAAAGAAGCATATCGCGTTCTAAAACAAAAGGGACGCATGCTATCTGGATTTTGCAATCCTGTATTATTTGTCTTTGATTATGATGCTTGGGAAAAAGACAATCAATTAATTCCCAAATATAAGATTCCTTATTCCGATTTAGAACAATTGCCTAAAGAGGAACTGCAAAAAAGAATTGACGAGCAAGATCCACTTGAATTTGGACATACATTAGATGATCAAATTGGTGGACAGATCAAGGTTGGGTTTTCCATTCAAGGATTTTTTGAGGATAAATTCGGAAGAAAGTTTCTCGATGATTATATCACATCATTCATTGCGACGTTAGCATTAAAATAAACAAGGTAACCGAGTTCTGACGAATTCGGTTTTTTGTGTGATTTAACACATAATATTCGAATAAGTCAAAGTTCATCTAAAGTTCACAAAGTATCATTACAATAGAGGCATAAAAGAAGGAGGCATAATCATGTTACAGCTTAAAAATATTAAAAAAGATTATATCGTGGCAGGTGTTCCTGTTCCAGCATTAAATGGAGTGAGCCTAAGTTTCAAAAGAAATGAGTTTGTTTCTATCTTGGGTGCTTCAGGCAGCGGAAAAACAACCTTACTCAATATTGTTGGTGGTTTAGATAGATATACAAGCGGGGATCTTTTAGTTGATGGCAAATCAACTCAGGAATTTTCAGACAATGAGTGGGATGCGTATCGGAATGCAACTATTGGCTTTGTTTTTCAAAACTATAATTTAATCTCACATCTTTCTGTTTTAGATAACGTTGAAATGGCACTTCGACTATCGGGTGTTTCCGCTAAAGAAAGAAAAGAAAGAGCAACTAAAGTATTAACTGATGTTGGTCTTATTGATCATATTCATAAGAAGCCTAACCAGCTTTCGGGTGGACAAATGCAACGCGTAGCTATTGCTAGAGCACTTGTCAATAATCCGATGGTATTACTGGCAGATGAACCTTCTGGAGCATTAGATAGTAAGACAAGTCATCAAATCATGGAATTGATTCAAGTAATATCTAAAGATAGACTCGTGATTATGGTTACGCATAATTCGGAGCTTGCCAATACATTTAGCGACCGTATTGTTAGATTAATCGATGGCAGAGTCATCGAAGATTCAAGGCCGGTAGATTTAAGTTCTACTATCAAATCCAATGACAAACTACTGAATAAAAAGACATCCATGAGTTATTTAACGGCACTCAAAACCAGTTTTAAGAATTTGCTCACTAAAAAAGGAAGAACTATAATAACTGCTATTGCGGGGAGTATTGGCATCATCGGTATAGCGCTTGTCCTTTCTATTTCAACGGGTATGACCAGTTACGTCAATGAAATGCAAAGTGATACACTTGCTGGGTTTCCAGTGAGTATCTCCAGCGTCGTAGCAACAAATATGTTTTCGGAACCTCGAGATAGACTTGAAGCTTTTGGTGGTGATGATGGCACTTTCCCAAGTGGATCGATCATCTATTCATATGATGCATTAACGAGTACAACGCTTCACACCAACTTAATTGGCGATGAATTTTTAGGTTACTTAGATCAAATGGATATGACCTTATTTAACTCAATATCCTATACGAGATCGGTTGCATTAAACATCATCGCTGAAACCAGTGCTGGTGGATACACAAGAATTATTTCAAACATATCGCAAAATCCGCTTATGAGTGTAGGCACAGTCTTAAACGAAATACCTAACAACCCAGAGTTCATTCAATCACAGTACGACATCTTAGCTGGAACATATCCGGTAGCATATAATGAACTAGTACTTGTTATTGATCAACAAAATCAAATTGATGTTTCTGTTCTAGAAGCATTAGGCATTTCAGTTGAAGAAGATTATACATTTGAGGATTTTATTGGAAAATCATTTAAAATCATTCCAAATGACTTATATTACGTATCCATCGGGGATACTTTCATTCCAAACTTGGACTATGAAAACATGTATAATGATACAAGTGCGATTACCATCTCGATTGTAGGTATTCTTCGTGTCGATGAAGATGCATCTACAGAACTTTTATCAACGGGTATTGGTTATACAACCTTATTAACAGAATATATGATTGAAACTGCTAGCACTTCACAAATCGTTGTCGCTCAAGAAGCATCAACAACCGTCAATGTATTATCAGGTCAACCCTTCAATACGCAAATCACATATCAAACTGTTATGAGAGCAATCGGTGGAGATGCAACACCAACGGGTATTCAAATCTATCCAGTTTCATTCGATGCCAAAGACGAAATTAAGACATACTTAGATGCTTATAACGTTGGCCTAAGCGAAACAGACACCATCGTCTATACGGATCTTGCAGAAACCATCTCACAAACCATTTCTGGATTGATTAATACTATCACGATTATTTTAGCTGCCTTTGCAGGTATCTCATTAGTTGTTTCTTCAATCATGATTGGCATTATCACTTATGTTTCAGTCGTTGAAAGAACCAAAGAAATTGGTATCATGAGAAGCCTAGGTGCACGCAAAAAAGACATTTCAAGAATATTCAATGCGGAAACCATTCTTATCGGACTGACTTCAGGTTTTCTAGGTGTTGTCATCGCTTCCTTGTTGAACATACCAGTTAATTTCATCATTGAAAGATTGATTGAAGTCCCAGGATTTTCATCACTCACTATAGCAAGCGCAATCGGATTAATTGTACTAAGCACTGTACTAACGTTACTTGC
Source organism: Bacillota bacterium (assembly GCA_043819945.1). GTDB lineage: Bacteria > Bacillota_I > Bacilli_A > Acholeplasmatales > Acholeplasmataceae > Peloplasma. The sequence goes on from JBDREH010000025.1 coordinate 55,779, forward strand.
AGGCTTAATTCCAAGTGGAATTGCAGCTAGAAAAGATCCAGTGATTGCATTAAGAACAGAATAATTAACAAAACGCATGATATAATTCTTATATACAGTGATTGTTGTGTAATCTGATTGAAAGCACAAATCCACTTATTTGGTGGATAATAATCCGTCAACATAGATCGAATTAAAAACGCTCAAGCAGAGGTGATGATTGATATGGAAGAAAAACTCATTGCTCCGTGTGGGATGAACTGTGGTGTATGTATCAGTTATATCGCAATGGATCATGATATTAATCAGCAAAGGTTTAATAAGAATTACTGTCCGGGATGCCTGCCACGTGGAAAGAACTGTTCCTTTGTGAAAAAGCACTGCAAATCGTTAGGAAAAGGACTCATTCGATATTGTTTCGAATGTAATGATTTTCCTTGCGAACACTTAAGAAATCTCGATACACGATATAGTACCAAGTACCATCTGAGCATGATAGAAAACCTCAACTTCATCAAGGATCAAGGCATCGAAAAATTTCTTGAAAAAGAAGAACTGAAATGGGCATGTCCAAAATGCGGTGAAACAATCTGCTGCCATAACGGTTTATGTTTGAATTGCGATCTTGAAATGCTAAGACAAAATAAAAAACATCGATGGGAAGAAAATTGAATCCAAAAATAATGATCTCGACTCATAGATTACAAATATCCACAAAATCAAAAATCACAATTAGATAGATCCACAATATTGTGGAATCTTTCTATCTATAGGAGGTGTTTCAATGCTCAAGATTCTCATCGTTGAAGATGATTTAAACATTAGAAAACTCATATCAAGATATTTAACGAATCATGGATACGAAACCATCGAACAAGGGGATGGACAATCGGCCATCCAAACATTTGAATCAATGCATATTGATCTCGTAATCACAGATGTGATGATGCCCGTTATGGACGGGATCAGTTTAACGGGCAAAATGAGATTAACACACCCAAATTTACCCATATTGATGCTCACCGCACTTGATAGTTATGAAGATAAAGAAAAGGGCTTTTTAAGTGGCATAGATGATTATATGGTAAAACCAATTGATATGAATGAGATGTTACTCAGAGTGAAAGCGTTACTTAGAAGATATCAAATCATGAATTCAAACAAGATAGAATTGCCACATATGACTTTGAATTATCAATCATTAGAATGTGTGGTTAATGACAAAGTTGTTGAATTAGCAAGAAAAGAATTCCTACTCATCTTTAAGCTTTTATCAACACCCAATAAGATTTATACAAGAGAACAACTGATGAATGAAATTTGGGGTTTTGATTCAGAAAGCTACGATCGGACGATTGATACACACATCAAGCGCATCAGAGAACGTATCGTTTCTCAGGATTTTGAAATTATTACAGTTCGAGGACTTGGATATAAGGCGGTAATAAAATGAAAAAGCTATCTCTAAAAATCGTTGTTGCATTAGTGATTGTTTTTGCCATATCAACTTCGATTCCTAGAATCATATTCAGACAATTTGCCGATTTACCAGCAAGAGAAATCTTCGAATCCAATGTCTTTTTTGTTGGCATGCTTCTTACAGCAGGGGTTAGTTTGCTACTATTTGCATTAGCGATGAATTATATTATCATCAACAGAGTTCGTCGTTTGAGCACAGCAACAAAACAAGTTGCTAACGGCAACTTTGATATTCATATTACTTCCCAAGGGAAAGACGAATTATCAAGTTTAACCAACGATTTTAACCAAATGGTTTATGAACTGCGGTCAAACGAGTACTTAAACAAAGAATTCATTAGAAATTTTTCGCATGAGTTCAAAACTCCAATTAGCGCAATCAAAGGATATGCTGAATTGATTGTTTCTGGAAACTTATCTTCTGCAGAAATTACTGAGTATTCTGATATTATTGCCAAAGAATCTTCAAGATTATCCAATTTATCAGTCAATATCCTGCAACTTTCAATTCTAGATAGTACATCTATTGTCAAAGTAGATCAAATTTTCAATGTATCAGAACAAATCAGGAGCGTTATTCAACTCATGCAACTTGCATGGGAAGAAAAACATTTGGATCTCAATTTAGAAATCGAAGAAATGCAGATTCAAAGTAATAAGGAATTAACATATCAAGTATGGAAAAATCTAATTGAAAATGCAATCAATTATTCCAAAGACAATCAAAAGTTAGATATCTCAGTAAAGTCTGATGGAACGAATGCATTATTTGCAATCACAAATTATGGACTTGGTATCTCTGATATCGATAAACCACATATATTTGAATTGTTTTATGTAGTTGAGAAATCAAGACATCAAACAAGTAGTGGTGTGGGATTATCGATAACAAAACGGATAGTAGAAAGATTAAAGGGAAGCATTTCATTTGAAAGTGAAGAAAATCAATTCACAACATTTCATGTCAAACTCCCCATCGAATCAGACAAGCAATAAAAAAAGACGAATTCTGTCTTTTTTTATGGTTTTTGATGGGATTTTCGATAAGTTGTTGGAGAGACCATCATTTTTTGTTTAAATACATAACTAAAATAGGCATTACTCTCGAAACCTGATCGATATGCAATATCTGTCATCGAATCATTGGTGATGAGTAAGAGTTCTTTTGCTCTAGTTAATCGATGATTGATGAGGTAATCATTTGGGGAAATGCCCATGGTTCCTTTAAATATCTTTTGAAAATGTGAGGGGGATAAATTGACTTCTTGAGCAATGTATTCAAGTGTTACCTTTTCAAGATAGTGATCTTCAATAAAACTCATGGCTTTTCTGATAATTCGAATATATGCGGAAGAAGGCAAGTAATATAATCTGACTTCTTGATATGCGGCATAGATGATTTCTAGAATCAAAGAGCGAATAAGCAGTGAAGAAGATGCTTCATTTTTTATGTATTGCTCAAGGATCTTTTCAAAGATCATTTCATAATATTTAGGATTCTTTGTTGCTAAAACAGGAGGTAAGGCATCTAATAGTTCATTTAGATAATAAGGATGAATTTTACTCTCTTTTTGAGAAGTCATTGAAAACGAAATCATGTAACAAGAATAAGGCGGTTCCCCTTTCGTAACCTCACTTGGACGCCTCAGACATAAGTCACCTGACTTTAAAGGATATCTTTTCCCTTCCAAGTTCATAAAGCCTTCTGATTGAATGATAAATTCAAATTCATAGGTTTCTACAATGCGCGTGGGAAACTTCCCTCTTCCCCAATCACGCTGATCAAGATTATAAGCGTATGTTCGAATTAAACTGGGAACGATTTGCTCAGTAGGCAATTGAATTTCAATGCGATCTTTTCTCATGATTTTACCTTTCCTATGATTTTGATATATAAAAGCTTTTACTTCGCTATATATCTTGATATTATCACAAGATATCTAAAATAATAGCATTTTTTTATAAGAATGTTTACTAAAATAGAGATAGAATAAAAATAGATAGAAAGGGGCAAATATGAAAAAATTAAAAATTGGCATTATCGGATGTGGCGGAATTGCTATGCAAAAGCATTTGCCAAGCCTTCAATTGATTGATTCAGTTGAGGTGGTAGCTTTTTGTGACATCATCGTTGAAAAGGCTGATTTGGCCAAAAGCGAATTTGGGACCAAGGATTCCCAAGTATACAAAGACTATAAAGAATTGCTCAAGGATCAGACGATTGACATCATTCACGTGTGTACACCAAATCGTAGCCACTCATACATAACAGTTGACGCTTTAGAGTCAGGCAAACACGTGATGTGTGAAAAACCAATGGCAATCAATTCAGCAGAAGCACAAAAAATGGTAGATGCAGCAAAAAAAACAGGTAAGAAACTTACCATTGGTTACCAAAATAGATTCCGTGGAGATTCTCTTTACTTAAAAGAAGAATCCGATAAAGGAGTCTTTGGTGATATTTATTATGCAAAAGCACACGCAATTCGTCGTCGCGCAGTTCCAACATGGGGTGTATTTTTAAATGAATATGAACAAGGCGGCGGACCGCTGATTGACATTGGAACTCATGCTTTAGATCTTACTTTATGGATGATGAACAATTACAAGCCCAAAATTGTTTTAGGCAGTGTGTTTCACAAATTAGGCAAACAAACTCAAACAGCAAATGCTTGGGGAGATTGGAAAACAGATGAACTAACTGTTGAAGATTCAGCTTTTGGCTATATTGTAATGGAAAATGGAGCGACTATTGTTTTAGAATCCAGTTGGGCGCTCAACTCTTTGGATGTCAGAGAAGCTCAGACGACATTATGTGGTACGCTCGCTGGAGCAGACATGCAAGACGGATTAAGAATCAATTATGTTAAAAACAATAGACAGGTTATTGAAAATCCAAGTTTCAGAGCAGGTGGTGTTGCCTTTTATAAAGGTGGTGTGGAAAAACCCGATCACCTAGAAGCACGGATGTGGATAGATTCTATATTAAATGATACAGAACCATTGGTAACCCCACAACAAGCTTTTATAGTCACTTTAATTCTTGAAGCTATTTACGAATCTGCAAAACTTGGAAAACCTATTTATTTTGGTGACCACAAGTGATAAAGCTTGGAATGATCTCAAACTATCAAGCCGGAGACTTGATTTCTCTTAAACAACGAGGGCTTGATTACGCTGAATTTTGTATAAATGCTGATGAGAACGACTTTTTCAGTGTACTTGAGACTATAGAAAAGATATTAAAACAAGAAAAACTCCATGTTTTTTCTATTGGCAGATGGGGAATACATAAAATTGATCAGTATGGCATAATCAAGAACGAACTAAATATCAATTTGAAATTGATTGATGCCTGTACAAAGTTAGGTTCACCCATATTTGTTACGGGGTGCAATTATGTAGAATCCATTTCCTATGAACGAAATATGGAATATGCTCTATCCTATTTGAAAGAACTAAGCCAATATGCAAAACCAAAAGGTGTGAAAATTGCCGTTCAAAACTGCAGATGGAATAACTTTTTGGTTGGACCTGATACTTGGGATGTCATCTTAGATCAAATTCCTGGAATTGGCATTAAATATGATCCATCACATGCTATCTATGATCAAAAGAATTATCTCAAGGAAATCAACGACTATGGACAATACATTTTTCATATTCATCTTAAGGGTTCATTGTTTGTTGACGGAATGAGAGTTGATGATCCACCAGCAGGACTGGATATAACCAATTGGAAAGCAATCATATCGATATTATACTTCAAAGGTTACCAGGGCGGTTTATCGATTGAACCGCATTCAAAAACATGGAAAGGATCTCTTGGAGAAGAAGGAATCAGATATACGATAGATTACTTTAGACCCTTGATATTTAAGGTGTGAAGCATGAAAATTGCAGTCCAGCTATATTCTTTACGTGATGTAAAAAATGCTTCGTTTTCTGAAGTATTGACCAGAGTCAAATCATTAGGATACGATGGTGTAGAGTTTGCTGGTTTTCACGAGATGAAAGCCGAAGATTTAAAAGATTTATTACATACTCTTGATCTAGATGCCATGGCAAGTCATACGAGTATGAACTTGCTAGAGGAATCACTCGACCAAGTGATTGCATATAACAAAATTATTGGGAATCAGAATATTGTGATTCCCTATACGGAAATGCGTGATCTTGCTTCTTATCAATCAATTATGCCCAAAATTAAAAAGATTACAGAACAATTGAGCAAACAGGGATTTAAGGTATATTATCACAATCATGCTCATGAGTTTGCAAAATTCAACGATGAGTATTTACTGGACAAACTATTCAAAGACATTCCACAATTACGTCTTGAACTCGATATTTATTGGGCGGTTTATGCTGGAGTTGACATCAATGCTTTCATGCTCAAGCATCAAAAGCACATTGACTTCATTCATGCTAAGGATATGATAATCGAACAAGATGAAAGATCGTTTGCAAGTGTTGGAGAGGGTGTTATTGATTTCTTGTCAATTCATAAGTTACCCATGAATTATTCTTATTGGATTGTTGAAAACGATCGACCTAAGGATGACCCATTCGTTAATATTGAAAGAAGCATTAAGTATATACGAAATTTAATTAAAGGAGATGAATCGCAATGGATGTAGGTGTATTGACTGTTCCCTATAGTGCAAAGAGTTTAGATGTAACCCTTAAATACTTAAGTAGCCTAGGTGTGAAATATGTTGAAATAGGAACTGGCGGATTTCCTGGAAATGCACACGCAAATCCGGATATCTTGTTAAAGGATGAAAAAGCATTTAAATTATTTCAAGAGACTATTCGAAAATATGGATTGAAAATTAGTGCTCTAAGCTGTCATGGAAATCCTGTTCATCCTAACAAAGAACAAGCAAAAAAAGATCATGACGATTTTGTTAAAACGGTATTACTTGCAGAGAAGTTAGGTATAAATACCGTTAATACATTTTCAGGTTGTCCTGGAGGAAGTAAGGAAGATAAAACGCCTAACTGGGCCGTTTCCGCTTGGCCAAATGATTTTCAAAATATTTATAAATATCAATGGAATGAAGTTTTAATTCCTTACTGGAAGCAAACAGCAAAATTTGCATTATCACACGGCGTCACTAAAATTGCTTTAGAGATGCATCCAGGATTTACTGTCTACAATCCGGAATCACTTATGAAATTAAGAAAAGCTGTTGGCGATGTCATCGGAGCTAATTTTGATCCTAGCCATCTATTTTGGCAAGGCATAGATCCTGCAGTTGCCATTCGCTATTTAGGATCTGCCATCCATCATTTTCATGCAAAAGATACTCAACTTTTCGAAGATAACGTTAAGAAAAATGGAGTTCTTGATATGAAATCATATGCAGTTCTTCCTGAACGTTCCTGGGTTTTTAGAACTGTTGGCTATGGACATGATGCCAAAGTGTGGAAGGATATGATAACCATGTTAAGAATTGTCGGCTATGATGGAGCACTTAGCATAGAACACGAGGATGCTTTAATGTCAATTAATGAAGGTATGGAAAAAGCAGTATCTTTTTTACAGAATTTAGTTATTAAAGAACAACCTGCAGAGGCTTGGTGGATCTAATTGAAAAAATTAAGAGTGGGTATAGTGGGGTGCGGAAATATCTTTTCAATGCATGCAATCTCAATCAAACTCAATAACATTCTAGAACTTGTTGCTGTTTGTGACAATAAAAAAGAACGGGCAATCGATGCTGCAAACAAATATCAGGCTATTGCTTATGATGATTATGAAAACATGCTTGAAGAAGCTAATCTTGATGCCATCCATATTTGCACACCACATTACCTTCACGCACCTATGACCATACTTGCTGCCAAACATCATGTTCACGTATTAACTGAAAAGCCTATGGCCATTCATAAGAGTGATGCAAAAGAAATGATCAGAGTTTGTGCTGAACAACAAGTTTTCTTAGGTGTCATTTTTCAGAATCGCTATAACAAAGGTGCTGTATTTCTCAAAGAAAGACTGACAAGTGGTAGACTTGGAAAAATCAAAGGTGCGAAGTGTCAGGTTACCTGGGATCGAAGTGATGCATATTATATGCAAAGCGACTGGAAGGGAACTTGGGATAAGGAAGGCGGAGGGGTAGTCATCGATCAAGCGATTCATACATTAGATTTAATGCGTTGGTTTATTGATTCTAAAATTGATTATATCGATGCTACTATCGCCAATCGCGCACATGAAAAAATAGATGTTGAAGATACGGCAGAAGGCATGATTAAATTTAAAAATGGTATCATCGCTAATTTTCATGTGATTAACTATCATATCATCGACAGTCCGATTACGATTGAATTATATTGTGAACATGGATATGTGAAGTATGTAGACGGATTGACTGAAATTCTCTATGAGGATGGCAAAAGTGAAATCGTTGGACCAAACCCTGAAGAAACAGTTGACTATGGAAAAGTAAAACTGTATTGGGGTGTAAGTCACGTCAAACAAATTAATGATTTTTATCAAGATATCCTCAATCACAGTAAGCCCAAGATTGATGGACAGGAAGCTTTTGGAACGCAAGAAATGATTAATGCAATCTACGAAAGTGGAAAAACCGGGAAAAAGGTATTTTTATAGTAGACTATAGATAGGATGATCTTGGATTCATCTTATCTTTTATATTTAGGAGGTAGTAAGATGCAAAATCAATACGATATTGTTGTCGTAGGCAGTATCAATATGGATTTATTTTTTGAAATCAATAGAATGCCTGCAATCGGTGAAACAATTGAAGGTCAAGCATTTCATTTTTTACAAGGGGGCAAAGGGGCAAATCAAGCAATTGCTGCTGTAAAACTTGGCAATAAAGTAGCAATGATCGGTTGTGTCGGGAAAACCGCTTTTGGTACGATGGCAATCAAGAATTTTGAAAAGTACGGAGTTAACCATACACATGTTCATCAAGTTGACGATTACACAGGAGTAGCTCTTGTAACCATTCAGCAGACAAAAAAAAGAGATAATTCCATTATCATCGTTCCGGGAGCTAACCGAAAACTTACAAAGGAAATGATTAATCAAGCAAAACCTATTCTTAAAAAAGCGAAAATGGTTCTTTTGCAGCTTGAAATTCCTATGGAAGTAGTTGAATATGTGATTGATTTTTGTGCTGAATATCAAATTCCAGTGGTCTTGAATCCCGCACCATATCAAACACTAACGCCTAATATTATTAACAAGGTCACCTTCATTATCCCCAATGAAATTGAGATTAATCAGATGTTTCCAAATCATTCAATAGAACTGAGTTGTGCACAGTATCCAAATAAATTGATTGTGACTAGAGGTACGATGGGGGCAGTTTTTCACAATCGAACTGAACTGAGAATCATTAGTGGCATAAAAGCAACACCAGTGGACTCTACCGGTGCCGGAGATGTATTTGTAGCTGCATTTGTTTCAGAATACATAAAAACCAAAGAAATAGAATCCAGTATCCAGTATGCAAATATTTGTGCCGGCTTGTCTATCATGCGAATTGGAGCACAAGAGAGCTCACCTACACAAGAAGAGGTTGAAAACTACATTCACTCGAGTTAGGATAAATTCACTCGAACTTTTATAAACAAAAAGAAAAAGATGGAATTCTTGCCGAATTCCATCTTTTTATTCATGTGTTTTGGCAACTTTGTGGTCAATTGCCGCCTGACAAACATATTTTGCTACTTCAGTATGAACATCCTTATCCAAAGAATTAGGCACAATATAATCTCTACATAACATTTTTTCATCAACCATCTTCGCGATTGCAAGTGATGCAGCCAGCATCATCTTTATCGTAATCTCTTTCGCATGAGCATCCAGCGTTCCTCTGAAAATACCAGGGAAAGCTAAGAGATTATTGATTTGGTTTGGATAATTCGAGCTACCAGTGCCTACAATATAAGCACCAGCCATTTTTGCATCTTCAACTGATATTTCTGGAATTGGGTTTGCCATGGCAAAGACGATGGATTTTTCGTTCATTGAAGCAATCATTTCTCTACTTACACAATTAGCGACCGAAACACCTATAAACACATCACTATTTTTTATTGCATCACTCAAATTACCTTTGAGTTTTTTGATATTCGTCTTTTTTGCGAGTTTTTGATGTACCATGCTCAATGATTCATCATCACTTGATAAGATGCCAAAACGATCACAGACAATCAAATCTTGAACTCCCATTAATAATAAATACTCGGCAGTAGCGGTGCCTGCTGCTCCTGCTCCATTAATGACAACTCGAATATTATGGATTTCTTTTATTACCAATTTAAGTGCATTGATTAATGCTGCACCGATAACGATTGCTGTGCCATGCTGATCATCATGAAAGATGGGAATATCACATATTTTTTTGAGCTCATCCTCGATCTCAAAGCATCGAGGAGCAGAAATGTCTTCTAAATTGATACCACCAAAGTTGCCAGCTAGAAGCGATATGGTTTGAATGATTTCATTGGTGTCTTGGGTGCGTAAGCACAATGGGATTGCATCGACATCACCTAATGTTTTAAATAGGATGCTTTTACCTTCCATCACTGGCATTGCTGCTTCGGGACCAATATTACCTAAACCTAATACAGCAGAACCGTCAGTTATCACAGCTATCATGTTATGTCTTCTTGTATACTTATAACTTAGCTTGTTATCCTTTTGGATTTCCAAACAAGGATCTGCAACTCCAGGGGAATACACAACAGATAAATCGTGTGCATCGCTGATTTTAACACGAGATATCATTTCAATTTTCCCTTTTAATTTTTCATGAAGCAAAATTGATTCACTTTTCTTGTTCATTCGAATATGACCTCATCTTCATTTTTCCTGTCTTTATTGTATCACGGGGAAGATTATTTAGTCATAACAATTGGACAACTGCAACACATTATCTTCTGAAATTGCGATCATAAAAAAGAAAATAGGCCATATTATAAAAGCGCTTACAAAAAGAGTTTATTTTTAAGTGCCTATGATGTATAATCATAGTATCAGATACAAAGGAGATATTCCATGAATAAAAAGTATATTGCTGAGCCTTATCGCATCAAAATGGTTGAGCCTATTCGACAAACCACTAGAAAAGAACGCGAACTGCTCTTGAAAAATGCAGGGTATAACCCTTTTTCTTTGAAGAGTGAAGATGTTTATATTGATTTATTAACAGATTCAGGAACTGGAGCTATGAGCCAGGAACAATGGGGAGCCATGATGATTGGTGATGAAGCGTATGCTGGCAGTAAGAGTTTTTTTAAGCTTGAAAGCGTTGTAAAAAATATCACTGGGTATAAATATTTTATACCGGTGCATCAAGGTAGAGGTGCTGAACAAGTTTTCTTGCCGCAATTGGTTACCAAAAAAGGGATGTTCTATATATCTAATATCCATTTTGATACAACAAGAGCACATGTAGAGCTTGCTGGAGCAAGAGCTATTGATTGCGTTATCGAAGATTGTTTCAATATGACTAAATATCATCCCTTTAAGGGGAATTTTGATTTAGAAAATCTTGAAAAGATTATTTTGGAAAAGGGCAAAGAAAATATTGCTGGAATTATCATGACAATTACCAATAATTCTGCTGGGGGTCAACCTGTCAGTATGAAAAATTTACGAAACGTTAAAGAAATCGCAAACCAATATGGCATTCCTACGATCATTGATGGGGCAAGATATGCTGAAAATGCTTTTTTCATCAAAGAACGTGAAGAAGGATATGAAAACAAAGATATTATTGATATCGTTCGCGAAGAATGCAGTTATGGTGACGCATTTTTGATGAGTGCTAAAAAAGACGGTCTTGTCAACATGGGCGGCATTATAGCAATTAAAGACAACGCAACACTATTTAACCAATGCAAGGTAAGAGTCATACCTTATGAAGGATTTCCAACCTATGGTGGAATGAATGGCAGAGACATGGAAGCTCTAGCTGTAGGGCTGATGGAAGCTCTCGATGAACGTTTTCTTAAACATCGCATCGATCAAGTCAGATATTTAGGCGACAGGTTGATGGAAGCTGGAGTTCCTATTCAATTTCCTATTGGTGGGCATGCGGTATTTGTCGATTGCAAAGCAATAGCTCCTCACATTCCATTTGATCAATTTCCAGCATTATCAGTCACCAATGCAATTTACTTAGAAGCTGGCATACGTGCTGTAGAAATTGGTTCGCTATTATTAGGTAGAGACCCTGACTCACACGAAAATATCGTATGTGAGATGGAACTGATGCGCTTAGCGATTCCCAGACGTGTCTATACTTATAGTCACATGGATATTGTTGCAGACGCTGTCATTCATGTGTATAACAATAGAAAGTCGCTCAAAGGATATTCATTTACTTATGAATCTCCAATCTTGCGCCATTTTACATCTACATTTAAACCGATAGAAAATTAAAATATAGGGAGGTTCCACATGATTGCTTATTTAATTGTTGGTCTTATTCTTTTTATGTTCATCCTTGATTTGATTGTTTCCATCTTGAATTATAGCTATAGAACAAAACCCATTCCTGAAAATGTTAACAACATCTATGACGAAGAACAGTATAGCAAATGGTTAAGTTATACGATGGAAAACATGCGTTTTGGATTGATTAAAAAAACATTTAACACATTATTGATGTTGGGTTTGCTAGTGTTTGGTTTCTTTGGCAGTCTTGAGGGATGGACGAGTAGTTGGTTTTCTAGCCCCACATTACAAACACTTTCATTTCTTGGTGTGATATTGTTGGGAACGACTTTGATTGGCATTCCATTTAATTACTATGCGACATTTGTCATTGAAGAAAAATACGGATTCAATAAGACAAAGAAAAAGACATTCTATGTAGATTTAGTCAAAAATATATTGCTGATGACTGCCCTATTAGGCGGACTGATTGCACTGATCAGTTTTCTATACCTTCAATTTATCGATAGCTTATGGTTGTTTGTCATCACTGCATGGGCAGCACTGACAATCATCATCATTTTGATGTTTATTCTTAACACAAAGGTCTTTGTCAGACTATTTAATAAATTGACACCATTGCCTGAGGGTGAGTTAAGAAACAGAATTGAAGCACTCGCTCAAAAGGTTGGTTTCCAAGTGAAGGCTATATCTATTATGGATGCCTCCAAAAGATCAACAAAACTAAATGCCTTTTTTAGTGGATTAGGTAAGACTAGAGAAGTTGTCTTATTTGATACACTCATAGAAAAACTTTCAGAAGATGAAATATTATCTGTTTTAGCTCATGAATTGGGCCATGCGATGCACAAAGATGCGCCTAAAATGATTATTGAAAGAGCTGTTATTTTTGGATTGTACGCACTTATTTTAGGCTTAATCATGCAATCACCTGCATTAGCAACAGCCTTTAGCTTATCGGATATACATCTTGGATTCGGATTGATTTTATTTGGCATTTTAATTGAACCTATCGACTTTGTTCTAGGCATTCCACTTAACTATTTAAGTCGGAAAGCTGAATATGCTGCTGATGCATTTTCTACTCAATATGTCGATAAGATTCATGTGATGAACGCTTTACGCATTTTAGTTAAGGAAAATTATTCAAATCTGAATCCACACCCATTATTTATTTTATTGCACTACTCACATCCTGCAGCATCAGATCGTCTAAAAGCCATTGAGAAGTTATAATTTCACCTTTTTAAATTTTTAGATAGCAATAGCGACACAAAAAATTGTATAAAAAGAAGACATTGTCTTGTCTACTTAGACATGTTATAATTATATGTAGTGAGGATACGATTCTACGAAGGAGTTTGACATGAATATATATAAAATACTTGCTATCAATCCCGGTTCGACATCAACCAAATTGGCTATCTATGAAAATGAACAACCCATTTACAATATCAATGTAAAGCACGATGTCGAAGAGATTGCTCATTTTGAGCATATTATTGATCAATATGATTTTCGGATGGGTGCGATCATGACTGCATTATCAGAATCAAAGATTGATCTTTCAACTTTAGATGCAATTGTTGGTCGTGGAGGCATGCTAAAGCCAATCGAAGGGGGAACCTATAGCATCAATGAAGAAATGATTGACTATATGAGAAAATCTCCACGAGGAGAACACGCATCCAATTTAGGATGTGTGATCGCAAAAGTAATTGCCGATCAATATCATATTCCGAGCTTCATCGTCGATCCTGTTGCTGTTGATGAAATGGACGATATTGCCAGATTCACCGGTATGCCGGAAATAAGAAGAGTCAGTTTGTTTCATGCATTGAATCAAAAAGCTGTTGCACTGAAAGCAAGTGCTGATCTAAAAAAGAAATACCAGGAACTCAATTTAATTATCGCCCATTTGGGTGGTGGAATCAGTGTTGGAGTCCACCATCACGGCCGTGTCATCGATGTTAATAATGCACTAGATGGAGATGGACCCATGTCACCTGAGCGAAGCGGTTCAGTACCATTAGGTCCCTTGTATAAAATGGTTTTTACAGGTAAGTATACTTTAAAGGAAATTCAAAGGAAAAATTATGGACAAGGTGGACTGGTTGCTTATCTTGGCACCAATGATGGATTTGAAATTCTAAAGAGAATCAATAATGGAGATCAAGAAGCTAAATTTATCTATGATGTCATGTGTTATCAGATTGCTAAGGAAATTGGTAGCTGTAGTACCGTTTTAAAAGGAAAAGTCGACGCTATCATCATCACAGGAGGTCTTGCATACAGTCAAATGGCAATTGATCTCATCAAAGAAAGAGTTGATTTTATTGCACCTGTGATGGTTTATCCAGGTGAAGATGAAATGGAAGCTTTAGCCTATGGTGCATATCGTGTGCTTAAGGGTGATGAAAAAGCAAAGGAATACAAGTAGGTGAATGAAATGATTAAAACCATGCAGGATATTGTAAAAAGAGCTCAGCTATTAGAACCCAAAACATTAGTCGTTGCTGTAGCAAATGATGAACATGTTCTCGAAGCTGTGAATCTCGCAACACAAGCCAATATTATTCATGCAATTTTAGTTGGTGATGAAGCTGAAATCAGAGACATGATTCAGCATTTGAAAATGAACATCAATGATTATCAAATCATCAATATTCCCGATCCCATTTTAGCCTGTGAAGAATCTGTTAAATTAATCAGTCAGAACAAAGCTGATATTTTGATGAAGGGAATGGTTGATTCGGCAATTATCTTACGTGCGGCATTAGATAAAGAATATGGTATCAGAACCCCAAATAGAATCTCCCATATCAGTGTTATGGAAATTTCTAGATACCACAAATTGCTTTTGATGACTGATGGAGCAATGAATATCAGTCCAGATGCCGATATCAAACAAGAAATTATTGAAAATGGCGTAGCAATCGCTCATGCACTCGGCATTAAACATCCTAATGTGGGTTGTATAGCAGCTGTTGAAAAAGTAAATCCAAAAATGCAGGCGACACTCGACGCACAAGAACTCATATTTAGAAATCAAAATGACCGTATCAAGGGTTGTACTGTTGGTGGACCATTTGCAATGGATAATGCAATCAATAAAGAAGCCGCTTTACATAAAGGCATTACCGATCCGATGGCCGGAGATGTAGATCTACTATTGATGCCACAAATCGAATCAGCCAACGTGTTTTATAAGTCAATGATGTTTTTAGGTGATGCAAAAAGTGCAAGCATCATCGCTGGTGCAAAAAAACCAATTGTCTTGACGAGTCGTGCCGATTCCAAGGAGAGTAAATTCTACAGTATTGCTTTAGCTGCACTAGTTGCTGATCATCACTAAATGAATCTATAAAATCAAATGATTTTCTATCCAGCATAGAAAATCATTTTTATGAAAATCAATACGATTATTCGTCAATTGTCATTACTTTACTAGAGTTGAATATTTTTGATGGCTATGCATATTAAGATTACAAAGCAGTTGAATTCAAGGTATAACCCGACTTTTATAGTTGATTGTCTATAATCATCTGAATAAGCTCTGGTGTGCTACACGAAGCAGATAGATTTTAGAGCCTCACATAGGCCTAAAGTCTATTTTTACTATAAAACGATATTTTCTTAAATTAATTGTAGCATACTGTAGCACAATATGATATAATTGATTTATAGGAGATGATTTAGTATGAACATTCATTTAAGTAAAAGCCCCTCAACCAACAAACACTATGTCTATTTAACCGAGTCTTATCGTGATAAAAACAGCAAACCGAGACGTCGTTTCATTGAACGTCTTGGTATTTTAGAAGACATGCAAGAAATAGAACCTAATGTCCTTGAACGTCTAAGGGCAGAGGCAAAAGCGATGAGTTTAAAACAAAGAGGAGAAAAGCTCGTTTCTTTGTCAATCAATTTATCAAAAGAAATCAATCTAACGAACATCCCTTTAAACTATGGATATGCTATTCTTAAGAAACAATATGAGGAACTCAATATATTAAAAGCACTTGATAATTATCAGAATACAAAGAAGAGTCAATATGTACTTGATGACATCTTAAAACTTTTGGTTTATTCAAGGATTATCAATCCATCCAGCAAACAGAAAACTCACGCAAACAAGGACCGTTTCTTTCTAGGGTTTCAAGATATAAAAATCGAAGAAGTATATAAAGCTCTAGGTGATTTGGCTGAACTCAAAGATGATTTAATGGTTCACTTAAACGAAGAAATCGCCTCACAAGGGTTAAGAGACGCATCTTTAGTCTTCTATGATGTCACCAACTATTACTTTGAATCCGATGAAACGGATGGATTCAGAGAAACTGGCGTTTCTAAGGAAAACCAAACAACCGGTATCGTTCAAATGGGTCTATTCATTGATCATAATGGTATCCCTATTACCTATGAACTCTTTCCTGGAAACACCCATGATCTTTTAACGATGAGACCCATCCTAGAAAAGATTAAGAAACAGTTCAATCTAGGAAAGCTAACCATCGTCGCCGATAAAGGCAATAACAGTGCCTCAAATCTAGCGATGATCGAATCCTATGGCGATGACTACATCATCAGTCAGCGCATTAGAAATAGAGGCAACACTTACTCTAATATTGTCTTAAATCAAGAGGACTATCAATACAACCAAGACCACACCTTCAAGTACAAACTTGTGAGCTATGATAAAGAGGTCAAGTTAGAGGATGGGTCTCTTAAAGTCATTTCTGAACACTTCATGTGTTTTTGGTCAAAGGATGAAGAACTTTATCAAAGAGCTAAGAGAGGTCTTCTTGAAGACAAGATTCAAAAATTCTTAAACGAACCTGCGCTCCTAAACGCTTCTAACGCCTTCGGCATTAAAAAATACTTCAAGAAAGTGAAAATTGACCCTAAGACAGGTGAAATCTTAAAGGGTAAAGACACCTATGTCTTCAACAAAGAAAAGTATGATAGAGATTTAGCTCTTGATGGATACTATACCATCGTGACCAACAATCTTGAGTTACATCCATTCGATATCATCAAAAATTATAGACAGTTATCAAAGATTGAAGAATCATTCAAAGTAACAAAGACTGATTTAGAAGGCAGACCGATTTATGTATGGAAAAAGCCACACATCAAAGGACACTTCCTCACGTGTTATCTAGCGCTAACAATACTTCGAATACTCCAATTTAAGCTAGGTAACAAGTATCCAGTGCATCAAATTATAGAAGGGTTAAAAAGAGCAAACTGCATAGAAATATCACAAGACATATTTAAGATAATGCCTTCAACACCTGTATTTTATGAATTATCGACTTTGTATCAGAAAAATTTTAATTTTGAATTCATGAAACTAGAACAAATCAAAAAGCAAATCTAAGTATGGTGTGCTACAAATTGAAAAGAGAGTCTTTGGCTAAAAGAAGCCATCAACTTTCTTTTTTTCTTAAACAACTATTAAAGTCGGGGCATATTAAGATTACAAAGCAGTTGAATTCAAGGTATAATAGATGCATATGATTGAATTAGTTTTTTAGTAACACAGCAAAAGTTTTAGATGCACATTACTTCTAGTCGCACTGATAAGCGACTAAGGGCTATACTGATAAGAGGTCAACATCATGGAATTGGAAGCGTTGAAGCGAAAAGGTAAGAAAGTGAAACTTGTTGTTTTTGATTTGGATGGGACTCTTTTAACGACTCAAGGCAAGATTTCCTATCATAGCAAACTTGCAATTGATGAACTTAAGAAAAAAGGCATTAAAATTGCAATCGCATCAGGAAGAATTTTTACCATGTTAAAAAGCTTCTATGAAACACTGGAATTAAAAGATTTCGTGATTTCCTCAAATGGAGCTTCAATTGATGATCTATCCACTCAACAACCCGTTCAACAATTATTTTTAGATCCCGAAGATGCAAAGAAGGTTATTGATTTTTGCATCATTAATCATTTTGAATGTAACATTCACAAGCGCGATGCCTGCTATTTCCAGCCATTCAGCTTACGGTTGGATAGATTTAAAAGCTATAATGAACATGCAAAAGAACAAAATTCAGAAGAGATTAAACTTATGGTCTATGAATATGGAATTGACAATTATGAGCGAATCGAAAAAATACTGATTTATGAAACGAATTCCATTAAAACGAAGAAAATTAAACACTTTGTTGAAATGAACACAAAATTGAATCACATGAGTTCAAATGAAGGTTTTTTAGATATATCTGCAATTGGAGTAAGCAAAGGAAGCGCTGTTGAAAAAATTACGGAGTACATGCATATTGATTTAGAACAAGTATGTGTGTTTGGTGACTATGACAATGATATCAGCATGTTCAATGTTGCTGGCTTGTCTATAGCAACCAGCAATGGCAGTAAAAATGCAATGAAACATGCCGATTTCATCACTTTATCCAACGATAATGAAGGCATTGCCTATGCTGTGAAAGAACTATTACTATGATCGGGATGGCAGTCAAAAAGGCATACACACTTTTAACTAATCAATTTGAAGGAGCAATTAAGATATGAAATCAATTCAAAAGGGTCATGTTGTATCAAAGGGTATTGGAATAGGCAGAGCATTCATCTATAAGCAGTACACGCCACATATTCAACTGGAGATGATTAATCCAGTTGAAATTGAAAAAGAGCTTGAAGCTTATGAAAAGACAAAAAATCAAGCACATCTAGAAATTGCTAAGGTTAAAAGATTCCTTGAAGAAAAAAATGATGAAAAAGCAAAGATTTTTGATGCACATCTGGAAATATTAAATGATATTATGGTTGTTGAAAAAATAAGCAAGCAAATCAATGAAATGCATTACTCTTACCGATATGCCATTAAAAATGTATACGATGAATTTATTGAATTGATATCTCAAGTTGATGATTTATTGATTAGAGAACGTGTATTGGATTTGAAAGATGTTAGAAATAGACTGTTGCGCATTTCAGAGGGCATTGCTGAATCTGATTTATCGTTACTCAATCAACCATCAGTTATTGTTGCACATGATTTGTATCCTTCGGATACAGCGACCATCGATAGAAAAAATGTACAGGCAATACTCACAGAAGTAGGAGGCGTAACATCACATACAGCCATTATTGCGAAAAGCTATGAAATTCCTGCAATCCTTGGCATCGATTACCTACTCAAAGAGATTAAAGATAATGAATGGATGATTGTAGATGCTAATCATGGAAACATCATCATCAATCCTGATATGGATACCATTGAAAATTACAAGAATAAACAAAAGGATTATTTATTCAAAAAAGAAATCAGCGAAAAATATATTGGTGTAAAATCTGTAACAAAAGATGGAATAAAAATCGAAGTTACATTAAATATTGGATCCGCGAGCACTGAGGAATTAGAAAACGAACCCTATGTAGATGGCATTGGACTATTTAGAACTGAATTTCTCTATATGGAAAATACGCAAATGCCAAATGAAAATCAGCAATTCGAGGTTTATAAAAAGACTTTGGTTTCATTTAAACAGAAACCAGTCATCTTAAGAACATTGGATATTGGTGGAGATAAGGAATTAAGCTATCTCGAAATGCCTAATGAAGTTAACCCATTTTTAGGTAATCGTGCCATCCGTTTGTGCTTTGATCACATGGATATGTTCAAAACTCAATTAAGAGCTGCTCTTCGAGCATCTGTTTTTGGTAACCTATGGCTCATGTTTCCCATGGTAGGAAGTATGGATGACATTTATCGGATAAAAAGTATCATTGAAGAAGTCAAGGTTGAATTGACAAAACAGAAGATCCAATATAATCCAGCATTTAAAATCGGTGTGATGATTGAAATACCATCCATCATTATGATTGCAGATCATGTTGCAGAAGAGGTTGATTTCGCAAGCATTGGGACCAATGATCTATGTCAGTACATGACGGCTGTTGATCGGATGAATCCCAACGTTTCCCAATACTTCCAAAACTATTCTCCTAGCATGTTTAGAGTCATTAAAATGGCTATTGATGCATTTGATAAAGTGAAGAAGCCAATATCTATATGTGGTGAATCCGGTGGTGACCTTATTGCAGCACCCGTACTTATTGGACTTGGCATGAGAAGACTTAGTATGAATAAATCGTCGATTGCAAGTATTAAGCAGTTGATTATCACACATACTATAGAGGAATTGGAAGAACTCGCTATCCATGTGATTTCATTGAAAACTGAAAAACAAGTCATTGATTACATCAATTCACGGATTAAAATAGAGGAATAAACCATAAACCTATGATGATGCAAACTCTAGGGGATATAGTGCAGCGCACTAGATCCTTTTTTTCTTGATGTTTGTGGTTATACTGAAGTTGATATTATGGTAAAATACATCTATAAGTAAGCGTTATCATTAAATGATAAGAATAAAACACTATAGGAATATAGAAACTAAACACATGAGGTGGAAACATGATTATTTTAGACGGACAATCGTTAACATTGGAATTATTGAAACGTATCGCTAGGGATAATGAAGAAGTTACGATTGCCAAATCCAGCCAAGAACTGGTTCAACGAGCTAGTCTTTTTGTCGAGAATATAGCAAGAGACGGTAAAGCTGTATATGGCATTAATACTGGGTTTGGACATTTGGCAAATGTCATTATTGACAAGAGTCAAGTGAAGATACTTCAAAAAAATCTATTGATGAGCCATGCATGTGGTGTCGGGGATCCTTTATCTATTGAAATTGTTAGAGCCATGATGGCACTTAGAATCAATGCACTTATCAAAGGTTATAGTGGCATAAAATTATCTACAATTGAGAAACTAATGGAAATGTTAAATAAAAATGTTATTCCTGTCGTTTATGAAAAAGGCAGTTTAGGAGCAAGCGGCGACTTGGCACTTTTATCACATATGAGCCTACCTCTGATTGGTCTTGGTGAAGTCTTTTATCAAGGGAATAAGTCAAACACTTTAGAAGCATTTAAAAAGGCTGACATCACACCAATAGCAGAACTTCACGCAAAAGAAGGTTTAAGTCTGATCAATGGAACTCAAGCCATGAGCGCTATTGGTGGACTTGCATTATATGACAGTTTGAGACTGCTCAAATTTGCCAATTTATCCGTATCTATGACGATGGAAGCCTTAGGTGGAGTCATCGATGCCTTCGATTCTCGGGTTCAGGAAGTCAGAGGACAAAAGGGACAAATTAAGGCTGCAGAAAAAGTGAGAAACTATTTAAAGGGTAGCAAGTATGTCACTTCTCAAAACGAATTACGCGTTCAAGATGCATACAGTTTACGTTGTACACCTCAGGTTCATGGTGCAATAACGGATGCGATGACTCATATTTTAGATATCGTAGAAAGAGAAATGAATGCCGTTACTGATAATCCGATTGTCTTTGAAAGTGATAATTTGGCCATCAGTGCAGGTAATTTTCATGGCGAACCCTTGGCGCTAGCGTTTGATTATTTAGGTATTGCTATAGCTGAACTTGCAGGCATTAGTGAGCGTCGCATTGAGCGTATGGTTAATCCC
The DNA here is from genome assembly GCA_043819945.1 of Bacillota bacterium. GTDB lineage: Bacteria > Bacillota_I > Bacilli_A > Acholeplasmatales > Acholeplasmataceae > Peloplasma. The sequence goes on from JBDREH010000025.1 coordinate 77,214, forward strand.
AACTTATCCAATGGACTCCCTCCATTTCTAGCTAAGCATTATGGATTGAACTCGGGATTTATGATCGTTCAATATACTGCAGCATCACTGGTTAGTGAGAACAAGGTGCTCGCACATCCGGCTTCTGTAGATTCAATTCCATCTTCTGCAAATCAAGAGGATCATGTATCGATGGGATCCATTTCTGCTCGAAAAGCCAAATCAATTCTTGACAACTCAAGAAAGGTTATTGCTATGGAACTGCTCACAGCATCACAGGCGATTGACTTTAGAAATAAAGCCCAACAGGGCGATATAACATCAAAGGCATATCAATACATAAGATCACATATTCCCTTTATTGAACAGGATGAAGTCATGTATCCTTATCTTTTTCAAATTGAGCAAATGCTCATTGATGATTCATTTTATCAATACGTTTTTGAAGGAGAGGATATCAATGAATAGTCATTTTGAAGTTCGACTGGACCAGATATTTTCAAGTCTTCCAGCCTATCCTGAATTTGATTCATCAATGAGAAGAGCGCCTAAAAGAGAATTAACGTTATCTGAAGATGAAATTCAACTAGCAATTAAAAATGCACTCAGATATGTTCCAAAAGATTGGCATAATACCCTAGCTCCTGAATTTGCAAATGAGCTTTTTTCAAAAGGCAGAATCTATGGCTATCGCTTCCGTCCAGAAGGCAGAATACAAGGTAAACCAATTTTTCAATATCCAGGACAGATCATTGAAGGAAAAGCTTTTCAAGTCATGATTGATAACAATCTTGATTTTGAAGTTGCGCTTTATCCCTATGAGCTAGTCACTTATGGTGAGACAGGACAGGTTTTTCAAAACTGGATGCAATACCATCTGGTAAAAAAATATTTAGAAATCATGAATGATGAGCAAACACTTGTTATCTTATCAGGCCACCCGCTTGGATTATTTAAATCAAGTAAGCAATCACCTCGAGTAATCATCACCAATGGTCTCATGATAGGTCAGTATGATAACGCCGAAGGATTTCAAAGAGCATCTGCCTTAGGTGTTGCAAACTATGGACAAATGACAGCTGGGGGCTGGATGTATATTGGACCCCAGGGCATTGTTCACGGAACATACTCAACACTCTTAAATGCGGGTAGAATGAAATTAGGCATTGACCCTAAAAATAATCTAAAGGGGAAGCTTTTTGTATCTTCTGGTCTTGGAGGGATGAGCGGTGCTCAGGGCAAGGCAATTGAAATTGCCGGAGGCATAGGCATTATTGCCGAAGTCGATCAATCTAGAATTCAAACCAGATATGAGCAGGGTTGGGTAAGCGAGATTGCAAATACACCACAAGAAGCTTTTGAATATTCAAATCAAGCAATAAAAAAAGGTGAAAGTAAAGCGATTGCTTTCTTTGGCAATATCATTGATCTTTTGGAATATGCAATTGAAAAGCACATCCACATTGATCTCTTAAGTGATCAAACAAGCTGTCATGCAGCCTACGATGGTGGATATTGTCCACAGGGATTAACATTTGAAAATAGAACAAAATTACTAAAGACAAACAAGAGTAAATTTATTGAACTGGTTAACCTAAGTTTGAAAAAACATTTTGAAGCGATTAACCAATTAGTTGTTTTTGGCACTTACTTTTTCGATTATGGAAATAGTTTCTTAAAGGCTATCTTTGATTCAGGCATTAAAGAAGTATGTAAAAATAAGGAAAATGACTTAGATGGTTTTATCTATCCATCCTATGTAGAAGATATCATGGGTCCAATCCTCTTCGATTATGGGTATGGCCCATTTAGATGGGTCTGTCTATCAGGAAACCCAAAAGATTTGGAACTTACCGACCGAGCAGCCATGGAGGCAATCGACGAGAAAAGAAGATTTCAAGATTTGGATAACTATAATTGGATTAAAGATGCCAAGAAAAACAAACTTGTTGTTGGAACTCAAGCAAGAATTCTTTATCAGGATGCATATGGAAGATCAAAGATTGCTTTAAAGTTTAATGAAATGGTTAGAAAAAAAGAAGTCGGTCCAATCATGCTTGGTAGAGATCATCACGATACTGGTGGTACTGACAGTCCATTTAGAGAAACATCCAATATTAAGGATGGTTCTAACGTCATGGCTGATATGGCAACACAGGTTGCCTTAGGTAACGCATCAAGAGGTATGAGTTTAGTTTCTCTTCATAATGGTGGGGGCGTAGGAATCGGCAAAGCAATCAATGGTGGCTATGGTATGGTTTTGGATGGTTCAAAACGTGTGGATGAGATTTTAGAATCAGCAATGCTTTATGATGTGATGGCTGGTGTTTCTAGACGCTCGTGGGCACAAAATGAACATGCCATTGAAGTAGCTAGCGCATATAATCAATTGAATAATAATTCTATGATCACAATTCCTAATTCTTCTGATGACAAATTGATTATACAAGCAATCATCCAAGCCAAAAAGGAGATGTCATCATGAACCCAGTCGTACAATGTGTGCCCAATATCTCCGAAGGAAAAGATTTACTAAAGATTGCATATATCACAGAGCCACTCAAAAATAAAAAAGGATTTAAATTGATTAGCGTCGAGCCCGATCAGGACTATAACCGTAGTGTCATTACACTTATCGGAGATCCACAATCCATGATAGAACCCTTATTGGAATTCTTTAATAGAGCAGTAGAAAAGATTGATATGAATTTGCATAAGGGCGAACACGCAAGAATGGGTGCGGTTGATGTTGTTCCTTTTATTCCGATTTCCGGCATCACAATTGATGAATGTGTGGATTACGCAATCCAACTGGCAAAACAAGTATCATCTCGGTTCAATCTTCCTATCTTTTTATATGCAAAAGCTGCTCAAATGCCATCCAGAGTGAATCTTCCAGATATTAGAAAAGGTGAATTCGAAGGCATGAGCGAAAAGATTAAAGATCCTGAGTGGAAACCTGATTTTGGACCACAAATCATGCATCCCACCTTTGGTGTGGTTGCTATTGGAGCGAGAATTCCTCTGATTGCTTACAATATTGATTTAAATACAACAGATGAAAAAATAGCGAATTCAATCGCAAAAGCGATTCGCCAATCCAGTGGAGGATTTCAATATATTCAAGCAGGACCGGTTTTTCTTCAAGAAAGAAATCACGTTCAAATCACCATGAATATTTTAGATTTCAAGAAAAATCCAATATATAGAATATTTGAAACCGTTCAAATGGAAGCCAAAAGATATCAAGTTGAGGTAACAGGATCAGAAGTTGTCGGTTTATTGCCAAAAGATGCTCTTTTGGACTCAATCAAGTATTATATGGGTATGCATCAGTTGTCATACGATAAGAAAATGTCAATTTCCAATTTAGTGGATGCATCCATAAGATATTTAAAACTAAGAGATTTTAACGAACTCAAAATCATAGAAGCAAACCTTTAAGGAGGGCATATGAGCGCAGATTTAATTATATATAACATAGGCGTGTTATACACCCCGTATCTTAAACCTCCGGTTAGAGGAAAAGATATGTCAAAAATAAAAGAGATCAAAAACGCATTTATTGCAATTAAGGATGGAATTATTGCTGATCTTGGTCAGCATGATTATGAAAAACATCTTGCAAAAGAAACAATACTTCATGATGCGAAACACCAAATAGCGGTTCCTGGACTTATTGATTCTCATACTCACCTTGTCCATGCAGGAACACGAGAAGACGAATATGCGAAATTAAGATCAGGCATTCCCTATCTTGAGATTCTTAAGGCTGGAGGAGGTATCCTTGGAACTGTAGAAAAAACGAGATCGGCATCATTCGAACAATTGTATCAACAAAGTTATCCATCCCTAACAGAAATGATGCTTTATGGTGTGACCACAGTAGAGGCTAAAAGTGGGTATGGATTAAATTTAGAAACCGAAGTCAAACAACTTCTGGTAGCCAAAAAAATCAAGGAAACGCATCCTGTTCGATTGATCTCCACATATATGGGCGCACATGCAATTCCCCAGGAATTCAAAGGAAATTCATCAGGCTATATTGATCAAATCATCAAAGATATGGCATATATCCAATCACAAAGACTTGCAGATGCAGTTGATGTATTTTGTGAAACAGGTGTATTTTCAATAGAAGAAACTAGAAAAATACTCTTAGCAGCAAAATCATTAGGGTTTAAAGTCAAATTGCACGCTGATGAAATTGATGCTTTAGGTGGGGCAGGTCTTGGCGTTGAGCTAGAAGCTTCAAGCGTTGATCATTTAATGGTGATATCCGATGAAGATATTCATAAATTGTCAAAAAGCAACACAATCGCGAATTTATTACCAGGAACATCATTTTATCTCAATAAAAATTATGCAAATGCTAGAAAAATGATTGACTCCAATGTTGCGGTCTCAATTGCTGGAGACTATAATCCAGGAAGCTGCCCAACTGAAAACTTTCAATTCATCATGCATCTTGCTTCAAATAAACTAAAAATGACACCTGAAGAGATCTTAAATAGTGTAACCATCAACCCTGCGTATCATTTAGGCATCGATTGTTTGGTAGGATCTTTAGAAATTGGGAAAGAAGCTGATATTGTCTTAATGGATGCACCAAACTTAAGCTACATTCTTTATCATTTTGGTGTGAATCATGCAAAGCATGTATTTATACATGGAAAACAAGTTGTCAACAATAGACAGATTGGAAGGAAAATATGAAACTCATCGATTTAACAATCAAACAGTTTATTGACGAAATAGATTCGAAATCACCTGCACCTGGTGGTGGATCTGTTTCTGCTTTAGCTTCTACACTTGGTGTCTCCCTAGCAAGAATGGTTGGACATCTAACAGCAGGAAAAAAGAAATTTTTAGCATTATCACCAGAGATCCAGCTAGAATTTATCGATATTCATCAAGAAATCATCGTTATAAAAGATGAATTGATTGATTTGATTGATAGAGATACGGATGCCTTCAATTTGATTATGAAAGCCTATCAGATGCCAAAAGAAACTGAAAACCAAATCAAAAATAGGAAAGAAAAGATACAGGAAGGTACACTTCAAGCCATTGTTGTTCCCATCACTGTTGCTAGTCTTTCAATCAGCGCCTTACATCAAATGCCTTTTTTGATTCAATATGGGAATAAGCAAACGATCTCTGATCTAGGAGTGGCAGTTATGTCGTTAGCTTTAGGAGTTGAAGGTGCATGTATGAATGTGCTGATTAACCTTTCTTCACTTGATGATCAAATCGCTTCTAGACAATACAGAGCACAAGTTGACAGTATGACAAAAATTGCACATCAGTTGCGTGATCAATTGCTAAAATCCATCTATCAAATATTGAAAAAAGACTAATCATTCACAATATGATCCTTTTTCCAAAATACTATTGATAATCTATACGCCATGCTTTATAATGAGAGTATCTAAATTGACCAGTCGGTGTCGATACAGACATAACAGGGAATCGAGTTAAATTCTTGAGCTGTCCCAGCAACCGTGAAACGGACGAAATGCAAATTAACCACTGCCACAAGCGGGAAGGTGCAAAGTAGGATGATGTTAAGCCGGGAGACCTACCGAAAAGTCAACTATAGTCATCTTCTGGGGTTGAGAAGGACAAAATCTTTTTTTGTCTATTTCCATGCCTCCAGAGGTATGGATTTTTATATACATAAGGAGAAAATGACATGAAAAAGATTTGGTTTGCAGTTTTGGTTTTACTTGTTTCAACGATGCTTGCTGGATGTCAAGAATCGGAAACAATGTCCTTCAAGGTAGAAGTAGTTAATGTAACTGGTACAGTATTACTCAGTGAATCCATCATCTTTGCCGAAGATGATGAAGAAACGCTCATCGATTTAGTTGATGAACAGGTTGGACTTGATTATTCAGTTTACGATATTGGCGTATTTGTTAACGGAGTTGGAGGATTTTATCCAACAGAATATGGTATTACTTATAACTATTATTATTCATTATTTGTTGATGGAATACCAACTTCTACTGGCATACAAGATCTTGATATTCAAGATGATATGAGTGTCTCATTTGTCGAGACCACAATGCTTGATGAGACGGATTTAGAAATTGATCGCCTTATACAGGTATTTATTGAAAATCACTATTCAACTTACGTCAATAACGATACCTATGAACACTATGTTCTAGCAGCAATCGAGCAGCTGGGGTTACATGGCTATCAAGCACCCTTGTTATCTTCTTTAACCTTGAATTATCCTTCACCAATTTTGAGTAGAACTACAATTGCTGAAACCTTTAAAACTACTGTTTTTGAGAAGGCTTATGACCTTGATTTAAATACGACAAAAACGGCTTTAGCTGGCTTTGAAGCAAGTAATCCATATGATGCAATTTCTTTATTGACAGCACTGTCAATGACAGAAGGTTCAAGTGAACAAATTGTTGATATTCTAGATATGTTAACATCATCAACACCAGCATATATGGATGCTGATTATGCAGGAATGTTGTTGTTGGCTTTAGCGCCTTATCGTGAAGATATTGCACTTCATAAAACGATTGAAGAGATGGTTACCTATATTCAAACGATGCTTTCTGTTGATGGTGTGGAATCATGGGGGAATGCGAATTCATCATCGACTGCAACTGTCATTTTGGGTTTGGTAGCGCAAGGAATCAATCCGCGTGGAGAAAATTACACAACTTCAGGCACTGACCTAATCGAAGCGTTACTCAAGTATGAGAGTGAAGGTGCCTATAAATGGTTACTTGATGATGAACAAGCAAATATGGCATTTTCAACGCCTCAAGTATTTTCAGCACTTGTTGCCTATAAGATTTACCGTGACGTTTATGGTAATCCAGCTTTTAATTTATTTGGTTTTTAATAGAATAGGAGAATAAAATGAAATCTATTGCACTTAAAATAGTTATTAGTATCTTTGTCGTTATGACAGCGGCTATTTTTGTGCACTATTTAACAGAGAGCAATCAAGCTTCAGATGATGGAAAGATTAGAGTTATCATTGTTGATGAAAATGGGCAAACAGTATTTGATGACGATTTAATCATTCTTCAAGGAGATAATTTTTACGATATTCTTAACCGTGAGTTTAGCCTAACGTGCGCTTCATCAAGCTATCAAGCTGATGATACGTGCTCAGATGATTTTCAAAGCTTTGCTTATCAGGGAAAGATACTTCTTGGTATATCCAATCATGACTTTAATGTGCAAACTAACTGGTCAGACAACTTTTTAGCTATCGAACAATACGATGGAACTGATTATTATTTGGCTACTCAAGGAGTAAGCAATATTGACTTTTTAAATAAAGATCGCATTCGCATCTCAGTAAGATCAACATCGGAGGGATTATCATGAGCAAGAAGCATCAAGCAATTAAAGATGCTGCACTGATTGCGATTTTAGCCTCCATTCTTTTTGTACAGCAGATCGCACTCTCATTTTTACCTAACGTACAATTTACCACATTGCTGATTGTCCTTTATGCAAGAGTCATTGGATTTAAAAAAACCGCTTTGATTGTCGTTCTTCATGTAGCAGCAATCAATATCTTGTCTCCGTTCGGCCCTGTCATTCCCATGCACATTCCATCCATGCTAATTGCATGGTTACTTATTCCATTCTTACTGCATACCGTATTTAAAAAAGCAAATTCCACTTGGGCATTAGCAATTTTCGGATTATTCTTTGGTTTTCTTTATGGTTGGTTATTCATCCCAGTTTCTGTTTTCATTTTGGATATTCCATTTTTAGTATATTTTTATGGTGACCTTCTATTCGAGATCATCATGGCTGTTACTAATTTTTTAACTATTCTTTGGTTGTACGAGCCACTGAAAAAGATGCTCATCGAACAAAAATCAAGATACTATATGACAATTTATCAGCCCAAAAACTAGATTGTCTTATGAATTTAAACAACAGCAAACAGCAAACAGCACTTTAAATAAAGTGTTGTTTATTTTTGTGTTTAATGCTATGCTATTAGTAAAGATAAACATAAAAATATGCAATATCATCGAAGATATTGATATAAGTAAGTAGATAGGTTAATCGCAAATCCGTTTTAACATAGAGTTTCAAGGAGTATTCCATGGCAGAAGGAATCATCTTAGCGGCAGGTTATTCAAGCCGCGCACAAACAAACAAGATGCTTTTAATGATTAAAAACAAGTCATTAATTTGTCACGCAATCGATGGTATGATGCCCTTTGTCAGCCATATTTTTGTCGTTACAGGTCATTATCATGAAGAAATTGAGCTTGCCTTGAAGGGGATAGAACGCGTAACATGCATTGAAAATAAGAACTATCATCAAGGCATGTTTAGTTCAATACAGACCGGAGTCAGTGCAATCAGCGATGACTTTTTTGTACTACCGGGAGATTGTCCCTTTGTACACCCTACCACTTATGAGTTGCTCATTGGTGGGAATAAGGAAATGAGAGTTCCAAGTTATCTCGGCAGAAAAGGCCATCCCTTATTTATTCAAAAACATTTGATACAAGATTTATTGAATGAGTCAGTTGCCTCAAATTTAAAAGTTTTTAGAAATAGATTCGAATTGCAGATTGTTTCCACGGATGATCCCAATGTCTTAACAGATATTGATACGATTGAAGATTACTTGAAATTAGAGAAACCCAAGGGGAAGGAATGAGAAGATGGAAATTAAAACATATCACAAAGCAACATCTCTAAAAGAGGCTTATCAGCTTTTAAATGCAAGCACTAAGAATATACTCATCGGAGGTGGAGCGTGGCTGAAAATGTCTACACAAAGTGTTGAAACAGTGATTGATCTGAATGCCTTGAATTTGAATCAAATCATTGATCATGATGATTACATCGAAGTAGGGTCAATGGTAACATTACATGATTTTGAATCTCACGAGAGTATCATTAGCCTGGGTAAAGGCTTTTTAGGAACAGCTGTAGGTTCAATTATGGGTGTTGGCTTTAGAAATATAGCAACCGTAGGTGGCAGTATCGTGGGTCGTTATTCATTTTCAGATCTGATTACATCGCTAGTTACTCTACCTGTAAAACTTATTTTTTATCCCTTTAAAGAAATGCCTTTGGAGTCGTTTTTATTGTCGAAGGAAAAAGTGACAGACATTTTGACGCATATCATCATTGAAAAAAGATCAGGTACTGGATATTTCAAGAAAGTTTCAAATTCAGGGTTAGATTTTGCAATCTTGAATGTTGCTGTTTTTAAAGAGCAGGGACAATATCAAATTGCTATTGGTTCACGTCCGGGAGGTGCATTGATTGCCCATGAAGCACTAGATTTTCTCAACAGTCAACCTCTTGTCAACGATGAAGTTATTGAGCAAACAGCAAATATTGTGTTAGACACGATTAAATTAGGTTCTAATAAAGCAGCAAGCGAAGAATATCGCAAAGCTTTAGCTAAGGCGTATGTCAAACGAGGAATCAAGGAGGTGTCATCCTAAATGAAAGTACAATTTACATTAAACGGAAGAAATAGAATATTTGAGGTTTCACCAGATGAATATCTACTTGAAACGTTAAGAAATAATCATATCACAAGTGTCAGAAACGGGTGTGATGAATCAACCTGTGGAGTTTGTACAGTCCTTTTTGATAGCAAACCTGTTCTTTCATGTACGATGCTAACAGCCAGAGTGGATGGTCATCATATTACAACTGTTGAAGGTGTTCAAAATGAAGTTGAACATATCAGTCATTATTTTGGTGATGAAGGTGCTGACCAATGTGGATTTTGTAACGTAGGACTCGCACTAACCCTTCATGCACTAAAAAGTGAGATCAAAGATCCGACTGACGAGGAAATAAAAACATATATTGTTGGAAATTTGTGCAGATGTTCAGGATATCAAGCACAATTTAGAGCCATCAAACGTTTTTTGGGTGATCAAAAATGAGAATAGTCAAACATAAGATTCCATCCATCGATGGAAGGGGTATTATGATGGGGAGACCTGCCTATACTGATGATCTTGCTGATCCAAATGCCCTCATTGTTAAAATTTTAAGAAGTCCACACGCATTTGCCAAAATTGTTTCCATTGACACGTCAAAAGCAATGGAACTTGAAGGTGTTGAGCTTATTTTAACGCATCATGATGTACCCAGAAAGTCATTCACACGTGCAGGTCAAGGATATCCGGAACCATCACCTCACGACAAATTTATTCTAGATGAATACGTTCGTTACGTTGGCGATGAAGTTGCATGTGTTGCTGCAATAAGCGAAAGAATGGCAAAAAAAGCTTTAAGCTTAATTGAAGTTAAATATGAAGTATTTGAACCAGTTCTTGATTTTGAAAAAGCTTATGAACATCCTTCGGTGATTCATCCTGAGGAGGGCATTTATGAAATGTTTCCTATAGGCTTTGAGCCCAAAAAGAATGTTGCAGCCTCCTATCAAATGGAAGTAGGCAATATTGAAGAGGTTTTAAAATCATGTGATGTCGTCATTGAAGAATCATTTTATACTCAGGCACAAGCCCATGCGATGATGGAACCCCATACGGTTAATGCGAGAATTGATTTCCAAAACCGTCTTGTGATCTACTCATCAACTCAAACACCATTTCATGTCAGACGCATCTTATCACAAACCCTCGATGTTCCACTATCTAGAATTAGAGTTATCAAACCTCGCGTTGGTGGCGGATTCGGTGGTAAACAAGCACTTCATGGTGAAATGTTTGTTTCTATGGTTACCTTGAAAACAGGGAAACCATCAAAGATTAATTTTACAAGAAAAGAAGTTTTTGAATCAACCTATACAAGACATCCAATGCGTCTTGATATGAAGCTAGGAGCAATGAAGGACGGCACGCTTAAAGCAATTGATTGTTATGTATTATCCGATACTGGAGCTTATGGAGAACACGCTCTAACGGTTTTCATGGTTACCGGTTCAAAGGTTCTACCACTTTACAATAAGGTTGATGCTGTAAGATTTAAAGGTCGAATCGTCTATTCCAACCATGTTTCTGCAGGAGCATATAGAGGTTATGGAGCTATTCAAGGTAATTTTGCCTTAGAATCAGCAATTGATATGCTTTGTGCGAAACTAAAGATGGATCCCATTCTATTTAGACAAAAAAACATGATTTTAGAAGGTCAGACATCTCCGATCTTTGAGATTATGGGTGAAGGTACCGAAGGTACAGCCATGATCATGGAAACATGTAAATTGGACTTTTGTGTCAAAAGAGGTATGGAGCTCATTGGTTGGAATGACAAGTATCCAAGAGTAGAGTTGGGAAATAGCAAGGTCAAGGCAGTTGGTATGGCTATTGCGATGCAAGGAAGCGGAATTCCATACATCGATATGGGAGCAGCAACGATCAAGCTAAATGATGATGGCTTCTATAACCTTATGGTTGGAGCCACAGATATTGGACAAGGCAGTGATACCATTCTAGCTCAAATTGCTGCTGAAGAATTGATGACGACTGTTGATAAAGTCATTGTCTATTCATCAGATTCGGATTTAACCCCATTTGATACGGGAGCATACGCTTCAAGCACGACCTATGTTTCAGGTAATGCGGTTTTAAAAGCAGCTAACTTGATGAAAAATATGTTACTAGAAGAAGCAGCTAGAGCACTCAAGGTTGATATCGATGATATTGAGTTTGATGGCATTACTTTCCAAACTGAAAATCAGCAAATCACATTGTCTGCTTTATCCAATCGATTAACCTACAACGAAGATCAAAAGCAGTTAACAGCTACTGGCAGCTATGTGGGTACGAAATCACCACCGCCATTCATGGCAGGTTATATTGAAATCGATGTGGATAAAGAAACTGGTGAGCTCGACATTATCAATTATGTCAGTGTTGTTGATTGTGGAACACCGATCAACTTGAAGCTTGCACAGGGACAGGTTGAGGGAGCTATCGTTCAAGGTCTGGGTATGGCTCGCTTTGAAGATGTGAAATATAGTAGTAAAGGCAGTCTTATATCGAATGGTTTCTTGAATTACAAGATTCCAACAACAAAAGACATTCATAAGTTAACGACAGAATTTGCAGAAAGCTATGAAAAGTCCGGTCCATTTGGGGCAAAATCAGTTGGGGAAATTGGTATTGATACACCGCCTGCAGCATTGGCAAATGCTGTCTATAATGCAGTTGGCGTGAGAATTACCGAACTTCCGATTACACCAGAAAAAATACTTAAAGGTATTTTAGAACAAAAACAAAAGGAGATACACTCGTGAAAACAAATAAAAACATATGGGTTTACATTTTATTCTTTGGTGCTGTTTGGGGAATTTTAGAAGCTACCTTAGGCTACGTTTTACAATTTTTGCCCCCTTTAGTTTCAGGAAGCGTCATGTTTCCTATTGCTGCTACATTGATGATTATCACTTACCAAAATACAAAATCAAAATCAGCGATGATTTATGTGGCTGCGATTGCAGCATCCATCAAGGCAATCAATTTTTTCCTTCCCGGTTTACCCCCAATCAAGACATATAATCCGATGATTGCCATTATGCTTCAATCTCTTGTCATGGTTGTTTTCTTGCCTTTGATAGAAAAGAAACCTTTGGCACTCAAAGTCACAGGCATTGCTTTGGTTGGGCTATCATGGAGAATGCTCTTTTTAGGAAATATTGCGATTAATCATGCATTGACTGCCTTCCCTTTCGTTCAATTGGCAAGTTTATCAAATATGGCAGAATTTGTCCTTTATTTAGGACTCATGGAAGCACTCGTCCTCAGTTTGATTTATTTTGCATATAGCGTTTTAGGTAAGAAAGTTGCTTTAGGATTTAAACCGAATTTGTTGATATCCATGTCAACACTCATTGTTGCCGTTTTAGTCACATTCTTCTTATAAAATGATGATGTGCATCTGTGAGAGAAAAGAGTTGATGAGATGAATGATTTATATCAAAAAATAGTATCCTATCAAACTAAGGGCATTGATATGGTTTTAGTAACTGCTATCGGAAAAGACGGAGAAGGTCCTGTGGAAATAGGAAAAAAAATGCTGGTTGTTGAATCTGGCGAGTTTTTTGGTACAGTTGGAGGAGGTGCTTTGGAACACTATGCGATTGAAAAATCCAAAGATCTTCTAAAAAGCAGAACGCATTTGACAGAAAAGTATTTGCTAGACAAAGGAAAAGTCATCCCAGAAGCTAAAACACTACCTATGGTATGTGGTGGAACCGTAACCTTGTTCTATGAATTTTTAGGTGTCAAAAACTATGTCTATATTTTTGGTGGCGGTCACGTTGGACAAGCGCTTGTTAAAGTATTAAAACCATTAAATTTCCACTTAACTGTTATTGACGAAAGAAAAGACATCATCGATGCCTTTGAAGGCGGAGATGTTTTAGTGCATCAGCATTTTGCTCCTTATATTGAAGAAAATAGAATTAAGGATGACAGTTTTGTTGTTGTGTGCACGCCTTCGCATGCTTATGATTATCATGTGATTAACAAAATCATTGAGTTGGGGCTTAAGCCTAAATACATAGGCATGCTATGCTCTATTGAAAAACTCAAAGATTATTTAAAAGCAACATATCAGAGATTCGGAAAAGATGTTGATTTAAGTCATTTTTACTCACCGATTGGGTTGGATCTTGGTGGTGGAGCACCTGAAGATATAGCAATATCGATTGCATCAGAAATTCTCACAATTCATTTTGACAAAAAAGGTCAAAAACATATGAGGGAGACTATTGATGATCACTATCGTTACTGGGAAAATAAATGAAGGTAAAACAACGACATTGACAGAGTATTTCATAGAGCACCATGCTGGGGATGGATTCATCTCAATCAAGAAGATGATTGGGACCAAAGTCCACAGTTTTATTTCTACGAGATTAACTACGAGAGAGCAAAAAACACTTTTAGTGCATGAACTCTATTATGCTAATAGCTTTGCTAGTAAAGGAAAAATTGGCCCCTATTATATTAACTTGCTCACTTTGGATTGGATTTGCAAATCAATCGAGAAAATGATTCAAGAAAAAATTGAACCTATCTATCTTGATGAGATTGGGCTACTTGAATTGAAAGGTCATGGATATTATCACATCTTACGAAAAATGGTTGAATCGAATCTAGATTTAATTATTTCAGCAAGAGAAGATTTGGTAGAGCGTATTATTCGTACCTTTAGACTTAAGGATGTACATATCGTGAAAGTTAATCGATAGGAGGTTCATATGTACGATAAAGCATTAATCAATGGAAAACTGTATAGAAATCAAAAATGGGAAAATAAGAACCTATATATCAAAGGAGAAAAAATTGCTTTAATTAGCGGTGAGTTTTTTCCTGCAAACGAAGTGATCGATCTTGAAGGTTATGAAGTATTGCCTGGCATCATTGATCCACATGTACATTTTGAACTTGATTTGGGTTTTATTAAATCTATTGATGATTTTTATTCCGGAAGTATAGCAGCACTCTATGGAGGAATCACGTCCTATGTGGACTTTTTAGATCCCGTTGACTGCGTTCGGGATTTAGAATCTGCTTTCAATAAAAGATTGGAATTGGCGAAAAAGAGTGTAGTTGATTACCATTTTCACGCATGCATTAAAAATCCAAAGGGTGATTTGGAAGCATTTGTGATCAAAATGAAGGCTCTAGGTATGAATACCTTAAAGCTTTTTACAACATATTCAGATTCAAATCGCCGAACATATGATACTGAGATCATCAAATTATTGGAGCTTTCTAAGAAATATCACTTTTTAATCATGGCACACATTGAAAATGATGACTTAATTCAGTTGGATTCTAAGTTTACGTATCGAGATCTTACGGTTAGCAGACCGGCAATCAGTGAGACAACAGAAGCACTCAAACTTGCAGAATATACAAAAAAAACAGGTGGTTGGATGTATATGGTCCACTTGAGTAGTGGTGAAACATTGGAAAAATTGATTCAAAATTATCCTGATATTTTGAATCAGCATTTCTTTGTTGAAAGCTGTCCCCAATACTTTACGTTTACTAAAGAAGTGTTGGAGCGTAAGGATGGATATCTTTATACGTTTGCTCCCCCTCTTAGAAGTCTTCGTGAAAAAAATTTGTTATTTCAATATCAGCATGCAGTTTATACCATAGGTACGGATCATTGTGCTTTTATGAGTAAAGACAAGGATAAGCATACTTTGCATGAAACCCCTCTTGGTATCGGAGGCATTGAGCATGCACTTGGTGTCATGCGTCATCACATAGGTGATCAAGCAATTGAAAAAATGACAAAAAGAGTTGCCTATACACAAAGTTTAAGCATGAAGGGTGAACTTAAAGAAGATTATGATGCCGATATTGTCATTTTCCAACCCGACTCTAGCTACCGTATCCATGGCAATCATGGGACATGCGATTATTCTGTTTATGAAAATCTTCCATCCGCAGGTCGGGTGATCTCAACATTGGTCAGAGGTCATTTTGTCCTTAGGGATGGTCAGTTTATTGGTGGACAGGGAAAATGGATTAAAGGATGTGATTTTCAATGATTAAAGCAATTATAAACACGCGCGTCTATGATTTTAACCAATACATCGAAAATGGCTATGTTGTTTTTGATGAAAAAATTCTCAGTTTCGGCCCAATGAGCGACTTTGTAGATTATGACTATCATCTTATTGATGGAAAAGATCATCTTGTTATGCCTAGTTTGGTGACTGGTCACACCCATATCTATTCAACTTTTGCAAGAGGCATGTCAGTTCCTTATCAACCCAAAAACTTCCAAGAAATATTAGATCAGTTATGGTGGAAATTAGATAGAAATCTTGATAATGAGATGACATACTTTAGCGGTATCGTCAGTGCGGTTGATCACATGAAAAATGGCGTAACAACCTTGATTGATCATCATGCAAGCGGTATTGATATTTCAGGTTCCCTTGATTCCTTAAAAAAAGCAATATGTGACGATGGTCAGTTAAGAGGCATATTCGCATTTGAAACAAGTGATCGATTTTCAATTGAAAAAGCGATTGAAGAAAACATTAAGTTCAATAGAAACCATCGTTCTAGATTTGTTAGAGGACTATTTGGGTTACATGCCTCAATGAGTCTTTCAGAAAAAACTCTATCAGACGTAAAAAACTCGTTAGGAAATATGCCTATCCATATTCACGTTGCCGAAAGTGTTTTAGACGAAATGGATTGTCAGGATCAATATCAGGAAAAGATCATGAATAGACTGGAACGACATGGATTGCTATCCAAAGACAGTATTATCGCACATGCAATCTATGTGGATGAAGAAGAGCTTGACATCATCAAAAAGCATGATTGCGTGATTGCCGTCAATTTCACTTCGAACATGAATAATAGTGTTGGTGTACCACCCCTTAAATCATTTAGAAATCATCAAATTCCAGTCATTATCGGTAACGATGGTATCTCATCGGCCATGACAACCGAATACCTAAGTTTATATTATGGAACCCATTTATTGGATCAGACACCTAATCTATTTGGATTAAATGAGCTTCAGCAACTGATTCGAGATACATATCTTTATGCAAGTAGAGTACTTGAGGTTAAGCTAGGGAAAATAGATAAGGGATTTGAGGCAGATTTATTAATGATTCCCTATATTCCACCTACACCTATGAATCAAGATAATGCATTAGGTCATCTATTTTTCGGGTTATTCCACAGCTTCAAGCCAAAACATGTTTTTGTTGCAGGTAAGCAAGTGGTTAAAGATTATGAGGTCAGCCAAACTCTCTTAGACAAATATAGACAAGCGAACAGCTATGCAAAAAAATTATGGGAAAGAATCAATCAAGAGGTGAAATAAGTGAATTTAAAAACAACGTTTGATGGATTAACATTAGAAAACCCATTGATGCCTGCTTCTGGACCCCTCGTAGGCGATACTGAAAAGTTACTGTTCATGAGAGATGCAGGATGCGGAGCGGTGGTCACTAAAACCATATCAACCAAAAAACCACATATACCAAAGCCATGTATTTATGGAGATAGAGACTATGTCATGAATAGTGAACTTTGGAGTGAATTTCCCAAGGAAAAATGGATTGAAGAGTTTTTACCCGAATATCTAATACATAAGGATAGACCGCTCATCATCAGTGTTGGATACACAAAAGAAGATATGGAAGTGCTGATACCTCTTTTGGATCCGTTTGCAGATGCTTTTGAGGTTTCCACACATTATGTGGGAACCGACTTATCCGTTATCGCCAATACAGTTAAGACGATAAGAGGCCATACAAAAAAACCCATTTATATGAAGATTAGTCCTCATATACCAAACCCTGCTGAATTTGCAAGAATCATCAAGGAGAACGGAGCGAATGGGATTGTTGCTATCAATTCTCTTGGTCCCACCATGAAAATCGATATAGAATCAAGATCGATTCTTTATGGAAATGAATCAGGATTTGTTTGGACAAGCGGACCTGTGATTAAAAATCTCGCCTTAGCAACCGTTTATTCGATTAAAAAAGCGGAACCATCTTTAACTGTCATTGGTGTTGGTGGAATCCAATCAGCCGATGATGTCATTGAGTTCTTGCTTGCAGGCGCAAGCGGTGTTCAAATGCTTTCAGCTGCCCTACTTAAAGGCAAGCAGCTCTATGCAAAAATTATTGCAGATTTGCCAAGTCGATTGGAAAAATATGGATTTAAGAGTATCCAAGAAGTTATAGAGACCTCACTCGCAAATCATGTGAAATATAAGGCAAGCGTGCCTACCTTAATCGAAGAAAAATGTATTAAGTGCAATCTATGTATCAAGGTGTGTCCTTATTTTGCCATTACGATGGAAGATAAGATTACCTTTGATTCCAACAAGTGCTTTGAATGTGGTTTATGCGTTGTCAAGTGTCCTGCGGACGCTATCGTGATGGAGTAAAGGAGTGTGATGGTATGAGGGATATCAGTCAATCGATACCCAATGAAGATCACGTAGAAAAAGTTTCTGGAAAATCACTTTATGTCAGTGACATTAAGATGGATCATCTACTTTATGCAAAAACGGTCAGATCCATCCATCCAAAAGCTAAAATAATCAACATTGAAATCCCCGAATTACCAAAGGATTATTTTATTATTGACTATAAAGACATACCCGCCAATAATTATGTCAAAATGATATTTGACGACTGGCCCGTTTTCGCTGAAAAGACAGTAAACTATATTGGCGAGCCTATCATGCTCGTAATTGGTAAGAACAAGCAAACGATCAATGAAATCATCGATCAAATTAGAATTGAATATAAAGTCTTAAAACCAATTTTTGAATATAAAACAAGTGTCGTTCATAAAGAATTCAAAAAAGGCAATCCAAAACAAGCTTTATTAAAGCCATTTAAAAAAATATCTTTTATCTATGAAACAGGATATCAAGAACAGGCATACATCGAACCTCAAGGGTTCATTGCATATCCTGAAGAAGATGAGAAAATTACACTGATTGGCTCTATTCAATGTCCATATTATGTCAAAAATGCTGTACTCAACACGATGGGATGTGCCGAAGACAAGGTGCGCGTCATTCAACCTTCGGTTGGAGGGGCATTTGGAGGAAAAGAAGAATATCCTTCGATCATGGCTTGTCAGTTAGCCGTCGCAGTTAAGAAGATTGGAAAGCCAATCAAAATGATTTTTGAACGGGAAGAAGATATGACTGTTACAACCAAAAGACATCCGTCAAAAATTCGATTAACTGCTGCAATTGATGCCAATCATCGAATTCAAGGCGTTAAAGCACATGTTTCCTTGGATAGCGGAGCATATATCGGATTAAGCGGAGTCGTCTTGGCAAGAGCAATGATCGCATCAACTTCCGCATATACGATTGAGAATTTGGATATTTCAGGAGATGTCTACAGTACGAACACCGTACCTAATGGCGCATTTAGAGGATTTGGTGCGCCACAAATGATCTTTGCAATCGAGATGATGGTGCATCACATTGCAAAAAAATTAAACATCGATCCATTTCAGTTTAGAATGGCACACCTTGCGAAACAAGGTGATTTGACATCGACAAACGGACTCTTTAGAGATCCGATTATCATGGAAAAGATGATTCAAAAAGCAACTGAAATATCACATTATCATGAAAAAGTTAAAGAGTATCAAGATCCAAATATTTATAAAGGCATCGGAATGAGTTGGTTTTTGCATGGGTGTGGATTTACCGGAAGTGGTGAAAGCACACACATCAATGCGAAGGTTAAATTAAAAAAAGATAAAAATAATCAAGTATACGTGCTTGTTGCTGCAGTTGATATGGGACAAGGCGCTAAAACCGCATTAAAGAAAATAGTGGTTGAAACACTAAAATGTCCACCACATCAAGTTACATTTGATAACCCCGATACGGATTTCGTTCCTGATTCAGGACCTACGGTAGCATCTAGAACCATCATGATTGTTGGAGGATTGCTCGCTAGAGCAGCACTTAAACTCAAAAATACATGGAAACCAGATCAAGAGATGGAAGTTTTAGAGCAGTATCAACAACCAGAGTACATCAAATGGGATGAGGATTTGATGATTGGTGATGCATACCCTGCGTATTCATGGGGTGTTAATGTTGTTGAAGTTGAAGTGTCTCCTGTTACCTATCAAACTAAAGTCAAGGGTATTTGGAGTGTTTATGATGTCGGTAAGGCAATTGACGAACGGATGGTCTTAGGACAAGCAGATGGTGGTATTGCTCAAGGTGTAGCATACGGATATTTGGAAGTTATGAAGCATGAACAAGGAAAAATAAAACAAAAGACGATGACCGATTATATCATCCCAACATCAGTTGATATGCCTAAAACGGAAACAGTCATCTTTGAAAACCCATATGTCTTTGGACCCTATGGTGCCAAAGGTGTCGGTGAACTGACGTTAGTTGGCGGTGCCCCAGCAGTTGCACTTGCTATTGAACAAGCTATCGGGAAAAAGATTCATGAAATACCAGCAACACCAGAATATTTAATGGAGTTGATCAATCATGAGTATGATTAAATTTACGTTAAATGAAAAAGAAATAGAACTTAATCTTGATCCCAGCACGCGGCTATTAGATGTTTTGCGCAATCATTTGAATTTGACAGGTCCCAAAGAGGGATGTGGTGAAGGCGAATGTGGTGCATGTGCTGTTCTTTTAGATGGACATATTGTTCATAGTTGTTGCCTGCCGTTAGCAAACGTCCAAGGTAAAGAAATTATGACAATAGAAGGATTTTCTGAGACAAAAAGATATCAGACATTAGCAGATGCCATGCTAGAAGAAGGCGGATCACAATGTGGTATTTGTACACCTGGCATGATGATTGCTGCAGAAAGCTTGCTCAATCAAAATCCCAAACCTACCGAAGACGAAATTAGAATCGGTATTTCAGGCAACCTTTGTCGTTGCACTGGATACAACATGATTGTCAAGGCGATTCAAACGGCATCAAAAAAAGGTGATGGCTTATGGTGAAACACACGATTCCAAAAAATCTGCAAGAAGCACTGAACTATCTCTATGAAAGTAGTTATCATGTTATCGCTGGTGGTACCGATCTCATGATACAAAAACGGAATACTGCAGAATTACCACCACTATTTAATTCAAATATGCTTTATGTCTTCAATCTCGAAGAACTCAAATATGTAATTAAAGAAGAGAACCAAATACGCATTGGAGCGATGACGTCACTTGAAACCCTATTACATCATCCGGATATTCCACAGCTTCTCAAGGATGTCATCAAAGAGATGGCATCACCGGGTATTCGAAATGTAGCGACACTCGCAGGAAATATCGGTAATGCATCTCCAGCGGGTGATAGTCTTGTTCCTCTCTATTTACTGGATGCGATTATTGTTCTTGCAAGTATTTATCAAAACAGGTATCTACCAATTGAAAAAGTCATTATAGGTCCTAGAAAAACGGTGATACAACCCAATGAATTAATCAAAGAAATCATCATTCCAAATCATGATTTTTCAAAAGTTTCTTGGGTAAAGGTTGGTGGAAGACAAGCAGATGCAATATCTAAAGTATCGTTTGCAGGAGCTGTTACGATCGATGATGATATCATCACCGATTTTAGAATTGCATTAGGTGCGGTCTATATGACGGTTATTCGTAACAGAAATATTGAAAAGCTTTATAAAACAATGAGTGTAGAACAATTTAAAGGTGACATAAATAGCATTTTATCGCATTACAAAGACCTTATTAAACCTATTGACGATCAAAGATCAAATAAGATATATCGTCAAAAGGTTGCCTTGAATTTAATTGAGGATTTTATTAAGAATATTTAATTGAGGTGGTGTTGTATGGATTACAAGAGAGTCATGAGAGTTGCTAGAGGCGAACTCAAAGCACAGCTCGTTTTGAAGAATGCCAAGATTATCAATGTTTATAGTGGAGAGATTGAATTAGGAGATATAGCAATTGAAAACGGCAAAATCGTAGGCGTTGGTTCATATCAAGGAGAAATTGAACATGATATGAACAATAAATATGTTGCTCCTGGATTGATTGACGGACACGTTCATATCGAATCTTCAATGCTCACTCCTCCTGGATTTGCCAAGATCGTTGTCCCAAAAGGAACGACAACAATCATCGCAGACCCACATGAGATTGCGAATGTCTGCGGTGTCAAAGGCATTCAGTTTATGCTGGATAGCAGTGAAAATATTCCACTGAATGTCTATATGATGATTCCATCTTGTGTTCCTGCAACTCAAGATGAAAACAATGGAGCAATCATCACCGCTCAGGATATAGAATCCTTTATGAGTCATCCGAGAGTACTTGGATTAGGAGAAGTTATGGATTATCCATCAGTTATTTATGGTGGAAATATCATTCACGAGAAAATTGAATTGATGAAAGGCCACGTCATCGATGGTCATGCTCCAGATATTCTTGGTAAGGATTTAGATGCCTATATTTCAGCTGGTGTGATGACAGATCACGAATGCACAAAGGTTGAGTCGATGATGGCACGCATTAGAAAGGGTATGTATGTTCACCTGCGTGAAGGCTCTCAAACAAGAAATACAAACGCACTTCTAAAGGGTTTAAACAAAGATAACTTGAACCGTGTGCTCTTTTGTACAGATGATAAGCATCCATTTGATATTAAAGAAGAAGGACATATCAACTTTAATGTGAATCTCGCAATTCAATCAGGTATTCATCCGATTGATGCGATTAGAATAGCAACCGTGAATGCAGCAAACTGTTATGGTTTATCCCATCTTGGAGGTATTGCTCCAGGCAAGGATGCAGATCTATTTGTTTTTTCAGATCTGTATAAAATTGAACCTGAAATTGTTTATTTCAAAGGTAATATTGTAGCAAAGAATGGTGAAGCATTATTTGATTTGCACGCTGAAATACCATCAGCTGTTACCCATACTGTTCATTTGGATGAAAAACATCTATCTTTTGACTTAGAATTGAAAAGCTCCAAAGTAAAGGTCATTGGACTCATTCACAACAATATCACAACCAAAGAATTGATTAGGGATGTCAAAGTAACAAATAATCGATTTGTTTATGATCCAACTGTCGATATTTTGAAGTTAGCAGTCGTTGAAAGACATCACCATACAGGCAATGTTGCCGTAGGGCTTGTTGAAGGATTTGGAATTAAGGATGGAGCTTTGGCAATGACCATCGCTCATGATTCTCATAATTTGATTATCGTAGGCTCATCAGATGAGGATATGCGTATTGCAGCCAAAAAGATTCAGGAAATTCAAGGTGGTATTGTCCTTGTCAAGCAAGGTAAAGTTATTGAATTTCTTGAACTAGAAGTCGGTGGAATCATGACCGCACATTCAGAAGTCATCGTTCAAGAAACGTTGTTATCCATGAAACGACAAATTCAAAAAATGGGATTGAATCAAGATGTTGGCGATCCTTTCATATCACTTGCATTTCTTGCATTACCTGTCATTCCTGATTTGAAGCTTACAGATCGAGGATTGTTCGATGTCAACCTATTCAAAATTGTACCCATTGAAGCAGATGAGAAGGTGAAGAATTGAGTTTTGTGAAGCAATACAGATGCACAGTATGTGACAAAACATATGCATATCATGAGCAAATCATGACTTGCCCATCATGTGGAGAAAAAGGAATTCTCGACATTGAATATGATTATGAGTCGATGAAAAAATTTGTTGATTTCGACTATTTTAAAAATCAACAGGATTTTTCGATGTGGCGGTACTATCCGATGCTATCTATTGAACGAAAACATATCGATCAAATGCTTAAGATTGGGTGGACACCCCTATACCGAGCTACTAGATTACATCATCAACTAGGTATAAAAACACTATATATCAAGGATGAAGGCATCAATCCAAGTGGATCACTTAAAGACCGAGCAAGTGGCGTTGCCGTTTTAAAGGCAATTGAAGCAGGATACGATACAATTTCCTGCAGTTCTACAGGAAATGCCGCATCCAGTCTTGCCTGCCATGCAGCAAGAACGGGACTTAAGACCGTTATTTTTGTTCCTAAAAGAGCGCCAATTGGCAAATTGAATCAACTTTTGATCTATGGATCTAAGGTGATCAGCGTCGACGGAGATTATAAAGATGCTTTTCAATTATCCAAGGTAGCCATTGAGCATTATGACTGGTATAATAGAAACGCAGCAATAAACCCTCATTTGGTTGAGGGTAAAAAGACAGTAGCTCTTGAGATTGCTGAACAGTTAGATTTTAAACCCACCGATTGGGTTTGCGTATCAGTTGGTGATGGGTGCACCATTGCAGGTGTTTATAAGGGATTTTATGATTTGCTTCAACTTGGATTAATCACTAAAATACCCAAACTATTAGGTGTTCAAAGCACCGGATGCTCTCCTTTTGTCGATGCCGTTCAAAACCACAAGCCATTAAAAGAAACTGAAGAAAACACCATAGCTGACAGCATATCAGTAGGTATTCCTAGGAATCCCGTCAAAGCACTCCGCGCAGTTGAAAGATCACACGGTGCATGGATTGCAGTGACTGATGAGCATATATTAAAGAGCATGAAGAAACTTGGAAGTAAAGAAGGTATTTTTGGAGAACCAGCAGGAGTAACAGCTCTAGCTGGCGTTGAAAAAGCGATTAAAGAAGGCATCATCAAATCAGATGAGACAGTAACCGTCATCATGACCGGCAATGGTCTTAAGGATCCTCATAATGCTCAAAAGGCAGTTAAGCCTCCCATCCTTCTCAAACCTAAACTGGAAGATTTACAGCAATATTTGAAAGAAAAAGGAGAAATAAGACATGCCTAAAGTACCATTTGGACCTACCTATAATGAAATGTTGTATCCCAATAGCATAGATCCTAAGATTAGAAAAGAAGCACTTCATGCAACAACAGATGAATTGAATCCCATCAATTTATTTAATATCACATGGAAGAATGAAAAGAACGAAGTTAATAAAATTGTTTTACCCAAAGCCTTAACGGGTGTTGATGCCAACATCATCGTTTTACTTGGAAAATATTTTCCGTCAGGCTCACATAAGGTTGGACCGGCGTATTCTACTTTAATTGAAGGTTGCATCGATAAAGAGATTATTCCTGAAACACATACCATCTTAGGACCCTCTACGGGTAACTTTGGTATTGGGGTTTCTTATATATGTAATCTGATGAAATACGATTCTATCGTCATCATGCCAGATAACATGAGTAAAGAACGTTATGATAGAATCGAAAGATATGGTGCAAAGCTTGATTTAACCCCAGGTACAGAATCCGATGTTATCTTAACACTGGAACGTACTTATGAGCTTAAGAAAAATCTTAATTACCGAGCACTAGCACAGTTCGAATTACTGCCTAACTATCGTTTTCATCGCCATGTCACCGGACATAGTGCGATTGAAGCGGTTCAAGGTATTGGCAATGGCAGAATTGCATGCTTTGTCTCAGCACCTGGTAGTGCAGGTACACTTGCTGCAGGCGACCAAATCAAAACGGTTTACCCTGAAGCTAAAGTAGTAGCACTTGAGCCTTATGAATGCTCTACACTCATGAATGGTGGACGCGGACAGCATCGTATTGAAGGTATTGGGGATAAGATGTGTACATTGATTCATAATGTGCTCACGACTGATTTTATTGCTTTGGTTAAAGACGAAGAATCAGTCAGAGGTTTAAAAATTATTCATGATGCACCACATATTCTAGTTGAAAACGGTGTTGATCCTGAAATTGCAGAAAGTATGAGGGATCTCTTTGGGGTATCGACGATATGCAATATCATTGGTGCAATCAAGATGGCTAAATACTTGCGTTTAGGTGAAAATGATAATGTAGTGACGATTGCAACCGATGGTTTTGATCGTTATGATAGTGTCATTGCAGACTTGAATCGTCGCGTTCTTGAAACAGAAAATTTTGTTTTAAGAAGATGGTTTAAGGATATTTTTCACAAGACCAATATCGAAGACATTGATGATATGAGAAGCATGGAAAAGAAAGAAAGATTATTTAAGCAAAAGGAAAAAGATTGGCTGAAGTTTAATTACTCAATAGACTATCTCAACCAAATGAGACATATGGATTTTTGGGATCATGAGTATGAAAAGATTTTTGAGTATGATAAAAAGATTATTGAAAAAAGAGGCAAAGAACTATGATGCATATTCCATTTGAACAAATATTAAAAAAGGCACAAGCCTATGAAAAGGATATGACGCGCTTTTTAAGAGATATGATCAAGATTCCAAGTGAATCCTCAGATGAAAAGAAAGTGATTCAAAGAATAAAGGAAGAAATGGAAAAAGTCGGATTTGATTCTGTTTCCATCGACCCTATGGGGAATTTGTTTG
This sequence comes from Bacillota bacterium, assembly GCA_043819945.1. Classification (GTDB taxonomy): domain Bacteria; phylum Bacillota_I; class Bacilli_A; order Acholeplasmatales; family Acholeplasmataceae; genus Peloplasma. The sequence goes on from JBDREH010000025.1 coordinate 103,040, forward strand.
GTAAAATTGGTTCTGGCAAGCATTTGATTGCGATGGACGGACACATTGATACCGTAGGTATCGGTGAAATTAAGAATTGGACATTTGATCCTTATGAAGGTTACGAAGATGATGAACTCATTGGTGGACGCGGATCAAGCGATCAAGAAGGCGGCATGGCATCCATGGTTTATGCTGGCAAAATCATTAAAGACTTAAAGCTTGAAGATGATTATACGTTATTGATTAGTGCCACTGTTCAAGAAGAAGATTGTGATGGCTTATGCTGGCAGTATATTATTGAAGAAGATAAGATTAGACCTGAATTTGTTGTCATTACTGAACCCACGGCATGCCGAATTTATCGTGGGCATCGTGGGCGTATGGAAATCAAGGTAAGCACACATGGCATCAGCTGCCATGGCAGTGCACCTGAACGTGGAGATAATGCCATCTTTAAGATGGCACCCATTCTTTTAGAAATCAAAGAGTTAAATAACAGATTGAAAGATGATCCTTTCTTAGGAAAAGGGACAATGACGGTTAGTGAAGTTTTCTTTAGCTCACCCTCAAGATGTGCAGTTGCCGATGGATGTTCCATTTCAATTGATAGAAGACTCACTCATGGAGAAACCTATCTTTCAGCTCTTGAAGAAATCAGAGCATTGCCCTCAGTCAAAGAAGCAGGAGCCATCGTAGAGATGTATACTTATGAAAGACCTGCATATACTGGACTTGTCTACCCTACACAATCTTATTTTCCAACTTGGGTATTAGATGCTGATCATGTTGTTTGTCAAACAGCAGTTGATGCATATCAAAATCTATTTGCTAAGAATCCCATTGTTGATAAATGGACATTTTCAACCAATGGTGTTTCGATCATGGGAAGATTCAATATCCCATGTATTGGATTTGGTCCCGGACGTGAAGAAGAAGCCCATGCACCAAATGAAAAAACGTATAAGAAAGATTTAATTGAAGCATGTGCAATGTATGCAGCTATACCGTTGATGTACATGCAGCATATTAAAAAGGAGAAATAAAAATGGAACCACTATTTAAAGGCAAGCATTTTATTACATTGGAAGAATGGAAAAAGGAAGAAATTGATAAGCTACTAGAAGTTTCCAAGGAACTCAAGAGAAAATTCCTAAATAATGAACCTACTCCATACTTAACAAACAAAACAGCATTCTTAATGTTCTTTGAACAATCGACAAGAACGAGAAATTCAATGGAAGCTGGATTGGCTCATCTTGGAGGACATGCTACTTTTCTAGATACTTCCATGATGCAAATTTCTCATGGCGAAAGTGCAAAGGATACAGCAACCATTCTTTCGTCATATGGACATGGTATCGCGTGCAGAAACTGTTTTTGGGGTGTAGGCAATAAATATATCCGCGAGTTGGCAGCAAACTCCACAGTGCCCATTATGAGTCTTCAATGTGATCTCTACCACCCTATGCAAGGTTTGGCAGATCTCATGACGATTCAAGAAGTCACTAAAACTACAAAAAATCTCAAGATTTCAATCATTTGGGCTTATGCGAAAAGCCATAAGAAACCAATCAGCGTTCCTTTAACCCAGATTTTGTTATTCCCAAGATATGGCATGGATGTTACCTTGGCATATCCCGAAGGGTATGATCTACCTGATTGGGCTATTGAGAAAGCAAGACAAAATGCCAAGGAAAATGGCGGAAGCTTTAGAATCACACATAACATGAAAGAAGCATTTACCAATGCTGATGTTGTGATTCCAAAAAATTGGGGAAGCTGGGTCAAAAACCAATCAACCGAAGTCATTGACGATCTATTAGAATCCTATAAGGGTTGGAAATGTACTGAAGATATGATTGCGCTAGCTAGTCCCAATGTGTATTACATGCATGCGCTACCCGCAGATCGTGGTAATGAAGTCGAAGACTCCGTGATCGATGGCAAACACTCAATCGTTTATCAAGAAGCTGAAAATCGTCTACATACTGCCAAAGCAGTCATGGCGATGACGATGGGTAATAAATAACTAAAAATAAAAAGCCATTTCCGCGGAAATGGCTTTAATCTTTAATAAAGTGTTTTTTCTTTGTCCTGGTATTCTTTAAACAATACCAAACATTTTTTTCTAAATCCCTCATCGATAACTAAAATCTTTTTATCTGGTTGATCCTCTCTCATAAAACGGTATATGAAATCATCTCTAAACCCGATAGCTTCAGCATCCTTTGGGCGACATCCATAGATGACACGTCCTATATTTGCCCAAATGATGGCTCCAAGGCACATAGGACAAGGATAAGCCGTTGTTACAAGTGTACAACCAGATAAATCATGGGTACCCAATTTAACTCCAGCTGCCCTTATGGCATTCATTTCAGCATGAGCTGTGGGATCATGATCCCCTAAGACTGAATTAGATGTAACTGCAATAAGATTTCCATCTTTATCTATGACCGCTGCTCCAAAAGGTCCTCCAATATTTTCATTCATCGTTTTTTTGGCTTGAGCAATAGCCTTTTCCATTACTTCCTTGATTCGATTGTCATTATTCATGCATAATCCTCTCTATGATCTAGAATTTGTAAACGTAACTTTGATTAAATTATATACGTTTTTGATGAAATATCCAAACTTTCGTTGAAGATATAAAAATGACTATCAAATAAGATCGATTTGAAGTCATTTTATTTTCTTTTTAGTTAAGCAAGAACGGTCACTTTGTTATACATGAATATTGTGACTAAATCAATGATCCAGAGTATTGCCAAACCAGCAAAAATCCAGATGATGCCTGAAAGAATGAGTATACCATCATTCTTATCGATACCTTTGAGCATTCTGTATACTCCCCATACGAATCCATCTAAAACTGGAAGAGCCAATATCATCTTAATAATCCATGGTAAATCATCTAATGTCTTTATTAATTCTTTCATCGTAATTCTCCAATTTTTATACTTCAAGTATACAGCGAAATGCAATTTCGCGCACAAAAAATAGGCGATTTCCCTAAAAATATTAAGAAATCAGTAGGATTAAACATAATCTTTACTTATCGGCTCAAAATTCATTGACAGCGCTTTCATATTTCGTTTATAATAGAAGTAGAGTTATACAGAGGTGCGATCTGTTGGGTACTTGAACCGTGAAGAGAAATTGGACATTCGAACGGTTCCTGGAAGGAACAAATCGCCGAAAGTCTAGTGAAGTCCAATCCTTAGACTTGATGATTGAAGGCACACTTCAATGATTGCCATTAAATTGATAATGGAGAGCTGTTGTTTTATACAGTTCTCTTTATTTTTACATGGAAAGGTGGGAATAAGATGATTAGAAGTATGAAAATTGGCGAACAAAAATCGTATCAGAGAATGATTTCACATGATGATGTCAAAAAATTTGGTGAACTTACCTGGGATATGAATGATGCGCACTTTAATGAGGAATATGCCAAAACAACCATTTTCAAGAAGCCGATTGTGCATGGCATGTTGGTGGGATCACTCTTTAGCAAGATTTTTGGGATGGAGTATCCTGGAGAAGGTACGATATATTGTTCACAATCCTTAAAGTTTCTTAAACCGGTATACCCCGATACAATGTTGAAAGTTGTTGTTACGGTTAAGGAAATCATTATTGAAAAAAATAGAGCTATTTTTACAACAGAAATATTTAATGACAAGGATGAATGCATGCTGACTGGAGAAGCGATGCTCATGCCGAGAAAGGAAGAGCTTCATGAATAAATGGATTGACAAACAAAAGTTTCAGTCTCTAATCAAGGATCACCAGATTATCATGGTAGGTGGATTCTTGACATGTGGGACACCAGAAAAGTTAATTGATTGGGTTGTTGAAACCAATGTAAAAGAATTAACTATCATTTGTAATGATGCAGGATACCCTGATAAAGGCGTTGGCAAATTAATCGCCAACAATCAAGTCAAAGAACTAATCGCATCACATATAGGAACAAATCCTTATGCAGGCAAATTGATGAGTGAAGGAAAACTTGAAGTCAATTTAATTCCTCAAGGCACCTTGATTGAACAGATTCGCGCATTTGGAGGTGGATTAGGTGGTATTTTAACACCTGTTGGTGTAAAAACCTCAATTCAAGAAGGCAAACAAGTCATCCAACTGAAAGGGAAGGATTATCTTTTAGAAGAAGCTTTAGGTGCGGATCTTGCCTTAGTCAATGCTCATTACTCAGATTATTTAGGAAATTTAACATATGCGAAAACAGCTAGAAACTTTAATCCGATTATTGCTACTGCAGCAGAACAAGTCATTGCATATGTTGATTACCAGATAGAGAAAATCGATCCTGAAACAGTCATCACGCCACACTCATTCATCGATTATCTTGTTGGAGGAGAGCACAATGGATAACATTAAAGATATTATTGCAAAACGCGTTGCAAAAGAATTGAAGGATGGAGATTTGGTAAACTTAGGTATTGGTATTCCATCTTTGGTAGCAAACTACCTCCCAGAAGACTGCGAAGTCTTTCTTCAAAGCGAAAATGGCATCATTGGACTAGGCCCTTTGGCTAACGAGGATGAGATTGACGTCAATCTGACAAATCCTAGCGGACAATATGCGACAATCAAAGAAAATGGGGCATATTTTGATACGGCTGTTTCATTTTCAATTATCAGAGGTGGGCATTTGGATTTAACGGTTCTAGGAACACTAGAAGTCGATGAGGAAGGTTCGATGGCATCCTGGATTATCCCGGGTAAATTCATACCAGGCATGGGTGGATCGATGGATTTGGTGACGTGTGCTAAAAGAGTTATTATTGCGACAACCCATACCAACAAAGGTATTCCTAAAATCAAAAAGAGATGTTCATTACCGCTAACAGCTTTTCAAGTTGTTGATTTGATTGTTACAGAAATGGCAGTCATTGAAGTTCATAAAGATGGTTTACATCTGGTTGAAAGACATCCAGATGTTTCTATAGAAGAAATTTTAGCTTCAACGGAAGCTTCACTCATTTATGATGAAGTGAGAATCATGGAGGTCTAACATGAATAAAGTCATTCACAGATTAAGATTGAGCCAACAGGATGTACATTACGGTGGAAATCTAGTTGATGGAGCAAAGGTTGTTGCATTATTTGGTGATGTGGCAACGGAATTATTGATTATCCACGATGGTGATGAAGGATTGTTTAGAGCATATGAAAAAATTGATTTTTTAGCACCACTACATGCAGGAGATTTCATTGAAGTGACAGGCGAAATCATTGAAACCGGAACAACATCTAGAAAAATGCATTTTACTTGTTTCAAATTCATTTCAGCACGACCCGATATCAATCCCAGTGCTGCTGATGTCTTAAGTAAAAAGATATTGACGACTGAAGCTATTGGAACATGTATCGTGCCAAAGGATAAAATGAGAATTCATCATGAATAAGCTGATTATTACCTGTGCCATTTCTGGCGCAGAAGTCACAAAAGCAGATAATCCATATGTACCTTATACGATTGAGGAAACTGTTGAAGAAGCCTATCAGGCATATTTAGCGGGAGCTGCAATTATCCATTTGCATGTCAGAAATGATGATGGAACTCCAACTCAGGATAAGAAAAGATATGAAGAAGCCATCATGGCAATAAGAAAGAAGTGCCCTGATGTTATCATTCAACCATCAACTGGTGGTGCTGTTGGCATGAAAAGAGATGAAAGATTACAACCTACAGAGCTTTCCATTGAAATGGCAACACTAGATTGTGGTACTTTGAATTTCGGTTTTGATGATATCTTTGTCAACACAGAAAATGATATTAAATATTTTGCTAAAATCATGAACGAAAAGCAAATCATACCCGAATTGGAATGTTTTGAAAAAGGCCATATTGATATGGTACTCAGATTGTATAAAAAAGGTTTCATCTTCGATCCACTTCATTTCAGTTTTGTTCTAGGGGTTAATGGAGGGATGACGGGTGAAGCAAGAGATTTTCATTTCCTAAGAAAAAGTATTCCATCAGGAACAACATACAGTGTTGCAGGTATCGGCAGATACGAATTTCCTCTCGCAGAATTGTCAATTCAGCATGGAGGGCATGTCAGAGTTGGTTTAGAAGATAACATCTACCTATCAAAAGGTGTACTTGCACAAGGAAACAAAGAGCTTGTCAAGAAAGTTGTTGAAATGGCAAAGAAGTATCAAAGGGAAATAGCTACCCCTGATGAAGCTAGACAAATATTAAATTTCAAGGAGAAAAAACGTGATAAGACTTTGTAAATATGGCACACATCGTGTCATCGAACCTATTGGCATATTGCCACAAGCAGCATTTAAGCTTGACTCAACACCTATTTGTTATGACAATGAATGTCTAATAGAAGTTGACATACTCAATATTGATTCAGCATCCTTTCATCAAATCAAGGAAGCATGTCATCAAGATGAAAAATTGATGAAAGAGATGATCCTTGGAATTGTAAAAAAACAAGGCAAAATGCAAAATCCAGTGACTAAAAGTGGTGGTATGCTCATCGGCACAGTTAAACAAGTTGGGAAAGATTTTAGTGGGAAAGACTTAAAAGCTGGAATCAAACTTGCAACACTTGTATCTTTGTCGCTTACCCCTCTTCATATCGAAGAAATCATTTCGATCAATATCACAAATGAACAAGTTAAAATCAAAGGTCAAGCTATTCTTTTTGATTCGGGCATTTATGCAGTCATACCTGATGATTTAGACGAGAAGTTTGTTCTTGCTGCATTAGATGTAGCGGGTGCACCAGCACAAGTTAGAAAGTTAGCTAAGCCAAATGATACAGTCTTTATCATTGGAGCCAACGGCAAAAGCGGTATCCTTTGTGCATATGAAGCAAAAAAACAAGTGGTGCCAAACGGTAAAGTCATCGGACTTGTCCGCAAGCCAGAACAAGTCGAACTTCTTAAATCTTTGAATCTTTTCGATACGATTATTATCGAAGGCGCTACTAACAGTATCGCTGTTTATGAAGCGTTATCTGCAGTTACAAATCAAGAACTGGCAGATTTAACCATTAATGTCGTGAATACTGAAAATACTGAAATGACTTCCATTTTATGCACAAAAGATCACGGTATCGTCTATTTTTTCAGTATGGCTACTTCATTTACACGTGCTGCACTTGGTGCCGAAGGCATTGGTAAAGATATTACGATGATTATTGGTAACGGATACACCAAGGATCATGCCAAAATAACATTAGAAATATTAAGAGAAAACAAACAACTATTTGATTTATTCATGTCGCGTTATGCCTAGGAGGCTAAAATGAAACCTATTTTGAATGAAACCCATTTAGAACGACGAAAACAGTTTTTTAGCCAAGTATCTGACGAGAACTGGAACGACTGGAAATGGCAAACCTCTAATCGAATCAAAACGGCTAAGGACTTAAAAAAGTATATTGGCTTATCCAAGGATGAAGAAGATTCTATTCTACAGGTTTTGGGTCATCTCCGGATGGCTATTACACCGTATTATTTAACGTTAATCAATCCAGACAACCCCAATTGTCCAATTAGACAGCAGGCAATTCCACTTGGTAGTGAATTGATTGTTGGCAAATACGATTTATACGATCCGCTTGCAGAAGACCATGATTCGCCTGTTCCAGGACTGACTCACCGCTATCCTGATCGCGTGCTATTTTTGATTACGGATATGTGCAGTACATATTGTAGGCATTGCACAAGAAGAAGGTTTGCAGGTACCAAGGACGCAGAACTTAAAATAGACCAAATCAACCAGGCAATCGACTATATTCGTGCCCATGAAGAAGTTAACGATGTTCTTTTGAGTGGTGGAGATGCCTTTATGGCAAGTGATGAAAGAATTGAATACATTCTTAAAAAACTTCGCGAAATCGATCATGTTCAAGTGATTCGTTTTGGGACTAGAACACCTGTGGTAATGCCACAACGCATCACGGAAAAGCTTGTCAATATGCTGAAAAAGTATCATCCAATTTGGGTAAATACTCACTTCAATCATCCGGATGAATTGACACCTGAAAGCAAAAAGGCAATTGATTTACTGGCTGATGCGGGTATTCCTGTAGGTAATCAAAGCGTATTGCTGCGTGGCGTTAATGATTGCGTACATATCATGAGAAAGCTCGTCAAAGGGCTAATTGCTATTCGTGTTAGACCGTACTATTTATATCAATGCGATTTATCTGTTGGTATTGAACATTTTAGAACATCAGTCTCCAAAGGTATCGAAATCATTGAAGGATTACGCGGACATATCAGCGGATTTGCCGTTCCTACTTTTGTCATTGATGCACCTGGCGGTGGCGGTAAAATTCCTGTTATGCCTAATTATGTCATTTCACATGCGCCAGGTAAAATTGTGCTTCGTAACTTTGAAGGTGTGATTACAGCCTATAGCGAACCAGAAAATTATGTATCGTCCTGTGAATGCGAAGATTGTAAAAATAAGAAATTAGACGGTATCAGCGGACTTCTTGAGGGTAATAGAATTTCGCTTGAACCAGAGCATCTCAAACGTAAAGAACGGATTAATCGTGAAAAGATTCATTGATTCTGTTGATATATTAGGGATTATTGGCTTATCTAAAAATAGCGGGAAGACAACAACCCTCAATGCAATCATCAATCTCTATGAGTATTTAAAAATAGGCATAACATCCATTGGTCTTGACGGTGAAGCATTGGATCAGGTTAATTATTTACCTAAGCCTAAGATTTACGTCAAGCGTGGAATGGTTGTAGCAACCGCATGTGGTTGTCTAGAAGCATCTGAAGTCAATTTTCAAATCTTGGATAAGACTAATTTTATGACCGCACTAGGACATATTGAAATCGTTGAAATCCTATCGGATGGTCACATGGTCATTGCAGGTCCTACAACGAATAAGGAATTAAATGCAGTTATTGAAAAGATGAAAAAGCATGTTGATAAAATTTTTATTGATGGTGCGTTTAACCGAATGACATTTTCCAATATTGAACTGATTGATGCCATCGTTTTGGCAACAGGTGCAGCAGTAGGTCCAATCATGAATCAAACAGTTACAAGAACAAAAATGATTGTTGACACATTCAATCTCAAAAAATCATATCGTATTGAAACTATCCCAAATGAATCGGTGATTATTCAAACAACATTTCATCATTATACGTTTGATGACAAAAAACTTGAAACGATCAAACATGCATTATCTAATATTAATGACAAGATAGACATGATCTATATTAAAGGCGCAATCACACCTAGAATTGTTCATTTCTTCATTGAAAGAATGATTTGTGATCTCACATTGATTTGTGATGATCCGACCAAACTCTTAATCTCAGAGCGTGACTTTTTAAACTTGTCCAAGCTTCATATCGAAATCAATGTTATTCACCCATGCCCATTGTTATTTGTTACCATCAATCCATTTAGTCCGACTGGAGAACATTACAACCCAGAAGTATTCTTGGAAACGATGCAAAAAGCCATTGATATACCCGTATACAATGTGATGAAATAGGAGGTAAAAGATGTCCAAACTAAACCTTAATCCAAACATCATTTTAGACTGTAGAAAAAGTGCAGCAGATATTGCAAATCAAGTTCAGTCTTTTATTGATTTACATACAACCGTTTCTGTCGAAAGGTCTATATTACGTTTACTAGGTGTGAATGGCATCAATGATTTTGGCGTTCCACTCGTTAATGTCGTTATCGATCATATCAAGAATGAAGCAGATTTATCATTAGGCGTTTGTCACTACCTATCATATGCAATAGATGATTTCAAACAATCACCACAAGAGATTGCAACACTTGTTTCATTAAATAGACTTAATTTATCAGCTTATCAGAATAAAGTGAAAAGCCCTTATTTAAGCGATTTAACACCATATCTTAATCAAACGGTTAAACGAATTCAGCTGATGAAAAACACTCGTAGAGACTGGGTGAATAAGACACCTCTTAAGCTTACTCCAAGCAAGTATGTGATTGTAGCAACGGGTAATATCTATGAAGATATCAAACAAGCTGTATCTGCTGCTAAAAGAGGAGCGGAAATAATTGCCGTTATTAGAAGCACTGGACAATCTCTTTTAGATTATGTTCCTTTTGGAGCAACTACTGAAGGTTTTGGTGGCACCTATGCGACACAAGAAAATTTCAGGTTAATGAGAAAAGCCCTTGATTTAGTTTCAGCTGAAGAAAACAGATATGTCAAGCTTGTTAATTATGCATCAGGCTTATGCATGCCGGAAATAGCAGCGATGGGTGCTATTGAACGTCTTGATATGATGCTCAACGATTCTCTTTATGGCATTATTTTTAGAGATATCAACATGAAAAGAACGTTCATCGATCAATATTTTTCTAGAGTGCTTAGCGCATATGCCGATATTATGATCAATACTGGCGAAGATAATTATTTGACAACGTCAGATGCATTTGAACATGCACACACTGTTTTAGCTTCACAATTCATCAATGAACAATTTGCCAAAAAAGCATTCATGGATGAATCACTCATGGGATTGGGACATGCCTATGAAATCAATCCTGAAATTGAAAACAGTTTTCTCTATGAACTTGCACAAGCGGAAATGTCTAGAGAAATATTTCCTAAATCGCCTTTAAAATATATGCCACCAACAAAGCATATGACAGGTGATATATTCAAAGGTTCAATTCAAAATGCCTTATTCAATATTGCAGCAGTCACTTCTCATCAATCCATTCATTTGCTTGGTATGATGACAGAAGCTATTCATACACCTTTTATGAGTGATCGAGCATTAGCCTTGGATAATGCATCCTATATTGAAAAGGCATTTAAGGATTTTGGGAATGAAATTAGTTATCGTCCCGATGGCATCATTGTCAAGCGTGCGAAGGACGTCCTAGATGGAGCACATCAATTGTTATTGCAAATCCAAAAAGAAGGTTTGTTTAAAACCTTGGAAAAAGGAACTTTTGCTGGTATTTCTCGTCATGAAAATGGTGGCAAGGGACTTGATGGTGTATTGACTAAACATGAAAACTATCAAAATCCCGTCATTGATTATTTCATAGAATCTCTTAAGGAGGAATATCATGTCAAATAAGATGAAATTGATTCGCCCCTATGGCGATACGCAAAATGATGGAAAAGTTCAATTAAGTTTTTCTTTACCTGTTCCATGCAACGCACTTGGCGAAGAAGCTGCAAAAAGCATGGCATCCAAAATGGGTATTCACGATCCTTCAGTAGTTCATAGTTCACCTTTGAGCGATCACTTTAGTTTTTATATCGTTTATGGAACAGTTGAGCATCAAATTGATTTGAATGCTTTAAGTGTTGTTCAAGTTGAAACAAAATCGATGAGTAAGGAAGAAGTTGAAGCCTATATTGAAGAAAACTTTGATGAACCACTCGTCTTTATTGGGGCTTCAACTGGAACTGACGCTCACACAGTAGGCATTGATGCCATCATGAATATGAAGGGTTACAATGGGAATTATGGACTTGAGCGTTATCATGGCATCAAAGCCATCAATTTAGGCGGTCAAATTGATAATGAAACCCTACTTGAAAAGGCATTGGAATACCAAGCTGATGTCATTCTGATCAGCCAGACAGTCACCCAAAAAGATGTACACATTCAAAATTTGACAAGTTTTATCGAACTTCTTGAAGCGGAAAATCAAAGAGATCAATTTATTGTGATCATCGGTGGCGCTCGGATCAATCATGGTCTTGCAAAAGAGTTGGGATATGATGCTGGTTTTGGTTCAAAAAAGTATGCTTATGATGTAGCTAGTTTTGCGGTTCAGGCGTTAAAGCAAAAGAAAAGGAAGACAAAGCATACCCCTTAAAATCAAGATACCTATTCTATGGTAAAATAGAAGTACAAGTTAAGGAGGTTTCTATGAAAATTTATACGAAAAAAGGAGATTCTGGTCAAACAGATCTCATGAATAAGCGCGTAAGCAAAGCTGATTTGCATATTTCGGTCAATGGTTCAATTGATGAAGCAATGGCTTTCTTATTGATGTCAAAGCATTCAATTCAAGATGAATCGATTAAACATGATCTCGATCAAATTCATGATCATCTATTTTCAATATGTCATGAAATTGCACTCAACGACGATAAACAATTCATCACTTCACAAAAGGAAATAGACTGGCTTGAATCAAAACTTGATCATTTTGCTCAGTCCCTTCAACCATTATCCAAGTTTATTAAGTTGGATCAAACAGTTGCAGCATCATGGATTAATTTAGTTCGAGTGACCATCAGAAGGGCTGAGAGAGAACTTGTTTTGCTAACATCTTATCACAAGGTGAATGAGTTTACTCTTTCATATATCAATCGGTTATCCGACTATTTATTTACTTTAGGAAGAACTTTTGACGAATTATAAGTAAAAGCATGGAGGCATTTTTGTGGAAAAAATAAGAGTAATTATTTGGGGATTTGGAGCGATGGGTAAAGGTATGGCTGAAATGTTGCTCTATAAAAAAGGTGTTCAAATTGTTGGCATTTGCGATATGAATCCCAAATATGAAAAACAAAATTTCTTGGATGTGTTGATGATTGCAACAGAGTATGAACCCATCCTCATCCAATCCAATATCGATCATCTGCTTGGTACAATTCAAGCTGACGTCGTTTTGTTGTGTACTGATAGCTTTGTAAAAGGTGCTTTTGATAAAATTAAAAAGATAGTTGTTCATGGCATAAACTGTATTTCTACAGCTGAGGAAATGGCATATCCTTATGCCAACGAACCTGTTTTAGCCAGACAGATAGACCATCTTGCAAAAGCATATAATGTCACTGTGCTGGGCACAGGGATCAATCCTGGATTCATCATGGACTTGTTGGTCGTTGCCCTAACGGGAACGATGGCAGAAGTTAAGCATATTGAAGCAAAACGTATTAACAGCTTAAGCCCATTTGGGCCATCGGTGATGCACGAACAAGGCGTAGGTATCACATTGGCTGAATACCATAAACGCATCAATGATCACAAGCTTGCAGGACATGTGGGATTCAAGGAAAGTATTTATATGATTTCTGATGCTTTAGGCGTTAAACTCGAAGGTTTTAAACAACAGATGAAGCCCATTGTTACAAAAGTGGATCGCAAGAGTCCATATGGTGAAGCATTGGCTGGAACATTGGCGGGTATTAACATGACCGGGCAAGGATTAGTCAATGGTAATGTTTTCATCGATATGATTCACCCACAACAAATTGAACCGGAAATGGTAGGCATTGTCACAGGAGATTATATTGACATCGAAGGCATTCCTAATATTCATATGGCTATCACACCGGAAATTCAAGGCGGTATTGGAACGATTGCAATGTGCGTTAATATGATTCCGCATGTAATCAATGCCAGACCAGGTTTGAAGACGATGATTGACTTACCTGTACCCCGTGCGATACTTGGAGATATGCGTGATTTAATTGAACAAGATGTAGAATAGGAAATCTCCCTCGATTTCCTATTTTAGTTTTATCAGTAAAATCAGTATACAAGATTTAGCAAAAATGGTATCATATGAGTAGGGTAAACGCTTACAATCAAGTTATCTTTTTTTCTATGAAAAAAGAGGTCAATGATATGATAGAAAAAAGCAAATTAGTTCAGATTTATAAGATTATTTTACCAAGAAATAATAGAGCATCTAATCTTCCGGTCGATACTAAAGGGGTTCCTTTTGAAATGCGAGTAAAAGGCAAACTGTTAAAAACTGCAAATATTGGAGATACTGTTGAAATTATTACAGCTAGCAATAGATGTGAAACCGGCATTTTAATTGCTTTTGAACCTTATTATGCACATAACTTTGGACATTATGTACAAGCTCTTGAAGATATCAAGAATATCATCTTAAGTGAAACGGAGGAACTTTAAATGAGTACTTCCTATCAAGATATTTTATCAAGAAAATCCGTCATCATGAAAGAAGCATTAAAACTGGATTATGATCAATATGAACAAGATGGCATAGGGTTTAACTATGAAAAGATGATGAAAGATTCCGGGTATACATTAGGTGATGTCAGAAAGATTCAACTGGCAAATAGTGTTGGTGAAACACCACTGATTGAGTTGATTCGGTTATCTCAATATGCGAGAAAGTTTGCAAAAGAAGGCTTTGGAGCGCGTATTTTCCTTAAAGATGAAGCTGCAAATATCAGTGGTTCATTCAAGGCAAGACGTGCAGCAATGAGTATTCATCAAGCTAAAAAATTAGGATATAAAGGCGTTATTGCGGCCACAAGTGGAAATTATGGTGCTGCTGTTGCAGCACTTGCTGCAAGAGCAGGACTTAAATGCATCATTGTTCAGGAGTGTTATGATTCCAATGGAATCGGTCAACCAGAAATCATTGAAAAGGCAAGAGCATGTGAAGCCTATGGTGCCGAAGTCATTCAATTATCTGTTGGTCCTGAATTGTTTTATCAATTTTTGAAGTTACTCGAGGAAACAAAATACTTTAACGCTTCACTTTATTCACCTTATGGCATTATGGGCATTGAAACCTTAGGATATGAAATTGCTTCTGAAATGATGAAGCGTGAACATCAATATCCAGATATGGTTATTTGTACAAATGCGGGTGGAGGCAATTTAACAGGAACAGCACGGGGATTACTCAAGGCCAAAGCAATTGGAACGAAAGTTATTGCAGCAAGTGTTGATTTGACTGGATTACATATGGCAAGCGATCATGATTTTAACCAAAAATCATTTACAACCGGACACACCGGATTTGGGATTCCTTTTGCAACTTTTCCTGATCGAAGTGATGTTCCACGCAGTGCAGCCAGACCTATGCGTTATATGGATCAATACGTTTTAGTAAATCAAGGTAGTGTTTTCTTCATTACTGAAGCACTTGCATTATTGGAAGGGTTAGAACGTGGTCCAGCAGGTAACATTAGTTTGGCAGCAGCATTCAGTCTTGCTCAAACACTTAGACAAGATCAAATTATAGTTGTTCAAGAAAGCGAATATACCGGTGCTGGTAAACACATGAGTGCACAGGTTTCTTTTGCATCAGATCGAGGGATTATGCTGATGTTTGGTGATCCTCTTTGTGAAAAACCAGGAAAGAATATCATCTTTCCATCGTCTGGAGCACACCTTAAACATAAGGATATTCCACTTGATCAATTAAGAATTTCATATTTAAAGCATTTTATCAATCAGCCATTGATTGAAAAAGATATTTTATTTTTGGCAGAAGAGCTCAAGACAACAACAGAACATATTAGATTATTGATGGAGGAAACAGATGAAAGCACGAAATGACGATTATAGCCAACGTAGAAAACATTTGGATACCTATAGTGATCAAGAACTCAAGACCTATTTTTACGAGTTAACAGATCAAATCATTGATCCATTACTCAAATTGGCATATGATTATACAACACCTGCTATTGAACGCAGTGTTTTAATGCGCATGGGATTTTCTAGCATTGAGGCAAAGGCAATCACAGATCGCCTTTTTGAACACAGCTTACTAGAATTTGGAGCTGGACATGTCGTCTATTTTTTATCAAGACGTGAAAATATCTCCATTCGAAAAGCAGGACTTATGCTGCTCGAAAGTCAATCCGTAGAAAATATGGCGGAGGTATTCAAGCATGAAACCAAATGAAAAACTTGATATCCGCGATTTACTCAAAGACTTAGAACATTATCGCCCAAAGAGAAAAGGTTGGGTTTGGAGAGATAAAGGCCCCATTGATTTAGGTCCATTTCATTATGTTCAAGCAAGTCCCTCCTTAAAAAATTATGTTTCTCTACCAAGTGCAAGACATTTGAATGGAATTGATCCACAGCCGGATTCAACAATTACAACTGAAATCGCATCAGGCAGATTTGAAGATGACATTCGCAGGATGCGAATGGCTGCTTATCATGGCGCTGATCATATCATGGTGATTCGCACCGCAGGACAATCCCATATAGACGGACTCCTTGAGGGAACACCACAAGGTGTTGGTGGTGTGCCTATCACGAGAAAACAGGTTCGTGCACAACGCAAGGCACTAGACATGATTGAAGATGAGGTCGGTAGACCCATCAATTATCATTCCTATGTCTCTGGTGTTGCTGGTCCCGAAATAGCTGTCATGTTTGTAGAAGAAGGCGTCAACGGCGCACATCAGGACCCTCAGTATAATGTTTTATACCGCAATATCAATATGGTTAGAAGTTTTGTTGATGCTGCTGAAAGTAAGAAGATTATGGCTTATGGTGGATTAGCACAAATTGATGGTGCACATAATGCCAATGCAACTGCAAGAGATGCATGGAAGGTTATGCCAGAGCTTTTAGTTCAGCACGCTATCAATAGCAGAATGAGCGAAAAGATTGGCATTCGTCCTGATTTAATTTGCTTATCGACTGTTCCACCCGCAGCTCCGCCAAGTCCTGATTTGAAATTAAATCTTCCTTATGCACTCGCACTGAGAGAGTTCTTTTCAGCATATAAAATGCGCGCTCAAATGAATACGAAATATATGGATTCGTCTACTAGAGAGGCAACTGTCACACATGTATTAAATCTACTGATCTCAAGATTGACCTCTGCAGACATTCAAAGTACGATTACACCCGATGAAGGTCGTAATGTTCCATGGCATGTCTTTAATATCGAAGCGCTTGATACAGCAAAACAGGCGATGATAGGTATGGATGACCTGATGGGAATGCTTGATTTCAAAAAAGACGGTTATTTGATGAAGACCAAACGCGAAATTCAAGAACGTGCGATTTTAATGCTTGAAGAAATCTTTGAAATGGGTGGCTATTTTAAAGCGGTTGAAGAGGGAATGTTCGTTGATAGCGGAAAGTATCCTGAACGTTCTGGTGATGGTATTGCCAGACAAATAGATGGTGGTATTGGAGCCAATACCATCATTAAAAGAAATCACCAATATATGGCTCCAGTTACGGCACATTATGGATATAACAATGTAGCACAATATGGAAAAAAATATCAGGATGATCCAGCTTCTTTAATTGGTGGATCAACCTTTGAAAATCCAGATATGATTCAGTATATCGATGAATTAGATGAAGAAGATAATGTCAATATGCGTCTGGATGAAAATGAAGCATACCGCAGTACAAACAAATTAAAACCAGAAGTGCAGTGGCTAGGTGATGGCGTAGTTACGGTTGATTTGTTTTTTCCAACAGATGAATTAACCGCCGAAGCAGCAGCATTAGAAACAGGAAAGATGATGAATCTATCTGCTGTTGAAGTCATTCATAAGGAGGTATTACATCCCAGCGAAGGAACACGCATCCAATTAAAAGGTACTGTCAATTTTGATATAGATAGAGATAAACTGGTTATGCCCAAAAAAGAAGAGTCACTTCCAGAGGACGAAATCCTCGATTATGTAAAAAAATATGGAATCAAGGTTGTTGCTGGTACCGGTGGTAGTGATGAGCACAGTGTTGGTATGCGAGAAATTTTAGATATTAAGCATGGTGGCGTAGAGAAATACGGCATCAAATACACATATTTGGGAACGAGTGTTCCCATTGAGAAATTCATTGATGCTGCCATCGAAACCAATGCAATCTGTGTGATGATATCACTCATCATTTCACATGACGACATTCACTACAAAAATATGCAAAAACTCAATGATTACGCAATTGAAAAAGGAGTAAGAGGCAAACTGATTCTCCTTGCCGGTGGAACTCAAGTGACACCTGAACTTGCTCAAAAGTATGGTATGGACCAAGGATTCAGTCGAGGAACTAAAGGTAAGGATGTTGCTAGCTTCATCGTGAAGAAGCATCGTGAAATCTATGAAAATTGATTGTTTGGTTGCTGAAATAGGCAGCACGACTACTGTTGTCAATGCCTTCAATCTTCATCAAGATCCAATAGAATTTCTCGGTAGAGGCATGCATCAGACAACCGTGGATACTGATGTCAATATTGGCTTGAAGCTTGCGATTGAAGATCTCAAAAGAAACTTAAATGTTGATGTACTCGTTTATGATGAATTATTTGCATCTTCAAGCGCAGCAGGTGGATTGAAAATTACAGTCCATGGCTTAGTCTATGAAATGACAGCAAAAGCTGCTAAAGAAGCAGCACTCAATGCAGGTGCCAATATTCATTTAGTCACAGCAAATCTCCTCGATAATGAGCAAATAGAACAGATCAAGCATATCCATCCCAATATGATTATCATTGCTGGTGGAACTGATTTTGGTGAGAAAAAAGTTGCCTATGACAACCTTTTGGCTGTCTTACCTCTTGGAATACCCATCATCTATACAGGAAATATCGCAAATCATGAACGTATCAAAAAATTAAATCATCCTCAAATACGAATTGTTGATAATGTATACCCAAGAGTTGACGATTTCAATATTTTGCCCCTTAGAAAAGCTATTTATGAGACCTTCGAACAAAATATTATTCATGCCAGAGGCATGCAAGATATCTTTAAAATGGTTAATGCCACGATTATCCCTACTCCAGGTGCAGTCATGGACTCAACATTGGTCCTGGATGAATTATTTGATGGTGTGATGACGATCGATGTTGGTGGAGCAACTACCGACGTTCATTCCGTATGTGAACCGAAACCCATCTATGCCAAATACAGCGATGGCGAACCAAGATTTAAACGTACGGTTGAAGGTGATTTGGGTGTATTTGTGAATCGCAAGCTTGTGATGAACACATTTAAACAAGGCGAACTCGAAAGATTGATGGAAGAAAATAGAAATCATTTGGATTTGATGGCTGAAAACGAGCCATTCATCCCCATCTCGAAACAGGGAAAGAAACTCAATGAACTATTGACTCGACAATGTGTATATCAAGCGCTTGACCGTCATATCGGCGATTTAAGAAGAGTTTACACCACAAACGGGATGAAGGTTATACCGGATGGTAAAGATACGTCTCTTGTCAAAGCAATCTTTTTAACCGGCGGTGCTTTATTAAACTCAAGTCAGGCAGAGATGATGATCTATGATTATCTTGGAAAGCAGCACAATAAACTATCTCCAGATCAAAACGTTAAAATATATCTAGATCACGATTATATATTTGCATCCATAGGTGTTTTATCACATAAGTATAAAGAACAGGCCAAACAATTACTACTTAACACGATTCGCCTTAGAGGTGAAAAAGATGTATCCTAACATCCGTATCAATTTAGCAAAATATCGTCATAACATAATAAAACTTCATCAGATTGCAAAAGAACAAGGTATTTCAATCATGGCAGTGTCAAAAGTTTTTTGTGCTGACCAAAAACTCATTGATGTGATCAATTCAACAGACATCGAATATATTGCTGATTCCAAAATAGAAAACCTAAAGAATATGATGACAACAAAAACAAAAGTTCTTCTACGCATCCCACAAAAAAGTGAGGCAGATGAAGTTGTCATGCATGCTCATTTATCGTTAAATTCAGAACTTGAAGTGATAGAAGCATTAAATGAAGCAGCAATGAAACAAAATCTAAAGCATAAAATCTTGTTGATGTTTGACATTGGCGACTTAAGAGAAGGCATTTATTACAAGTCTGATTATTTGCCAATTGTCAAGAAGATTTTGGAATTAAAGCATATTGAACTCTATGGAATAGGCACAAATCTAACCTGTTTTGGTGGCGTGATTCCTACGGAAGAAACACTGGAAAAGCTAGAGATAATTAAACAAAAAATAGAACAGAAATTCTCTATTCATCTAACGATGATTAGCGGTGGAAATACCTCTGCAATCCAAATGTTGATGGACAGGAAATTACCATCATTTATTAACAACCTTCGAATCGGTGAAGCTCTTGTTTTAGGTAGAGAAACAGCATATGGCATGCCCATAGAAAATTTATATGATGATGGTTTTGTTTTAGAAACTGAAATCATTGAATTAAAAGATAAACCATCGATGCCAGAAGGTATTTTGGGATTTGATGCGTTTGGGAATCGTGTCAGTTTTACCAATCAAGGTCAGATGAAACGCGCCATTTTAGGAATTGGCAGACAGGATGTAGCATGCGAAGATTTATTTCCACCTAAAGGCATCAACATCTTGGGATGCAGTAGTGATCATCTCGTTTTGCAAATCATAGAGGGTCAATATAAAATTGGTGATACGATAACATTCAAGCTGACCTACGGAGGTATTTTGAGACTCATGACCTCACGTTATATAAGGAGGACTTATGAATCATAGATACAGACCAACATGGGCAGAAATCAATTTGGATCATTTGTGGCATAATTATCAGGAAGCCCAAAAAAAGCTAAAAAACAAAACCATTATTCCAGTGATTAAGGCGAACGCCTATGGTCACGGAGCACTTGCTGTCATGAGACACCTCTATCATCATGGAGTCAAAATAGCAGCAGTCTCTTTACTTGAGGAAGCATTAGAAATTAGAAAGCACTTTCCTGATATAGACATCCTCATGTTAGGACCCATCATGCCAAGTGATTTAGGGATCGCATCCAAACATAAAATTGAGATTACCATCTATGATGAAGAAATTTATGAAGCCGTCAAAGCCCATAATCAATGGATTATCTGTCACTTAAAAATTGATACAGGGATGTCTAGATATGGCTTAACTGAGACAAAAACTATTGTTAATACTGTTGAAGAACTACAGTTGATGAAGCATGTGTCCCTTAAGGGAATCTACACTCATTTTGCTACTGCAAATGAAAATGAAACTTTCTATCTCATGCAACTCAATCGATTCAAAGACATCCTTAAAGCAATTAAAACATTGCCCCCAATGATTCATATTTCAAATTCATCGTCTACCTTTAAATATGAAGAATCATATCATTTTACAACTCACGTCAGATTGGGCATATCACTTTATGGTCTCTCGTTGGACGATCCAAAGCCAGATTTGAAACAGGTTATGTCACTTAAATCAACCATCGTTCAAATCAAGCAATTACTCCCAGGAGATTGTGTTGGTTATGGTGCGACATATTGTGCGAAAGATTTTGAAACAATTGGTATATTGCCTATTGGATATGCCGACGGATTTCTAAGAAGAAACAAAACTGGATATGTAGAGATTAAAAGACGGAAATATAAAATAGTGGGTATCATTTGTATGGATGCATGTTTCATTAACATTGATGATCAAGTTGAAATTGGTGATGTAGCAACACTCTATGGAGACATGATTACCATCGATGAAATTGCCAAGCGTCTAGGTACGATTAATTATGAGGTATGTACATCCTTATCTTATCGTGTGCCACGCGTGATGATTGAAGGGAGAAAGCATGATTAAAGTTAATTCTGAAATTGGAAAGTTAAAATCAGTATTGCTGCATAGGCCGGGAAAAGAACTTGAAAATCTTACACCAGACTTGCTTGAAAAACTGTTGTTTGATGATATTCCATACCTTAAGATTGCTCAAGAGGAGCATGATTTATTTGCACAGACTTTGCGCAATGAAGGTGTTGAAGTTCTCTATTTGACTGATATGATTACAGAAGCGCTTGAGGCTCATCCTGAAGTCATCAGCAATTTTGTGAACGCATTTATTGAGGAATCTAAAATCAACTCATTAACCATTAAAACTGGACTATATCAGTATTTGATTCACCTTCCTGTTGGTGATATGATTCACAAAATGATCGAAGGTATTAGAACCAATGAAATCGTCTTAGGAAAACAGGTCACAATCATGGATATGTTAGAAGACGAGTATCCATTTTATACTGACCCTCTTCCCAATATCTTATTTCAAAGAGATCCATTTGCCAGCGTTGGATGTGGAGTTGCCATAGGCAGGATGTCAATGCAAGCTAGACAAAGAGAGACGATATTTTCAGAGTATATTTTGACCTATCACCCAAGATTTTATGAAAAAGAGATTCCTGTCTATTACGATAGACTAGACCGTTATAGACTAGAAGGTGGAGATATACTTATTCTCAATAAGCATATTATTGGTATCGGAATTTCGAGTCGAACGGATCCTCGAGCCATTGAACATTTTGCTGAAAAATTATTCAAAGAGCATAATTATTTTACGACAATTCTAGCATTCAATATTCCCAAGAGCAGAGCATTCATGCATTTAGATACTGTTTTTACGCAAATCGATTACGGAACTTTTACCATTCATCCTGAAATTGAAGGAAGATTAATCGTTTTTGAAATCATCAAAAACGAAACTAGATTTGATGTTTATAAGGTTGTTGAATCATTAGAAAAGGTTTTAGAAAAACATTTAGGGATGCCAATCACTTTGATTCGTTGTGGTGGTAAAGATCAAATCACAAGTATTAGAGAGCAATGGAACGACGCTGCAAACACGCTTGCGATTGCACCGGGCAAAGTGATTGTCTATGACCGGAATCACGTTACAAATCAAATGCTCCGCCAAGCAGGAGTGAAAGTGTTAGAAATCGAATCAAGTGAACTATCACGAGGCAGAGGCGGTCCAAGATGTATGAGTATGCCATTAGAACGAGAAGAAATATAAGGAGCAGATTATGAACTTAAAAGGAAGACATTTAATAACGCTTTTAGATTTTTCAACACAAGAAATTCAAGATCTCATTAATTTAGCAGCAAAGCTTAAATACGAAAAAAAAGAAGGCATATCCCATAAACACCTTCACGATAAAAATGTTGTCTTATTATTTCAAAAGGATTCAACAAGAACTAGATGTGCGTTTGAGGTTGGAGCAATGGATTTGGGTATGGGAGTAACTTACCTTGGACCTACGGGATCTCAAATGGGAAAGAAAGAATCCGTTAAGGATACCGCTCGTGTTTTAGGCGGAATGTATGATGGTATTGAATTTAGAGGATATTTACAAAGTGATGTTGAAACGTTAGCAGAACATGCTGGTGTACCAGTTTGGAACGGACTCACGGATCAATATCATCCAACCCAAATATTAGCTGATTTTTTGACCATTCAAGAACATTTCGGCTCACTCAAAGGAATTAGATTCACCTATCTTGGTGATGCCAGAAATAACATGGGTAATTCACTCATGATTGGTTGTGCGAAAATGGGCATGCACTTTTATGCTGCAGCTCCACAAGACTTATGGCCTAATCAAGCATTAATTGATAAGTGTAAGGAAATTGCTGAAGAAACAGGAGCAACACTTAATTTTTCAACAGATCCAATGATTGCTACAAAGCATGCTGATGTTTTATATACTGATGTTTGGGTATCGATGGGAGAACCAAAAGAAGTTTGGGCTTCTAGAATTACTGAATTACATCAATTCCAGGTCAGTATGAGACTACTGAAAAATGCAAAACCAAGTGCAATCTTCATGCATTGCTTGCCTGCATTTCATGGGAATGATACCGAAGTTGGCGCTCAAATCGCAAGTGAATTCGGAAATGATTTTCCTGAAGTTCAGTTTGGTGAGCTTGAAGTCACTGATGCTGTAATTGAATCTGATCAGAGCGTTGTCTTTGAGGAAGCTGAAAACAGAATGCACACCATAAAAGCCGTGATGCTTGCTACACTGAGTGATCTTTATGTCTAGATACGTCATTTCATTGGGCGGAAACGCTCTAGGCAACAATGCCTTTGAACAAAAAGAACTGCTGAAACATGTAGCAGAAGCTATTTATCCATTAATTGAAAATAACCACGATATTGTTATTGTTCATGGAAACGGACCACAGGTTGGAATGATTAATCTTGCATTTAGCGAGTCAACATCAACGCCTTTGATGCCTTTTGCAGAATGTGGAGCCATGAGTCAGGGTTATATTGGGTTTCATATTCAAAATGCCTTATACAATATCATGCAATCCAAAAAACATCAAAGACCTATCTCAACGATCGTTTCACAAGTTCTTGTTGATGTCAATGATACTGCTTTTATTCATCCTACAAAACCTATTGGCAGTTTTTATTCTAAAGAACAAGCAGATGAACTTGCTCAAACTCAAGGATATACCATGGTAGAAGATGCAGGAAGAGGATACCGCAGAGTTGTAGCAAGTCCCAAACCTTTAGATGTGATTGAAAAGAAAAGCATATTAGCATTGCTGAAGGATAAACAGATTGTCATTGCAGCCGGAGGCGGAGGCATTCCCGTTATTCTAAAAGATGGAAGATTGATTGGCGTTGATGCTGTCATTGATAAAGATCATGCCAGTGCTAAGATGGCAGAAATTATTGAAGCAGATGAGCTAATCATATTAACAGCAGTTGATTATGTTTTCCTAGACTTTAATACACCCCAGCAGAGATTGCTTAAGACAGCAACTCTAAAAGAATTAGAAGAACTACTTAAGGGAAATCATTTTAAGAAGGGTTCTATGCTTCCGAAGATTGAGGCATGCATGGCATTTGTTCGTGCAACTCATAAACCAGCGATTATTGCTTCGCTAGAACATGCAGCAGAAGCCTTTAAACAATTGAGTGGAACAATTATCAGATACGAATAATAAAAAAGGGGCTGTAAAGAAATGAAGGTTTGAAATCTTCATGGACTTATCAGTCCTTTTTCTTTTCACTTAACATTCAAAATTGTGAATAAACTTTTTTTAAACCTGTTTTTAGGCAGACTAAAAAGAAGATTTGTCCAAA
>JBDREH010000026.1:0-43013 GCA_043819945.1 Bacillota bacterium
ATTAGATGCTCTATATTTTTTGACTGCATCTAACCTTTCTCGGTCTGTATAATGTTTTCCCATTGGTTTTCCCTCTCTTTCTATCTATAGAGTACAAAAAAACACCCTAATTTGTTAGAGTGTTAATTTTTGACCTTTACAGTAAACCAAGTTCGGTTTACTTGAACTCTTCAAGCTGGAAATATTCGATTAGGTAATTCGCTATGCCATCTTCATCATGTGAATATTTTGTTATATCTTTACTTACGGATTTTAACTCATCTAAACCATTTTTCATCGCTACACCTAGGTGTGCATCTCTTATCATTTCAATATCATTGATGCCGTCCCCAAAAGCAATCAATTGTTCCTTTTTCATGCTGTAATAATCCAAAAGATAGCTAAGAGCAGAAGATTTCGAAACATGTTTGAGGTATATCTCATAAAGCGCATAACCATTATCGATACCCCATAAGCGATATGAGAGTGTTTCACCGAATTCTTTATCTACGTAATTTTCAAGTTTACGCATATGCTTATGATTGATCAAATATACAAGACCCGACGGTTCTATTGTCAAATCCGTAAATTCACATTCAATCACGTGTTCACTATTCATTCCGTTAAAGTATTCTTCTAGTTTCTTATCATATTTATAGGCATAAACAACTTTATTATCACTAAAGAATGCTGAAATAATATACTTTTTCGTGTTAAGGAATAATTTCTTTACGATAGGCAATGGCAAATAAGTCTTTTGTTTTGCAAAAGATGGATTTGCTGGGTTTTCTATCGATCCTCCATTATCTGTTATCAAAGGTGTATCCAAACCAATTTCATCATATTTTGAAATTGCACCTTCATAGGGTCTTCCCGTAGCTAAAACGACAAGATGGCCATCCTGTCTTAATCTATTTAAAACGAGAATTGATTTTTGTGTTAATTTTCCATGAAGATTGAGTAATGATCCATCTAGATCACAAGCGATTAAATATTTCATAAAAATACCTCGTGTATCATTATCTCATAAAAATAGGTTTATGCAAGCATAGTATCCTCACTTATGAAAAAAAGATATACCAAGTATATCCTTTAGTTAAGTTTTGGAAATGTGTATTTGAATGATATCGTACCTGAACCCCCACCACCTTCGGTAGTGATTAGTGTCGGAACCCCATAAACATAAAAATTGTCTTCATCCAAATCAGGATTTGCTGCAATCCCCGCGGGAGATATTTTCGCTAATACTGATGCATATACGCCACCAGTAATTACAACTCCGCCTAGACTGCCATTAAAGTTTTGCGATAAAAAATATCCATAGCCAGATATACTATTGGCCAGAGAAATATCACCTTCTGCAAACATGAAAGTTGGTCTACTCACTGTCCCCAATGCGCTGTTTCTACTCGTGGTGATATCGCCATTGACATAGAAGGTTCCCTTTGGTTGCTCTAGTGTCGTGGTTTTGCCTTTAAATAATAAATTTCCATTGATAACAACCTTTCCAATTAGTACACTGTTTTCATCAAGTGTTAAATTACCATTGATGAAAAGCAAGTAATTATCAGGTATGGTCAGACTTTTATTTTTGGGTAATATCACACTGCCATTGATATACCAGTGACCAGTCACGGTAGGATTGGTTTGATTGGTCAGTACCGTAGGTAATTGGTAAACATAAGAACCTGATGTCAAAGTCAAAGAATATATATAGTCAACGATACTTTGAAATGAAGTAAACTCTGTTTCCGGTGTTAAACTGGGAAAAGTTGTTTCGATGAATAAAGGTAAATACGATGCCAACAGTGTTGTGGGCGTAATCAAAGGACTTAATACGAATCCCGGTTCTGTTCCGGTATATTGTAAGAGGGCCTCGTAGGTTGAGTTTGATGAGGCTGTTCCTGTTATATAGCTTGTAACAGATTTTGTCGATGTAACCATCGAAGTAATGGTATAAACAGTTGCACTATAAGCTTCGATTGAGACACCCATATATGTTTCTAATGCTGTAAGATAAGTAGGATCCAAATTTTGATCACGAACAATGATTTTTAAAGTAGCATCAACAGATTGAACAGCATTGGCATAAGCTTCGGTACGGTCAATGTTTTTATCCACAAGTTGTGCTTGTGCAACCGCATAAGTCAGAAGCGTTGCTACGATAGCTAAGACAAAAGCAACAATACCCAGTACTGTTGGCAACCCTATGCCTTGTTTATTTAGCTTGACTGTCATAACAACACACCTTTCTTTATTTATGATGCCGGAATATCTAAGATAGCAAAACTATAAGAAGTAGTAAAAGTGAATATTTTACCATTTGCTGCAATTAATTCAATAGTGATTACTAAATAGGCTTGATTCAAATTTTCAATGATATCAATGTTGCTGTTTGATCCTAAAGTAAAATTATCGATTACCAATGCTACGTCATCGATTAAAATTTCCCCTTTGGATATCTCGATTTTATGTGTTAAAGCCGGACTGTATGTGGTTAACAGAATATCTTCAAGTATCGGATCAAACTCATAAGTGAACTCTTTTTCCAATATAATACAATCTTGTCCACCACAAGTGCTATAGGTGGTTGGTCCAAATGCTAATATATCATCCTTGATTTCTCGGTCGAGAAATAAACCTTCGCGATTTGCCAAGGAATTGATTTCAATGCGATCACTCGCGTAATTCAGCAAAGAGATCACAGTAGCAGCTAGTGATACAGCGAGTGCGAATATCACAAATCCTGCCAATAGTTCAATAAGAGATACACCACGTTTATTCATAAATGATACCTTCTAATGTGAGAAATCGATGTGGATAGTATTCTATGATAATCTCAAAATGAATGACTTGATATTGTGTAGATTCGACAGTCGGAGCAATAAATGAAAGAGTCATCGTTTCATCATAGACCCGATTATTCGACGTATAAGTGAAGATGTCACAAGAAAAAGGTGTTGCTAAAGAAGCACAAGTTGAAGATGTAACAAGGACACCTCCACCATTCATCCAAACCGAAATTTCATCATATGTCGAGTTATTGATCAGATCATCACGTATTCTTGACCCAACTTCGACAGCTAAAATACGTTCATTTGTGGCTTCTGTCTGGTTTCGAACATTGATGACAATAGAAATTGCAGTGGTAAGCACCAAAGAGATAATGAAAACAGAAGCAATCGCTTCTAAGACTGTAAAGCCTTGATGATTTAATTGTCTTCTCATGCCATCACCTCATTCTATCTATATCATCATTATATTATAAATCCTTCATTTCTGCGTCACAAATTCTAGAACTATCACGCTTAATTTCCTTTAAATTCAAAAAAAACAATGCCTTTGGCTCATTCATTTGGTATAATAATCTTAAATAGAGGTGATGGAATTGAACAAGTTGAAACAATTATTCAAACGTAATGCCTATTTCATGATCACACTCATTGTTTTGCTGCTGTCAATATCATTTGCGGGGGTCACTCTCGCAGTTTTTAGTATTGGAAATACAGTTGATCAAACAAGTATTGGATTCATCTATCTAGGCAATTATAAAGAAGATCAATATGCAAATATACTAAATCAAGAAATTGGGTTATGGAAAGCAAATGCAGAGTACAAAATTCAATACCAGGATTACACATATCCTATCGATTTGGATTTAGTTGAATTTAATTTAGAACAAACCCTTCTACATATAACTAGAGACCAAGAAAATATAGCATATTTTAATTTACCAGATGAGAATTTATTAGTATTGAAAAATCAAATAGACGATCATTTTACGCTAGCGATCACCAGTGATCTAGATATCGATTCGTTCATCGAGGAATTCATGCTTGATATCGGAGATTTAAAAAATCGAAAAGTTTATGAATTATCTGATTATTTAAACAATGCAATAGCAATTACAGTGCTTGATCAGACAGAAGTCAGCAATATTAATTCTTCAGATGTTACTGCAATCATTTCACAAGTTACCGATCTCACTATTAATGCGAATGAACGGTTTTCAATTCTCGATCAGATTGGACAACTCAATTTATCGAATGAGCAACTGAGCATTATCGCATCCGGTATTCAAGGCATTGTTTTAAATACAAATTTCAGCGGTTATATTTTTGAACAGAACTATACACTTCCAGCTTGGGCATCGAGTGGACAAAATGTTCGAATTCTCCGCATCAATGATTTTGACTTATCCTTTTTCAATGGGTTTGATTTTGATTATCATATTCTAATTGAAAAAGTAAATGACACAACACTAAGCTTTACTCTAACTGGATATCCCTTGATTACGACTTATGAGACGACAGCAGTTTTTCAAGTTGAAATACCATTTCAAACCATCTATATTGACAATCCGGATATTGATGAATTTACTCCAGGGGTCATCATTACAGAAACAGATGATGAATACATTTATCACCTATTAATTCAAGATGGTGTTGTAGGTCAAGTGACATTCTATTTAAGAACTGTAACCAGATTGGGAGCATCTAGCGAAGTATCTAGATTGTTTGATGAACAAACACTGCCAATCAATGCCTTCTATTATGAAAATATTGTTGAAAAGGGGGGAATCTAAAATGGCACTTAAACGCATAGGTGACGTTTTATTACAAGAAAAAGTTATTACACAAGAGCAATTGAGTAATGCTTTAAAACATAAAGAAAAAAATGAACGTCTTGGAGAAACATTGGTTCGCCTTGAAATAGCTAATGAAATGCAAATTTTAAAAGCTCTTGAAAACTCAACTGGTGTTCAACGTGTCTCACTTGCGAATTTCACTATTGATGAACACGTGTTAACCATTGTGGATGAAAACTTCTGTCGCAGAAATGTCATCATCCCATTACGTATTGAAGGCAATAGAATTTTATTTGCTACCTATGATCCCTTAGATTTTGCTGTCATTGAAGAACTGAGAATGATGACAGGCTATCGCCCAAAAGCATATTCAGCTCCAAAAAATGATATTTTAACACAAATTGAAAAATATTATGGATTCACAAGAACATTAGAAGCATTAGGAGTTAAACAAAGCATCATGAGTGAAGAGGTGGTTGAAGAAGACGATGACTTAGACGATACACCGATGGTCAAGCTCGTAAATCAGATTTTAACTTCCGCAGTATTTCAACGCGCAAGCGATATTCACATTGATCCCATGGATGACAAGGTTTTAGTCAGATATCGCGTCGATGGCGCACTAGATATTGTTCGCGAGTTCCCCAATAAGATATTAAATCAGATGATCAGTCGAATCAAAGTTATGTCCGGAATGGACATCACTGAAACAAGAATTCCTCAAGATGGACGTATACAAACTTTAATTCAACAGAAAAATATCGATTTGCGTATTTCCACATTACCTACAGTTCGTGGAGAAAAGGTCGTTATGCGCATTTTGGATTTATCCGGATCCATGAATAAAATTACAGCAATTGGTCTAGATGCAAAAGAAGAAAAACAAGTTAGAGCTATGATTGCTCAACCCAATGGTATCATCCTAGTAAGCGGACCTACTGGTTCAGGTAAAACAACGACACTTTATGCTTTTCTACATGAACTTAACAATCCCAATGTCAATATCGTAACCGTTGAGGATCCCGTTGAAATCAAGATGCCTGGAGTGAATCAAGTACAGGTTCATCCTGAAGTCAACCTAACATTTGCTCGAGCACTTCGTTCCATATTAAGACAAGATCCAAACATTATCATGATAGGTGAAATTCGCGATGTTGAAACTGCAGAAATCTCGATTAGAGCTTCTTTGACAGGCCATTTAGTCTTATCAACCATTCATACCAATGATGCAATTAAGACGATTACACGCTTATTAGATATGGAAATTGAGCCATTTTTGATAGCTTCATCATTAAGTGGTGTAGTTTCACAACGTTTAGTCAGAAGATTATGTACAGAATGTAGCTATGATGAAAAACCCAATGCAATTGAATCAGAAATTTTCAAAAAATATGATTTGCATGTCGAACACGTCAAACGGGCAAAAGGTTGCCCATCATGCAACTATAAAGGTTATGCGGGTCGTGTTGGTATCTTTGAAGTATTACCCATATCTAAAGGTATGCAGAAGTTGATTGCAGATAATGCAGGACTGAATGATTTGGAGCAACAAGCCCAAAAAGATGGCATGAGAACTATTATGCAATCAGGTTTAAAAAAAGTTATAGATGGTATTACAACTCTCGAAGAAGTCTTGAAGGTTGCTAACGAATAGGAGGAATATCAATTGGATCTCCGTAATTTTAAATATATGGCAGTTAATGCTGATGGCAAAATCGTTCGGGGTCGAATTGAAGCCTTGAATCGAAATGTGTGTATAAAGTATTTGCAAACAAAAAACTATCAAGTCAAAACCATTAAGGAATATAAGAGTATTGTCTCAAAGCTTGATCAGATCTCATTTGGAAGTATGCTCAAATCCAAACAGCTCATTTTCTTTTTGAAACAACTTGGATCCTTATTGGATGCAGGTGTTAATATCGTTCAGGCTTTAGAACTTCTAAGTTTACAACAGGATAACAGATTGCATCGTAAACTCTATTTTGAACTCTATCAACAGGTTTATAATGGATTCTCGTTTTCAAAAGCATTGTCTAAAAGACCAAAGGAATTTCCCAGTCTCTTGGTTCAAATGATTGAAGTGGGTGAAATTTCAGGTGACTTGCCAAAAACAGTATTGAAGATGGCCAGCTACTATGAACGCCAAATCAAGATTAACAATGACATTAAAGGTGCAATTCGCATGCCACTCATTTATTTAATAGCAACACTGATCATTGCAGCAGGTATGCTTATCTTTGTTTTTCCTAATATCACGGATCTCTTTTTAGCGTTTGATGATGCAGAATTGCCAGGCATTACTCAATTTTTCTTGGATGCTGGTAATTTCACAGCGAATTATGCTCTCTATATTTTCGGAGGCTTCGGCCTTATTATTCTATCAATTTGGGGATTGAATAAATATGTAAAGTCAGCTCATTATGCATTTACAATCATGATGCTTAAATTTCCCATTACGGGATCTTTAATTCAAATGAATAATCAGATTATGATTGCAAATTCATTATCGCAAATGCTTTCAAATGGCATTAATTCACTTAAAGCATTGCATACGATTCGTAATTTTATAAAAAATACAGTATATCGCGATTTACTGACAAAAACCATTAATTATATTGAAGATGGGAAACCATTTTCAAAAGCATTTGTTGAATGTCCCTATATTGATCCTATCATGTCGAAAATGATTGCTACCGGTGAAAGAACTGGCGATATACCCAAACTCATGGAAAATCTATCTATTTATTATAATGGCATATCCGAATTAAGGGTTGAACAAATTAAAAATGCGATACAACCCATACTGCTTATCATTGTTTATGCTATAGTCGGTGTGATGATCTTGGCAATCATGATGCCTATGCTATCATTAGGTGGACAAATTTAAATCTTAAGAAACTCTTAAATAAACAGGGTGATTGTTGACAAATAAAAATGCTGTGATATGATTATATTAAGATAAGGGAAATCATAGGAGGAAAATTATGACTCAAACTCTAAGAAATAAAAAAGGTGTTACATTAGTTGAATTATTAGCTGTTATTGTTATATTAGGTATTATTGCAGCAATTGCAGTACCTACTATAGGTGGTTTGATTGCAAGACAAAGAGCAAATGCAGCAGTAGCAACATATGATACAGTTGTAGCTGCAGCGATTCTATATGCAGAAGATGAAACTGTATTTACATTATTGAGTCTCGAAACGAATGACTATATAGATTTGAAAGATAATGTTTATTCGTTAACCGAAACTGGAGCTAATCAAAGCGCAATAATCTATTTAAAAGTTGTTGGCGGGGTTGTATCATTTTATAGTGATGCTGGAGCAACAACACTCGCAGATGTTTATATCAATGGCACATTGGTATATGATACACCGTAATAGCTAGTTTTTGCATACAAAGGAGGTAACTTGACAGCTACCTCCTTTTCTTTTATTTATCGCTTGAAACGGCTATTGTTAGAACATAAAAAAAAAGGTATAATGATAGATGGGAGATGTACTTAATCATCGGATTAAGTGCAAAAAAGCATATATGACCCTCGTGTATTCAATATTGATTTTCATCCTGGGATCTCTACTTGCATCTTTTTTTCAGTTAGTTGCTCTTAGAGTCCCTAACAAAGAATCAATTTCAGGAAGAAGTTATTGTCTTCAATGCCATCAACAATTGCGTTGGATTGATATTCTACCCATTTTTGGTTATCTTGTGAATTTAGGTCAATGTCACAACTGCAAGCAACCCATACCCATTTCTCATTTAATTATTGAAATATTGGGTGGTGCCCTCTTTGTATCAGCTTATTTGATGATTGGATTCGAATTGGAGTTAATTGTGGCATTCATCATGATTTCAGTGCTTTTGATTGAATCCATCAGCGATGGAGCTTATATGATAGTCATCGACCGCATCTGGATTATAGGCATTGTCCCTCTCATTGCAATTCGAATTATTCAAGGTAGTTTTTTGGAATACGGATTATCTAGTCTAGTTTTATTTGGAATTCTTTATTTGTTCGCATTTATTGGTAAGAAGATGTATCACAGGGAAGCTTTTGGCGGTGGAGATGTCAAAATATATCTTTTCATCGGATTTTGCTTAACCTATCAATTGGGGATTCTTTCACTTTTTCTCGCATCCCTTTTTGGTTTAATATTTGGACTCATTAGAAGACAAAAGGCGAATGCGGAAATTGCTTTAATACCTTTTATCTTTGCAGGTGTTTGGATTTCATATTTTTATGGAACGATGTTTATGAATTGGTACTTAAATCTATTAGGAGCGTGATGTAGCATGTTGATTCGAAAAGGAGAAGCCAATATATTCATAACTGATGAATCTATTGGTATCTACCAGCATTCAATAAGCAAGAATAATTTATCAGTGAATAAGATTGTTGAACTTGAAAAACATATTATTGAGAATGGGTATATTGTTGAACCCGAGACTCTTCTACTTAAGCTAAAGACTCTTTTTAAACAAAATGACATAAAACCAAAGAGTATCAACATGGTTATCCATGATCAAAACTTATTAATTCGTGAGCTTGTCATCAAAAAAGAGAATCTTCTCAAGAAGAGCATACTTAATTATTTGCATGATCAAACCGGTAAATCTATTCACTTTCCTTTTGATGAAGCTAACATATCTTACTATACTAAAACTGAAGATGAGCTAACGGTTACAGTAGTAGTTGCCAT
The DNA here is from genome assembly GCA_043819945.1 of Bacillota bacterium. Taxonomy (GTDB): domain Bacteria; phylum Bacillota_I; class Bacilli_A; order Acholeplasmatales; family Acholeplasmataceae; genus Peloplasma. The sequence goes on from JBDREH010000026.1 coordinate 9,271, forward strand.
AACAGATGAAAATTTACTACAGGACTATCATGATATTTTCGATCGATTGGGTGTGAAATCCGTATCTTTCAATATAGCACCCTCCGTTTTATACCGACTTTACGAAACAGAGACACAAAACCACTTTGATCAAGCGATGATTGTATCTGTGTTCAATAACATGATTACAATCCATGTTTTAGAAAATGGCGTTCCTGTTTTTGGAATGATAGAAGATTATGAGGATACAACAACACAATATGTCGATATGATAGAAAATTATATTGAACGTGTATCAAACTATTATAGATACAATATTAAAAAAGGCGAAATCAGCATTTCTAACATTCTAGTTTTCAACTTTTCCAATCATATGACAAATAAGCATCTTAAAAGTAAATTAAAACCAGAACTTGAAAACCTCAATCTGGTGGTTTACGAATCAAAGAAAACTGGAATTGCTAATGATGAATTGACTGAAAATTGCATCATGGCATATGCTGCAGGTGTAGTTCAAAGTAAGAATCAAGAAAAACCTTTTAATTTATCTGTAGAGCGCATCAAAAGAATCAATCAATATGCAAACTATTTAATGGTTTTATCATTCGCTATTTTTTCAGCAGTTGCATTAATCTATATTCCGTTTTTAACATTGAGTGAAGATATCAATATTCAGACGAATATTAATAATATACTTCAAAATCAACTGGATGCCTTGCAGGCTGATACACCAGAAATACCTACCTATTCAGATCTTCAAAGAGACTACAGCAATTCCTATGATTATCTTTTTGATCAGGTGGATAGAACATCTGGCTATTTCGAGGATCTCCTGAGCCATCTTGATGGTAGTCTCGAAGTCATTTCTTATTCATTTGATGCAAATGATAACGAAATCAACATTTTGATATCAGCGACATCTGAAGCAGAGCTGTATGAATACTTAATTGTTATTTACGAAGCGTATGGTCTTAATGGTGAAGCAGATAGTACACACTGGATGACAGCTCAGCCTCAAAGAAGATTTATTTCTAGTTTGTTGATGGAGGTGACCATTCAATATGCGTAAAACAAATGTATTTGGTCGCAAGGTCAATCAAGCAAAAATTTTATATATGATTGTTCTGATCTTTATGGTCGTCATTGCTGGATATTATACTATTGTTGAAATTCAAACGAACAAGCTTGAAGAACTAGAGGTGCAACAAGATTTGTTACAGAGTCAAATTGATGATTTACTACAAACTAACCAGATTGAAAACTATCATGAAATTAGTCAAATTGTACAATATCTACCCAATAGTTATAATCAGTTAGGCATCATTAATGAAATAGGATTTGTCAGAAATCTCTCTGGCCTAGCCCTAGCTACTGGTTATTCCCTAACCTTCGAAGAATCTGCAGAATCACCATTTGATGAAGTATTGCCCGATACCGTTATGTTTACTAAAATTTCATTATCCATGATGATTGAAGATCCAAATTTAATTTTGGAGTTTATGGATAACCTTTTTGATCAAGATCGACTCTATTATATTGAGCACATTAATGTGACATATACTGTCGATGGACAAGCAATGATTCAAATGTATATCTATACCTTCTATAATGATGTAGACATCTCTTAAGTCATTTTCAAAATATAGAGCAGAACACACTGCTCTTTTTCTTTGCATGATTATTTGATAATCAAACCTTCTTTAAGTTATTTATTAACCATGATATAATATTCTATAAGGAGGAAATCGATTATGTACGTTTTCCTATCAATAGGACCCATTCGATTTGATTACAGCTCATTCATCAGCTTTATTCTTGGAATAAGCCTTGGTTTTTTGTTGTTGCTCCTGATTTACTTATATGCAGTATTAAAAAGTATGAACAAAGGACTCAAATTAAGAGGTGTTGATGAGCAAGATATTGATGAAGAAGAAATCAAATGGCTTATCAAAGATGCTCAAAAACTATTCAAAAATAAAGAAACAAGAAATGCGGTTGGATTTCCTAAATATTTATTAGAAATCACGAAAGAACTTTCGGTTGACATCGCTAAAAAGTTTTACCCAAAGTCAAAGTATCCCTATCTCGAACTTACTATCGATGAAACATTAAAACTCAATCATTATGTAACTAATCGGCTTGAACAGTTATTAAACGGTAGAATCCTCAGATTAACGAGAGGGTTGACGCTGACGAAAATTGTTGAAATGAATGATACAAAAACCAAAATTGAAAACAGTGCAGTGGTGAAAACTGCAAAAAAGTATGGCAATGTAGCTAAAACAACAGTTGCTATTATAAACGCGGTTAATCCTGTTTACTGGTTTCGCAAGTTAACCAAAGAAGTTGCAGTCAACAAAGTTATGGTCCGAATCGGCATGACATTGATTGCAATCACTGGCGAAGAAACATATAAGATTTATAGCAAGAAAGTATTTGATGTTGAAAAGACAATCGATACAGGTGTTGATGCAATTTATGATGAATTGAATAAGGATTTAAAGGATGCAGGTGAAGAAGTATGAGAAAACAAAAAGAAGCACCACAACTCAATATTGAAAAGCCTCCATTTTTGATTTTTCAGTTTGCAAAAATTGAGGGTATTCGGGTAAGAAGCGTCTATAAGAAATCGCATTTTGTTTCGCCTATTTTCGGCAGAAGTGTCAAAGATGTTGTCACGGTTCCGTTTACTGTCAAAAACACCGGAGACACGACACGTCGTTTTGATGCTTTTAGAACGAAAACAAAACTGAGTGAAGAAGAAGCTAAACGCAAGTATGGTAATAAATATTATGAGTTTACCAATATAATCAGCAACAAAACACGGACTGAGTACTTTGGTGAATCCAGTTATGTCCCTACCGATGAAAAAGATAAAGAAGAAGTAAAAGAAAGAAAAATCATGGCACCCATATCTAAAAACTACCATGAAACACACCATAAGGAACCCATACCATTTTTAACAATACCTCAAAATAAAAGAGTTGCACAGGTCGAACCTGTAATGGAAGAAAAGCAACCTGAAAGAGAACCATTTGTTGATACATATCGCAGAAAAGAACCTATGCAAATTAAAGACATATTGACATCTGATTTTGGATCAACATCAGGAGAAGAAGATCTTAATTATTTAGCATCCGATGCAATTTATACGCCAAAAGTAGAGCCCGTTTATCAATTTCCATCGGTTAAGCTATTCAGTAAAAAGGATAGAGATCTGAATGCAAAGCCTCAATGGCTTTTGGATCAAATAGATGTGATTAATGCTACCCTTCAGCAATTTGGCATTGAAGGTGAAGTCAACGGTAGTGTCAAAGGACCTACGGTCACGAGATATGAAATCGCACTTGAGCCAGGCATCAACGTTAAACGCATCTTAGGTATTCAAGATAATCTGATGATGAATCTGGCTTCTAAATCTTTACGAATTGAAGCTCCAATTCCCGGTAAACCATATGTTGGACTTGAAGTTCCCAATGTAAAACCTGAAATTGTGGCTTTTGGTAATGTTGTCGACACCAAGGAATTCTTGGATGATTTTGATCACCCACTCAAGGTCGCACTTGGAGTTGATATCGACGGACAAAATATTTATGCGGATATTCAATCTATGCCACATGGCTTGATAGCTGGTGCAACCAACTCTGGTAAGAGTGTTTGCGTGAATACCGTTTTGGTCAGTTTGTTGCTAAAGAATAAGCCACAAGACTTAAAACTCATCTTAATCGATCCCAAAATGGTTGAACTGACGCCATATAATGACTTGCCACATCTAGTTACACCAGTTATTACAGATGCAAAAATGGCAGCAGCAGCACTGAATTGGGCTGTAAATGAAATGGAACAACGTTATCAAAATTTTGCCAATAGCAGAAGCAGAGACATTCGGTCATATAACGATAATGTCAAAAGAGGTCTAATTAATGCCGACAAAATGCCTTACATTGTTATTGTGATTGATGAACTAGCTGACTTGATGATGGCTGCACCACACGATGTTGAAGATTCCATTCAAAGACTAACTCAAAAAGCAAGAGCTGCAGGTATTCATTTACTGGTTGCTACTCAAAGACCAACGACTGATGTCGTCAAAGGGACAATCAAATCGAATATCCCAGTACGTATTGCCTTTAAGGTTGCTTCATTTGTCGATTCTACCACAATTCTAGACGGTGCTGGAGCTGAATCTTTGTTGGGCAAAGGTGATATGCTTTTCAAGCGTTCAGACCGCGCACATCGTCTACAGGGAGCTTATATACCTGATAGTGAAATTTATGCGGTTACAGATTTTATAAGATCACAATATAAAACTGAATATATTTTTGAGCATGATTCCTTGAAACAGCAAGCAAGAATGCGTGAAGTCGCAAGTGATGAATTATTTGAGGATGTTGCCTATTTTGTCGTTCAAACTGGCAATGCTTCAATTAACAGCATTCAAAAGGAATTTGAGATTGGATTTAACCGTGCACAAAAACTTGTTGAAATGCTTGAAGAATATCAAGTGGTTTCCCCAAGTCAAGGAACAAAAGCAAGAGAAGTTCTTGTTTCAATCAGTGAACTCAAAACTATTTTAGGTCACGAATAAACTAAATTAAGGATGATTTTATGACATTAAAGAAAGCCTACAAAACATTAATACTCACGATTATTCTTATGATGCTCACAGTCGTCCTTTATGCATCTCATGTGACGAAGCTCACTTTGCAATGGGGAATGATTGGACTGACAGTATCAGCTATTTTCTCGATCTTTTCAATTATTCTAAGTATCCATCAAGTTAAGCATGCAAAGGATGTCAAGCTTGGATTTTGGTCTTCACACCGATTCGAGATTTTGGATTGGCTCACTTTTTTATCGATATCACTGATGGTGATATTTATGATTTTTTCATTTGCAATCTTACCCTCTGATGTTCAGCAATATTCGATGTATCCAACCTTAAAACCAGGTGAACGAATCGTCATTGCTCATTTTCAATATGTTCCAACGAGAAACGATGTCATCATTGTTGAGATTACAAAGGATGCGTATCCTTTGGTATCTGCTGATAAATATATAGAAAGAGATGAATATGGTAGAATCATTGCTACACATGACAGCATCTACTTTGTGAAACGACTTGTTGGACTTCCAGGCGATTTCGTTGATTTTGTTGAAGACGAAAGTGATCCCAATCAATCTGTGGTACGGATCAATGGAGTTATTATTTTCACACCGTATGACGAACCTTATGTCGTTGAAGACGATCAAATTGCAATCATAGAAGTCTCACTTGACAATGGTATATTGATAGATGGCATGTTTCTTACTTTTGGAGATAATGCCAATGGTTATACTGCATACGATCCCATACTGGATAGAGAAAGAGACTATCCAGGATCTTTCGATAGCAGAGGATTTGGAGCGGTGTATGAAGATGATATCATAGGTAAGGTTATTTTTAGATTATGGCCAATGGGTATCGTGAAATGATGAAACAAATTCAATGGTTTCCCGGACATATGTTTAAATCCTTAAGACAAATCAAAGAAAAAGTCAATCTCATGGATATTGTCCTTGTTTTACTTGATGCCAGACTTCCTTCATCAAGCATGAATCCAGAACTGTTCAAGATCATCAAACATAAGCCGACACTCATTATATTCAATAAAATGGATTTAGCTGATGAAATCATCCTCAGTCAGTGGATAAAACACTATGAAAATCTCGGGTATGCCACACTTAAAATAGATGCGCAATCCGGAAAAAACGTTTCAAAAATACATGAGCACGCTCAAAAAGTATTAATAGAACGGATAGAACGCAATCGACAAAAGGGATTGAAGGACCGTCCAATTCGTACCATGATTTTGGGTATTCCTAATGTAGGAAAATCAACATTGATTAATCAATTATCGAAATCAAGTGCAACACGTACCGGAAATACACCCGGTGTAACTAAAGCACAACAATGGATCAAATTAAGCGATGATTTTGAATTGCTCGACACACCTGGTGTACTCTGGCCTAAGTTTGAAGATCCCAAGGTTGGCTATCATCTTGCGATCACCGGAGCAATCAAAGATAAAATCTTACCTGAAGACGAAGTTGTTCAGTATGCCTTAAAATTCTTAAAAGCGTATTATCCTCAACGGCTATCTGATCGCTATAACATTCAAGATGAAACTGATTTAGTTGAAATGCTTGATATCATCGGCAAACAAAGAGGTGCTTTACTCAAGGGGGCAGAAATTGATTACCAACGCGTCTATAGTATTGTACTAACCGATATTAGAAATAAACAACTTGGAGGTCTTTCTTTTGACCGACTCTAACATGTACATATTTGAAAATGAGCTTTATAAGGAAGGCGTAACCTATATTGCCGGAGTTGATGAAGCTGGAAGAGGTCCACTTGCAGGACCTGTGATTGCTGCTGCAGTCATCTTAAAAAAGGGAGCAATCCTAAAATATGTTGACGATTCCAAAAAACTAAGTGAAAAACAAAGAATGTTAGCACTAGAAGAAATCAAAGCGAATGCTCTGGCAATCGGTATAGGTATTTCATCGGTTGAAGAAATAGATCAGATCAATATCTATAGAGCGAGCAGAGAAGCGATGCTTTCTGCAATTGAACAATTGAAAATTAGACCTGAATTCTTACTAGTTGATGCAATGCCGATGGAAATCGACATTCCGATGAAAAGCATCATTAAAGGTGATGAGAAAAGTGTGAGTATTGCTGCAGCATCAATTATTGCAAAAACAACTAGAGATGCTTATATGATTGAAATGGATAAACTCTTTCCACAATATAACTTTAAACAGCATAAGGGGTATGGAACCAAAGAACATCTAGATGCTATTTATCAATATGGCCCAACTCCTATTCATAGAAAATCGTATGAACCAATCAAATCCATTTTAAAGAAGAAGTGAACGCTTCTTTTTTTTATTTTCAAGCAAATATGTGATTTTCCAGATACTATAAAGTGAACAAAAAAGATATATATTATTTAAATATATATATAAAATCACTTGTATTTTTAACTTGACAATCGGAATTAAGACACTATAATAGATATGAAATGGAGAGTTGTCATGAATAAAAAATTAATCATCGTTGAGTCGCCATCTAAATCAAAAACAATCGCTAGTTACGTTGGCAACGATGTGCTTGTTTTATCTTCAAAGGGACATGTGCGCGATTTGGCTACATCGGGAATAGATGGACTTGGTCTTGATATTGAAAATGATTTTTTGCCCATCTATAAAATTATTCCTGCAAAAGCATCGCTCGTTAAGGATCTTATTAGCAAGAGTAAAAATCGTGATGTTTTGATTGCCACCGACCCTGATAGAGAAGGAGAAGCCATTGGTTGGCATTTAGCCGAGATATTAAAATTGGATCCAAAGGCAAACAATCGTATCGTTTTTAGAGAGATCACCAAACCTGCGATACTTGAAGCATTGAATCATCCAAGACCTATTGATCAGCATCTCGTGTTTTCTCAAGAGGCTAGACGTGTTCTTGACCGTATCATCGGGTTTAAGTTATCCAAGCTATTGCAAAATAAAATCAAATCAAAATCAGCAGGACGTGTTCAAAGTGTCGCACTCAAATTGATTGTTGACCTTGAAAAGGAAATCGAAGCATTCATACCAGAGACTTATTATGAGATTGTGGCTTCTTTTCACCACATGAAAGCAGATTACATCATTCCTCAAAAAAAGAGATTGTCAAAGGATGATGCAGCTCTCATTGTCAAAGAATCACAAAATCCATTTATCGTCACAGACATACAGGTTAAAGAATCCAAACGTAGTCCTAACCCAGCATTTATCACTTCAACCTTGCAACAAGATGCCATATCTAATCTTTCTATGAGTGCAAGCAGAACGATGATGGTTGCACAAGCTCTATATGAAGGTAAAGAAATCAAGGGAGAACTCATTGGTTTAATCACCTACATGAGAACCGATTCAACAAGACTTTCTGAACCATTCATTCATCAAGCCCATCATTATATAGAAAACACATATGGAAAGACTTATTTAGGCAAGTACTATGTGACAACAAAAAAGAATGCTCAAGACGCACATGAAGGTGTTAGACCAACTAGTATTGATCGCACACCAGAAAGCATAGAACAATATTTATCTAGAGATGAATATCGTTTATATAAACGAATATATCAAAGAGCAATTGCAAGTCTAATGGCTCCAGCAATATTTGATATGACCAAGATATCTTTAGAATCACATACACACAGTTATATAGCTGAAGGTAGTGTTGAAAGGTTTGATGGTCATCTCAAGGCATACTCTGAAGCCAAAAACAAAGACAAGCATTTGCCACATCTGGTTCTCAATCAGGAATTACAAGCAAAAGAAGTAATTTCAATTGAGAAGGTAACAACTCCAAAATCCAGATTTAGCGAAGCAACCTTAATTAAAGAGATGGAAGCACTTGGCATCGGTAGACCATCCACTTATGCACAAATCATTCAAACATTAAAGAGTAGAGATTATGTCAATCTAGTTGAAAAAAGATTTAAGCCAACTGATCAAGGGAAATTAACAACTGAACAACTGGATCTCTTCTTTTCTAAAGTCATCGATATTGAATATACTTCACGTATGGAAACCGTCTTAGATGAGATAGCTGAAGGCAAACAAAGTGGGTTACATTTGGTTTCAAGATTTTATCATAGTTTTGTCCCTTTGGTAGAAATTGCTCAAAAAGAAATGAAAAAGATCGGACCGAAGATGACTAATGAAATCTGCCCAAAATGCGGGAAGCCGTTGGTTGTTCGAACGAGCAAATATGGCGAGTTTATTGCCTGTAGTGGCTTTCCTAAGTGTAAATATGTAAAAAAATAGGTAATTTTCACAATATTGTATCCGCTTAATAGGCTGGATGATCATTCACTTTGCAATTTAAAATAAAAGTGATAATATGATGCTGCATCTAATAAAAGATGTTACTTATCCCCTATTTTGGTGTACAGTAGTACACAAAATCCCCTTAATTGATCCCCTGAGTTTCAGGGGATTGCTTTGTTATAATAACCATTTTGAATATGATATAATGTTCTTGAATAAACTAAAAGGAAGAAAAAATGAAAACATTTAAAGGGAAACCCATAACATTGTTTGGTGAAGAAAAACATATAGGTGATCAAGCACCAAACTTCAAAGTACTCAACAACAATAATGAAGAAAGACGTTTATCTGACTATAAGGCAAGATACGTTATCTTGAATGTTGTTCCTTCATTGGATACATCCGTATGTGACAGACAAGCAAGAACCGTCAATATTGAACTATCAGAGAGAAAAGATGTTACTATACTCACTATCAGCAATGACTTACCTTTTGCGCAAGCGAGATGGTGTGGAAATTCAGGACTAGAGAATGTGATCACATTAAGTGATTACCTAGATTTGGATTTTGCTAAGAAATATGGTACAAATATCAAAGAGCTTAGACTTCAAGCTAGAAGCGTCTTTGTTCTAGATGAACACAGAAAAATTGTTTATCTCGAGTATGTTGAAGAAATGAGTCAGCATCTAAACTTTGATGATTTGCTATCGTTTGTCAAAAAATTGCCGAAAGAATAGTCTTTCGGTTTTGTTTTTCATATGGTATAATAGTCAAAGAATTAGGAGAAGAATATGGGATTGTTTAAGAAATTGTTTGGCAAAAAACCTAAGAATGAAAGATATCAATTAGGTTTACATAAAACTAAGGAAAACTTAGGTAATCTAAAAGCAATCTTAGATGCATCAACACAGATTGATGATGAGCTTTTTGATTCTCTTGAGGATATTTTCATTCAAGCTGATATTGGTATTGATACAGTCATTTACTTTATTAGTCAACTTAGACAAGAAGTCGAAAATAAAAAAATCAGCGACCCAAAAGATCTTGCTGAAATCATTGTCGATAAAATGTTTGAAATTTACCTTAAAGGCGAATTGGTACAAACCGATTTGAACTACGATGAAAATGAAGTCAATGTTTATTTATTTGTGGGAGTCAACGGTGTTGGAAAAACAACAACCATTGGTAAACTTGCAAAACAATTAAAAGATGACGGCAAGAAAGTCATGATGGTTGCAGGCGATACATTTAGAGCAGGAGCCATTGATCAATTGGTCGAATGGGGAAAAAGAAGTCATACTTTTGTTTTTAGAAAAGAAACAGGATCCGATCCTTCAAGCGTTATCTATGATGCATTGGAAGTAGCTAGAACTGAAAAGTATGATGTCGTTTTATGTGACACCGCTGGTAGACTTCAAACAAAGGTCAATCTCATGGCTGAACTGGCTAAAATGAAGCGTGTGATTCAAAAGACACTGCCTAATGCACCCCAGGAAACACTACTCGTCATCGATGCTACAACGGGTCAAAATGGCATGCGCCAGGCTGAGGTTTTTAAGGAAGCCACTGATGTAAGTGGAATTATCTTAACCAAACTAGATGGAACAGCAAAAGGTGGTATCGTCTTAGCAATAAGACACCTGTATAATCTACCTATCAAATATGTTGGACTTGGAGAAAAAATTGATGATCTGGTCATGTTTGATATTGAACAATATATATATGGATTATTTAAGGATTTCTTTTAAGGAGATATATGGAAAGCTTAGATAAAAAAGAACAATTAAATCAACTCTTCGATCTATATGGAGCTTTACTTACAGAAAAGCAAATTCTCTATTTTGAGCATTATTATAGAGAAGATTATTCTTTGCAGGAAATTGCTGAGCTCTATCATGTGAGCAGAAATGCAGTTTTTGATAATTTAAAAAAAGTTGAGGAACACTTGATTTATTATGAAGAAAAACTCAAACTATTAGAAAAACATGACAAGCGAATGAAACTGATTGATGAAGCAATCGATAAAAAGGATTTAACCTTATTAAAGACGATTAGAAAGTTGGACGAATAATGGCTGAAAACAGTTTAAGCTCACGCTTACAAATGGCAATGCGCCGTTTGACCGGCAAGGGCTTTTTAACCGAAAATGATATCGATGAAATGATGCGTGAAGTGCGTCTTTCTTTACTTGAAGCTGATGTAAATTTTAAGGTTGTTAAAAGCTTTATTGCAAACATTAAGGAGCAAGCGATTGGTGAGAAGATCTTAAAAGGACTCAATCCTGGACAGCAGGTTATTAAGATAGTTCATGACGAATTAAAGCGCGTGATGGGGCAAGATGCTGAAGGCATACGCTACAATATGAATGGTCTGACAACCATCATGACCATTGGATTGCAAGGATCTGGTAAGACTACCGCGATTGGTAAGTTAGGCGTATACATCAGAAAAAATGAAAATAAAAAAGTCGTGTTCATTGCTGCTGACGTTTATCGTCCTGCAGCGATTGAGCAACTCAAAATTATTGGGAAACAAATTGGAGTTGAAGTTTTCGAAAAAGGCCTTATTGACGCAAAAACAATTGTTAAAGATGGTCTCGAATACGCGAAGCAGAATGGGTATGATGTTGTCATCATTGATACTGCAGGTCGTTTGCATATTGATGAAAAAATGATGCAGGAACTCATTGACATCAAAGCGATTGCCAAGCCTAGTGAAATCTTACTGACCGTTGATGCAATGACTGGCCAGGATGCAGCAAATATTTGTAAAAGTTTCCATGAACAGTTGAATGCTACTGGTGCAATTTTAACAAAACTTGATGGTGATACCAGAGGTGGAGCTGCATTATCAATCAAGGAAATATCGGGAATTCCAATTAAGTTTGCATCGAATGGAGAAAAGATTGATACCTTTGAAGTCTTTCATCCAGAGCGTATGGCATCTCGTATTTTAGGTATGGGCGATGTGCTCACCCTCATCGAAAAAGCCACTGAATCCATTGATGAGGATGAAGCAAAAGGCATGATGGAAAAACTAATGTCTGACACCTTTAATTATAATGATCTACTGAAACAATTCAAGATGATTAAAAGGATGGGATCTGTGAGTAAGATATTGGGATTTATGCCCGGTATGGGACAGCTCAAAAATGCAGTTTCGCAGGTTGATGATAAACAATTCGAACAAATGGGTGTTCTCATTCACAGTATGACTGAGTCAGAAAGAAAAGATCCTAAACTCATTGATATGAGTTCGAGGCGTAGAGAAAGAGTTGCAAAGGGTTCTGGTATGAGAGTCGCAGACTTAAACAGACTAAGACAAGCGCTGGAGACTCAAAAGAAAATGATGAAGAAAATGATGAGTATGGAAGAAAGTGAACTTGAAGGCTTATCTAAAAATCCATCACGCATGATGCAACCGGCAAAAACCAAAAAAGGAAAAGGTAAAGGAAAGGGTCAATTTCGGATACGATGATCCTTTTTTTTCCCACAAAACTTGTGGAAAAGTAATAATTGTATCTATGATAAAATGAGGAAAAGGGGAGACTTTAATGCAAAAATTAATCTTGATTGACGGAAACTCCATTATGTTTAGAGCCTATTATGCAACTGCATATCCAGGGGCGAAACTGATGCAAACAGGACAGGGTGTTTATACCAATGCGCTTTTTGCATTTGTAGGAATGTTTGAAAAGATAATTACCGATGAAATAACACATGCACTCGTTGCTTTTGACACAAAAGAACCAACAAAAAGACATATCGCTTATGAGGGATATAAGGCAGGCAGAGTAAAAATGCCTGAAGAGCTCCTTATGCAAATACCTTTGATCTATGATTACATCTCTTTAAATGGAGTCAAGTTATATAGCAAAGCAGGTTACGAAGCAGATGACATCATTGGTACCTTAGCAAAAAGAGCAAGCCAAAAAGGATATCAAGTTGAGATTTTTTCAAGTGATCGCGATTTACTTCAGCTTGTTGATCAAAATATTACAGTCAATTTACTTAAATCCGGTATGAAAGAGGTTCATCGCTTTGATCCTAAAACGTTATTTGATACCTATCAATTAACTCACGAACAAATGATTGATCTTAAATCTTTAATGGGTGATTCTTCAGATAATATTCCTGGTGTTCCAGGAGTTGGTGAAAAAACAGCAATCAAATTGTTGCAGCAATACCAAAATTTAGAAACCCTCTATTTGCATAAGGACGAAATCAAAGGCAAACTAGGCGAAAATATTAGAGAATTTGAACATCTTGCCAAGATGAGCAAAGAACTGGTTACTATTGAAATTGATGCTGATATCGATTGCATGGTTGACGAGCTAGTTAGAAATCAGGTTAAAACTGATAAGCTGAGATCTTTTTTTCAATCCTATGACTTGCACGTTTTCGTCAAAAAAATGGAAACCCCAACAACTCAGCGTGAAGATTGGATTTATCAGACGATAAAAGATGAGCATCAATTAGGAAAAATCCTGAAGCCCAATTTGGCACTTCACTTTGAACTAAGTGATTATAACTATCATAAAGCTGATTTATGGGGAGTAGGAATTTCAGATGGGAAGAAGCACTATTTTCTATCTCCAGAATTCGCATTAACCTCAATCAATTTCCAAATGTATTTAGCCGATGAGACCATTTCCAAATTCATTTATGACTATAAAGCAGTAAAAGTATATTTACTTTGGAATCATTTGAATATTAATGATGTGACATTTGATCTGTTGCTAGCAGCGTATCTAATCAACTCGCATTTGGGAAAAGAAGAGTTTAAGCGCATTGTATCTGCGTTTAATTATGAAGATATCTTGTATGATGATGTCGTTTATGGAAAAGGTGCAAAAAAGGGATTGCCTGAAAAAGATATTTATGAACATCATATTGTTAGTAAGGCAAAGGCTATTTTTGAACTTAGAACACCATTATTAGAACAGTTGAAAACTCAAGAGCAGACGCATCTACTTATCGATTTAGAAATTCCACTGTCTGAAGTATTGGCTGAAATGGAGTATACCGGTCTATTTGTTGATCAAAATGAGCTTGAAATACAAGATAAAGATTTATCTTCTCGCATCAAATCAATCGAACAGAAAATTCATGATCTAGCAGGGATAGAATTTAATGTATCTAGTCCGAAACAACTGGGTGAAATTCTATTTGAAAAATTGGAACTCCCTTATGGCAAGAAAACAAAAACTGGATATTCTACCAACGTAGAAGTCCTCACACTACTACAAGGCAAACATCCTATCATCGATCAGATCATGGAATATCGCCAATTGACAAAACTTCACTCGACCTATATCGTCGGTGTCAAACAAAATCTATTTGAAGATGGCAAGGTTCATACCATCTACATGCAGGCATTGACAACAACCGGTCGCTTGTCTTCACTTGATCCCAATCTTCAAAATATACCGATTCGTACTGAAGAAGGCAGAAAGATCAGAAAATTATTTTTAGCAACAAAAGACAATTATTTACTTGGTGCTGACTATTCACAAATTGAATTACGTGTGCTAGCTGATATGGCAAACGTCAAGTCATTAATTGAAGCCTTCAATCAGCATCAGGATATTCATACAAAAACAGCACAAGATGTTTTCCATGTGTCTGAAGTGACTTCAGAACAAAGAAGAGCAGCTAAGGCAGTCAATTTTGGAATCATATACGGCATTGGTGCTTGGAGTTTGAGCGAAGATATTCACGTTACACCCAAACAAGCACAATCTTTTATCGATCAATATTTGGCTATTTACCCTGAAATCAAAGATTATATGGAAAATATCGTCCTTTTTGCTAAAGAACACGATTATGTTGAAACCATCATGAAACGTAGAAGATATATCCCTGAACTGAAATCACCAGTCTTTATGCAAAGAGCTTTTGGCGAAAGAACAGCACTTAATGCTCCTATTCAAGGCAGTGCGGCAGATATACTTAAAAAAGCTATGGTTGATTTATATCAGTATTTAAAGAAACATAAAAAACAATCCAAACTTCTTTTACAGGTTCATGATGAGCTCATACTCGAAGTACCATCATCTGAATTGGAAGAAATGCAAAAGATTGTTCCACTAATGATGGGACAAGCGAGCAAACTCAAGGTTGATCTTGAGACATCATGCGATATTGGAAAAACCTGGTACGATCTTAAATAGAGGTGAAATCTATGCCTGAACTTCCAGAAGTAGAAACCGTAAGGGCTACCCTAGAAAAAGAAATAACGAACGAACTCATTATCGGTGTTGATGATTATTATCCAAAAATCATCACCAATGATATTATCTGGTTTATGGGCCATATCACCAATCAAACCATTCATAGAATTGATCGAATGGGGAAATATTTAATATTCATTCTTGATGATTTTGCAATGCTTATTCATCTAAGAATGGAAGGTAAATTTTATATTAAAACAAATGAACCAATAGACAAACATGAGCATATCGTCTTTTACTTCAAAAGTGGAAGAAACTTAAGGTATCACGATGTACGAAAATTTGGAACCATTACCTTGCTAGATATTGACACCTATCTTAATCAGTATCCACTTGACGCCTTAGCAAAAGAACCCAAGGATCTCGATATTAACGATTTTTATGGGTCAATACACAAAAGAAGCCTCAACATCAAGCAAGCATTGCTCAATCAACATATCATTGCTGGACTTGGTAATATATATGTTGATGAAACCCTGTTTTTAAGCAAGGTTCACCCAACAAGAATTGCATCTTCCATAACGATTTTGGAAGCCAAGTTGATTATTGAATCAGCAATGAAGGTCTTTGATAAAGCCATAGAACTTGGTGGAACGACCATTCGATCTTATACATCAAGTCTAGGTGTACATGGTCGGTTTCAAAACGAATTAAATGTCCATATGAAAAAAGGCGAACAATGCCCTATGTGTGGAACTGAAATCATCAAAATGAAAGTCGGAGGACGGGGAACCTATGTCTGTCCAAAATGTCAGCACTAATCCAATCATTATTGGTCTAACTGGAGGAATTGCAAGCGGTAAAACTACAGCTTCCAGGTACTTTGAACAATTGAATATTCCAGTGATTGACAGTGATCTAATTGTCAAGAATCTATGGGAATCCAATGAAGAGATGATTACTCAGGTTGAATCGTTTTTCGGATTCTCCATCCGTACTTATGAGGATAGAAAAAAATTGAGTCATCTCATTTTTCACGATCCAACCAAACGAGAAGCACTCAATCACATGATTCATCCCTATGTGTTTCAAATCATCGAAAACCTTAAAAACACATATGCAAATCAAAAATACATCATTATTGATATGCCATTGTTGATTGAAGTGGGATATCAGGAACTATGTGACTATATTTTGGTTGTCTATGTAGACTTAGAAACACAAATTCAAAGATTGATGATGCGCGATGGAAGCATAAGATCAGAGGCACTGGCTCGTATACATTCACAGCTATTGCTTGAAGAAAAGATCAAGCATGCCGACATCATACTCAATAACAATCAATCAAAAGAAGACCTTTATCAACAAATTGATGCATTCTTAAGGGGTATCGAATATGAAAAACAGTAGTACATTTAGTATACAAAGTCATTCTGATTTGAGTGCAGCAGATTTCAAGGTTCTTGCTCTGCTCTATCAACCCTTGATGGGCCTAGAGGGCCAAGCGCTATATACAACTTTTTATCAACTCACTAATAAAACAAATCGTGGCGAATATACGCATACCGAATTGTTTGATTTGTTGAATCTTAAGCAATTGGAATTTTTAGTAATAAGAAATAAGCTCGAAGCACTGAATCTCTTGACCGTTTTTCAAAAAGATGATCAGTATCTATACTTCATGAAAGCACCCTTAACAGCGAAACAATTCTTATTGGATACCGTGTTTGGAACATACCTTCAAAGTGAAATTGGCGAAAAAAACATGAATCTTCTAACTTCACTTTTTAAGATAAATATCCCAGACCAAGAGGGATTTGAAAACATAACGAAATCATTCGATTCACTCTATGAATTTAAGAGTTTGAACTTACTCAATATTCCTCATGCCCTGCAGGGAAGAACACAAAACGGTGGTAGCCATATCAATTATCAATTCAATTATGAAGCTTTCGTTGAACATTTACCAGAACGTCTGAAAAACTCACAACTGCTCAATGAAAAATTCAAAGAACAGGTCAACAAGATTGCATTTGTCTATCAGTATGATGTAGCTGATATGGTATCAATATATGAACAAGCTGCGAAATCTAGACAAAATATCAATTTTGCACAGCTCAACATGAAAGCTAAACAGCATTATGAACAAAAACATCAACTATTAACTATTAAACAAAAAGATATTCCAGTAACAAACCTAATTGATCAAGTAGCACCTCAAGTTATCATTCAAAAATATGCCAAAACCGATCAACAAGGCATTGCCCTATCCACTGCATCATTACTACTAGAAAGAAATGCAGTTGAACCTGGCATTATCAATGTTATCCTCATGTTGGTCCTAAAACATAAAGATGGCATATTACCGAATATCAATTATATGGAAACTGTATTACACGATTGGTTAAACAAGGGTGTACAGACTACAGAAGATGCTATCAATCACTCAACCAATCTTGAAACTCAATATGAACAAAAGAAAAAGGTTCAAAAAGTCTCCGAACCTGACTGGATGGACGACTATATTAAAGACCTAGCAAAAATGGAGGGATAAAAGATGACATTAGACGAAATGAGAAAAATCGTTTCCAAAGATCCTGAGACACAAAATCTAAGTTTACTAGATATTGATATATACAAAGTATATCAATACCTTTTGGATCGCGATCAGCACATGGTTAAGGATGGCTATCAGCCAGTTCTTAGAACGGATCCTTATATTGAAATTGTCTATCGTCCAACAAAAGAGAAGGCAGAAGAATTGCGAAGACAAAAGATAAAAGAACATCTTAAGTTTTATGACAGCGAAGTCTATATTCAAGACGCTAGTCTTTCAAGCTTTGAGGTTTATAACGAAGAACGCGAGAAAGCATATAAGCTTTCTGCTGATTTCATTGAAAATTATCGAAAGGACAAGTATGTCAAAGGTTTATATATTTACGGTAAATATTCAACTGGTAAGAGCTATCTTTTATCTGCCATTGCGCAAACTCTAGCTGAAAAGAATATCTCAGTTCTATTTGTTTACATGCCTGACCTTGTTAGAAGCATTAGACAGGGCATGAATGAAGGTAATTTAGAACAACGTATCAATCAGCTAAAACAGGCTGATGTCTTGATGATGGATGACATGGGCGGAGAAAATATGTCGTCTTGGTTTAGAGATGAAATTTTAGTACCCGTCATGCAATACCGCTTATCTGCACAGCTTCCTGTCTTCATGACATCTAATTTTGAGTATGTTCAGCTCGTTGAGGCACTCACAGTTAATAAAGATGAAATGAATAGAGTCAAGGCAGTACGACTTATTCAAAGACTCAAGGATCTCATGACTTATGTAAAATTAACTCAAGATCAATACAAAGGGTAATTGTGCTTGAATTTTAAAAAACAAGTGTTATAATGTAAGTAACACGAAGAAGAGGATACGGTTTAAATCAAACCTAGCGACGCAGAATGGTGAAAGCTGCGACTGATTTGAATTACTCCCTCAGAGTTGACTATCAAAAATAGTTCGGGTCATGCCGTTATCCATAGGCTAAGTGCTAGCATTGCTAGAACTAAGGTGGTACCGCGATATTTCGTCCTTAGAGTTTTCTAAGGACTTTTCTATTTAAAAGGAGAGAAAGATATGATAAACATTACATTTCCAGATGGAAGCGTTAAAGCGTTTCAAAAAGGTATTTCGTCATTAGAAATAGCCGAAGGCATTTCAATGAGTATGGCAAAAAAAGCGATTGCTGCTGTTTTTAATCAAGATTATGTTGAATTGTCAAGACAGCTCAATGAGGATGGCATTTTAGAATTGCTTACCGATAAAGATCCGAGGGTACTAGATGTTCTCAACCACAGTACAGCACACCTCATGGCACAAGCGATCACACATCGATATCCAGGTGTGGCTTTTGGTGTAGGTCCTGCCATTGAAGAAGGGTTTTATTATGATGTCGACTTCGGTGATGCCAAAATCAATGATGAAGATTTGCAAGCCATTGAAAACGAGATGCTCAAGCTATCTGAAGCAGACCTAAAGATAATAAGAAGAGAAGTTAGTTATGCAGAAGCACAAAAGATTTTTGCAAACGATTCCTATAAATTGGAATTAATTGATGAGCATAAGGATGCTGGACTAACTGTTTATACACAGGGAGATTTTACCGATTTATGCCGTGGAGGACATGTTTTAAGCACAAAAATAATTAAAAACTTCAAGTTATTGACTCTTGCTGGAGCTTATTGGCGTGGTGATTCCAATAATAAAATGCTCGTTCGCATTTATGGAACAAGCTTCTTAAATAAAAAGGACTTAGATACTCATTTGTTGTTACTTGAAGAAAGAAAATTAAGAGATCATCGTAAAATTGGTAAAGAACTTGATCTATTTATGTTAAGCAAAGAAGCAGGCGCTGGTTTGCCATTTTGGTTACCTAAGGGAGCAACCATTAGACGTGTTATTGAGCGTTATATTACAGATGTTGAACTCAGTTTAGGCTATATGCATGTCTACACCCCAATCATGGCCAACGTCGAACTCTATAAAACCTCTGGTCATTGGGATCACTATCATGACAATATGTTTCCACCCATGGATATGGGCGATGGTGAGCTATTGGTCTTGCGACCAATGAATTGTCCTCATCATATGCTGATGTATAAAAATGACGTACATAGCTATCGTGAATTGCCTCTTCGTATTGCTGAATTAGGCATGATGCATCGCTATGAAAAGAGTGGTGCTTTATCAGGACTTCAACGTGTTAGAGAAATGACCTTAAACGATGCTCATATTTTCGTTCGTCCAGATCAGATTAAGGATGAATTCAAAAGAACGATGGCATTGTTATTAGCTGTTTACAAAGATTTTAATATTACAGACTATACTTTTAGAGTAAGTTATCGTGATCCAAAAGATACCGAGAAGTATTTTCCCGATGATGCTATGTGGGATAAAGCTGAAAAAATGCTTAAAGAAGCTATGGATGAATTGGAATTGGATTATTTTGAAGCCATTGGTGAAGCTGCATTTTATGGCCCAAAGTTAGATGTCCAAGTGAAAACTGCACTTGGTAATTCTGAAACTTTATCAACCATTCAACTTGATTTTCTACTTCCCGAAAGATTTGAATTGACCTATGTTGGTGAAGATGGTAAGAATATTTATCGTCCTGTTGTTATTCACCGTGGCATCGTTTCAACAATGGAAAGATTTGTTGCATATTTGATTGAAGAGTATAAAGGGGCTTTTCCTTTCTGGCTTGCTCCAGTACAGGTCAAAGTGTTACCCGTCAATGTTGAACATCATCATCAATATGTGATCGATGTTCACGAAACCCTCAAGGTAATGGGATTCAGAGTTGAAAGCGATTTGAGAGAGGAAAAACTCGGTTACAAGATTAGAGAGGTTCAAACCTTGAAGATACCATATTCATTAGTATTAGGCGATAAAGAAAAAGATGAGGGATTAGTAACGTATAGAGCTTATAATTCTCAAAGTCAGATTACTGTACCCTTAGAGCAATTCATTGAAATGATATCTAAGGAAAGCAAAAATAAATTTAAATAATGTAATAATCATGATGCACAGCAAAATTGTGTCATGATTTTTAATTTATTTGCATGTATGATAAAGGCAAAAACAATATTTAATAATAATAAATAATAATATATATTGCAATAAAAATAATTGAGTGATATAATAGTTATATGAGGTATTCAAAATATGCGTTATCATAAATAACACCCAATCTTATATTTGTTACGCACGAAAGAAGGTTTTAGCATGCTTGAAGTAAGAAATGCAAGAATGCTTTATGGTGACTTAGTCGCTGTCGATCATTTAAGTTTTATCATCAAACCGGGGGATATCTTTGGTCTTCTAGGAACAAATGGAGCCGGGAAAACAACAACGTTCCGGATGATCATGGGCTTGTTAGAGCCAACAGATGGAGAAATACTCTATAATGGGAAAAAAGTTGGATATCATAACGTCAATGAAATTGGCTACATGATTGAAGAACGTTCACTACTTACAAAAATCACCGTCAAAGAACTTATGCTCTATTTTGGACAGCTCAAAGACATGGAACCCAAGGCTATTTTAGAGCGTCTTGACTATTGGCTTGATCGCTTTAACATCAAGGAATATAAAAATAAGAAAATTAAGGAATTATCAAAAGGTAATCAACAAAAGATTCAGTTTATTTCAGCCATCATCAATAATCCCAAACTATTAGTTTTAGATGAGCCGTTTAGTGGACTTGATCCAATCAATATGGAGCTATTTGTTGAAGTTATTCGTGACTTTCAAAAACTGGGTTCCATGGTTGTTTTTTCATCACACCAATTAGACCATGTTGAATCCTTCTGTGAAGAACTCGTTGTCCTTGAAAAGGGCAAAGCAATCATTGAGGGTAGAATTGACAAGGTGAAGAAGGATTATAAAAAACAAAACATCAGAATTATAGGTGATGTTGATGTTGAAATACTCAAAAAGATACCCGGCGTGTTCAAAGTCATTGAAAATTCCAATGAAATCATTGCCAAAATTGAAAACGAAGATGTTGCAAGCAAGGTCTTTGACTATATTCGGACATGCAAACACATCACTAAATATGATGTAGAGCAAGCAACATTAAGTGAAATCTTCATAGCAAAGGTAGGTCAAAGCCATGAAGAAGTTTAGATTTTTAGTCAGATATGGATTGAAGAAACGAATTGGAAGAAAAGCATTCTTGATTTCCAATATCGTCATTGCCATATTGATGATTGCCATCATTAATATTCCCACAATTGTAAGCCTATTTAGCAGTGGAGAAACTCAAGATGAGCAGATTTTCATCAGCGTTATTAATGAAACATCAGAAACTGATCTGGTTAATAATTACTCGTTATTATTAAATGAACCGTTTAGCGGTGTAGATTATTATGTTCTTTCCCCACTTGAATTAAGTGCATTTGATGTAGATACTTTTTGGGAAGATCAGGATATTGACATCGTTATTCATATTGCTGGAACTATTACTGATCCAGAAGTTACTATGTATAATAAGATGCCAACAATGAATAGTTATCTAGCATCACAACTTGAATTACAGCTCATCAATTATCAAATTGTTAATTACGAACGTCCTACATTTGCAACAGTGTACGCACCTGATTATGAGGACCCCGAACAAGAAGCAGTGCTTAGCTCTATGATGAGTATGCTGGTTTTACCGATGTTTATTTTAATTGTCATGGCAACTCAGTTTGTTGGGGTTGATATCATTGAAGAAAAATCGACAAAAGCTATTGAAACAATCATTTCAAGTGTGCCATCTAAAATGCATTTTATATCCAAAATAACTTCCAGTATCTTATTTGTCATTGTGCAAGGCGCATTAACAATCGGGTATGGTGCTATTGCTGCATTAATCGGTCGCTTCAGCGCATCATCAAGTGCGATCAATCTACCAATTGGAACGACATCTCTTTTATCGTATCTAACCGAAATTATTCCAAATTGGCCAATTGTTTTAATCATGTCATTATTATTCATGGTTGTTGGTACTCTATTTTATTTGGTGGTTGCTTCATTATTTGCATCAATGGCTGTTACACAAGAGGATTATCAACAATTCCAAACACCATTGATGTTAACTTTACTCGCTGCATTCTATATTGGTATATTTGCACCTATGGCTGGTGGATACACATTCATGAAAGTCATGGCATTTGTTCCAATATTTACGCCAATATTAGCACCTATTGCATACGCTTCAGGACTTCTATCCTTTGGAGAAGCCATCATCGCTCTAATTGCAGTCACTATATTTCTTGTTATTTCATTATATCTGGTTGCACCGGTTTATAAAGTGGCAATTTTAAGTTATGACCAAACGAAGTTTGTTGCAAGAATCAAAAATTATTTCAAAAAAGCTTTTCCAAAAAACGGAAAAGATGAATCTTAAGACTAATACGAGGTTTTAATACAAACAAATATTCATTCAATTCAGAAACATAAGATTGATATCGTCATATGTTTTTAAATTTTATTCAATTAATTACCAATAAAAAAGCATATGTTTTCATTTATGCAAGGTATTAAGGTAAGATAGCGATAATAAAGAAAAAAATTATACTGTTTTGCATGAAATCTACAATCGGAAAGGAGGTGTATTGATGAAAAATAAACTCATTCTCTCTATATTCTTTAGCATGTTTGGTTTAAGTGCCATCATCGATCCTATAACCTCTGCTACGGATATGGTTACTGGGGTAACCTATATAACTCATGAAGAAAGTGTAGATCAAATAGCTGGAGCATCCATTGATGCAAATGGAAATTATTTAGAAGGTTCAACAATTGATCCTTTAAATCCTGATTCAGCATCTATCGATATTATTGCAGGATCATCTATACCTATCGAAACAATAATAACAACACCCTTGACAGATAGTATAGGAGACTTGACTGCAGGTTCATCTATACCAATTGATACGACAACAACACCAACGACAGACACTACAAGCGATATCACCACAGGTGCATCAACAACTTACTCGGGTGATGATGAAGAAGATGAATTTGAGGATCACGATGAAGATGAAGAAGACGAAAGAGATGATTATTATTTTGAACACGAAGATGATGATTACGAATTTGACGATTAAGATTGATCTCGAGTATTAAAACTTATCATCTCATGTGTTAACAACAACATATAAATGATAAGGGACTTCGCCTGAAGTCCCTTATCTTTGCATCAAATTAAATGGTTTTCCTTTAAATATTGTTCTATTTGTTTGAGGTGTTCTGGATTTTCAGATTCAATCCGAATTTTGAAATGCGAATCTTTCGATAAGCCTACGCTCATAATAGCCATAATTGATTTGGCATCGGCAATGAACTCCTTATAGATTAGATAAACGGTAAATGGTAGGGATGAAATAAAACGTACAAAATTGGTAGCTGGTCTCGCATGAAGCCCCTGTTCAGCTTTCAATACATATTCTTTTTCCATACAAACTCCTTCATAAGCATGTTTATTTAGTAGAGCTAAATCAGCTCGTTCCTTATTTATTTTATCACATCATCAGCAATTTGATATCATTGTAATTAAGCTGCTAATATTTCACATTTTTAAGAAACATCAAGATGCTTTCCTATTATGGGCGCTCTATACTCAATAATCATGTGAGTGCCTTTCTTAATTCGTATCATTCTATTTATAAATGAAATTGATCAAATGCCTTAAATATATTTCCAATTTACCATAAATCGAGCAAATCGATTTAGTTTTTGTTATAATGGTTTTGAGGTGAGTCAAGATGACATATGATGAGTTAAGAAGTAAAATCGAAGAGATCATCGACCCGGGTTTCAATTTGCCATTTAAAGCTGTAAATGGTATAAAAAAATTAGTAATTGGACCTACTGGAGTCGCAGAATTAGAAATCTATTTAAAGGACAAAACAAAATATGAACAGCAGGTTAAAATCCAGATCATTCGATTAGTCAAAATTGAATTGGGATTCCCAGGAATCAAAATCGACTTTTTCGAATCCGAGTTTATTCCTGAAGGAGAAAAACGCATTAAATATTTAGCCATCGCTTCGGGTAAAGGTGGCGTTGGTAAATCGACAGTAGCAGCTAACTTAGCTGCAGCGATGATCAGACAAGGCAAAAAAGTTGGAATTATTGATGCTGATATTTATGGAGCAAGTATTCCGCACATCTTAGAAGTGCCAATAAAAACTTTGTCATCCACAAAGGATGAGAAGATGATTCCTTTGGAAAAAGATGGCATAGAAGTCATTTCTACAGAGTTTTTCATGCCACCTGAAAAACCAGTTATGTGGCGTGGACCGATGCTTGGAAAGTTATTGACACATTTTTTCAATGGTGTGAAATGGCAAGATGAAATTGATTTGATCTTAATCGATTTGCCACCAGGAACTGGTGATGTTGCACTTGATGTCAAAGCTTATGTACCCTTAAGTAAAATACTTGTTGTAACAACCCCACACAGCAATGCATCTTCTGTTGCCCTTAAGGCAGGATTCGGCGCTCAGCAAATCGGTCACGAAGTTATCGGTGTTGTAGAAAACATGAGCTACTATTTTAACACTTGTAATCAAAAGCGAGAGTTTATCTTCGGATCTGGTGGTGGAAAAATTATTGCTAAAAAACTAGGTACATATCTTTTGGGACAAGTTCCAATCGGACAGCCTACAAGTGGCGGTTACATATTTGACGGTAAAGAAGAAATTGGCAAGATCTATAACGATATTGCAAGCAAAATAATTCTCGAAATGGAATTATAAACATCTGAATCAGATATTGCATCAAAAAATCCCTTATCAATTTGAAGGGATTTTTTCTTTAATCTTAAGTTGTTAAATCTTTAAATTTTAAGATAGGAGATCTTGCAGCTTTGACTTCATCTAATCTTCTAACGATGGTGTTATGAGGTGCAGTTTTTACCATCTCTGGGTTTTCAATCGCTTCTTTTGCTACCAGTCTCATCACTTGAATGAATTCATCCAATGTTTCTTTGGACTCAACTTCGGTTGGTTCAATCATCATGGATTGAGAAAAAATTAGTGGGAAATAGATCGTTGGTGCATGAAATCCATAATCGAGTAAGCGTTTTGCGATATCTAATGTTCTAATTCCAGTAGATGAATCTATTAGTCCATCAAAAACAAATTCATGCATGCAGTAGCCATTGATGGGGAGAATGAAGAGATCCTTGAGCGAATCCTTGACATAATTGGCATTGAGTACTGCAAGTGGACCCACATTACTCATATATTCATTACCTAGCGTCATTAAGTAAACATATGCTCTGATATAGACGCTAGCATTACCGTAGAACTGTCCCAGTGCCCCTATAGAGTCATTTGAGTCCTCAAAGAAGTAGTAACCGTCCTTTTCTTTTACGATTGGATTAGGAAGGAATGAAATTAGTTTTTCACAAACGCCAATCGGACCAGAACCTGGACCGCCACCACCATGTGGTGTAGAGAACGTCTTATGGAGATTGATGTGTGTGATATCAAATCCCATATCTCCAGGTTTTGCTTTACCCAGGAGAGCATTCAAATTTGCTCCATCATAATAGAGCAATCCTCCAGCTTCGTGAACGAGTCTAGAAACTTCAAGAATATCCTTTTCAAAAACACCAGCAGTATTGGGGTTTGTTAACATCAATCCAGCAATTTCATTGGATAGAACGGCTGTCAAAGCATTGAGATTGACTGTGCCATCGGGATTGGATTTGATTTCTATGACATCAAATCCACATACGGTTGCACTTGCGGGATTCGTGCCATGTGCACTATCGGGGACAATGATTTTAGTGCGTTTGAAATCCTGATTCTTTTCATGATAAGCCTTGATAATCATTAGACCAGCAAGTTCGCCGTGAGCGCCTGCAAACGGATTAAGAGAATAAGCGGATAAACCCGATATCTCGGATAGTATTTTTTGTGTCTCATGATAAATTTTAAGCAATCCTTGTACAGTTTCAACAGGTTGTAAAGGGTGAATATTGACAAAACCGTCAAGGGAAGCCAATTCATCATTAATTTTTGGGTTGTATTTCATTGTACAAGACCCTAATGGGTAAAATCCAGTTTCAACACCAAAGTTCTTTTGACTGACATTCGTATAGTGACGTACGACATCAAATTCTGAAACTTCAGGTAATTCCGCTTTTATTTCACGTCTTATTACATCTGGAAGAAAAACTTTTGGAAGATTCTTTTTTTCAAGACTATAACCGATGCGGTTTTCTTCGGAAATTTCAAAAATCAGTTTGTTATAGTATTTCATTGTTGTTCCACCACCTTTTGAACAAGCTTATCCATTTCTTGAATGGTGCGTCTTTCGGTGACGGCAAAAAGCAGGTTTTGATTGCCAATATGAAGAGGTCCCAGGATACCCTCATCAAGCAAAGATTTTTCAAATGTCTCAACGTTAAAACGAGCTTTAAAAACAAACTCCTTGAAAAAAGGATGTGTATGAACAACCTCAAATTTATGGGTAGCTAATAATTGTTGATATAGGTAGTGCGCACCTTGCATTGATTCAGTTGCAACATCAATTAACCCTTGTTTACCCATGGTTGACAAGTAAATGGTTACTGCAAGTGCTACAAGGGATTGATTTGAGCAAATATTTGAGTTTGCCTTCGCACGTCTGATATGCTGTTCTCTTGCTTGAAGTGTTAATACAAAGGCGCGTTTTCCATCAACATCTGTAGTGATTCCGCAAATTCGACCTGGCATCTTTCTGACATATTTCATCTTTGTAGCAAGATATCCACCATAGGCACCGCCAAATGAAAGCGGAATACCAAAAGATTGAAGATCACCACAAGCGATATCGGCTTGATATTCACCTGGTGTTTTGAGGATTGCCAAGGATTGTCCCTCGGCATTCATGATGAACATTCCATCTTGTGCATGAATAACAGCTGCAAAGCCTTCATAATTTTCAATGGTTCCGTAATAGTTAGGATTTTGAACAATAAGACCCATTGCATCCTCTAAATTTTCTTTGACATAATTTAAGTCTGTAAGCCCATTGTTATTAGGAACTAAAATGACATTGATATCTCTATACCGGGTATACGTTTTAACAACCTCGATGATTCTTGGATTGACTGTTTCACTGATCAAGATATTCTTTTTACCCGTTTGAGCATGTGCCATGAACATAGCTTCAGCTGTTGCTGTTGCCCCATCATACATAGACGCATTAGATACTTCCATTCCTGTTAATTCACAGATCATGGATTGATATTCAAAAATATATTGCAGTGTACCTTGAGCAACCTCTGGTTGATAAGGCGTATAAGAAGTCAAAAACTCTTGACGGCTGATTAAGCTTTTTACAACACTAGGTGTGTAGTGATCATAACTTCCTGCACCTCTGAAGATAACCAATTCCTTATTCAAAGAGGCTAAAGATTTCATATGCGAGGTCAAATTGTCGTCTGACAAGGCATTTGGTATATTGTAAGATTGAGTTAGACGTAAGTTTTTAGGAATAGAGGAAAACAGATCATCAAGAGTATGCGCTCCTGTGACCTTAAGCATCGCCTCTATATCTTTAGGAGTATGTGGCAGGTATTTATGCATCATAATACCTATTCCTCACAACAAGCTTTGTATTGATCTGATTTCAATAATGAATCTAATTCTTTCGCGTCTAAAACTTCAATTTTGACAATCCAATTTCCATATGGATCTTCATTTAAGAGCTCGGGAGAATTTTCAAGCTTTGTATTGATTTCAATGACTTTGCCCGAAACTGGTAAATAGAGGTCCGAAGCTGCTTTAACACTTTCAACTGCTCCAAACATCTCACCTTTTTTGATGATTGATCCAACTTTTGGTAATTCAATATAAACGACATCACCCATACTATGCTGGGCATAGTCTGAGATACCAACATAGCCTTCATGATTTGTTACTTTAATCCATTCATGGCTTTCTGCGTATAACAATCCTTCTAAAATCATGTGAACCCTCCTATTTTTTATAATTTTTTATATAGAATTTTCTGTTTCTAACTCTTGCTGGAACCATGTTCTTTCTGATTTGTACAAAAAGTTCTGTTCCAATGGAAGCGTATGCAATATCAATTAGTGCACATGCTACAGGTGTTGTAACATTTGGCAATAAGTAGCCAGTAGTTACGTATCCGATCAATTGATCGCCTGCAAATACTTGATATCCATGTCTAGGAATGTTTCTTTCCAATAATTCAAGACCCACAACTTTACGTTTCGGTTGTTCCTTATATAGAAGCAGTGCATCTTTACCAATAAAATCCTTATCTAATTTGATGGCGAAGTTTAGTCCAGCTTCGACTGGATTGATGGATTCGCTGATTTCGTGACCATATAAAGGAAGATTTGCTTCAAATCTTAGAGTATCTCTTGAACCTAGTCCACAAGGAACCGCTCCAGCCTTAATGGCATTGTCCCACATTTGAACAATAAAATCATGTCTACCATATATTTCAAAGCCATCCTCACCGGTATAACCTGTTCTTGAGACAATGAGATGAAAGTCCTGATAAGGTACGACTCTAAAAGTCATGAACTTTAAGTCATTGACTTCATGACCGATGATTTGATTGATTTTGTCTATTGTTAAAGGTCCCTGAATCGCAACTTGACTCAAATCGGATGACTTGTTTTTGACTTGAACTGCAAACTTTTTAGCTTGAAGTGTCACCCATCCAAAATCCTTTTCCATATTACCAGCATTAACGACCAAGATAATCTTAGTTGGAAAAACGACATAAACCAAGAGGTCATCAACGACGAATCCATTTTCATCACACATCAATGCATAGGTAACCTTGTTGGCTTCTTCAATAATAGTATTAGTTACTAAATGATTGACAAATAATAGTGATTCCTCACCCTCAATTAAAAATTCACCCATATGAGAAACGTCGAAAATGCCCATATCTGTACGAACAGCTAAATGTTCCTCAGAAATACCGGCATACGAAACCGGCATGCTAAATCCAGCATATTCAATCATTTTCGCGTTTAACGCTAGGTGTTTTTCATATAATGCAGTGGTTTTCATAAGTAAGTCTCCTAAAAGCGTTTTCTATTTACATTATACAATAGATTTAGAGATTTCAATTCGTTAAGTACAAAAAGATATTTTATAAATAAAATACAATGAAATTGAACATATGTAATTCCATAATAATATTGGTTTTTCATTAAAATCAGCAATAATCGCTTTTTCGATTGTTTTTTTCGAGTATAATAAAAGAAAAGGAGATGTTATGATGCTCATTAACGATGTTTTATTGCACGTCAAAAGAAACGATGTGGAAAATGCGAAAGCCAGTGTCATCATTACTCACGGCATTGCTGAGCATTCAGGACGCTATGAAGAAATTACTTCAAAGCTGAATGAAGTAGGTTATTCAGTGGTTCGCTATGATATTCGGGGTCATGGACAAAGTCAAGGAAAACGCGGAGCACTGAAATCTTACCATCAAACAATTGATGATTTGCATGCCCTTGTGTTAGAGGAAAAGAAACTGAATCCTAAAAAGATTTTCATATTAGGTCATAGTATGGGGGGGCTCATCGTCAATATGTATGCCGTCAAATATCATGATATTGATGGCGTCATTTCGAGTGCTGCCCCTTCTAATTTTATTAAAGATGTTTTACCACTTAGATTTATTGGATTTAGATGGTTGGGATTCTTGCCCAAAAAAACTAATTTTGATAATCAGCTTGCAAGAATTAAATCGGTTGAAGAAAACTATATTGCCGATCCATTGAATCTAAAGAAATTCTATTTCTCCTTAGCAGGTAACATGTTTGTTGGAGGGGTGAGATTCCTAAATCGTCATTTGGACAAATATGATGCTCCAGTTTTAATCATGCACGGAGGAACCGATAAGATTGTGCCTGTTGAATTTTCTGAAAGATTATATAATTTAATACCCTCAAAAGATAAAAAAATATTGATATATCCTGAATCATACCATGAAATATTTAATGATTTAGATCGAGCAAAAGTATTTATCGATCTAATTGAATGGTTGAATGAACATATTATATAAAGGAGATTGATATGAAGATAGCATTTATTGGAATTGGTGTTATGGGCAAGCCTATGGCACTACATTTAAGCGATGCAGGTCATGAAGTCAACGTATACAATAGAACATATGAGAAAGCAAAAGCATTAGAACCTAAGGTAAAAGCCTTTACTTCAATCAAGAATTGTATTAAAGATGCAGAAGTTATCATAAGTATTGTGGGTTATCCTTCAGATGTGATTGAAGTATATGATGAAGTCATTGAATATGCAAAAGAAGGCACCATACTTGTCGATATGACAACATCATCGCCAAGCCTTGCCATTGAGCTTTATCAGATGGCCAAACAAAAGGGTTTATCGATGTTGGATGCTCCGGTTTCCGGTGGAGACATAGGTGCAATTAAGGGGACCTTATCGATCATGGTCGGTGGAGATGAAGTCACATTTCATATGGTTTACCCATTGCTAAAACTGATGGGATCGACAGTTACCTACATGGGTAAAGCAGGATCTGGAATGCATGCCAAGCTAGCAAATCAAACAGTCATTGCTGGAAATATCATTGGTATTGCTGAAGCCTTGATTTATGCAAAAGAAAAACATCTTGATATGAACAAAATGCTTGCAGTCATTACCGGAGGCTCAGCAAACTCATGGCAAGCATCCAACAATGGATCAAAGATGATTGAGCATGATTACCGTCCAGGCTTCTATGTCAAACACTATTTAAAGGATCTAAAACTTATTCTAGAAGAAAAAGGCGATTTAAAATTGGAAATTGTCGAGAAAGTAGCTAAAGCCTATCAGATTCTTTCTGATCAAGGATATGCCGATTTGGGAACTCAAAGCATTATTGAGTTCTATTTGAAAAAGATGAATCAATCATAGGAGGATAAACTATGCCTATCGTTTATTTCAATTTTTCAGGTGTAAATTGTACCGGATATGTTGCAGCAGTAGAAGCTGCTTTATATCAAACTGGAGTAGACCATTTTGAATATGACACGTTTGATAAGATAGCAAAAATAGTGTTTGATGAAAAAGATACATCCTTTGAAAAAATAGAAAACGCAATTAAAGAATTAGGTTTTCAGATGCATATTATCGATATCATAGAAGAATAAAAAAAAGTCCTTATTCGCTAGAATAGGGGCTTTTCATGCGTTATTTGATGATTAAGCTTTTACCTGTCATTTCTTTTGGCTGCGGAATATTTAGTAAATCTAACAATGTTGGGGCAATATCACATAACGAACCTGTGTTGACCTTGATACCCTTTTGTGTGATAAGAACAGGAACTAAATTGGTTGTATGTGCCGTATGTGGTTTTCCATCTTCGCTTCGCATTTTTTCAGCGTTGCCATGGTCAGCGATGACAATAGCAACTCCACCGATTGAAAGAATAGCTTCGACAACTTCCTTGGTGCATTGATCAACTGTTTCAACAGCCTTTGTTGCTGCTTCTATAGAACCTGTATGTCCGACCATGTCTGGGTTTGCAAAATTGAGAATCATAGTATCGAATTGACCTGATTTAACCGCCACAACAGCCTTATCCTTGACTTCATATGCACTCATTTCAGGTTTTAAGTCATATGTGGGTACTTTTGGAGATTCAACAAGAATTCTAGTAGCCCCCTCTAGCTTTCTTTCTTGTCCGCCATCAAAGAAGAAGGTAACATGTGCATATTTTTCTGTTTCTGCAATTCTGAGTTGTTTAAGTCCAGCATCAGCAATGATTTCGCCATAAAGGTTGTTTAACGTTTGCAATTCATAGGCCAAAGGTCCTTTAACAGTTTTATTATAGTGCATCATGGAAACTAAGAAGATATCTTTAGGTGTATTTTTGGGGTCAAAACTTGCTTTTCCTGCTGTGTGATAGGTGTTTGCTTCATCTGGGTTAGAAAATGCTGTAGCGATTCTTATTGCTCTATCTGGTCTAAAGTTAGCAAATATAATCGCATCATGATCACCAATCAAACCCTTGGCATCAACAATAAACGGGATAATAAATTCATCAGTAATACCTGCATCATAAGATGCTTGCATCCCTATAAGTGCATCAGGATATCTTTTACCAGTTCCCAATACCATATTGTCAAAAGCTAACTGAATGCGATCCCAATTGTTATCACGGTCCATTGCGTAATATCTACCTGATACGGTAGCAACATCCATGCCATGATCTATTAAATTCTTTAAGAACCCTAATCCAGAGATTTGAGGGGTGTCTCTACCGTCCATAAAGGCATGAAGATATGGAGTAATTCCATTGGATACCGCCAAATCATGAAGTGCCATGATATGTGTTGGATATGCATGTACACCTCCATCGCTCACGAGTCCAAAAATATGCAGTTTGCTTTTGTGTTTCTTTGTATGAGCAATAGCATCAAGAAATGCTTGATTCTTATAGAACGAGCCGTCTTTAATGGCAACATTGATTCTTGTTAGTGATTGATAAACGACTCTACCGGCACCCAAATTCAAATGACCGACTTCACTGTTCCCCATTTGTCCATCGGGTAAACCAACATATTCACCACTTGCATGTAATACATTATTGGGGTAATCTTTAAATAATTGATCCAAGAATGGCTTTTTAGCCAGTGAAACTGAATTGCTATCGCTTGCCGGAGCAAGACCATAACCATCCATTATAATTAAAGCTGCAAATTTTTTATTCATAGTTAACTCCTTCGAACGATTTGTCACTTCTATTATACTTTAAAAGCAAAGGTATGCAAAAAGCAATACAAAAAAAACGTTTTCAAACCTTATTTATTGAATATTATAATTTTTATGATAGAATAATAGTGTAATACTTCGGGGCAGGGTGTAATTCCCTACCGGCGGTAAAAGTCCGCGAGCCTATAGGCAGATCTTGTGTAATTCAAGAACCGACAGTAAAGTCTGGATGGAAGAAGTAATGTCATGTTTGACATGCCTTTTTGTCGCCGAAGTAATTTGGCGATTTTTTTATTTAATAGGAAATTGTATTTGCATATAAATATAAGTAATAAAAAACTATTTGGAAAGGAGGGAAAACATGCAGTACAAAGCGATTAAGACTAGGTTATATTTAAATAAGAACGACAAAGAATTTCTATTAATGTTAATGCATTCAGCTAAGAGTTTGTACAAT
>JBDREH010000027.1:0-35937 GCA_043819945.1 Bacillota bacterium
ATTAGATGCTCTATATTTTTTGACTGCATCTAACCTTTCTCGGTCTGTATAATGTTTTCCCATTGGTTTTCCCTCTCTTTCTATCTATAGAGTACAAAAAAACACCCTAATTTGTTAGAGTGTTAATTTTTGACCTTTACAAACATGTTATGTAAAACTCAAAACATCTATAAATATCTATAAAAAAAGTCCTTCCCACGGGTGAGAAGAGCACTTCATTATAATTATGGTGACCCGTATGGGATTCGAACCCATGAATGTATGCGTGAAAGGCATGTGAGTTAACCGTTTCTCCAACGGGCCGTTGATGGCGGAGCAGGAGGGATTTGAACCCTCGCACCAGTTTCCTGATCTACACCCTTAGCAGGGGCGCCTCTTCAGCCACTTGAGTACTACTCCAGCATCCATCATTTACGCTTTCGCGCCTATATAGAATAGCCTATTTTAATGATATTGTCAACCTATTTCATTTAATTAACTTAGTTATGTATCTTCTTTTATTATTGAACATTATCCTTCAACATGGTCAAACCAACCTTACCTCTATTTAAATCAATATTAAGAACGTAAACTTTGACAATATCGCCAACATTTAAAACATCTTTTGGGTGTTTAATGTAATGTTTGGCAATCTTCGATATGTGGAGTAATCCGTCTTCTTTGAGCCCCACATCGATAAACGCTCCAAAATCAACGACATTTCTTACCGTACCTTCTAATTCCATTCCAATGCTCAAATCATCGAGTTTTAGGATATCACTTCTTAGAAGTGGTTGAGCAAACTGATCTCTTGGATCTCTAAGTGGTGCGATAAATGCATCCAAAATATCATCTAATGTATATTTGTCAATTTTAAGTTCTTCTTGTAGTTTTCTTCTATCAATGGATGCCACGGCGTCTTTAACGATATCCTTACCAAACATAGGTCCTGTAATGTTAAACATCTTCATGATGGTTTTTGCTACTCCATATGACTCCGGATGCACCGCTGTCATATCAAGCGCTTCATCACCTTCTGGTATTCTAAGAAATCCCGCTGCCTGCTCAAATGTTTTAGCACCTAATTTAGGTACGCCCATGATGTCTTTTCTACTTCTAAATTTACCTAATTTATCTCTATATTTAACAATATTTTCAGCACTGCTCTTATTTAACCCTGAAACATACATTAAGAGTGCTTTACTTGCTGTGTTGATATTGACACCAACCTGGTTCACTGCCTGAGTTACAACAAAATGAAGTGACTCATTCAATTTCTTTGGTGTGACGTCGTGTTGGTATTGACCAACACCAATGCTTTTGGGATCAATCTTAACAAGCTCTGATAAAGGATCTTGCAGACGTCTGGCTATACTAGCTGCTGATCTTTCCTCAACGGAAAAATCAGGAAACTCTTCTCTAGCAAGTTCACTTGCTGAATAAACAGAGGCTCCAGCTTCATTAACAATCACATATTGAGCCTTTAGTCCTGTCGTCTTGAGGAGTGTAGCCACAAAGCTTTCTGTTTCTCTGCTTGCTGTTCCGTTACCAATGGCAATCAGTTCAACCTTATGCTTCTTTATGAGCAGTAATAAATCTCTTTGTGATTCTTGAATTTGACGATCACTGATACTTCCACCCATTGTCTTTTCATGGGGATAAATGACACCTTTCTCCAAAACTGTTCCTTGCTCATTAACCACACTCAATTTACATCCGGTTCTAAATGCGGGGTCGATACCTAAAATGACCTTGCCCTTTAGGGGTGGTTGAAGTAATAATTTTTGAAGATTGACTGCGAAAATCTCAATTGCTTGTTCTTCACCTTTTTCAGTGAGTTCGCTTCTGACTTCTCTTTCCAGACTTGGGTAGATTAATCTCTTTAGAGAATCTTCAATGGCTTCCTTTAAAATGGGTGCGGCTGTTGAATTTTCTCTTTTAATAACCTTTCTTTCCAAGTAAGACGTCATTCTGACCTTATCCAAATCGATTTTAACAGTAATCACTTTTTCGTTTTCTGCACGATTGATTGCTAAAATACGATGAGGTCTAATCTTATTTACGGCTTCACTAAATTCATAATACATTTCATAAACTTTGCGCTCATCAACTGCATTTTTCTTTACATTAGTTACGACCATGCCGTGATTGATCATTTCAGCTCTCAGTGATTTTCTGTAGTTTGCGTCATCAGAGATCATTTCAGCAATGATATATTTAGCGCCTTCAATCGCTTCGTCTTCAGTAGCAACCATATCATTTAAATATTTTCTGGCTTCTTCTTTAACATCCTCATAAGGAAACATTAAAATCCAGTTTGCGAAAGGCTTTAGGCCTTTGGCAACTGCTTCAGTAGCCTTTGTCTTTTTCTTTTCTTTAAATGGACGGTATAAATCTTCAACTTCTACTAATTTTTTTGCACTGAGGATTTCAGCTTTTAAATCATCAGTCAGCATGCCCTTTTCATCAATTAAACGAATGACAGCTTCTTTTCGATCGAGTAGATTATTAGCATATTCCCATTGTTTAAATATTTCATTGATCTGTTCTTCATCCAAACCACCTGTTGCTTCCTTACGGTATCTCGCAATAAAGGGTATGGTGTTGCCTTCATCTAGTAGATTCAAAACAGAAACAATCTGTTTTTCTCCAACCGATAAAGCTTTTTTAATTTCTGCTATGATTTGTTCGTTCATTTTGTTCTCCTTCATATAGCACAAAAGGGCAGTGCCCTTTCGTTCTTATTCATTAATTAGAGCTTATTGATCTCGATTAAAATATCGCTGACTCTGGTTTCCAATTGGAATGTTTGTGCATTGATATCGAAGATTAAAAACATATCGTCTTTTTCGCTATCAAGATTCAAATGTGCAATTTCAGTTGTTGTAAAGAGTTCGGCACTAGATACCAAATCCAAATCAATAAATAGGAATGCCATACTATCAATATCATCAAGAGCTTCAATAGCTTCAGTAATCTCATCATTCATAACGGTGCTTCTGTAGAAATAGACGTAAACATAATCATTTGCATTTAAAACAACTCTTAAATCCGCATAATCATCAATTCCGTTGAAATAACTAAAATCGCCAAAGACACCATACTCATCTTCTTGTGTAATATACTTCAAGTCGGTAACATTGATGTGTAGATAATCATCGTATGGACCGACTTCCTCTTCAGTTGTATAGTATCTAATTAGGAAGACAATTAATAATACCACTAGTGTCAATCCAATAACTGATATACCAATTCTAAAGAACATGAGTTCATTTTTTGTAGGTTCTCTTTTGGGAACCGCTTTAACAACATCTTTTTTACTTGTACCCTTATTTTGTTGGGTTTTCACATTATTTTTATTCTTACTGTTTGCTTTGCTTTTACTTGCTTGGACTCTTGCCATAATGTCACTTCCTTGTCATAAAGAATTATACCGAAAACCCCATCAAATTACAACATAATGGGTAAATATGTTAAAGCTTCTCAATCATTACATATGCAATCGCATGTTCATCGGTATGTGTGATGCTAACATGAATGATTTCCTGACCTTCAAAAAAATCCGTTTGAACGTAAGGACTGCCATCTTCATGGTTTAAAATGGAAAAATCAACATAATTCGTTTTACCTGGTCCTTGACCGATTGCTTTAAAGATTGCTTCTTTGGCTGCAAATCTGCTGCCAAGATAAGCTATCTTGATACTGTCAGCAGCAATATTGGTGTAAACTTTTTTTTCTTCAATGGACAAAATGCGATCGATAAATCGGTCGCTCATGATTTCTTTGATGCGATTCAAATTGACTAAATCAATGCCAATGCCCAAAATCATGATGTTCTACCTTCTTTGATTTGTTCAGCAAGCTGTCTGATCTTCATCAGGCGATGATTCAAACCGGATTTGCTGATGGATTCTCCATAAATCTGTTCATATGCAATTGTTAGATCTAAAAGACTTGATTCGGGATTGTCTTTTCTTAATTTCATCACAATCTTCATCTTTTCATCAAGGTGATGTTCAGGGGTGAAGGTTTCAATGGTTTCGATATCTTCTAATTGCTTATTAGCAGCAATAAAGACTTTCTTTTCATTGGCGATTTCGCAATTCATCACGCGATTGATTGAATTATTAAAATCTCTTTTAATCCGAATATCTTCAAATTGGAAAACCGAATTTTGTGCACCCGCCACCTGAAGAAAATCGCTGATGTGTTCTGCATCCTTTAAATAAGCAATAAAGCCATTTCTTCTTTGTGTGATTTTCGCGTTCAAATCAAAGTAATTCATCAGTTGTTGAATAAACACAATCTGATCCGAACTCTTTGAAAAGATTTCCAGATGATATTCGGCAGTCTTTGGATGATTCACGGATCCGCTCGAGAGGAATGCCGCTCTTAAATAAGCGCGCTTCGCCTCTCTTGACTGTGTAGTCAATTCCTGATTATCCAGAGGATTTTCAAACATGCCATGTTCGTTGACAATATCCTCAACCTTGGATTGAATTCTAATAATTATGGTTTGTCTTTGCTTGAGCTTATTTTGTTTTTGAGTAATTAGGCTTGTCTCAGCTTGATAAAGCGTTCTAACGAGATGTAAAAAACGTCTTGCGACCGTTGGACTGTTTGTTTTGAAATCAAGCATCTTGTGCTTGCTTTCAATATGAAATTCGGTATTGAGATTCAAGAATGCTGAAAACTCGGCAAGTTGTTCTTCAAGCTCAACCGGAACGGTTACAAGTTCCTCTTTTACAGTTCTTGCAAATGACATATTACTCCCAAGATTCTAAATATCTTAAACAGTTTTGAACAGCGATCGCACCATCGGCGGTTGCTGTAACAACCTGACGAATTTGCTTAACGATAACATCGCCTGCAGCGTAGATACCAGGTACTTTTGTTTCCATTTTTTCGTTTGCTTCGATATATCCATACTCATTGGTAATGCCAAGATCTTTAACCATATCGGTAACCGGCATTAAGCCAACATATTCAAAGACGCCATCACACATGATCGTTTCTTCTTCATTTTGTAAGTTCTTAATGATGACACCGGTCAATCCTTTGTCATCCATTAAGAATTTTTTAACGACTGAATTATATCTAAAGTCAACATTCTTTTGCTTTCTTATAATATCTTGTGCCTTTGGATCCGCCGTTAGATCTTCAAGATTTTGAACAACAGTCACATGAGTTGCTAAGGTTGACAAATAGGAAGCTTCTTCAACGGCACTGTTTCCACCACCGATAACAACAACTTTTCTATCTTTATACAATGGACCATCACAAATTGCACACCAGCTAATGCCGTTCATTGCTAAAGCATCTTCATTTTCAACACCGAGTCTTCTAGGTAAATTTCCGGTAGCTACAATCACAGCTTTTGATTCATAAATTTTGTTGGGTGTTGTGAGTTTCTTGATTTTACCTTGAATTTCGACTTTAGTGATTTCATCGTAGATGACTTCGACGCCTAAATCATAAGCATGGTCAATCATCATGGTAGCAAGCTCATAGCCTGCAACCTTTTTAGCACCTGTATAATTTTCGATTTCATTATATTTTGATAATTGTCCACCTGGTGTGTCTTTTTCAAACATTGCAACCTTTAGGTTTGCTCTTTTTGCATAGATGCCTGCAGTAATTCCCGCAGGACCTGTTCCAATAATTAATATGTCATATAACATTTTCTTTCTCCTTAAACTAAATCTTTTATATTGATTAATTCGTCAATAACATATTCCGGTTGTACCCTAAGCATTTCCTTTAAGCGCCGACTATAGGTCACTGCGCAGGATGAAATACCAGCTTTTTTTGCTGCTATCATATCATTTTCATGATCACCCACATAAACTGTGGTTTGTGGTTTAGCATTCAATACTTCCAGTGCCTTTAAAATGGGTGCAGGATCAGGTTTATGTAGAATTGAATCCTCATAACCTATAAGACCGTCAATATATTGTGATAATCCTGTGAGTTCCAAATGATACGTTGCAACGTGTCTCATTTTAGAAGTAACAACACCGATGGTACATCCTTTTTTCTTCAAATATATCATGGTTTCAACTGCGCCAGGATATGCTTTTAACCCCTTTTTTATCTTTTGGTTGGAGACTTCGCGATAGTACTCAACCATCTTTTCAACCTGTTCTTTTGAATCTGTGTAAACTTCAAAGGTTGTATATAGGGTGTTTCCCAACATATTGGTTAATTCGGTATCCGATAATTGAATTGAAGGGAAGAACTTCTCAAAGGTTAAAACAAAGGTATCTAAAATAATCTCTGTGGTTTGGATGAGTGTGCCATCTAAATCAAACAGGATTGTTTTCATCATTAATTTCTCCTATTTTTTCATCAACAAACATATCCACATAATATGGTTGATCCTTGATGTAATGCTTCTTTGCGAAGATAATCACAATTCCACCAAGCATGAATAAACCTAAGGATAAGACAACATTTGTAGGCAATCCAAACATACGGAGAGCATCCGAAGGATCTCCACCAATTCTCAAGGGTTCAATGATAGCTCCACGACCAAGTCCGTACCAAATCAAATAGAAAGCAAATAAATCTCCAGCTTTAAGTATTCTTTTTCTTCTAATGATGAGTAAACCAACCAAACCAATAAAATTCCAAATGCCTTCATAAAGGAAGGTAGGATGATGATATGCGCCAGCAATGAACATTTGATCCTTAATAAAGGAAGGTAGGATATTTAAGATGAACTGGCTTTCAATCACGGGACCGTAGGCTTCAGCGTTCATGAAATTTCCCCAACGACCAACAATTTGTCCAACCAAAAATCCGATAGCTAAGATATCAGCCAACAGCCAAAAACTAATTTTCTTAGTCTTTGTAAAGATGATAATAAAAATCAATGCTGTAATGACTGCACCGTGTATAGATAACCCACCATTTTGAATACTGATATAGTCAATAATATTTTGATAGCTTGGATTTGGATCAAAGATGATGTAATAGATTCTCGATCCAATAATAGAAAGAGGTACTGCCCATAACAAAGCATCAAATAATAAATCTGTCTTCCATCCTAGCTTTTTAAATTCAAGATAGGCGAGATAAGCTCCCATGGATATCCCAGAAAGAATAAAGACTGCATACCATGCAATTTGGGCAAATCCCAAATCAATTGCTGTCGAATTATAGGGTGTTCCCGTTTGAGGAATAACAGCGAGCATAATCAAGACTATAAAGATGAGAAGCAAGCCTCCATAGTTGTAAAAAGATTTTCTGTGTTTCTTAACGAACTCAATCATCGTTGTCCTCATCCTTTCTCATGCCTTTAGCTTTTTCAGCAACCGCTTTTGTCAACTCCAAAGCCGCATCATATCCTAAATACTTTAATTTTTGATTCATTGCAGCACTTTCAACCAGTGTAGCAACATTTCTGCCTGGCAATACAGGAATCGTAATTTTCGCAATTTCAGTATTGAAGATTTTAATGGTTTCTGTTTCAATACCTAACCGGTCATAGTGTTTTCCTTTTTCCCAGTGTTCAAGCTCAACAACCAAACGAATCTTCTTATTTTCGCGATATGCTCCCGCGCCAAACATGGAAACAACATCAACAATACCAATGCCTCTTACTTCAATATACTTTTCTAAAATCTTTGGTGCGCTACCTATTAAAATACCAGGTGCAGCCTCAAAGATGTCTACTCGATCATCGCTAATTAACAGATGTCCACGTTTGATGAGTTCCAATGCGGTCTCGCTTTTACCAATACCACTTTTTCCGGTAATCATCGTACCCATACCATGAATATCCAGTAGAACGCCATGAATGCTCGTTCTTGGAGCTAGTTTAGAGTGCAGATAGGCATAGAGCAGTCCACTCAATGGAGTTGTTCTGATCTTGCTTTTCATAATCGCAACATCGTATTTGTTTCCGAGTTCAATCATCATCTTTTCAATTTCAACATTAATCGAGAAAATAACTCCTGGAGGACGTTTCATAAAGATCTGTTCAACACGTTCTTTTTTGATATCAGCTGTCATGAGATTCATAAACTGTGATTCCTTTGATCCAATCAGGATGATTCGATCAGCATCAAAAAAGTCGAGAAATCCTGCAAGCTCTACCCCTGGTCGAGATAACATTTCAGATTTAACTTCTCTTTCAAGTGACTTTTGATTAGAAATAAGTTCTAAATCCATATCTTGAACCACATGTTTAATTTTTAATTTCATTTATGCTTACCTCCGAAAAGTATTAAACGTTCCCTATATAGCCATCTTCTAATATAGCTTGATAACACAAGTCTAAGAATTGAAAATGTAAATGCGAAGACAAAGAGATGTTCAATGCCATTAAACTCAAATCCTTTGACAATGAAGAGATCAATCGCATATAATATGATAATTTGAACCAATACCGATATGATGCCTAAACTCAAAATCATGATTCTTGCAAAATATTTGAACATGAGAATCTTGACAAAGTTTTCAATCAATGTCAGTAGAATAATCGCTAATGCATATCCTAGAAAATCAATTTGAACCAATGGTTGATGAATACCTGCTGCAAGTCCAATGATAACTGCTGAAATCAAAAAGTTAGCTGCAAATGACAAAATCATGTGAATGAGGTAACTGCGGTGCAACAAAAATCCAAGACTCAATGGGATGTCTTTGCCTTTTTTTCTTTTCTTCAATTCCTCTAGCAGCGCTAGAAGTTCTTCTTCAGTAGGTTTCTTTGGATCTTTTTTGTTGTTGTTATTTGAGTTCATATAACATTCCCCCAACATTTTTTATTATAACAAAAATAGTTAAACATTTGTTATTCTAATACCTTTCTTAAATATTGACCTGTATAGCTTACTTTGACTTTAGCAATCTCTTCAGGTGTTCCGATAGCAACAACCTGTCCGCCTGCGTCTCCACCATCTGGTCCTAAATCGATGATGTGGTCTGCATTCTTAATTATATCAAGATTATGCTCGATCACAACCATAGTCGCTCCCTCATCAACAATCTTATGCAAAACCTTGAGCAGTCTTTTCACATCATCTGTATGCAATCCCGTTGTTGGTTCATCTAAAATATAGATTGAAGATGCCGTAATTTTACGGTAAAGTTCACTCGCGAGTTTGACACGTTGAGCTTCACCACCCGACAGGGTGGTTGCAGATTGTCCAAGTGTGATGTAATCAAGTCCGACATCGTGAATCGTTTTTAATTTTTGATGAATCTTAGGGTGATTTTCAAAGAATGTCAGTGCATCGTCAATTGTCATCTCCAAAACATCTGCGATATGCATGCCTTTATATTTAATTTGCAGGGTTTCGTGATTATATCTTTGACCATGACAGACCTCACATGGTACATAGACGTCAGGTAGAAAATGCATTGAAATTCTCTTGAGTCCGTCACCACCACAAGCTTCACATCTTCCTCCACGCACATTAAATGAAAATCGTCCCTTTTTGTATCCTCTAGCTTTCGCTTCGTTGGTTTGAGCATAGAGGTCGCGAATGTCATCGAAAACGCCTGTATAGGTCGCTGGATTACTTCTGGGTGTACGTCCTATAGGAGATTGTGAAATATCAATGACGCGATCAATCAAATGATGATCGTTAATTGCAGTATGCAGTCCAGGAAGATCTTTGGTTTTATAATACTTTTGCTGAAGACCCTTCATCAATATATCGTTGACTAATGTTGATTTTCCTGATCCAGACACTCCGGTGACAACCGTAAACTTCCCAATAGGAAAAGCAACACTGATGTCTTTTAGGTTATGTTCTCTCGCACCCATGACTAAAATATCTTGGCCACTGCCTTCTCTTCTTATTTTTGGAACTTCAACTTTCTCCAATCCTTTTAGATAGCGTCCAGTAATGCTGTTGGGATTATCCATAACCTCTTGAGGTGTTCCAGCAGCAACCACTTGTCCACCGGTTTTTCCCGCTCCTGGTCCGATATCAATCAAATAGTCACTTGCAAGCATCGTTTCATGGTCGTGTTCGACGACAATGAGTGTATTGCCTAAATCTCTCATCTTTTTGAGTGTCTCAATCAGTTTTGCATTATCTTTTTGATGAAGCCCGATAGAGGGCTCATCTAAGACATAAAGCACACCGGTCAACTTGGATCCAATTTGAGTGGCTAAACGAATACGCTGAGCTTCACCACCCGATAGCGTACCTGCTTGTCTTGCCAATGTCAAATAGCCTAGCCCTACATCCTGAAGGAATGTCAATCGAGATATGATTTCCTGAAGTGCAAGTTTCGCAATTTGTTGTTGCTCAATATTGAGTTTTACATTGGATAGAAAAACAATGGTTTCATCGATAGATAATCTAGTCAGTTGATCCATGTTTTTTCCGCCAATACGAACTGATAATGCCGCTTCATTCAAACGCGCACCGTGACAAACAGGGCATTCAGATTCTGTCATGAAATTTTCAATCCAGGATCTAATCCATTCACTTGTGGTCTCGCGGTATCTTCTTGTTAGATTGGTAATCAATCCTTCATAATAATCTACTTTCTCATGAATACGTCCTGATGTTGATCGTAAACGGTAATGAATCTTATCAGGAGAGCCATAAAATATCATCTTTTTGTGTTCTTCGCTCAGTTCTGATAGGGGTAGACTCATATCAATATGATAATTTTTGCACAGTTGTTCAAGCATGAGCGTGCTTAAATTACCTTCATCGTTATTTTTATATGGTAATAATCCGCCATCACTTAAACTTTTGGAAGGATTAGAAATAAGACTTTCGGTAACCTCAAGTTTGAGCCCAAGTCCATTACAATATGGACACGCGCCTATGGGAGTATTAAAAGAAAATAATCTTGGTTCCAATTCGGGGATGGAGAAATCAGAGTCAGAACATGCGTAGTTTTGAGAAAAATGTAAAATGGCGTCATCATCGACCAAGACTCTCGTCTTTCCACCTGCAAGCTTTGCTGCAAGCTCTAATGCATCATAAAGACGACTTCTGAGTCCTTCTTTGATGATTAAGCGGTCAATAACTAAAAAGAAGTCATGATTCTTATTTTTGTCAAGCTCAGGCAATTCTTCAAGAAGTACACTTTGTTCATCAATATATGCTCTAGTAAAACCTTCCTTTAAGTATTGTTCAGCCAATTTCTTATGCGTTCCCTTTTGTCTTTCAACTACCGGAGCCATAACTAAGATTCTACTGCCTTCTTTTAAATTCAAGACCCGAACG
Organism: Bacillota bacterium; assembly: GCA_043819945.1. Lineage (GTDB taxonomy): Bacteria > Bacillota_I > Bacilli_A > Acholeplasmatales > Acholeplasmataceae > Peloplasma. The sequence continues at coordinate 11,181 of JBDREH010000027.1, forward strand.
GTCATTTCTTCAATAGATTGTTTAGCTAAGGGTTCATCACTGCCTGGGCAGTAAGGAATACCAACTCTTGCATAAAGCAATCTTAAGTAATCATAGATTTCGGTAACAGTTCCCACGGTTGATCTAGGATTATTTGATGTTGTCTTTTGATCAATGCTAATAGATGGAGATAGTCCATCAATACGATCAACATCAGGCTTTTCAAAGTTGCCTAAGAACTGTCTTGCATAGGCACTCAAGCTTTCCATATATCTTCTTTGGCCTTCTTGATACAGAGTATCGAAGGCTAAAGATGACTTTCCGCTACCGGAAATACCCGTCATGACGACGAGTTTGTTCTTTGGTATATCGATATCTATATTTTGTAGGTTATTTTCTCTGGCACCATGTACCTTAATATAATCCATCAACCATCACCCTAAAGGTTTGTTCGTCAATCACTTTGACGCCTAACTCGTTTGCTTTCTTTAATTTTGATCCTGCATCATCTCCATAAACGACAAAATCAGTCTTTGAACTTACAGCGGAACTGACCTTGCCACCGAGTTTCTCGATTAGATCAGATGCCTGATCTCGTGTGAATATCTGGAGTTTTCCTGTTAATACGATTGTTTTATTGTTAAAGGGATGTTCTATTTGTTCACCCTTCACATAAGTCATATTGAGTCCTAAATCTTTTAGCTCTGTAATCAAAGTCTGATTGTGCATATCAGCAAAATAACTTACAATGGTTTGAGCAATCATTTCACCAATATCAGGGATATTATTAAGTTCTTCCAAGGTAGCTTGCATTAGATCTGTCATGTTCGGATAATTTTTGACTAGAATCTTAGCAACTTTGGCTCCTACATGTTTAATGCCCAAGCCAAAAAGTAGCTTATCAAAAGATTGGTGCTTGCTGTTTTCAATGGCAACTAATAGATTTTCTACCTTTTTTTCACCAAAACCAGGTAATTCCTTCAATTCTTGGGCAAAGTTCTTTAGTAGATAGATATCAGAAATCCTATTCAAATATCCTAGATCATGAAGGTTTTCAACGACCTTGTCTCCTAGTGTATCAATATCCATGGCTACTCGGCTTGCAAAATGAATCAGACTATTGATGTTTTTTCCTGGGCAGACTGGATTGCTACAATAATGGTCAGCTTCGCCTTCTCTTCTGATTACTGCTTCACCACAAACTGGGCAAGCCTTAATCATTTTAAATGGTTTTTGATTGGTTCTCTTCGATAAAACAACTTCAATCACTTCAGGAATAATCTCTCCCGCCTTATGAACCAATACAGTATCATCGATACGAATATCTTTGGCAATCACGTAATCTTCATTATGAAGCGTAGCTCTTGCTACCATAGAACCTGAAATTAAGATCGGTTCAAGTTCAGCAACGGGTGTAACAACTCCAGTACGACCGATTTGGAATGTGATATCTTTTAATATCGTTTCAACCTGTTCAGCTTGAAACTTATATGCAGTTGCCCATTTGGGAAACTTAGATGTATATCCGATACTCGAATAAAGTTCAAACTCATTGACTTTGATAACGACACCATCGGTATCATAAGGCAATGATTTTCTGAGATGATCATAATTCTCAATTTGTTCGATAAGTGCCATAATGCCAAAAACATTTTGATAGTTTTGATTGACCTTGAATCCTAGAGTGCTTAAATAAATAAGTGCATCAATTTGGGTATCTGCATATTTTTCCGCATTGACAATCGTGTAGATGAATAAATCTAAATTTCTACTTGCTACAACCTTTGTATCGAGCTGTCTGATGGTTCCTGCAGCAGCATTTCTTGGGTTAGCAAATAATGCTTCATCATTGCTTAAGCGTTGTTCATTGAGAAGTGTGAAGCTCTTATGCGGCATATAGATTTCACCGCGAACTTCAATATCGATGGACTCTTTTAATTTAAGTGGAAGACTTTTAATTGTCTTCACGTTCTTTGTTATATCCTCACCTACAACACCGTTACCGCGTGTGGCAGCACGAATAAAACGACCCTTTTCATAGGTCAGGCTGACAGCGAGTCCATCTATTTTCAATTCGGTTGTATAACTGTAATCTGAAACAACCTTTTTAATTCTTTCATCAAATTGTTTGAGTTCTTCGATACTAAAAACATTAGATAACGACATCATGGGAACCTGATGTGTAACCTTGTCAAACCCTGACAAAACGACTCCACCAATCTTTTCGGTTGGGGAATCTATTTGTTTGAATTCGGGATATTGTGCTTCAAGAAAAACAAGTTCTTTTAAATATTGATCGTATTGTTGGTCAGAAATTGTTGGTAGGTCCAATGTATGATAATCATAGTTGGCCTGATTAAGAATTCTGATCAATTCCGCTATTCTTTGCTTTGCGTTCATTAAAATCACCCAATGATATTATATCATTAATATGCCTATTTTTAATGGTTTTCACCCCACTTTCATGAATAAATTGCGATGATGTTAAAGTGTGGTTTTGTGTACTTAAATGAATTGAAGAAAAATAGAGATACTTTCTCGCTCTTGTCATTGCAACAAACATCAATCGTCTTTCTTCATCAAGCATAAATTGGCTGTTTTGTTGCAATGAGGGCAGTGTGCCTTGTTCTAGTCCAATGATGATGACAGCATCAAACTCCAACCCTTTTGCTCTATGGATTGTCATCAGCTGAATACCTTGTTTTTCATTATTTTGATGCTCTGCGTTTGACCAGTTGATATCATTTTCTGATAATACTTTTTTAATTTCAAAACACCTTTTGTTATTTCTATAAAGGATAGCAATATCTTTATCAAATCGAATCACCTTTTGTAAGTTCCTAATCAGTTCAAGCAGTGTTATCGCCTCTTCAATTTCATTGAAGAAACGAAGATGATAAACAGGTTGGTTCGATAAATCATTGGGAATCAAATACTTTTGATATCTTCTATTATTTTGCTTGATAAGGCGGTTTGCGTGTGTTATGATTGTTTGATTGGAACGGTAGTTGACTGATAGTGTGTAAAGTTTTGCTTGATAGTCATTTATAAATTTATAGATGATTTTACTGCTCGCCCCTCTAAAATGATAGATGCTCTGATCGGGATCTCCAACAGCTAAAACACTTGTTTGCGGTCTAACTAATTTTCCTAGAACAGCATACTGCAAATGGTTTGTATCCTGAAACTCATCAATGAATATGTAATCATATAGGTATGTGTGAGTTACTTTTCTAATCAACTGATAGAAATCCAATAAGAGGTCATCAAAATCTTTTATTCCATTTGTTTTGAGATGAGTTTGATAGGTATTATAGACTTTTGGTTTAGGTAAAGTATAAATACTATTCTTATATTTGGTTACCTCAAGTAATTCGATTTTAGTGAAGGGAAGGGTTTCTTCTTCAATAATTTTGATGGTCTGATTACTGTTCTCAATAAGTTTAAGATAACAAAACTGATGAAAAGTATGAATGTTGACCTCCTCGTTTTTTGTGCGTTGTTTCATCTCAAAAGCTGCTTTTCTAGTGAATGTGATAGCAAGTATCTTCGTGGGGTCAACACCCTGTTCGATTAAATACTTAATGCGTTCTACGATCACTCTAGTCTTTCCGCTTCCTGCACTTGCCAACAAAAAAAGAAAGCGTTCATTAGAATAAACAACTCTCTTTTGTTCTTCGTTTAAGTTCATCTCATCACCCATCTTATGATAGATATGTGAACCTTAAATTACTTTTTTACTTTTCTAAGTGATGGGTGACTCTCAAGGATTTTCTTAATGCCATGAGGCATGGCAAATGCTATGGTTGCTATATCGTCATCAACTCTGATGACTACACCTCTTCCAAATACATTATGCTCGATATGATCGCCGGTTTTAAGCAGATGTGATATCTGCTCACTCTCATAGATGGTTTTAGGTTCATCAATCCTAACTCTTGATTCTTGAATAAAGCGTGAAGGATAGCTATACCTAATCGATCCATAAACCATTCGTTGATCCGCATAGCTCAAGTATAGTTTCTTTTTGGCTCTTGTGATTCCAACATATGCGACTCTGCGTTCTTCTTCCATTTCTTTTGGATTCATAAGTGATTTATCACTAGGAAAAATATTTTCTTCCATAACCACCATAAAGACAACAGTAAATTCCAATCCTTTAACCTGATGATAAGTAGCAAGCTTGACATGATTGAAATCATCCACGTCCTGATCCATATCAGAGTATAATGCAATTTGATCAAGTTGCTGTGTCAGTCTATCAATAAATGATCCTTCATAATAAATATCGCCTCTGGTAAACACAGATTGAAGTTCTCTTAAGTTGTTGATTCGATCATCGCTAATTTCATCGCCTTCAGCCTTAAGCATATCGACATAACCCGTTTTATTCATCAGATATGGCATGATCTGCTCTAAATCCACCATATCCTCAAAACCTTTTTCCATCTCCATAATGAGATTCTTAAATTCAGTCATTGATTGTTTTGCCGAAGGTGTGACCTGTACGTAGTTAATTGCTTCAAACATGGATACTCCGAGTTCTTTAGCTCGCGTTTCAAGCTTTTGTAGACTAATGAGTCCAATCGATCTCTTGGGAACGTTAATGATCCGTTTTAAATAAAAATCTTGAGTAGGATCAATGACGACTCTGATATAGGCAAGTGCATCCTTGATTTCCTTGCGTTCATAAAAGGAGATGCCTCCATAAATGATATAGGGAATACTCGCTTTAATCATCGCATCTTCAAAAAGTCTAGACAGTGCGTTATTTCTATATAGAACAGCCATTTCATCATAAGGAATACCCAATGATTTCAATCTTTGAATTTCATTGACAACAAAAAATGTCTCACGATAATCATTTTGAGCATGATGATAAATTGGAGACTCTCCAATACCCAAGTCGCTTTCCAGATTCTTTGCTGCGGGACGGTCAAAATTATATTGAATCAATTGATTGGCAGCTTTCAGTATTTGGTTGGTTGAGCGATAATTTTGTTCTAATATGATTTGGTCTGCACCAAAATCATTTTGGAAAAACTTAGCATTCTCGTAATTTGCACCCCTAAAGGTATAAATGCTTTGATCGGGGTCTCCAACGACAAAGACATTTCTATGTGTTTTTCCTAAAATATGAAGAACTTTGTATTGAATTTGATCGGTATCCTGAAACTCGTCAACGAGAATGTGCTCAAAATAGGTTTGATAGCGATCGCGAATGATTGGGTAGTTTTCTAAAAGTTCCAATGTATAAAGTAATAAATCATCAAAATCTACCAATTGATTTTCTTTTAAATAATCCTGGTATTTTTGATATATCTTCTCTTCATCAGTTCTTTCAAAACCATTCATTCTTCTGCTTTTATATAAAGAGATTAAGTTTTTCAGTCCTTTGATTGAATATTTTTTTGTATCTAGTCCAAGTGTTTTAATTTGTTCATGTACAATCTTCTTGCCATCGTCTTCATCAATGACAGTAAAGTTCGGACGGTATCCATAAGGTAATTCTGCAATATGTCTTCTTAGAATTTGCAGTCCAAAGGCATGAAATGTATAGAGCCATACACTCATCGCGTGGGGTCCGGTCATTTCAACAACCCTTTGTTTCATTTCTCTTGCTGCCTTATTGGTAAATGTAACTGCGAGAATATGTCTTGGATCAACACCATTCATAATGAGATAAGCAATTCTTGATGTGAGTGTCTTTGTTTTGCCCGTGCCAGCTCCAGCAACAACAAAAAGCGGTCCGCCTGGGTGGATCACCGCTTTTAATTGAGATTCATTTAAAGTAGCTAGCCAATTCACGGCACACCAACTCTCCTATTTGTAAGAACTCTTCAAGGGAACAATCTCATTAAAAATGAGGTTTCCTTCTTTGCTATCGGCATCAGTATTATAATAACCGTTTCTCATAAATTGAAATTTATCCTGTGGTTTAGCTGAAGCAAGTGCAATCTCGACATAGCCCTGTTTAACTGTCCAAGAATGATCGTTGAATCGATCCATTAATTCCATATCATCATTACCTTCAATCATTGGACCAAAAAAGTTAAGTGTAGCTTTGACACCCTTTGTTGCATCCACATAATGGATGGTTCCATTGGGTTTTCTTTCGTTAAATCCACTGCCGCTTTTAGTTTCAGGATCATAGGTTGCAAGCACTTCGATAACATTTCCCTTTTTATCATAGACAACATCGTTTGCTCTAATGAAATAGGCATGGAATAGTCTGACTTCGATATCTAAGGCCAGTCTCTTATACTTATTGTTAGGTTTTGTTACAACAAAATCTTCTTGTTCTATAAATAAATGTTTAGAAAATGGAATTTTTCTTTCTCCTAAATCAGGGTTATCCTGATTGAAGGCAACATCAAAATATTCGATTTGATTCTCCGGATAATTGGTGATTGTCACCTTAAGTGGATTGATGACAGCCATGGCGCGTTTTGCTCTATGAGCTAAATCATCCCTTAAGGCTGCTTCAAGCATATCGTTGCCTGCTGTTGAATTGACTTTAGATAGTCCTGTCGATAAGACAAAATGGCGAATTGCTTCTGGTGTATAGCCACGTCTTCTTAATCCCTGCAAGGTGGGCATTCTGGGATCATCCCATCCAATGACCTTGCCTTCTTCTACAAGCCGTCTTAAATAGCGTTTGCTCATGACTGTATTTTCAATGCTTAACCGTCCAAATTCAATTTGTCTTGGAACTTTAGGCATTTCCGTCTCCCTAACAACCCAATCATATAACGGACGATGATCCTCAAACTCAAGACTACAAAGAGAATGCGTAACGCCTTCAATAGCATCTTCAAGAGGGTGAGCATAATCATACATTGGATAAATACACCATTTATTGCCTGTATTATGGTGTTCAGCATATTGAATTCTATATAATGCAGGATCACGCATGTTCATGTTAGGTGATTCAATATCAATCTTCGCTCTAAGAACACATTCTCCCTCATTGAATTTCCCAGCTTTCATCTGATAGAACAGCTCAAGATTTTCTTCAATAGAACGATCTCTATATTTTGAGGGTCTGCCTATCGTGTTGATATTGCCTCTATCTTTACCCATCTCTTCGGCAGTTGAATGATCAACATACGCAAGTCCTTTTTTAATGAGGAGGACTGCGCGTTCAAACATTTCATCGAAATAATCCGAAGCGAAAAAAACATTTTTTGGCTCATATCCCAACCATCGAATATCATCTAAAATGGCTTTGACATAAACATCGTCTTCCTTGCTGGGATTGGTATCGTCATATCTGAGGTTGGTGTAACCACCATAAGCTAAGGCACTTTCAAAGTCTGTAATGATTGCTCTTGCATGTCCGATATGTAAGAACCCGTTGGGTTCAGGTGGAAAACGAGTCACAATTTCCTTGTGCTTACCGCTTGCTATATCAGCCTCAATAATTGTTTTAATAAAGTTGGAATGATTTTCCATAAGTTTCACCTCATTGTCTTATTATTATATGATAATTTGTTCCAAACTACAAGTTTAGTAAAAAAAATCGGTTGAATTTTCTCAACCGATTTTCGTGTCTATTATTTTATTTTATGGTAATAAGCCTAAGATGTCAGAGTAATCCAAATCAGTACCTTCAAATGCATCGAGTAAATCTTCATAAACAATCTGTTGTTCTTCATCAGTTAAGGTATCAAATACATCAATTAGATCTTCAATTGCTGCATCTGAATCTGCAAGTGGATCAGTTAAACTATCCAGAACATCATTTAATGCGTCATTAAGTTCATCTGAGTATTCTGGATTGTCAACAACTGTTACTAAAACTTCATTGACAGCATCTTGAATGTCGCCTAGGGCAAGCGTATCGTTAAGTTCAACATAAAGTCTTAACTTGTTGTTAACAACAGCAACACTTTGTAGTCCTAAACCAACTTGATTCATCTGAGCATCAAAGTTTTCAATCACAAATGCACCATCGATTATTAAATTGTTATCGCCCAATAAGGATAAGATATTTCCAATATGTTCTCCGGTCAGAGAAACTTCGCCGGCATTCAATTCATTCAATACAATTTTGAGATTGCTACCATCAATTTCTGGTGTAGCGGAAATCTTGATAATTGTCGGGAAACTCTTTGAAGGATCATTGATGTCTTCAATCAGCATCGGAATGTTAACAATAAAATCTCCATCCATCGTGATGTATGGCACATATGCAGTCATTCGGTAATTTTCAAACATTTCAACCTGATGAATAATGCCGCTTGCTGCAAGTGAATCACGCATAAAATATTCAAACATACGGTTCAATGTAAATGCTTTTAATTCAATAAAGGGATAATCGGTCGTAGTTAATGTCGAAAATATCAAAGAACTTGCTTTCGCTTGTAGGATTGATTGCAATTGAGCATCATCGACAATCTTATCAGCTTCTGCCAACATAAACGGTACGGAATCGTCTCTCATTTTACCCAATGCTAGAGATGCATTGAATTGACCATCAACAAATCCAATATCCAGTAAGTCATTTGATGCAACAAATGCCAATAATGAATTAACTAAAGCTGCACTTTGAGGTTCATTTTCAAATTGACTTTCAATCAGTGTTTCAATATCTAAACGAATTTCTCGTTTATTTGGATCAAAGGTAGCCATACCTCCAAGTTGATCATCAATTAGTGTCTGGATATCTTTACCTGTGATTTGTTCTGCTGCCCAACTAGCGACACCAAAGCTCCAAGCGAGTGGTAAACTGCCAATATTGAGTTTTTTTAAAGTGAGTACAACTTCTTCAGTATCTGCTGTTAAATTAAATGTGATCAAGACTGCAGTCTTATAAGTGAAACCAGATACGAAAACATGAAGCCCAGTTTCAATTTCAACGGTATCTTCCTTGAATCGCACCCAAGATCCCTGATAACCATACATAGGTTCTTTCATCACATAATTCTTTTCATCATCGGGAGCACCATCAACCAAATAGTTGGGGTTTTGACTTAAAAACCCAGTTTTCAATATATTGTTTGCTTCTGCTTGAGTAAATCCCAACCCCAATGTTGCTGTTGAATCGCCAGTTTCTAAGAAATTGCCGATTTCTTCATTAATCATGTCCGCCATGGTGACTGTTCCAGTTCCTTGAAATTCATCAACAGGGATAGCGACGTCCCTATATGTTAACACTAAAAAGATTGCAGGAATTGCAATAATAGATAAAATTGGAATAACAATTACTTTAAACAAGAATTTCATATAATCACTTCCTTTATATTAATATCATATGCTAATATGAATAAAAATACAACATTTTCACATCATAATGCTCAGAGAAATAAAAGACTAGAATCTGTGTTCTAATCTTTGCTTATCTTACTCTTCAAAGTTTAATGCTGAATGTGCACCCAATAAGTAATTGGGTAATGCTCCTTCTTTTTTGAATTGATAAAAAGCAGCTGCAGCAATCATTGCTGCGTTATCTGTACAATACTTCATACTTGGAATAATAATTTCCTTATCAGGGATTTCAGCAAAGATTCTCTTTCTCAATCCTTGATTTGCAGCAACGCCACCTGCAACAATAATTTGTTTGACATCAAGTGCTTCTGCAGCCATTCTTGTCTTTTCAATTAAGACATCAAGAACACTTGCCTGAAATGAGGCACAGACATCATTGATTCTGATGTCTTCATTTCTTTGCTCTGCATTATGTACCAAATTAATCACTGCACTTTTCAATCCTGAAAAGCTGAAGTTATAGGCCGTCTTATCTAAAAATGATCTAGGCAGATGATATGTATCTTTACCTTGTGCAGCTAACTTATCGACAATGGGTCCTCCAGGATAGGATAAACCAAGTGTTCTTGCTACTTTGTCATAAGCTTCACCTACTGCATCATCCATCGTTGTTCCTAAAAGCTTGAATTCCATATGATCTTTCATATAGATTAATTCCGTATGTCCGCCACTGACTAATAAAGCAAGTGCGGGAAATTTAAGATCGTTTTCAATATTGGCTGCATAAATATGTCCGATTAAGTGATTCACACCTATGATTGGTTTTTGATTTGCAAAGGCAAATGCGGTTGCTGCATTGATACCAACAAGTAAAGATCCAATCAGACCTGGACCTTTTGTCACTGCAACCAAATCTATGTCTTTGACATCAACATTAGCTTCAAGAAGCGCTTGTTCAAATACTCTTGTCATGTGTACCACATGATTTCTTGATGCGATTTCGGGAACAACTCCACCATAAATCGCGTGAATATCCATTTGAGATAAAACAATGTGGGAAAGAACGGTTTTGCTATTTTCTAAAATGGCCACACTCGTTTCATCACAACTGCTTTCAACTGCAAGTATAATCACGATTACACCTCCTTCATATAAACATATGCATCTTCTGTTTCATAATAATTTTTTCTGATGTGAGATTTTACAAATCCAAATTTCTCATAAATAGCCTGAGCTTGATGATTGTTTTTTCTAACTTCAAGCAATAAATTGTTTACGCCTAAAGTTTTTAAATATTCAATCGAGTAATCGAGGATTTCAGAACCAAATCCTTGTCCTTGGTGGTCGGGGTCTACACAAAAATTCATCATTTCGGCATTACTATCAATAGCTCTAAATCCGATATATCCAACAACTTCTTTATTCAGTTCATAGACAAAATAGTGTGCAAATGGATTGAGTAAGAGTTCATCATACAAAAAGGATTCACCTAAAGATTGTGCGAATACTTTTTTTTCTATGCGAACAAGATATATTACATCATTAATTGTTGCTTTTCTGATCATATTGGGTTTCCGCTTCTGTTTTTCTTAAGTAATTAGGAATGAGGTCATGAATGTTATCAACAAGTACTGCTCTATCGGTAATACGCTTAGGATCAACCATGTAATTCCTATCATCAATCATGACGGTTCGTGCTGTTTGGTAAAGTGGGTTTGCTTTAAATTCAGAAAGCTTGCGATAGCCATCCTCCATGATTGTATTCTCATCATCATAAATTGCTGAAAACACATAACCTCGTCGTGCATCCATCATTGCAACAACTCTACCTTGATAGCCGCTCGTCATGAAAAATAGACTACTTACCGTCTTAAGTTTAACATGCTTGGCATAAGCGAGCATCTTTCCAACCATCACGGCAATTCTTATGCCTGTATAGGAACCTGGTCCGATGCCAATAATCAATTCATCTAAATCATCTAATTTGCTATTATTTCTTTCCAATACTTGATCTATACGATCTACTAAATATTTAGCATGATCTCTTGTGGCGATACGAATGCTAAAATCAATCAAAATATCATCTTTAGAATATCCTATATACATGACACTTGATGAGACATCAAATAATAATCTTTTCATATCGCTTGCACCGCTTTTTTGCATGGATTTCCATGACATTCCATCACTAACTCTCTTTTTGTTTCTGCTACTTTCTTGATTTTAATCAATAAGTAATCGATGGGTAAAAAATCAACAACATGATAGGGCCATTCAATGACAATCATGCCGTTTCCATCTATATATTCTTCTAAATCAAAATCAGTACCTACACCATCTAGACGATAAAGATCTAGATGGTAGAGTGTACGAAAATTATCCTTTGTTTGATATTTTTTCATGATGGTAAACGTAGGACTATTGACAATAGATGTAATGCCCAAACCGCGAGCCAGACCTTTGGTAAAGGTTGTTTTTCCTGCGCCAAGTTCTCCATCGAGCAGAATCACTATTTTTGGTTCGTCTTTGAACAATAATCCCAATTCAAACCCTATTGATTCTGTTTCTTGTTCTGAATATGACTTTCTTATCTTCATTTGATCCCTACTTTATAATGTTTTCGTATCCTTTTTTTCCGAGTAATGCAAACATGTTCTTCTTATATGCTTCAACACCTGGTTGATTGAATGGATTGACACCAATCAAATATGCTGACATTGCACATGCTTTTTCAAAGAAATAGACTAGATATCCAAATGTATAGCTGTCAAGCTTTGGTATGTTTAATAATATATTGGGAACAAGACCGTCTTTGTGAGCCATCATCGTACCCCTTAAGGCTTGTGAATTGACATAAGACAATGTTTTGCCCTTTAAATAGTTTAATTCATCTAAATCACTATTTTCTTCAGGAATAAAAACATCGTGTTCTGTTTCAGTAACCTGAATGACCGTTTCAAAAAGATGGCGCTCACCGTCTTGGATATATTGTCCTAGAGAATGTAGATCAGTTGAGAATCCTCCACTTGCAACAAAGAGTCCCTTGTGATCCTTACCTTCGGATTCGCCAAAGAGCTGTTTCCACCACTCATTTAAATATAACAAATTGGGTTCATATCCAACTAACATTTCTATTTTTTTACCTGAAGTATAAAGCAGATAACGTGTTGCAGCATATGAATATGCTTCATTATTTGCTAAACTTGGTCTAGAGAACCTTCTATATGCATCAAGAGCTCCCTTAAGCATCGTCTTGGTATTGATTCCTGCAGCTTGCAAAGGAAGCAAGCCTGCGGCTGTTAAAACGCTAAAGCGTCCACCTACGTTATCGGGGATGACAAACATTTCATATCCGTTCTTTTTGGCTACTGTAAAAAGAGCACCTTGTTTTTGATCTGTAGTCGCATAAATTCTTTCCTTTGCACCTTCACTGCCATATTTATCCTCAAGAGCCTTCTTAAGGACTCTAAAAGCAATAGCTGGTTCAGTGGTTGTTCCTGATTTAGATATCACGTTGATGCTAAAACTCTTATTTTTTAAATAATCTGTGATTCTGTTTAGATAGGTTCCTGACATTTGATGCCCGGCAAAGACAACTTCAAGCTTGTTTTTCTTAAAGGGTATATGCAAAAATTCCAATCCAGCTTTGGATCCTAAATAAGATCCTCCAATACCAATAACGACTAAAACTTTGCTTTGCTTTCGAATCTTTTTAGCAGCAAGCAAAAGACGCGCATATTCTTGTTTGTCATATGTTTTGGGTAGGTCTAACCAGCCTAAAAACTCATTACCTTGACCAGTCTTTTCATGAATCACTTTGTGCAATTCGTTAATTCTCTTTTGAAGTGATTCGGGTTGCACATTTAAAAATTTACGCGCATCATCTAAGTTTAATTCAATATATGCCATATTTTTTTCCTCTATTTCTTTGTTTTTTCTATCCAATGCGGCAAAGCTTTGGATAAAGAATGAAATCCAATTTTAATTTTAACCATCTTTTGAATTTTGGGATGGATGGGATTTGCTTGTTTATAACTAAGCTTCAGCCTCTTTTGTTCTTCATCAATTTCTAGAATAATAACTTCAATCTCATCACCAACACAAAGTATATCTTCAATAGAAGGAACATATTGATCAGATACCTCTGATATATGGATGAGTCCATTGTATTCTAGATATGAGACAAAGACGCCGTAAGGCTGAATGCCTGTGATTTTACATGTGATTTGATCATCAATTTTCATATCAAAAACCTCTAACATAGTATATCATATTTTTAATATGTGATAAGAAAAAAACGCGTTGTCCGCGCTTATTCAATAGCTAAATAGATGCTTAATCCACCTAGCCCAATATGTGCTGAGATGACTGGACTGACGACTCCGGTTATAGAAACTGATACATTTTCACCTAATTGATAAATTTCATGTTCGAGTATTTTTGCTTCAGTGCTCCGGTCAACATAAGAAATCAAAATGACTACTTTTCCAATTTCCATCATTTTTTTAACTTGGTTAACCAAATAGAGATAGATACTGTTAAAGTTTCGCACCTTGTGTTCTATGCCTAGTACGCCTTGTCTAAATCTTAGAATAGGTTTAACTTTTAATATATTACCGATAAATGCTTGGACAACACTTAATCTTCCACCTCGAACGAGTGTTTGCAAATCATTGACTGTAAAGATTAATGATCCCTTAACGATGAGTTCGTCTAGATAAACCAAACCTTCATCAATTGAATGTCCTTCATTAAAAAATTCAATCATCTTCTTAGTAATATATCCACCTCCACTGATTGTTGTTTGTGTATCAACAACATGAACATGGATATTTTCAATTAGGGTCAATCCTAGGTTTGCACTATTGATCGTACCACTCAGTGTTTTTGAGAGCGTTAAGCAAAGCACATCTGTATATTGCTCTAATTGTTTTTCAAATGCCTTTAAAAATGCTTCAGGGGATGGTTGACTTGTCTTAATGTCCTTTTTTGCATGCATCCCATCTACAACAAGCTGTGGATTGAACTCTCCATCGACAAATTCTCTACCATCGATAATGACTTTAAGTGGAACCACCGATATGTGTTGTTCTTTAACATATTCAGATTCAAGTCCAAATGTTGAATCTACGACCAAACCAACTTTTCTTTCCATTTTATGACCTTTCTATTTTTCGTTATAAATGCAAAAAAGAGGTGCAACTAGTGCAATCTCTTTGAATTAATCAACAGTAACTACAGCTATAACTCCAGGAACATTTTCTAATAACATGGTCTCAATGCCTTGTTTCAAGGTCACATCAAGTGCCATGCATCCATCGCATGCTCCAAGCATTTTGACATAGACGATGCCGTCTTCTACATTAATAACTTCGATGTCTCCGCCATCTCTTTGTAAATAAGGTCTAACCTTTTGAATCAAGTCTAAGACTTGTTGTTTTGTATCATCCATTTGAATCACCTTTCCTATGACGCCTTAAGTATATACCAGTCTCGCTTAGATATCAATTAACTTGTCTTGAACGGGTTTGACCCGCTTTAAGACATAGTGGGCACAGTTAACTTGACACGATTCATTTAAGTAATCCGGAATTCTTTTATAACCGTTTGGACTTTTGGGATCCGAATTGAACCCTTTGATGCGTAGCATACCTGAAGACATATCGCCTACAAGATATGTATATCTATCAAATGCCACATCCACGTAACGTTCTTGAAATTTGACTAAATCAAATGCTTCTCGATGATCCTTAATCAATTCAAATTGCCCAAAATCTGTATCTATAGTCATCTTTACACCTTCTTCAATAAGACAACTGCTTCTGCAGCTATCGCTTTTTTTTCGCCAATAGCATCCATTTTTTCATATGTGGTCGCTTTAACGCTGATTTGTTCGATGTTAACATTTAAGATTTGGCTGATACTTTGCTTAATTTCATTGATATGAGGGTTCAATTTAGGTAGTTCAGCATAAACCGTCGAATCTATATTACCAATTTCATATCCCTTTTGTCTAATCAAATCGTGTACTGTTTTTAAAATTTTGACAGAACTTAAATCTTTATATGCCAAGTCAGTGTCGGGATATATCGTTCCTAGGTCACCTAAACCCAGAGCACCAAGCATGGATTCAGCGATAACGTGTAGTAACACATCAGCATCACTATGTCCCAATAATCCTTTTTCAAAGGGAATGTGAACACCACCTAAGATCAAAGGTCTATCCGTGGTGAGTTGATGGATATCAAAGCTATGACCGATACGCATTTTAGTCTCCTTTTCTAAAAACTGTTTAATATATGGAAAATCTTGGGGGAATGTAACTTTGATGTTGGGTTCTAAATTAAAAACAACTTGAATTTTTTCTTCTGGATAGAATGATTGATAAAGAGCAATATCATCATCAAATGTCTGATGACTTCTTCTATAGGCAAACCTAATCTTTTCAGTTAAGAATGCTTGAGGTGTTTGAGCAAGTATATAATTTTCTCTATTTAGGCTTGTTAAGTCATTGTTTTCGTTGGATTTGATTGCATTTGTCAGATGTTCAGCCAGTAAAACTGCGTCGTGATAATGAAGTGCTTTTTCAATCTCCATTATTGTGTTGGAAGATATTAGTGGTCTGGCTGCATCATGTATGTAGACATAGGGTGTTTCCACTTCCATAAGTCCGTTCATGACGCTCTCTCCTCTTGTTTTGCCACCAATGACTACCTTTACATTTTCATTTTCATATTTTCTGATTTCATTAATATCATTTTTGGATACAACCAAAACAATCCTAAATCCTAGAGATAAAAAAGTCTCTACACTATATAAGAAAAGAGGTTTATTGTTAACCTTGTATAAGATTTTCGATTGATTAAGTTGTGCTCTGCTACCTATACCGGCAGCAACTATTAGTGCAGTGTTCATTCTGACCCCTTGAAATATCCATCAAGCTGTTGATCATGCTTATCGGTCTTGAAGCTTTCTATTTCCTGAAAATCATAAATCACACCCATCACATGCGTAGGTCTAATCACTGCTAAAAAGCGATCATAATAACCCCTGCCAAATCCAATACGGTAGTGATTCTTTGCGATGGCGAGTGCTGGAACTAAAAGGTAATCGATTTGCTGATCGACATTCATACCAGCTTGTGGTTCCATAATTCCGAATTTACTTTTTTTAAAAGATGTCTTTTTATCTAGAAGGTAAAAGTGAATACCGTCACTTTCAACTTTCGGAAATGCATACTTTTGATTCCCTTGGGTTAATCCCAAAAGATTAACTTCATTTTTTAAAGGATAATAAATCCCAACATATGTTGCCTTCTGAAAATAGGAATCACTTTGAATCATTGACATAATTTGATCATTTTGTGCTTTTAACGATTTTGATGACATATTGTTTCTATTTTCTATCATTTGACGTCTGATGTCGTCTTTCATGAAACAATATCCTTATAGTAACAGCTGTGTGAACTAAATTTTGGATTTTCCGCAATCTTGAGTGCTTGAACTGCAGCGGTATATAATTGATGCTCATCAGTCGCATCTCCTCCACCAATAGCAATACCTGCGAATACTTCTAACTCTGCAGATAGTGATCCGTACTGCATGATTAAATTCAAAAATGTAGGATTCGATTTAATGCCATTGGATAAAACATCCATCTTGCGTGGATCTGTAATCGTGATGGCAAACTCAATACCAGAAACTCTAAAGATGTCTCCACTTTCGGTAACAAATGTCTTTCTAAGCTTTTTAATATATTCAGCCATCAACATGTTTCCTATTTCTCTACCGTGTGTATCATTAATTTTAGGCATGTTCTTTAAGCGAATAACAACAAGCTGGAAATAGCGATTGTCTTTAAATAGTTGGTTCATTGAGACAAGCATGTCATTTTGATCCTTAAGTTGGTCGAGTTCGTCGATGTTGCTCGATAAATAATGTTTGGTTTTCATGGGATTAAGAGTACCCATGATGATGGCACTATTCTGATCTTCAAATAATCGTTTACCCTTTTCTCTAAACCATATATATCTTCCATTTACCCTGATTCTATACGATGTGGAATATTGTTTTTTGTTAATTGTTAAATCGCCCAATAGAGCCAAATACTTCTTTAAATCCTCTGCTTCTATCAGCCTTCTGAAATCGGTTAGGTCTAGAGTATTTCCTGGAAGTTTGAGCATACTTACCAGTGCGTCACTAGCCCATATTGTTCTTTCATCTAGATCGATATAAAACAATCCTTCTTCACTGATTTCAAGCGTTGCAATAAATTTGTGTCTAATGCTTTCTAATTCTCCACTACGCTCGTTCAACTCTTTTTCAACAGCGAGTAAATCGAAATCTGTCTTCTTTTCACCAATACAAATTCTGCCTTTGTATCTTCCTAAGGCAAATACGGGTTGCATCACCATATGGAGAATGATGGGGTTTCCATCAGAGTTCATGAATGACAATTCCTGAACTTCACTATCTCCGGATTTTGCTCTTTCTTTATAACTCATATAATAATTTTCAAGCGAACGGTTGTTGACATCTTGTCCATTAAATCTTGTGAATCGTATCGATTTATTTAAAATATTGAAAAGCTTCTTTCCAATAATTTCCTCTTTATCTAAATTCAATTCACTTAATAAACTTGTCGACATATCCTTGATTCTTTCTTTTGCATCCACAACGTAATAGGCATTCCACCTGCTACTCTTAATTGATTTAACGAAGAGTTGATAATGGTTTGCTTTAAGTATTGCTGTTTTGAAAGTCGAATATAAAATCAACAAGAAAACTGCATAGACGAAGAAATTGAAACCAATATATATGTTTTCATAAAGTGGATTTCCAATAATCAGTGATAGATAAATAACAAAAACCATCACAGCGACGGTAATGTTAAAAAATGCGATAATCAGTCGATTTCTGAGAACCTTTTCACTTTGAATGCTTTGTATGATGACAAGGAATAACGTGAACAAGGTAATTATTAATGGATATATTGGATGTTGAAGCATATCATCACCACACTATAGATTGGGAAGTATATAAGCTAAAAATACCATGATTGCAGTAAGCAATATTGCCAGCACATATGCTATCCATTTATTCTTATGATAAAATACCGACAGTTTCTCTGCAAAATTACGATTAGAAAAAGATCTGAGCGGTTCGAAAATTAATGCTAATACTTTTTTGATCATTTTCATTACCTCACTTCATAAACATATTGACGTATTCCATCAATTTGTCCCGATCATTGATTTTGAGCATAATGCCTTCAATAGCAATTGAAATATGACCTGTTTCTTCAGATACAATGACTGTCATGCTATCTGTGATTTCACTGATTCCAAGTCCGGCACGATGTCTAGATCCCATTGTTTTATCAAAATTTTGGTTATCGGACAAAACAAAATAAGCACCTGCGCATAAAATGCTGTCCCCACGAATAATAACTGCACCGTCATGAAGTGGTGTGTTAGGCGTAAAGATATTAATCAAGACTTCTTTTGAAACGTCACTATTCATAATGATTGCACGTTCAGAATATTGATCCAGTGTGTTATGCTTTTCAATGGTAATCAGTGCGCCGATGTGCTGACTTGATAAATAGATGGCAGCATCAACAATAGATAATTTTGTTTTTTCGCTACCCATAACTAAAATGTCGTTTCTTGTGTCTGCCTTCCATACAATCTCTAATGATCTTCTAATATCAGGTGCCATAATGACAATCATTAATACTGGTAGCCACTGAGCAAGATAAGAGAATATCTGGTTGCTGATCAATAAATCTAATCGATTGGCAATATAGGCTAAGACATAAACAAGCAAAAAGGAGATTGCTATGCTCAGCATTCTTTTGTTGCTTACTATAAATTTTACAAGAAAAAAGACAAGGACCCAAATAAAATAAGCGTCAACTATGACTTTCCAAATGGGAATACCGTATAACATATCATCGCACTCCTTTTTTACTAACCCTATTATATCACAACATGATTATTCAATTAAACAAATAACGGGATTAATTATCTTGTTTTAAAAGACTTTCTTTTAAGTGGGATTTTCTCTATTGATCTTTAAATTGCTTATCACTTGGTTTAGAATCTATTGCGTTTATTGCGGTTAAAGTCTATAATAATCTTAGAATAGTGATTCATCATCGTCGTTTGATAATGAGTCATCAAGGGAGGTCAAATCGTGTATATTGATACATATCGTTTTATCAAGGTAACCACCAGTTACTAATCACATAAGAAATGATCATATTTTCAGTTGACCTAAACATGCTTTAGACCAATGAACAAAGATCCTTGTGTGACATTCACGATGGTCTTAATTTTATTTTAAGACGAGACGAGGCATAAATATTGTTTTTGTGCATAGATACACTCACTGATGTTAGTTAAAGTCTTAAATATATAGATTTCCTGACACGGAGTACTGCCTATCAATCGATAGAGAAATATGAGGTAAATATGGATCAGGCATTACTTGTAGGTCTAAGTTATAAAGAATCTACAGAAGAAACACTAGATTCACTCAATGAACTAGAGCATCTGGCTCTGGCGTTACAGATTAAAACAAAAGATAAAGTCATCCAAAATGCAAAGACTATTTCACCGAAATACTATATTGGTAGTGGAAAAGTTGCTGAAATAAAGAAGATGATTGAAGTATTGGATATTGATATGGTCATCTTTGATGATCCTCTATCACCTGCTCAACTAAAAAATCTTGAAAAAGAACTTGATGTTCAGGTTATTGATCGCAGTTTTTTAATTCTTTCCATCTTTTCAGAAAGAGCACATAGTAAAGAAGCTGTTTTAGAAGTTGCCTTAGCACAAAAAATGTATTTGCTTCCAAGATTGGTTGGTATGAGAAATTCACTTTCTAGACAAGGTGGAGGAAGCTATAATGCCAAGGGTCCTGGTGAAACAAAGCTTGAGCTCGACCGCAGACGGTTATTAGATGAAATTTCATTTATCAAGCACGAATTGTCAAAAATAAAGGCTGAAAAGCAAATTTCAAGGAAACAACGCATTAAAAGTCAAATTCCTGTAGTTGCTCTAGTTGGATATACTAATGCTGGAAAATCTTCATTAATGAACAGTTTAAGCAGTTATTTAAAAAATGATTCTGAACCCGTTTTAGAAAAAGATATGTTATTTGCAACTTTGGATACGAAAGCAAAAAGATTACAGAAGGAAAACTATCCACCGTTTATCTTGATTGATACCGTGGGATTTATCAACAAGCTTCCACATGAACTGATTCGTTCATTTGAATCGACATTAAGTGATGTGGTTGGTGCTGATTTATTGTTGCATGTAGCTGATGGTGCCTACTTTAATCATTATCAAATCGACACCACCAAGGAAGTTCTTCAAACAATTGGTGCAGGTAATATTGAACGATTGCTTGTATTAACAAAAAAGGAGATTGCTTTATCAACACCACAGGTTCATGAAGATTATATTTATGTATCGAATCGGACCAAAGAAAACATTGATGTGCTTGTTGATACAATTTATGGGTATTTATATAAATCCAATCGGATTCAACTCTTAAAGATTCCCTTTGATCAAGGTCAAATCTATTCTCGAATCAAAGAAAATAACACCATATTAGAGACAAGATATGAAGCTGACGGAACGTATGTCAAAGTAATTCTGACACCGGATCAAACAATCATTTACCAAAAATATATTATTAAGAAAATCGCTTAATGAAAGTGTTTGATTAAAACGGACACAATAAAAAAGAGACTAGAATTGTAAAAAGATTTTAGTCTTTTTTGTTAGAATTAAAATGAAGGGAGTTTTTTTTATGAAATTTAAATAAACTTCAAATACTCTCATTATGAACTCCGTTCTCTCTTAGTTTTCTGGATTAATTAAGATATACACCTCATAATCACTCCAAGCATCATCATCTCTGATATATTTTCCTCTGATGCCTTCACAATGAAATCCAGCACTCAAAATCGCTTTTTTTGAAATTTCATTATCGAGATTGATATGTGCCTCAAGTCGATGATATCCCAATTCATCAAATCCGATTCTTATCATACTTTCGACAGCTTCTTTTGCATACCCTTGTTGCCAATATTGATTGAAAATCGCATACCCTATCATCCCAATTTGATTGAGAATTTCAATAAGCATCTCAAGCGTTATACGAAGCGTAAAAAACAGTTTCCTAATGAAGACTCTTTGTCAAGATTCATCATGAGTTATGCTGAAGATTACAATCAAAGGTTTCAAATGAAAATACATAAGGGATCCAGTTTGGTTACTGCTGAGCTGAGTGAAATGTTCGATTAAACGTTGCGCTCAAAAATCTAAAAGCACTAAAGATAGTTCTTAATACTTTAATTCAATTCATTTACACAAAATTCTTGACACTACCTTTCAATTTTTGAGAATGATTCATATATCATACTTAATCCATTTAAAACAATTTCACTTTTTTCAATATCAATTATTCTTGGTAATCCCGCCCATTCATAAACATCTTCAAAAATTAACTTGTGTATCAAGAAAACATCAGCTGTTTTTTGAATTTTAAATCCTTCTTTGAATAATTTAATAAGTGCTAAATTGGCAATAGTATTTTCATACTCATCCAATTTTTCTTGTGTTTTTATACCTGGTATATTACGTAAAACATTAGTTTTTTCATAAACATAAGGATCAGCCATTACTATATTCCTTCCTAATTGCATATAAAGCTACATCATAATCAATTTCACCTTGAGCATACAAAGATATTATTTTCTTAAATCTCTTTGGGTATTCGGTACCCCCGGTTAAGTTAATTGTGGATGCTAATTACATTTGTCTTTTCTTATAATCATTTTTCGATATTTTCACATCAAATGGAAGACCATTTTTAAAAACGATTTGACTTAAAAACATATCAATAGCTGTAGATGTACTAATTCCTAGATTTTCTAGTATTGTTTCAACTTCTGCCTTAACACCACTATCTACACGAACATTTATATATGCATCTTTCATACTATCACCTCATATATATGTAACACATTTGCGTTACATTTACAAGTAATTATCACAACATTGTATCCTTCTTCACTTTTAAGTTGTCACAATTGAATTTTCTGAAGTCATCAACCATTTTCTCATCATAATCCATTTTTATACGACTGATCGTTAATGTTTTAGTCTACAAAATATTTAATTTGAATTAATCAAATGTCGCCAAAAAGAAAACACCCGTTAAACAGGTGCTCAAATGTTATGGATTGTCATAACCAAGTTTGCTATGTTATTAGCATGGAGTTTGTTGATTTGTATACATAATGTATATAGCAAACCTTTGTTCAATTTCCAAACCAATTCAATAATTATATATGTTGCCAAAATGGTTTCTTTCGTCTTCTCTTTTCCGTTCTGCTAAATAAAAATTCAATCAGGCGGTTAGTGTTTTGTATAGGGACGTAGATTCTATTGCCTTTGATAACATAAATGATTAAGTAATCTTTTCTTTCAATGAAGTAATCTATCATTTTATAGTCTATTCTTTCTTCTTGTAAGTGTGTGCAACTATATAATAGGTAATCTTTGAAAAAATCAATTTTAATTTCCTTTTGATAAATCAGTTTATTCTTTATTGCAGTGTAAATATGTAACGGATATATTAAAGATCCGATTAAAATAAATACAAAAGAAATAATAAGTGCTACTCTTGCTATATCAAGATCTAATCTGAAAACTTGTGTCATCAAAGATAAAGCCATAAAATAAAAGAAAAAACTAAGATTAAATAATATCAAATCTTGTTTGGTGTTAATGTTAAGATGGTCCCTTCTATAGATAATGTTTTTGGTTTCATTATAAATAACTTCATATTCAAACTTCTCAATATGTTTATCTGATTCGATTGATACATTTTCTAATCCGATTAATTCATCAAGAGACGCTTTGAAGAGTCTCGCAAATGCTATCAAATTATCCATCGATGGAGATGCTTGATTGGTTTCCCAAAGACTGATAGTTTGTCTAGATACCCCTAATTTTGCGGCGACTTCTTCTTGAGAAAAAGATCTGTTCTTTCTTAATTTATATAATTTATTTCCATAGTCCATTTCTATCACCCCACTATACATTATAATCGCATGAAATATTTCATTCAACCAATTATAGATGTAAATTTGTCAAGTATCACTTGCGAAAATACTTATATTAGTAATCCAAACTATTTTCTTTGAGCAAAAAATCAAAAATGCTCATAGTTACGATGCCATCATCATCTCTTTGAATCATAATATCATCCCTAACAATAATAATTTTCTTAAATGAATCTGAGACATTAATCAAAGATCTTTTTTCTTGAAATCTTTTTTCTTTAGAACGGATATCGAATGCAGATTGTATATAATATTTTTTATTGCCACTTGTAGCTATGAAATCTATCTCTAATTGTTTTCTAAGACTTTGTTCTTGTGTTTTTTCCCTGACTTCAACAACACCCACATCAACATTAAAGCCTCTAATCTTCAATTCATTATATATAATATTTTCCATGATATGATTTTCTTCTTGTTGCCTAAAATTCAATCTGCCATTACGCAAACCAAGATCACTGAAGTAATATTTACTCGGAGTTGAAATATATTTTTTTCCTTTCACATCGAATCTCATTGATTTATCAATTAAGAATGATTCTTCCAAGTAATCTAAATATGATTTAATTGTTATCGGCGAAATTGAAACGCCTTTTACACTTTTAAATGTATCTGTTAACTTTTTAGGATTGGTCAAAGAGCCAATATTTGATGACAATATATTAATTAGTTCTTCCAACTCCTCTGTATTTCGTATGTTATTTCTTTCAACAATATCAGAGATATAGACTTTCTTAAATTGATTAACAAGATAATTGGATTTTTCTTCATGTGTATCATAAGAAAGTATGAGCGGCAATCCACCATATGTGTAGTAAGTATTCCAGGCTTCTTGAACTGTTCCTTTAAATACAGATAGGAATTCTAAAAAAGACAAAGGATATACTCTTACTTCATCGCTTCTTCCTCTGAATTCTGTGATAATATCCTTTGAAAGGAATTTAGAATTACTTCCAGTGACATATACGTCCACATTTTTGATGTGTAATAAACTATTCAAGACATCCTCAAACTGTTCAGTCATCTGGATTTCATCAAGTAAAACATAATAGTTTTTTGCGTCAATGATTTTTGTTTTAATGAAGTTTAGAAGATTATCAGGATTTCGTAAAAGTTTATTTTCACGATCATCTAGTGCAATTTCAATAATGTGTGATTCTTCAACGCTATTGGCGACTAAGTAATCATGAAACAAATTGAATAATAGATAGGATTTTCCCGTTCTTCTCATACCAGTAATAATTTTTACTAATCCATTATGTCGACGTCGAATCAGTTTATTCAAATATAAATCTCTTTTAATAACCATGCCAAAGCCTCCTATTATGTTTTTTTGGTAATATTACCAGTTTTATACATTTTAAGTGTATCACGAATGAATAGATTTCACAACAATTAAATTAAATTTTATTGGTACTATTAC
>JBDREH010000028.1:0-57340 GCA_043819945.1 Bacillota bacterium
GTTATTTCACCCCCCTTCTATAGGTTAATTATACCATTTTTCAGGTAAAAAAGGGTGAGTGAATTTACCAATTACTTTATAATGTATGTAGATAGTATATGATGTATAGATGTCATTAGAATTTCCTATTAAATAAAAAAAGCACTTGTGTGCTTTAATTATTTGAATTGATTCATCCAAGCAGCTACTCTTTCTTTTGGTTGGTAACCACTTTGACGATCGACTTCTTCGCCATCTTTATATAGCACAACAGTTGGAACACTGCGAATACCAACTTCTATAGCTTGATTTCTAAATTGGTCAATGTCTAAACGATAAAATTTAGCATTTTCCATTTCTGTGCTCAACGCTTCTAATACAGGCTTCAACATTTTGCATGGTCCACACCAAGTTGCAAAATACTGTACGACGACTAGTCCTTGTTGACCGATAACTTCTTGATATGGTTGCCCTTGATAATCAATCATTAAATTTTCCTCATTTCTTTATATTTTTCAATTCTTATTATATGCTGAAAGCTTGAAGATATCAAGCCATTTGCACTATTTTAGAGTAATTATGGTAACACCATTTAAACCCTCTCCTTCACCACCAAAACGATGTGTCTTAACATAGGGTGAAGACTTAATATAATCATGGACAGCTTTTCGCACAGCTCCACTGCCAAACCCATGGATAATGCGCAGTGTAGCTAAACCGGAAAGCAACGCGGAATCGATTGCTTGATCCATTGCATCTTTAACCTCTTCAAACCTATAACCTCTAAGATCAAGTTCAAATTTTGCTGTTTTTGCAGGAGTTTCCCCAATATTGGGTTGAATATGTTTAATTGCCTTATTAGGTTTTTCTTGAACTTCTTCTTTTCTTAAGTCATAGGATTTAAATGCCAAATCAAATTTTCCAAAAACAACTTGATACTCGTCGTTTTTTATAGCTTTGATAGTACCATACTGCTGATAAGGAATGATGAAAACACTGTCATCAACCTTTAAATCATCATCAAATGCAACTAAATATTGATCATCTCTTTGTTGCTTGAGTCTATATTTTAAAGTAGCAATTTCCGGGTTGGAGAGTTCATTCTTCCTTTGTAGGTCAACAATGATTTCTCTAACTTTGTCTTTTAGCTCGTTCAGTTCTTTTTCTTCTTTATTTCTTATCGCTTCAATGATTTTGTCCTGCTGGGAAAGCAACATCTCTTTTGATTGTTGAAACTCAAGTTTGGCTTTCCTGCTTTCAGCAATTTCTAAAGCTAGCTTGTCTTTTTGTTTTTCAATATAAAGCATTTCATCATTAAGCTTTTCCATGATTTTTGCAAGATCGGTTTGTCTGCCCTTATAAATAGTTTCAGCATCAGAAACGACACTCTCTTTCAAGCCTAAGCGACGTGCAATAAGAAAAGCATGTGATGAACCTGTTGTTCCCATTTGAAGATAGTATAGAGGCTTTAAAGTCTTCTTATCGAATGCTACACTTGCTGTAATCATATTGGGTTGCTCATAAGCGAAGCTTTTTAATTCTGAATAGTGTGTTGTTACCATCATGCGAATATCATAAGATTTAAATGCATTCAAAATAGCTATTGCCAAAGAGACGCCTTCAATCGGATCTGTACCACTACCGAGTTCATCAAGCAAAATCAACGTATTATCTTCAACATTTTCAATCATATCAATAATTTTTGTTAGATGAGATGAAAAAGTAGATAGTGATTGTAAAATAGATTGCTCATCGCCAATATCAGCAAACACCTGATTGAATATTGCTAGATTAGATGCTTCACTTGCGGGTATCAATAATCCACATTGAGTCATTAATGTTAGTAAACCGACTGTTTTTAATGCGACCGTTTTACCTCCTGTATTAGGACCAGTAATTAGAAGTGTTTTTAAATCCTTGTTTAATTCTAGTGTGATGGGAACCGCTGTCTTTTGATCTAATAAAGGATGCTTAGCTTTGATGAGTGAAATCATTCCCTCATTATTAATCATTGGTCTTAACGCATTGATTTTTAGTGCATATTGAGCTTTTGCAGATATTAAATCTAAAACTAAAAATAAATCAAGGTTATCCTTTAAACTTGGATGAGCACGATGCACTTCTTCGCTCAATAAAGCAATTATCTTTTGTATTTCTTTTTCTTCTTGGACTTTGAGAAGTTCGAGTTGAGCAGTAATTTGTCGTGTTGCTTCGGGTTCAATATAAACCGTCTGCTTACTTGCAGATACGTCATGGATAACACCTTTTATTTTATTTTTAAACGTATCTTTTACCGGAATGCAAAAGCGATTATTACGAAGAACAACAACTAACTCATTTAAATATGTACTATGATCTACTAGCAGCTTTTGTAGCTTATCTTGGAGCTGTTTGTCAAATCTGTTAATGTCCCTTCTAATTCTGAGCAACTCAGGTGTTGCATCATCTAGAACCTGTCCATCTTCATCAATCTTGGATTGAATATAGTCTAAAAGACTTTTGTGTGAATGCAGTCCTTGAAAATACTTGGCAATGGATTGGGGATTAATCTTTAGTCTATCAAGTTCTTTATCATATTTGATTATATCCCTTTCCATCAATAAAAATAAACGAACGTAGAGTAGTTCTTGAATAGAAAATGCTCTGTCCAAGCTCGCATATCTTAGTAATTCATGAATATCATAATCCTCAATCAGCGGTAAAAGACCAACCCTAGTAATCAAAGTGGTCATATCCATGGATTCATCCAAAGCAAGATGGATAGCTTGCATTTCTGTCATGGGTTCAAGATTGATAATCTCGTTTCGTATTGTATCTGATTTTGCGAAACGAGCAATCAACTCGAGGATTTGATTCAATTCCAAAGCTTTCATCATAAATCGCATCACGAGGCACCTATTTTTCAAAAAATATGGTATAATAAGAAGAGAACAGGAGATATTCGATGAAGCATTATACCATTTCTGTAAATAATAATGAACTAGAAAATTTAAATAAGGTTTATCAATATCATCAAGTAGAGGATTCGAATCCCTATTTGCTTTTTCATGCGGAGCACAACGGTATTGATATCCTCGGATATAAAACCGGTAAGGTACTTCTTCAAGGTAAAGAGGTTACTCATGAACTGGTTTCAATCAAGAAACACTTAAATCGTGAGGATTATGAGGCAATCGGTTCTGATGAAGTGGGTACTGGAGATGTTTTTGGACCTATTGTAGTCTGTGCGCTATACGCATCAACAAGTGATATTGTTTATCTAGAAAGTCTTAACGTTCGTGATTCAAAGAATATGAATGATAAGATGATTATTTCAATAGCACCCAAAATAGCGAAACGCTTAATCCATTCTTTACTGATTCTTCCCCCCAAAAAATATAATGAGCTCGTTGCCCAGGGATATAATCTGAATAAAATAAAAGCTTTATTACATAATCAAGCAATCATCAAGACATCGTCTAAACTGAAAACTCCAGTTGCTGTGATTGTCGATCAGTTTTGTACACCTCAATTATACTTTAATTACATTAAAGATGAAACCTTAATTTATCGAGACATTGATTTCCACGTCAGAGCTGAACAGATTCATTTGAGTGTAGCAGCTGCATCAATCATTGCTCGTTATGCTTTCTTAGTCAAAATGGATGAGTATAGTAAAAAGTTGAATACCATTCTTCTCAAGGGAGCGGGTAAAGAAGTTGATGAGATGATCAAGGAGATTTACGATTCAAAGGGTATTAAAGCATTGTCTTTGATTGCAAAAATGAATTTCAAGAATGTTACGAAACAGAATCTGCTGTAAGTTTTTTTAAGAAATCTTTGAATACTTGGGGTATATCGGCAGTAAATGTCATATGCTCTTTTTTTGTAGGATGAAAGAAAGATAACTTTTGAGCATGTAAAAACTGTCCAGTTGAGCCAATGACATCTTTAGGTCCATACAGGGTATCACCAACAACTGGATGATTAATATATGCCATATGAACACGAATTTGATGTGTTCTTCCTGTTTCTAAACGGCAGGTGATGAGTGTATACTTTTCGTATCTATCAATGACCTTAAAATATGTCTTTGCTGGTTTACCACCACTTACAATGGCCATTTTTAGCCGGTTTTTAGGATGTCTTAAAATCGGAGCATCAATCGTTCCTTCATTCTCTTTAAACTTCCCATATACCAAAGCAATATATTCTCTTTGAATATGATGTTCGGCAAGATCATGGCTTAATGTTTGATGTGTAAGATCGTTTTTTGCAACAACAAGCAATCCAGATGTATCCTTATCGATACGATGAACGATGCCGGGACGAACAACGCCATTGATGGAACTGAGTTCATCAACCTGATATAAAAGTCCATGGACCAATGTCGGTTCATGGTAACTTGATGCTGGATGCACTACCATGCCTTGAGGTTTGTTGATGATCAGTAAATCATCATCTTCATAAACAATATCTAGATGAAGATCAACTGCTTTTAGATCAAGTTTCTTAACCTCTATGGGTTCGATATGAATCAAATCATCTAATTTAAGTGTATAACCTGTTTTCACTTGAAGGTTGTTAACTAAAACAAAACCCTCTTTAATCGCATGTTGAACATAGCTTCTGCTTTGTTCTTTATAATAATGTTCTAGAAGAAAAAGATCCAATCTCAAACCGACGGAGTCATGATTGGTCTTGATTGATACCGACATTTTGTTTCTCCTTTTTCTTTCGTTTTGGATCTATGATAAATAAATCGATTGCGAATAAAACGATTGCAGCACTTAAAAAGATATCTGCAAGATTATTGTAAAAATTACTAATTCCAAAAATATCCAATATGGGTGTCAGAAAGGGGAAATGCAAGAAATCGATCACATACCCAAAAAGAGCACGATCGATTGCATTACCCAAAGTTCCACCAATAAATAAGGCAATTGAGATACTGAATACTCTCTTTGATTTAAAATCGATTTGTGTAAAGAAGTAGCCGAAAATACCTAAGGCAAGGATCGTGACAATCATGAAAAATAGTTGTTCTCCTTGGAAAATGCCCAACGATGCACCGACATTCTGATAATAACTTAACTCGAAAATATGCGGAATAATAACAATATTAGATTCCGCATTAAAAATCAAATTAGGAATAATTGCCTGAGCAACCTGTTTCGATAATTGATCAATTAAGATGGATAAGAAAATGATGATTACTCCAATAAGCATAGGGTCCTCCTAGAAAACAACAGATAGAACGACAATTCCAAGAATCATGAAAAATATTGAAACGATAACACTTTCTGTTAGTTGCGGTATTTTTGTATTCACATCAGCTAATGCTGGATGATAGACTTTCAGTAGGCGATAATAAAAATAATAATATAGAAAACTCCATCCCATGATTAAGATAACCAAGGAAATAGATATAACAACTGTTAGTTTAGTATATATAAACATGTTAATCAGCATCAACGCTGGTATTAAGACAATAAGAAGCGAAATCAAAAGAGCACCAAATACTGATTTAACCACTAGCTTCATCGATGTCTTACTATCGATTAATCTAACAAGCTTTGCGAAACGTCTAAAAAAACGAAATACACGATCAATTAAAGCGTTCATTAAGCCATTCCACCGCCTGTTCTACAGTTTGGACTGTGACGATTTCGAAAGGATAATTAATACTCGGTATTTCTATAAAATGAGATTCTGGAATAATCATAATGTCCACATCATTGTAGATTGCAGTATACATTTTTTGGGTAATACCGCCAATTCTGCCGACCATTCCACTCATTTCAATAGTTCCTGTTCCAGCAATTTTTAGATCACCAATGTTTATATTTACTAAACTCACATAAATACTTAGCGTTTGAATCATTCCACCACTTGGACCTCCAATGATGCTATCTTGACCTGGAAATTCGAAGCTTGGGTATGCTGAATCGATGACATAATTCGGATAAAATATCATATATGGATCGTCTTCCTGATAGGTATAGCTAACTGTATGATAACTGATATCTTCATCGTCTACACGCCTAATTGTGAATTCCACTTCACTCTCAGAGGCCATAGTTAAAAACGCATCATGAGTGAAATCGGAATAGTTGTTGCCATTGATTGCTACAATTTGATCTCCAATCTCTAATTCATTAATCCTACTTGGACGATAATACACATAAAGACCTTCATAGTGATATTGAATATTCATCTCAGGTTTGCTTGTTTCAGCTAACTTGTAAGCTTGGATAATCGAAGTTTTTAATGAAACATACTTTGAAACCTGACCTTGTAAGTAGCCATCTTGCCAACTTAAATCTTTTTCTCTAGGAGTCATGGGGTATACAGTCATTGTTTTGTCAGCTGCCAAAACCCATGATTGAAATGGTGTAATTGGGTAATATGAGTATACATATATCGTATTGAAATTCTCTATCATTTCATAACCATCTATCGTTATTGCCTCAACAACCTGTGAAAGTCCACCTGGTGCGGTAACTGCTTGCTCTGTAGGTGCTACAAGGACAAATAGTGTATATAGATATGGGAAAAGGAGTATGATTAATAATTTTTTATATTGTTTAATGAATTGTAACATAGCTTAGCTCTCCAACATTGATTTGGCGATATTTTACGCCTGAAGCATTAAGCATTTTGATTGCAGCTTGATGTTCCTTAGAGTCTTTATATTTATCCGATTCAAACACAATTTCTCTTATCCCGCTTTGAATAATCAATTTTGTGCATTCATTGCATGGAAAAAGTGTAACATAAATTGATGAGTCTTTTAAATTGGTTGTAGCGTTTAAAATGGCATTAGCTTCAGCATGTACGACATAAGGATATTTAGTATTGATATAATCTCCTTCACTTGCCCATGAAAATTCAGCATCGTTGCATCCTTGTGGCAAGCCATTGTAACCAATACCTACAATACGTTTATCAGAGTTAATAATACACGCTCCAACCTGAGTACTTGGATCTTTACTGCGCATAGCAGAAAGTTTAGCTACACCCATAAAGTATTCATCCCAGGAAATATAATCATAACGCATTATTTAGTTTCCTCCTTTGTGGCTAAGCCTAGATTCACATGGCAATATCCACCAGGGTTCTTCTTCAAATAGTCCTGGTGATAAGCTTCTGCCAAATCAAAATCAAGATTTTTCTTTATCTCGGTTGCAACTTTATTCATCGCTGTTCCAAAAAGTTTACTCATGAAAGCAGTTATCTTAGTCTCATCTTCTTCATAATCAAAATAAATACCACTTCGATATTGATGACCTATGTCGTGCCCTTGTTTATTTATTGTAAAAGGATTAATAATTCTAAAAAATTGATCAAGTATTTGCTCTAGATTGATGATTTTCTCATCGTAAATAACCTGGCAGGCTTCAGCGTGTCTTGCCTCACCGTTACACACTTGATTATATGTTGGATTTTTCATGTTGCCATCAATATATCCAACAGATGTATCCATGATGCCCTTGAGCTGATTAAAATAGGCTTCAACACCCCAAAAACAGCCTCCGGCTAAAACAATGCTTTTCATTATTTTCCCACCTTAATTTGAAGTTCTTCCAATTGAATTGCATCAACTTCACTTGGTGCTTGCATCATAACATCCTTTGCGCTTTGAGTCTTAGGGAAAGCAACAACATCTTTGATGTTGGTTGTATTCGTCATCAGCATGACTACACGATCCAATCCTAAAGCTAAACCTCCATGTGGTGGTGTTCCATATTTTAAGGCGTCGACAAAGAAACCAAAACGATTGGCCACATCTTCTTTAGTTAATCCGAGTGTATCAAACATCAGTTTCTGGATATCCTGATTATGGATACGAATTGATCCCCCACCTATTTCATAACCATTAAGTACGATGTCATATGCTTTCGCCATGGCATCTTTAGGGTTATTTTTCAAAACCAGAGGGTCGACCGGAGCAGTAAAAGGATGATGTTTTGCATAAAATCTGCCTTCTTCTTCACTGTATTCTAATAGAGGCCAATCTACAACCCATAAGAACTTATAAATGCCTTCAGGTATCATTTTCAACTCACTTGCAAGAGCAATTCTTAATGCTCCTAAAGATGTAGCAACATTCTCAAAAGTACCTGGAACTAAAAAGAGAATATTCCCATTGCTTAGATTCAAATCGCTTAATTGTTCTTTACTCATAAATTTAGTGATACTGCCCGAAATGACTCCATCAACCATCTTTAGATAAACGAGAGATTCTCCGTGATTTTTCTTGATAACTTCAGTCATGAAATCAAGATTTTTTCTCGTCAATAGGCTACCTTTTTCAAGTAAAATACCTTTTATAAAATGCTTTCCATTAAATAATGGAATATCAATATTGCTAAAATATCTGGTATAATCATGAATCAGTAATTCATAGCGGATATCAGGTTTATCTGTACCATATTTTTCCATTGCATCTTGATAGGTTATATTGATAAATGGTGCTTCAATATTGACATTGAGCACTTTTTTGAAGGTATTTACCATAACCTTTTCAATCAGCTGTTGAACATCTTTTTGATCGACAAAAGAGGCTTCAATGTCAATTTGGGTAAATTCTGGTTGTCTATCTGCTCTAAGATCTTCATCTCTAAAACAACGCGCAATTTGAAAATATTTCTCGAATCCCGCAATCATATATAATTGCTTGTAAATTTGCGGTGATTGAGGAAGCGCGTAAAACGTTCCAGGATACAATCTCGATGGAACAAGATAGTCTCTTGCTCCTTCAGGAGTCGATTTCCCTAGAATCGGAGTTTCTAATTCATAGTAGCCCTCTTCTACCAATGTCGAGCGAATGGCTTGTGTGATTTCATGACGCTTGATCATGAAATTTTGCATGACTGGTCTTCTTAAGTCTAAATATCGATATTTAAGTCTAGTTTCTTCAAGAGCATCAGTATCATTAGATATGATAATCGGTGGGGTTTCTGCAGTACCTAAAATAGTCAGTTCTCTTACCTCTACTTCAATGTCCCCACTTGCAATATCTTTATTTTTACTTTCGCGCTCAATCACAATGCCTTTTGCTTCAATGACAAACTCGTTTTTTATCTTCAGTGCTGTTTCATAAAACTTGTTTTCTGGTTTAACAACGAGTTGTGTAATTCCAAAACGGTCTCTAAGATCGATAAACATAAGACCCCCTAGGTTTCTATTTTTTGCAACCCAGCCCTTTAGATAAACCGTTTGATTGATGTGTTTACTATTTAATTCATTGTTATGATGTGTGTATTTCATACTATTTCTCCATCTTTTCCAACAAGTATTTCTTAATTTTAGTCAATAAAACCTCTTCTTGTATTTTTGTCTTCGTATCTTTAATTCCAACAACACCTTTTTGATACTCTTCATCACCTAATATAATCAAATATTTTGCACCCATGCGCAGTGCTTGCTTCAATTGTCCCTTAAAGGCTTTTTGAGTATAGTTCGTATCTACAACTAAATTAGCGGTTCTCAATTCATAAAGAATGTGTGTTGCAACAATTTTAAGATCATCATTAAATACAATGATGAATGCATCAAGTTCCTTTTCTTTAGCAAAATCAACATTTTCAGCATCTAGTGCCAATAAAAGTCTTTCCATTCCAAAAGCAAAACCAATACCACCCAAATCAGGTCCACCAAGCTCAGATACCAAATTTTGGTAGCGCCCACCGCCACCTAGGACGTTTTGAGAGCCAAATCCTTCGATATCAGCCTCTATTTCAAAAACGGTATGACTATAGTAATCCAAACCTCTAACAAGCTTAGGCGCGATTTCATAGCTGATTTTCGCTGCGTTCAAATGATCAAGAACTTCTTTGAAATATGCTCTTGATTCTTGATTTAAATACTCCTGTGGAGTTGGTGCGTTCTTAATGGAAATGTGCTTCTGATCAACCTTACAATCTAAGATGCGTAAAGGATTCTTAGTTAGCCTTACTTTACAATCATCACAGAGTTCAGCAATATGAGGTGTAAAATATGATTTTAAAGCTTCTTGATAGCTTGCTCTTGAAATATCGTCACCCAAGCTGTTGATTCTGACACGAACACCTTTTAAGCCTAAGCGTTTGACGAAATCAAAAGCTAAAATGATCAATTCTGCATCTAGAGCTGGATCTATAGCTCCAATTGCTTCAACGCCAAATTGATAAAACTGGCGATATCTACCTTTTTGAGGTCTTTCATAGCGAAAATTTGGTCCAATATAATAAACCTTCTCAAGTTCTTGACTTGCATATAGTTTATTTTCTACATAACTTCTGATGATTCCTGCAGTACCCTCAGGTCTTAAAGTAAGCTTGCGTTCTCCTCGGTCATCGAAATCATAGGTTTCTTTTGTGACCATATCCGATAGTTCAGTATGACGATGAAAAACATCGCTATATTCCATAATAGGTGTACGCATTTCTTTAAAATTGTACAACCCAAGAATATCTCTGATTTTCTGTTCTAGAGTTTGCCATAAATAGGTTTCATTAGGTAAAACGTCATACGTTCCCTTTACTTTATTGATTGCCATGATAATCCTCCTTTAACAGCTCGTAAGTGAGCAATTCATCTCTTAAAATTCTATGATATTTCTCGATAGAATAAGGTTCAACTTTTACAAATTTAAATCCCGATTTTTCAATCACTTTTTGACTTGCAATGTTGCTTTTTAAATGTTTGATTTTTAAATGTTCATATCCCAAATATTCAAAACCAATTTTAATCATCGCATCTAATGCATTTGTCATAATGCCTTTATTCCAGTAATCAATATGCAGTACAAATCCAATCTCAGCACCGTTCTCACCTTTCATTTTACTATGAAAGTCGATGGTTCCAATCATTTTTAATGATTTTACATCAATGATAGCATACCCTATGGGTAATTCTTCCTTTAATCGAGGATAGAATATGTTTTTAATGGATTTTTTTGCTTCACTCAGGGTATGAAATGGTCCCCAGTTCAAATATCTGGTAACTTCAATATTTTTTCCATATTCAAACATATCTTTTGCATCAGATTTTTTGATTGTTCGAAGCATATAGTCACCTAAATAAATGGGTGGCATTTTGCGATAAGGTTTTTCCATGCTTTCCTCCAAATAAAATAAAAACGTCCTTAAAAACATCTAAGGACGTAATAAATTACGCGGTACCACCTTAGTTCTAGAATGAATCTAGCCCTCATTTAATCGATTGTCTCCAAAGGTGTCACAATTCTTGATATCTTGGCACTTTCACTATCTGCCATCGCTTGAAAGAAATCAAAGAATAATCCTTCATCATAGACGATTAACTTATACAATCATCATATCTTAAATAAGCTATTTTGTCAATTACATTTCAATCAAGATCGTGACCGGTCCGTCATTAGTAGATGTGATTTTCATATGTGCTCCAAATTCACCGTGCTCTACATGATGGTACTTCTTTAATTCATCGTTGAACACTTCATAAAGCAATCTTGCTTTTTCTGGTTTTGCAGCTTCTACAAAAGAAGGCCTATTATTACCTTTCGTGTCTCCATACAAGGTAAATTGAGAAATGGTAAGAATTTGTCCGTCAGTTTGGCTTAAATTGAGATTCATTTTTTCATGATCGTCTTCAAATACCCTCAGTAAATGTATTTTTTGGGCCATTTTAGTCATTGTTTTCTCATCATCATTTTGATGAATGCCAACATAAACTAAAAAACCCTTTTCAATAAATCCGGTAATTTGGTTTTCAACTTCGACACTTGCTTGGGTGACCCTTTGAACAACGCATCTCATTTAAAATCTCTCTCCACACTATATAATTCGCTAACTTTTCTTAAATTCACCATCAAAGATTGCAAGGATTGTGCATTGCTAATAGATACCTTAATACGAATAATCATCTCCATGTTGTTTGTTGTCATTGCATTGACCTCAGCAATCGATACGCTAGATGCATTGATTACTGTAACAACATCAGTAAGCAATGTAGGTCTGCTTCCACCTACGACTTTAATCCAAGTAGGGTACTTACGTGTAATTTTGTTGGACCAAAAAGCTTCAATTAATCTATTTTCTTCAAATTGCTTGCAGTTCGGACAGAAAGTTGCATGGATAACAATACCGCTTTGTTTACTGACATAACCGATAATGGGTTCTCCTGGTATGGGAAGACAGCAATTTGCCAATTTTAATTGAGGACTTGACAAACCTTCAATGACAACCCCTGTTTCACTGTGTGTTGTCAATTGTTTTGAAGCTTTTTCCATCTGACGCTGTAGCATAACATCGCGATCAACTTCTTGACCTAATAACTTGCTGACAACAGTCTTGGTACTTATAATGCCTTTGCCAATTTCTAAATGTAAATCAGGTACATTGGTAACCATGTTTTTTTCAAAATGCTTTTTAACAAAATGATCATCAATAGTTTCACTTATCTTTTGTGCGGAAAATTCACGATCAAGCATTTCTTTACCCAAAATAATGAGTTGATCACGATTTTGCTTATTTAAAAAGCTCTTAATTTTATGTTTTGCATGTGAAGATTTGGCAATTTTCATCCAGTCTTCACTAGGACCATATGAATTCTTGTTAATCTTGACGCTTACAATATCACCCGTATTCAGCTCGTAATCCAATGTTACAATACGATTATTCACGAGTGCTCCAACCATCTTATTACCGATATCTGTGTGAATTCTATAGGCAAAATCAATAGGTGTCGAACCCTTAGGTAACTCAATGACTTCACCTTTAGGAGTAAAAACATAGACATTGGCATCCAATATATCGCCTTTGATGGTTCCCACAAATTCTTCAGCTCCACCATCAGTTTCATCAATATCTTCACTCATCTTGAGAAGCTCGCCATACCATTTTAATTTTTGTGCAATTTCAAACTGTTCTTTTTCTTTTGAATACGTCTTGTTTTCCTTATAAGCCCAGTGAGCAGCAATTCCATATTCTGCTATCTGATCCATTTCTGATGTTCTGATTTGAACCTCAAAAAGAGTGCCATCATCTGATAAGACCGTAGTA
This sequence comes from Bacillota bacterium, assembly GCA_043819945.1. Taxonomy (GTDB): domain Bacteria; phylum Bacillota_I; class Bacilli_A; order Acholeplasmatales; family Acholeplasmataceae; genus Peloplasma. Next base: position 12,987 of record JBDREH010000028.1, read on the forward strand.
TGCAAAGATTGATACATATTTGGCTTAGGTACGGCAATATAGTCTTTGAATCTTCTTGGAATAGGTGTAAAGTTAGCGTGAATAATACCTAATGCCTGATAGCATGTTTCAATGCGATCAACGATAATACGCACAGCAAGTAAATCATAAATATCTTCAAAAGCACGGCCATCTTTCACCATTTTTTTATAGATACTGAAAATATTCTTAATGCGTCCCTTGATTTCAAAATCATGAAGATCACTCATTGTAAAAAGTTCAGTAATATTATTGATGACATGATGAATAGATGATTCACGCTCATTTCTTTTTGCTTGAATCATATTCGATACTCTATAATACATCGGAGGATCCGTATATCTTAGAGAACGATCTTCCAATTCCGCCTTGATTCTAAAGATACCTAAGCGATGCGCTAAAGGTGCATAAATCTCCAAGGTCTCAGTAGCAATTTTATACTGTTTATCAGGAGACATAGAATCCAACGTTCTGACGTTGTGTAATCGGTCTGCAATTTTAATTAGTACCACTCGAATATCTTTGGCCATCGCCAAAAGCATCTTTTGATGATTGTCGGCTTGGCTTGCAGCAGTTGTAAATGAAAGTTTACCTATTTTAGTTACACCATCAACCAATTGAGAGATGTCAGATCCAAACATTATATCAACATCCTTAACCGTTAAGGATGTATCTTCTACAGTATCATGGAGCAAAGCAGCAATCAAAGTAGCAGGTCCTCCTTTGAGTTCAGCTAAAATTTTTGCTACTGCAATAGGATGTGTAATATAGGGTTCCCCACTCTTACGCATCTGACCTTCGTGTTTATCCCGAGCTAAAATATAAGCCTTTTCGATAAGCTTAATATCTGACTCTCTTTTTATATATGAATCAAAAGATTCAACAAGGGATTGAAACAATGGGTCAGTCATTCATTCACTTCCTTTAATAGGTGATTAAAGTCAATATATCATAATTTCCTAATTTTTTTCTACCATTTAAATCTGAAAGTTCAATTAGAAATGCCAAACCAACAACTTCACCACCAAGTTTTTCTACGAGATCAATGGCAGCTTGAATGGTTCCACCTGTTGCCAAAAGGTCATCAATAATGAGTACCCTATCACCTTTTTTAACTGCATCAGCGTGCATGCAAAGCTCATTTCTACCATACTCTAGTTCATAGGATGTACTAACTGAAGCTCTAGGCAACTTCCCAGGTTTTCTTACTGGAGCAAAACCAATACCTATGTTTGTTGCAACAGGGCAGCCAAAAATGAAGCCTCTTGCTTCAGGTCCAACAATCAAAGTTGCTTTCTTTTCTTTAGCAAATTTCGTAAATTGATCTGAAGCATACTGATATGCTTGACCATTACTCATCAAAGGTGTGATATCTCGAAACAGAATGCCTTTAACCGGAAAATCAGGTACATCTGCAATAAAATCTTTTAAATTCATAGTATTTCCTCCACATGTATCTTTTATAAGAAAAAAAGACCTATCTATTACCTTACTATTTTACTCTAATTAATAGTTTTAAGCAAGTATGCTATAATGTAAACGGGTGAGATAATGAAGCCATTGGCATACCGCATGAGACCACAAAAGTTCGAAGATGTTTATGGACAGGACCATCTTGTTGGAAAAGATGGTGTTTTGGTTTCTATGCTTGCCAAAAAAAAATTGCTTTCATTCATTCTTTATGGCCCACCAGGTACCGGGAAAACAACGATCGCACAACTGTTCGCTATTCAATCTGGATTAGATTATTATTTCTTTAATGCTTCAGCAGACAGTAAAGCCAAACTTAAGGATATTATTGATACTACAGCCTATCATGATATCATCATCGTCATTGATGAAATTCACCGAATGAAAACAGATATTCAAGATTATTTACTGCCATTTATGGAAAATGGTAACGCTACGGTCATAGGGTTGACGACACTCAATCCATATCAAAGCATTAATATGGCGATTCGTTCTAGATGTCATCTTTACGAAGTAAAGAAACTAGATGAAGAAGCACTGGAAAAGGCAGTTCTAAACGGTTTAAAAGAATTGGATGTTGATTTAAGAGTTGAGAAAAGTGCAATTCAAGCAATCATTCGTTATTCAAACCATGAAGTGAGAACAGCACTCAACATCTTAGAAAGTGCATCTTTAATCCTTAATGATGGTGATATACTAACTGCCCAAATCATCTATCGTGTCACTGGCAGAATCAATCATGATTTAGATGATCATGAAGATCACTTCTATGATTTGTTAAGTGCTCTACAAAAATCAATCCGTGGGTCAGATGTCGATGCGTCTATTCATTATTTAGCAAGACTGATTACCCTTGGCGATCTTCAAGCTATTGTCCGCAGACTTTTAGTTATCGCCTATGAAGATATTGGATTAGCAAATCCTCTAATGGGTGGAAAGGTCTTGAATGCATGTGATAGTGCAATTCGAGTCGGGTTTCCTGAAGCTAGAATCATCTTAAGCACAATTGTCATCGATATGGCAATTTCACCAAAATCAAATACGGCGATTGTCGCAATCGATGAGGCAATTCGCGAGTACGAGGAAAGTGATACAGGTACAATACCGGATCACGCAAGCAATAGAAAGATTAAGCTCAATCCTGATATTTATCATTATCCTCATAATGACAAAGATAGCGTTAATGATCAATCATATTTACCTGATGCAATTAAAGAAAAGATTTATTATTATCCAAAGGATGAATCTAATTATGAAAAAGCATTATCCGATCGATTGAAGATGCTGGATAAAATTAAACATAAGAAAAGATGAAGAAAACACTCGAGCTTTCGAGTGTTTTCTATTATCCTTCAGTAGAAATGATGACAGGTATTGTGATTGGGCTTCTTCTTGTTTCCTGATATATGAAACGGTTGATTTCGTTTCTTACATCTCTTTTATATTCATTCCAATTGATGTATTTACCTTCAAGATGTTTTTTACTAACTTCAAAGAACATCTCTTTTACCCTGCCTAGAAGCTCCTCGGATTCTTGTATATATACAAATCCTCTAGTCACAATTTGAACTTCTCCCAAGATCGTCTTTGTTCTAGGATTGACATGAGCAACAATGAGTAAAGCTCCATCTTCAGCTAACAACTCTCTATCTTTCATTACATAATCGTTGACATCCCCTACTGCAGTACCATCAATAAGAATTTCTCCTACGCTGATATCATTTTTAGAAACATAAGCTTCCTTATCCTTGATGGTAAGTACATCACCATTATCCAATATGAAAACATCTTCACTTTTATATCCGATTTCCTGAGCTAGTCTCTTTACGCCGTATTGATGGCGATATTCACCGATTGTAGGTACGATATATTTAGGTTTGAGCAAATTCATCATCATTTTTAGTTCTTCAGCAGTTGCATGTGCAGAAGTTAATAATCTTTTATTGATCATTTGTACTTGAGCATCACTTCTGTAAAGTATATCGAGTGTTCGTGCTGCCATCTTTTCAGTTCCAGGTACTGGAGGTGTCATTAATATGACAGTATCTTTTTCAGTTATATGAATTAACCGATCTACTTTCTTACACATTCTTTGTAGCATAAAGAAAGGCTCATGTCTACTTCCCGTAACCAGTGCTACAATATCATTGCCGTCATTTTTATTTTTTTCATCAATATACCTCAAATTAACAAGTGCATCCTGAGGAATGGATAAATATCCGTCTTCAATGGCGATGTCGACAATGCGTTGAGCACGTCTTCCGATGATCGCAATTTTTTTGTGATGTGCTAAAGAGATATCAATGATACGTTGAATTTTTCTTAAATCAGAAGAAAATAATGAAACGATAATTCTTCCATCTGCATTCGCATAAACACTATTGAGTTTATGATCTAGTGTATTGCTGACCCCACCGTTAAGTTCTAACGTAGAACCTAAAGATTCGGTTAACAAAGCCAATACATTCTTTTCGGCAAGTTCATTTATTTTTCTAAAATCCGTTTGATATTTGGTATCTCCACTTTGATCAAATGTAAAATCACTCGTATAGACGATGACACCATCGATGGTATGAACAGCTATACCTACAGATTCAGGAATAGAGTGAGTTGTATTAAAGAATGTTACTCTTACATCACCAAATTTAATGATGCTATTTTGAGAAATTGTATTCAGTGTTAATTCTTCAAGATTATACTCTTCATCCTTTAACATATCCATAACGACTTGCATCGTGAAATTAGTTGCATAAACTGGAACATTTAAATCTCTTAGAATGTGTGGAAGCGCACTGATGTGATCTTCGTGTGCATGTGATAGGAAAATACCGCGAATACGGTCTTTGGCACGAATCAATATTTTATAATCAGGGATAATCTCATCAACCCCGTAAAGCTCAGAACTAGGATACTTAATGCCGGCATCCAAAATGAAGAGTTGACGATCTACCTCAACTACATACATATTCTTACCGTTTTCGCCTAATCCGCCTAAAGCAAAAAAACGAATTTCACTCAAACTATCACTTCCTTTAGCAACGTTTTTCACTATGAGTATTATACCATGTTTTTCAGATATAACAATGATTTTGTTCTCGAACTATGTTATCATGTTAATAGGTGAGCAATGTATGATTAATTATCCAATAAAACGTAAATCACAAGTTAAAACAACGAACTACGCCAATCTTGGGATGACTCTCGAATCTGATATCGAAGTATCTAATGCGTACTATTTAGACATGGGTATCGCTGTCATCCACAAGAAACCAACTCCAATACAGGTTGTCAATGTCAGTTATCCTGCACGAAATAAAGCAAAAATAACGGAAGCATACTACAAGACACCCTCGACTACAGATTTCAATGGTGTTTATAAGGGAAAATATATCGATTTCGATGCAAAAGAAACGAACTCTACAACCTCTATGCCTTTAAAGAATATCCATGAACATCAAATTAATCATCTTAAAAATGTGTATAAACAAGGTGGAATCGCTTTTTTAATCGTCCACTTTAAGAAATATAATCAATATTTTTTACTCACTGCAGATGTCCTTTTCTCGTATTGGGATCAGCAATACGATAAAGAAAAAGGACGTAAATCTATCCCTTATTCTGCTTTTTTAGAAAAGACATCTTTGATACCTTTTGGCTATCAACCTCGTCTTGATTATCTAAAAGTTGTTAATTCGCTTTGGAAAATTGACCCAAAAACTGATCATTAAGATCTACAATTCGCTTCCGAATCAGCAAAGCGAGTATAATAGTAATGGCGGTTGTAGATGTCGTATATCCTAAATTATAGGTAATGAATGAATAGACCCACGCATCAAAATTCGCAGTTTCACTCCAAAAGATGACACCCGCAAATGAAACCGATAAATATCTAACAAATCCAGCAACGGTTATGCCAATGATAGTCCATTTACTACTGTTTAGTTTCCCTACAAATAAACCGGTTAATCCAAATGCAGTAAATCCAACTAGATAATCTAAGAGAAACGACCAACCGATAATATATCCACTTGGGGCCAATATTATCTCGAATATGCCATAAACGAATCCTGCAAGCACACCATATTTGAGACCATATAAATACCCTACTAAAATCAATGGCAACATCGATATGCCAATGAAGTTACCACCAAAAGGCATATTGAACATGGGTAATACGAATCTAACTAAAAGTTCTATTGCGAATGCAATAGCAACGAGTGCACTACTCATTGTAATCTTTCTAATCTCCAAACTGTTTTTCATTTCTCTTTCTCCTTAGAAAATAAAAAATTTCTATGGATTACCCAAGAAATTGATAGTAAATGATTATTCATCATATCGACTATCCCTCCGCTGGTATGATCCAGATCAGGTTCGCGGGTCGACTTTCGTCCTCTCAGCATTTAAGCTCCCCGTAGTGATCACTCATATGATACCACGATTACTCTATACAATCAATACTCATTAGAAAAGAGGTTTATAAGATGCCTGATATCATTAAAGGATTGTTAGTTATCGCTTTTTTAGTCATACTTCTTATGATACCCAATATCAAATTTGTATCCAAGGATAAAGCATACGTGATTGAACGATTGGGACGTTTTTTGAAAATCATTCACAAGCCAGGTGTTTATATTTTAATCCCTTTATTAGACCGAGTGATTCAGATTGTTTCTCTTGATACATTAGAAAAGACATTCATCTTTCATGATGAGGAAACGAAAATAGAAATCAAGATCTACATTAAATATCAAATTTTTGATATTAAATTATTTGTTTATGCTGAACTTGATTCTATTGGATCTCTTAGAAAATATATAGAAAATCATATCTATAGACAAGAACAAATCAACTTAAATGAAAAGCATCTCATCAATGAATATGCTGAAGGCCTCGGAATTGAAATAACTGAAATGTGCTTCAAATAACTTATAATAATTTTCTGTAATTATTCTTGCATTTTAAATAATTTGGTGTATAATGATAAGTGTAAGGAGTGATTGCTATGGAAATAACTTGGTTTAATGAGAAACCAAAAGATTGCATTGTTACCTTAGCTGCGGGTAATATTACGTTGAATAAACCAGCAACTACATTTTTTGAGAGTGCATATAGTGTCATGTTAGGAATTGATAAAGCGAACAAGCTTATTATAGTGAAACCACTTAGTAAAGCAGACGCACTCCGTCACGATATTGCTGAAAACAAAAAATATCGTATCACCGTTCGTTCATCGTACAGTCGTGTCACGAATAAGGCATTCATGGAGGAAATCAGTGAACTCGCAAATTTGAATCTTGAATTTGAAACGCATAAGTACAAGGCGAACTGGAATAGTAAAGATCAGATTCTAATTGTTGATATGAAGGAGGAATTGTAGTATGGATTGGATATTATGGTTATGGTTAGGACTTTTCATTGTTGCACTTTTTACAGAATTTGCAACAGCTGACATGGTGAGTATCTGGTTTGCGATTGCTGCTATACCAAGTTTTATATTAGCCTTGTTGCATGTTAACATCATCATTCAAGTACTTCTATTTGTAGTCGTTGCAATTCTATTGCTCTTATTAACAAGACCTATCGTTATGAAGTATTTTAAGACAAACGAGATCAAAACCAATGTGGATTCCTATATTGGGTTATCTGGGACTTGCATTCAGTTGATTGTACCAGGCTCAATAGGTCGAGTTATGGTTAATAATCGAGAATGGTCTGCTATTTCAAATGAAGAAATTGAGACAGGTGAAAAAGTTCGTGTTTTAGATGTTGAAGGCGTTAAATTAATTGTCGAAAAAATATAAAAAAAGGAAAGAGGTAATAAAATGGGATTTTTAAGTTCTTTACTAAGTCCAATTGCATTAGGAGCATTGGAAGTAACGCTTATTGTTATTGCAGTCATCATTTTAGGTGTGATTGCAGCTAGTTTTAGATTGGTTACTCAAACCAAAAAGGTCATTGTTGAACGTCTTGGTGGTTATTATACAACTTGGGGTGTGGGTCTTCATTTCCTAATCCCAATTCTTGATCGTCAAGTAAAAACCGTATCCCTCAAGGAACAAGTAAGGGATTTTGATCCTCAACCTGTAATTACAAGAGATAATGTTACGATGCAGATTGACACGGTTGTTTTCTTTGCTATTTCAGATCCAAAAGCTTATGTTTATGGGGTTGAAAATCCAATGATGGCTATTGAAAACATATCAGCAACCACATTGCGTAACATTATTGGTGACTTAGATTTAGACCAAACTCTGACATCTAGAGATTTAATCAATACGAAGATGAGAGTTATCTTAGATGAAGCAACTGACCCTTGGGGAATTAAAGTTAATCGTGTTGAAGTCAAGAACATCGTTCCACCAAAAGATATTCGCGATTCCATGGAAAAACAAATGCGTGCTGAACGTGAAAAACGTCAAACCATTTTGATTGCTGAAGGTGACAAACGTTCAAAGATTCTAGAAGCTGAAGGTGAAGCCGAAGCAGTTCTACTTAGAGCTGAAGCTAATAAAAAACAAAAGATTCTTCAAGCTGAAGGTGAAGCTATTTTCATTTTCAAGATTAAGGAAGCTGAAGCACTTGGTATTAAGTTGATTAAGGATGCTGCTGCTGATCAGGCTGTATTAACTTTGAAATCACTTGAAGCCCTTGCACTAGTTGCCAATGGACAAGCAACAAAGATTGTAGTTCCAACCAATATTACCGATATCGCATCAGTCGTGTTAATGGCTGCTGAAATTGCCAAAGAAGGAACAAAAAAATAATGACATAGGCTTAGCATTCTGCTAAGCCTTTTTTCAAAAAGAAAAGACGACTTTGATTAGTCGTCTTTATTTTGATGGAAAATAATGAGTGGAACTTCCATTTCATCTTTGGTTAATCCTGCATGATGTCCTAAAAATCTTGAATGCTCTTTAAAGTTAAACATCTTATTACTTGTAGAGATAGCAATATAATCACCAATAAAATCATCTAGCAGTTTGTGTTTATTACCGTACCCTAACAAACCTGATTCGTATAATTCAAGCTTTGATAACAATACGAAATCATTTCCATATTTTGCATCAAAAACTGTTTTGAATTTCTTTTTCCTAAAAGGTTTGATGAAAAAATTAGTTGCCCTAGGTTCCATAGAGGGTTTTCTTTTTAGATATCTAGAAATCTCTTGGTCATCAAATAAATCTATACCTTCAACATTAGTCAATCCATGATCAGCGATGATAATGATTAACGTTTCATCATTTGCTGCTTTTGCTAGCTTTTCAACGCTCTGATTCAGCTCTAGGAGCTTATTTTCAGTAACTTTTGAGTCAGTTCCAAAATCGTGTTGTGTTAAATCAGGTTCGGCCCAATAGATATAGGTAAAATTCAATTCATCCAAATAGGTAATTTCAATAGCTCGCTCGATCTGTTTATCGAAACTATCAAATCCATTGGCTCTAAAATTAGGAAATAATTCATAGGTTTTAACCACTGGACTATTTTTTTCAATTTGTTCATAGATCGTAGGATACTTAAGATATTGATCCCTTAATACAATATCAAATGTTTTTGATTTATCATAAAAATCTTCATTGATAAAGACGATATTATTTGTCTTTTCACGCTTGAAGTATTGTACCCAACCCAAATATCCACTTGAAAATGGAGGTAAACCTGATAACACTGCGTTGGTTGCAGCTACGGTTGTTGGTGGGAAAACTGAAGTAATTGTTTTTTTAAGATGAAGATTAAGAAAATCATCTGCTTTAAGATATTTCTTAATAATGTTGATTCCCATTCCGTCAAGTAAGATAAGAATAACATGCTTTGATGTCTTTTCAAGTTCGTCTTTCAATACCGAAATGGATGGATAAATTGTAGGTGCATGATAGTGATTAAGAATTGTTGCGGAAACATTCAATATTGAATTTTCATAATCCGGATACATTACCATTTCAGTTACCTTCACTTAATTGTCTGTTTGATTAAAACAATCTTTCTTTTTTCAGCACCAAAAGTAAGTGCATTTAGAATCAATTGTTTTGCTTCAATAATACCTTTATCTCTAACATAAAGTGTTGCTATTACATCACCTTTTTTTACATAAGATCCAATCTTTTTATGTAAATCAAGTCCTACATCCAAAAAGACTTCATCTTCTTTAGTTTCTCTACCTGCACCTAACCGCATTGCTGCTTTTCCGATATCAAGTGCATCGATATCCATGATATATCCTTCTTTTTCGGATAGCACTTCAACCGTCTTCTTAGATAACAATAAACCAGGATTGTCTAGACTCTTGAGATTTCCACCTTGTGCTTCAACGAGTTCAAGAAACTTTTCGTATGCAGTTCCATTTTGAAGTGCTGCTTGTAATCTCATCTTTGCAATATCAAAATCAGTTTCTATTTGGGCATCTAGGAGAAGATGAGCACCAATTTCTATCGTGACATCAACTAAATCTTTTGGTCCCTGTCCATTTAATGTTTCTATCGCTTCATAGACTTCTAAAGCGTTTCCGATTTTGTGTCCTAAAGGTTCATCCATGCCTGTTAGAATTGCAGTCATTTTCTTTCCTGCAAGTCTGCCAATTTCAACCATTAGATGTGCAAGCTTAACTGCGTCTTCTTCAGTTTTCATAAATGCTCCATGACCAACTTTAACATCTAAAACAATCGCATCAGCACCACTTGCTAACTTCTTAGACATAATGCTGCTTGCGATAAGTGGAATAACATCTACTGTAGCAGTCACATCTCTAAGCGCGTATAATTTTTTATCTGCAGGAGCAACATCACCACTTTGACCAACAATTGCAATCCCTATTTTTTTTACCTGCGCGATAAAATCTTCAACTTCTAAGACGACCTTAAATCCTGGTATACTTTCCAGTTTATCAATCGTACCACCGGTATGTCCTAAACCTCTACCACTCATTTTAGCGAATTTGACACCTAAACTTGCAAGTAGAGGACCTAAAACAAGTGTTACCTTGTCACCCACTCCACCTGTAGAATGCTTATCAACTTTTATGCCTGGAATTTCTGATAAATCAATAGAATCACCAGACTCTCTCATTGCTAGAGCCAAAAAAGTCGACTCTTCATCGTTCATGTTTTGAAAATAGATTGCCATTAATAGCGCACTGATCTGATAATCAGGTATTTTACCGCTGGTATAACCTTTGATAATAAATTCTATTTCTTCTTTATCTAAAGCTTTGCCGTCTCTTTTTTTAGCGATTAAATCTACAATATGCATCAGACTTCGCCTCCTTGACTTTATTTTATCATAATTCCAACTCATTATGCTATAATGAGAAAGGCAAACGAGGTATTTTATGATATTAGCTATGGTTCGTCACGGACAAACGTATTATAATGCGAGTGGTTTGATTCAAGGAAGAATCAATATTCCACTCAATGAAACAGGGAAAATGCAAGCGAAAGAATTAGCGAACATGCTGATTAGTCAAGGAGAAATTTTTGATATTATTGCTTCTTCACCTTTGTCAAGATCATTGGAGACTGCATCTATTATTGCAAAGGAATTGAAACATATTCAGCCAATTGTAGTTGAACAACGTTTTGTTGAACGTGATTTTTTCCATTTGGACGGACAGCCTGCAGTTGATGCAATGCCTCTTGTTAGACAAAAAAACTACACATATCAAGGATACGAAAATGATCAACTCCTCATCAATAGAGTCGTTACTGCCACTCAGGATTTTTATCAGAGCTTTCCAGATAAGCGTGTCCTATTTATTGCTCATTCGCACGTAATAAAAGCCTTAAGGGTTCATGTTGATCCACTTAAGTTTACTTTTTTAGACACTATAAATAATATGGATATCATTTATTTCGAAATTGAAGATGGTATCATTAACTTTATGAATCAGAATTAAAAGCCTTGGGCTTTTTTTTCTGACGTTTGGTGCAAATAGTTGATAACATTACGATTTCACAGTAGAACAAATCTGTGAATTGGCAGTTTTAAAATTAGTAATTTATTTTTATTTAATAAACGACATTAGATGGCTATAACGTGCTGATAAGTGATTACCCTATCAACTAATTGCACCAAACGTCAGCTTTGTTTTATTGTCTAAAACTCATATTCTATCTTTTTTATATATCGGTAATATTCTGTTCCAACTTCCCCCATCATCTCTTGCCTTTAAAAACACATGATATACTGGTGCAAGCAATGCACAGACAAATCCTGCAGCAAAGCCATTATTGTAAAGATCAAATCCACCTTGAAAATTTAAAGCAAGCGGTGTGATTAATACATGAATAAAGCCACCGATCATACCAGCAATAATTCCAAATTGTCCTGCTAATGGAGCTAATCCAGTTACAAATAGTACGGATAATGTTGATCCTATGGTCCACTCTAGTGGTGTCAATTCTATTGCAAGAATGGCTCCAATAACAACTGGAAAGGCATTTAAAGGATGTTTGCCAAACGCGGAAAATCCAAGAATTGTTAAAACCGCTCCCATGACTGGACCATTAATCTGAATTCCAGAAAAATAAATTAATAGACAACTCAGAAAACCCATAATTCCAATATTTAACAGGGTTACATCTTTACCCACAACAATTGAAAAATCAGTGAGTAATCTTCCTGATTTTTTGAATATTAGTGGATATCTTTTTAAAACATCTTTGTTTTCTAAGAATGCAAGTAAAATGAAGATGCCTGAAATGATCAATATCAGAATAAACAACTGTGTATGATAACTATTATTCAGTTCGGTACTCCTAATAATATCAACACCGAAAGATCCTAAAATTCCCGTTAAAATCATTGAGATTACACCCATTGAAAACCCAGTGTTATATAAATTATATCCTTGGTGGAATTTCATTGAAAAAGCATTAAATGCTGGCAAGATGAATCCAATAAGTGTACCTGCTATGATTCCTAAAATAATTCCTACTGGTAGTGAAAATCCAGCTCCAAATATTAAAAAGCTCGTAACAGGAGAAATCCCTGAAGAAAGTAAAAAGACCAATATATGATCTTTACATTTTGTTTTTGTCGCTTTGCAATAGAGAAGTATCCCAAAATACAAAGGAAGTGCATTATAAAGATTCTTTCCAAAAAAAGCGAAACCAGCAATTGTGAATAAACAAGCAAAAATAGATCCTGTTATCTCAATTTTGAGCCATTTTAATATCAATATATTAAGACCCGTGGTTAAAATTACATTTAAAAAGGTTGCAGCTAAACCACCTATTAATAAATAGTCCGACAATAACACTGATGAATTAGTCAAGATTTGCCTGTATCCAGACAACATTGAAGAAAGTGGTTCTAGTGTTAGTGTGATGATGATGGAAATTAAGAAAATGATAGGGATAGTATATTTCTTTACTATTTTTTGCATCACTTGTGTCATGATTCATGTCCTTTCAAAATGGTGTTTATTTTGGAAGAGATATGGAGGATGGCTATGCAAGAAAATCATCTGACTTGTACATTATCCTAATTATACTTTAGAAATCAAATAAATCCTATAATTTTTTCAGTAAACTTAATTTTCAAGATGGTCATTAATGATATTAAACATCTGATCGGCAATTACTGCAGTAGATAAGTGTTTCACATCATCATAATGAATCAATGGGTGTATGACCATATGAATTCGAGTACTTCTAAATGGAGCACGATACTTGATATTTGTCGTTCCTTGCAAACTAATTGGAAGGATGTCTGCTCCTGCTTTCATTGCTACGCGGTATGCCCCAGCACGCGCAGCAACCATTTTTTCTTCATTGCGATCCTTGATGCCCCCTTCAGGAAAAATAAGCATTGCCACGCCCTCTTTAACGACCTTAATGGCATCAACCATAGATCTAGCTGTATTTCTATCACTAGATCGATCGATGGGAAACGCACCCAGATATTTAAGCCATTCTCTTATGATTGGCAATTTATAGACACCCATCTTAGGAGTAAGTGTTGTAGGTCTCTTGATCGTTGCTATAATGAGAAATGCATCCGCATAAGATTTGTGATTGGCATAAATTGTGAGAAGTCCATCTTTTGGTATATTCTCAGTGCCTTCAACGGTTAATTTCAATCTCAGTATAAAATGATTCATAAAATATGCAGTAGATCTTGTTGCATAAGATTTATACCTGTTTGTTACTTTAGTAAACTTCATGATTGGTAAATTAACAAATAAAAACAAGATGATGCTAAAAAGACCGATGAAATAGGATATGAAAAGCCAAATAGGTATCAAAAAATAATTATCCGCCCATATTGTGAAAAAATATGTAGATGTAAGCCATGTGAGTAAAAAAATGATAGAAACCATTATGTTTTCCTTTCATAAACAGCAAAAATGAGACCGTCCGTTATACTCTTATCAATTAATTTAAATTCATTTAAGTCAAATTTCGGAAAATGTACATTGCCTTCATGTGATTTGAGAACATAAGTAATATAAAGTCGATCAGCAAAAGGCAAAGAAAGTTGATAAATGGTTTTTCCACCAATAATCATCAAATCCTCTTTGGTATTCTTTAAAAAATTGTGTAAATCCTTGATGTGAATACCATCAGGATAAATTTTGTCATCAACATTTGCAATATAGACTTTCCTAAATGGCAAAGGCTTAGTTACATAATAGGTTTTTAGCGACTGATATGTCAAATCACCCATTAAAACAGCTTGATGCTTTGTGTGATTTTTAAAATATGTTAAATCCTTGGGGTAGTGCCAGGGTAATAAATTATCCTTGCCAATGAGCCAATTTCCGTCCATTGCCCAAATCATTGATATCATATGGCCACCTCACCTTTAATTGCTGGATGCGGATGATAATTCAGTAATTCAAAATCAGAATACTTAAAATCAAATAGCGACTTGACGTTGGGATTGATTTTCATCAAAGGAAGTATTTTTGTTTCTCTACTTAATTGAAGCTCAATTTGATTAAAATGATTTTGATAGATATGTGCATCACCTAAAGTATGGATAAACTCACCAACTTCAAGATTTGAAACTTGAGCTACCATCATTAATAGCAATGCATAGGATGCGATATTAAATGGCACACCTAAAAAAATGTCTGCACTTCGTTGATATAGTTGTAAGGATAATTTATGATTGGAAACGTAAAATTGAATCAGTGTATGACAGGGTGGGAGAGTCATATCTTTTATTTCAGCTGGGTTCCAAGCACTTAAGATCATGCGTCTTGAATCGGGGTTATTCTTTATTTCATCAAGTATATACTGAAGCTGATCCACACCATTGAAATTACGCCATTGCGCACCATATACTGGACCTAATTCACCATGTTTTTTAGCGAATCTGTCATCACTAATTATTTTTTGGATGTAATCATCCATTGATTCCCCATGATAATCATTACTTTTCTTAAAAGCCTCATAAGGCCAATTATTCCATATCTTTACATCATGATTAACAAGATACTTGATATTTGTATCCCCATTGATAAACCATAACAACTCATGAATAATGGATTTGAGATGTACTTTTTTAGTTGTCAAAAGTGGAAAACCATCACTCAAGTCAAAACGCATTTGATAGCCAAAAACGCTTTTCGTTCCTGTTCTGGTTCTATCCATTTTAAAATCACCGTTTTGAATGACATGACGGCATAGATCGAGGTAGGGTTTCATGATTGCCTCCAAAGCTTATTTTGCAAGTTCGTATAATGCTTCCGTATAAATGATAGTTGCTAAGAGTAAATCTTCAATGTCGATATATTCATTTTTCTGGTGAATATAGGTTGGCTTATTCAAGAAATGAGGTCCAAAAGCCACACAATTTGGCATAGCTCTTGCAAAAGTGCCTCCACCGATATTGATAGGCTTTGCATTTGGATCATCCGTATGCTTCTTATAGACATCCATGAGTGTTTTGACTAATGGGGAATTTGGATCCTTATAAAGCAATTTTTGGTGGGAATCAACTTTGACAGTTGCTCCAAATAAGGCAAATTTATCAGCAAGTTGACGAACTATTTGATCAAAATCAACTCCATTTGGGTATCTCAAATTCAAACGTATTGTATATTGGTTATCTTCTGTTGTGATGACTCCGAAATTATTTGTTAAATATCCCATTTCCTCATCATGATAAGCGACATCTAATTTAGTCCCGTGAATATCATGGATTAGATAGGTTTCAACCAATTTGACAAGTGGATGATCAATTTTCTGTTCGACTAAAAATTCAAAGAGTCTATCAATTGCATTTTCTCCGTATTCAGGTGTTGATCCGTGTGCACTTTTGCCTACGACCTTAATTGTGATTTTTCCTTCATCTATGCTTACGCTACCTTCATATACTTTTTTCTTGAGGAAAGACGTAAATAATTGGCTAAAGTCTTTGGTAGGATTTAAAACTGCAGAAGCATAATCAGGAACCATATTGTCCCTAAATCCTCCACTGATGGAAACTAAAACATTAGAATCAAGTTTTCCTTGAACAAGAATTCTTGAAATGCCTTTTTCAGCATAGATTAAAGGAAAATCAGCATCAGGTATAAATCCTGAAACTGGTGCTTGAGGATAAACGCTGAAATAGTGTCTCATGCATCTCCAAGATGTTTCTTCATCGTTACCGAGAATGAGTTTTATTCTTTTGGATAGTGGCAAGTTCAATTCTTTTAGTATTTTTAAAGCGTAATACGCAGCAATAGTAGGACCTTTGTCATCTTCAGTGCCACGACCATACATTCTGCCCTGATGTACTTCTGCACCATAGGGTGCATATGTCCAATCATTTCCTGCTGGGACAACATCTAAGTGCCCAATCATCCCTACAAAATCTTGTTGTTTTCCATATTCAATATGACCTGCATATCCATCTAGATTGACAGTTTCAAAACCGTCTCTTTGTCCTATGGACAGCATGACATCTAAGGCTTCTTTCAGTCCTTCACCAAAGGGTGCTTTTTTACGATTTGGGTCAAAAGTGGTTAACTCAGAATTAATTTGAATAATCTTGGTTAAATCAGCAAGCAATGAATCTTTTCTTTTGAGAACTTCTTTGTTAAAGTTAATTGACATTGATATCATCTCCTCTTTTTATTGTAGCATAAATCAATTGGGGAATAAAGCAACAGCATCCGATATATGATATATAATAAAAAAAAGTACAAGACTTAGTCCTGTACATTGATTGTGATATTTCCAGTACTCACTCTTGCTTTGAGTAGAATTGCTCCTGTGCTTGTTGAATGCTTACTTCCTTGATCATCACCATTAACAGTAATGTTACCCACTGTCGTATCTAAATCGTAGCGTAAATCCATTGATGTTGTGCTACTAAAACTAATATTACCAGTACTTGATGCTAGATCGAAACTAGTTGCATTAGAATTGGTAACTGTGATACTTCCCGTAGACGTTGTTAACTCAACAATACCACTAATTACTGCGCTTCTTATTTCAATTCTTCCAGTGCTTGTCTCAGTAATCAACTCATTTGCTATGATATCATCTGCGATAATCTTCCCTGTTTTTGTATTCAGTGTCATCTGATTAGCAACAATCGTATCGAGAACTACATTACCTGTCGATGTATTTGCATCTAAATCTCCAAGAATCGTTAAATTAGAAAGAATGATACTGCCTGTTGACATCTGAACTGTTAATGAATTCATCGTCGCATTTTCTATCTCTACTTTGCCAGTATCAGTATCGATGGATAAATCATCAATATTTTGTGGTCCATCGATGTAACTGATATTTCCAACATCACTATCCAATGAGTAATCAAGAAATAAATCAGCTGGAATTTCAATATAGACTGTTAAAACTTCTTCTGAAGCAATTTTGAAATTGAACCAACTAAAGAAGGTTGGTTTTGTCGTTTGCACAATATTTAAGGTTCCATTAACTTCGTTCACACTCCAAGTATCCTTTTCATGCGCATGATAGGTTACGATAATTTCATCTCCAATTGCTATAGAGATTACAATATTTCTTGTATCCAATTGAACATCAAGTGAATCAATCTCAGTTGTACTGACGTATTCAATGGGATCTCCATAAGCTTCATCGTCTACAAAATACGTTCCAATGTTCTCTAGATTAACCCCTCCAAAAAAAGCAACTACTGATAAGATCAGTCCAATAATAAAGATTAGCAATACAAGTTTGATTAAGAATTTCATTTTCTTTCCCCTTTATTTTTAGCCATGCTGCTAAAGATATAAATTAATTTTTTTGCAAGTCTCTGAACCGCCTGATAAAGCCAAATAGAGAGCAATATCAGAAGCGAGAGCACCATCAATCCAACGCCAATGAATCCTATTACTTCATTTTGTCCAAGCCCTGATTGATACATATTTAAGAATAATCCAATCATGCCAACAAGACTAGCAAAGATGACAACAACAAACGAGAACATCAAGGATACAGCTACAATCAATACAATCATATATGCAAAACCAAGAGGGATGAGCAGTGGTGATGATAGCAAGAATACCATGAGTTGTTTTGAGCTTTTCGCAATAGACTTATATGTATCATTAGCACGTTTCATCACAACTTCAGCAGTCATAGACTTTGCGATTTCTTTTGCATCGTAATCGCTGAGGATATCATCAATTGATTCACCAGAATCCAATCGCTCTTGTATCATTTCCTCGTAATAGGAAACAATACCTTCTGCCTCAGTTAAGTAAAAGCGTTTCTTTAATTCTCTTTCAAGTTCTTTAAGCCATGTTTTCATAATATCCTCATTTCATTAAGATATCGTAGATTTTGCGAATGTCTTCCCATTCAAGCAAGAACTCATCGATATGCTTCTTTCCAATTTGTGTAATTTGATAATACTTTCTGTTTCTACCCTGATATAAGACGTTATATGTGTTTAACTCGTTTGCCTTCTCAAGTCTCCTTAAAATGGGATACAACGTTGATTCCGAGATTTCAATATATAAAATGAGATCACTGACAATCTTATAACCGTAGGAATCACCCTTCATCAGTATTGCCAATACAAAGATCTCAAGGACTCCTTTTTTCACTTGTTCTTTCATAATTTCACCTCATACTGCCTTATGTCTTATATTATACATTGCATAGTATCATATGTCAATAAAAAAAGTTCATTTTGTTGAACTTTCTTCTGACACTTTAATTTCGCTCTTTCCAGATGGTGATAAATAACTAATTCTTTCTGCAATAACTTCAAGCATATTGAGCTTGCGTTCATCAGGTAAATCATACTTCCAACTTTGAACTCGTGCCTTGATGGCAACCATCACGCCCTTTTTGCAGTAAGCTTCAATGGCGGTAGCTAGTCCTTCCCAAACGGTAATCTTAATGAAATCTGTATCGTAATTTCCATCCATGTTTTTGAATGTACGCTGAACTGCTAGTGTAATATCACTTACCTTCCTGCCATCTTCAAGAATTTTGGTTTCTGGATCGTGTGTCAAGCGACCGATGATAATGAGTTGATTAAGCATATAGCCTCCTTTTTGTTCTTAGTATAAAGTAACTCAAAATGAATGACAAATTGCCAATTTGAACTTCATTTATAAATTGAGCTTCTCTTATATATAGAAAGGTGAGACTCATTTCAATATCCATAAGTCAATATTCAGAATGACTAAAAGCTATAAAAAAAGACCTAATTAGGCCTTTTTATGAATTAGCGTTGCAATATGTTTCTTTTGAATCAATCCTAGTTCAGCAAGTAAATCATCATAATTGATTTCTTGGAGAATATCAACCACTTCATATAATGATGAGCCTAGGTGATAATATTTACCATATAAATAGGCTTTAGTCTCAAGGTTATTCAAAGCGAAGATGAATTGGCCCAGATAAACTTTCTTGTATCTCTCAAAAGCCTTTGGACTCAAAAGTCCTAGCGCGTCAACAGTTAGCAAATCAACGAGTACCTTCTTTAGCTTATTCGCCCTTTTGGTTTCGGCATAGATGACAATGTTTTCTGCCTGTTTTTCAAAAGTCGTATTAATGAAGAAACTATGATTAATCATTTTTTCTTCTAATAACTTAGCATACATGGATGAAGAAGGTCCTAAAATAATATTGAGAAGCATGGATACTGCCATCTCTTTTTTCACTTGTTCTCTATTGGATAATTTTTTTGGAATGAGCTTAACACCAATCATCAATTTGTCAATACCAACATCTTTAACTTCTACAAAATGTTTTCCAACAAGTCTTTTCGGTTCCTTTGGGTAAATGGTTTTTGGTTTCTTGTTCTTATCGGGATGCAGTAGATCATACTGGTTAAAAAACGTCTTAAGTTCCTTTAAATTGACTTTTCCAGCAATCGTAACTAAACGATTGGATTGGCAATAAAAGTGATGGTAAACTTCTTTAAGTATCTGAGGATTGATATCCATAATGGATTTCAAAGTTCCACCAATATCATACTTCAAGGGGTGAAAATGATACATCATTTCCAATAATTTGTTTTGCATAACAATATTGGGATCATCAAGATACATTTTCAATTCTTCGGCAATAATATTCTTTTCCAAATTGACATTTTCTTCTGTAAAAAAAGGTGTGTCCATCATCTCAAAAAGATATGTCAGTGCTGGAATAACATTTTCAGTTGCAACAAATAAATATGAGGTTTGGTTATATGAGGTCATCGCATTTGCATCTACACCAAGTGCGGAAAATTTTGAAAACGCATCACCATCAGGCATCGCAAATATCTTATGCTCAAGAAAATGAGCTGTACCATGTGGCGTTGTTGTGCTATTTTCTCCATCTTGAAATGTCAAATCAAGAGATCCAAAAGGTAAACTTAGCTCAACATATGTTGTAAAATAAGGTTCATCCTTGGGCAATATATGGACTTGCATTCCATTTTTTAATTTAATTATATATACTGATTCATTGAAGCTATCATAGGTCTTCTTAATCATTTTGACCTCCATGAAGCACATAAATTGTATCTAGCGTAATTTTACTTAACGCTTCATTCATATCATTGATAGATACTTGATTAATAGCCATGAGCTTTTCCTCGATAGTTTCATCGTAATTTAAAAGTTCTCTCATGAATGCACGCTTCGTTAAAAAAGACTGGCTATCCAAACTATTTTTTATCTGATGTATATAATAAGATTTGGCATGCATAAGCTCTTCTTCATCAATCCCGTGATTAATCATCTCAACAACTAAGGTTTTAATAGCTTCAAGCGCTCTATTTTTCTGTTTCAAATCAACACCACTACTGATGATTAAAACACCTCTATAATAATCATAGCTAGAGGATACTTCGTAGCACAAGCCTTCTTTTTCCCTAATTTCTTTAAATAATCTACTTTCAGGGTATCCGCCTAAAATCGTATCTAAAAGGACAGCTGCATGATACAATTTATCATCTCTAAAAACAGGGAAATGATAACCCAACTTAAGAATAGCTTGTTGTATTTGAGTTTCTTCTTCTATCATTAGAAGTGTTCTTGATTGTCTAAATGTACTGACAAAATTATGTTTCAAATGAATATCATGTGTCATCAAACTTTCAATCTTCACGATATCTTTGTTATTGATTCTACCGTTGACTACAAATTTCTTTGTATTATTTAAAAAGGTCTTTATATAATATTGATGGAGTTTTTCTACAGTCAGTTTTTTGATATCCTTAAGTGAACCACTCATCGGATATCCATACGTGTCACCCTTGAAGAAATGTTCATAAAATTTGGTTTGAGCATATAATCTTTTTCGATCATACAGTGTCTCCCATTGTTCAATGACCATTCGTTTTTCTTCAAGAAACAATTCAGGATCGAAAAAATCGTGTTCAAATAACACTTGATTCAATAAATCAATGGCTTGATTTAATAAATTGTCATTTCCAATAATCTTTGGATCGACGATCGTTAAAATGATACTAATTACAGAAAAATTGCCTATCCGATCAACTTGTGTCCTAAAATAAGCTCCATATAAATCTTCAAGCTTTTCATTCATTATAGTTTTATTAATCAGTTGATTGGTATGAGAAGTTAATAATCTAGGCAACAAAAAACGATACACACGTGTTTCTTCTTCGTCTAAGTCTGTAAAGTAGACAGCGAATTGTATCGTTTTGAAATCATTTTGAATAAAGAGCATCAGATACTATGCAACGCAATTTCCATCATTTTAGTAAAAGCTTCTTGACGTTCCTGTGATGAGGTTGCCTCATTTGTCACCAAGGAATCAGATACTGTGAGTAGACAAGATGCTCTTTTTTTCAATGCTTTTGCATTTGCAAATAAGGCAAATGATTCCATCTCGACGGCATTTGCACCATACTTTTCGTGTATTTCTTTATATCCATCAACTTTCAAGTGATAAAATACATCGGATGAATGAATAATTGAAAGGTGAATTGGAATATTCAATTTTTCTGCTGCTTTGATAATTCTATTATTCAGTGTCTTATTTGCTGGTAAAATTTTTCTAGTTGAAACACCCATCGTTTTTGCATAGCTGGACTCAGAATAAGCTTGCTCTACTAAAACAACATCATAAAGATTTAAATCCATGCTATATGCACCACATGAACCAATACGGATAATATTTTCAACACCATAAAAATTAAACAGTTCATAGCTATAGATACCAATACTTGCCATACCCATACCTGAGCCCATGACAGTCACTTTTTTCTTTCCAAAATATCCCGTAAATCCCCACATATTTCTGACGTTGTTGATTTGTACAACTTTAGTCAAGAAATTATCAGCAATATATTTAGCACGCAATGGGTCTCCAGGCATCAAAACTGTTTTTGCAATTAAATCCTTATCTTCCAACTCAATGTGAGGTGTTGGTATCATTTTATCAAATTGCATAAATATCCTCTCCTTTATATATTTTATTTATAATTATTTTTGAAAATAAACCAATAAGTGGTCCATTGACTAAGACTAATAGGATAGTAAAAACATGAACCTGATCAAATAATTGATCGGTATATATACCCATAATGACTGCCAAAGTGAAGAAAGTGCCTTCAATAATCATTTTTGAATATTGAATGCTGTGAATTTTTTTATTCAACTCCATCATCAATTTCTCATATGGTGAGCTTGCAAGTCCTGTAGTAATTGTAATGGCAACGCCAAATGCAATCAAAACCAAACCGATTGATGCCAAAGAAATTCGGATCATTAAGTTGTCAAAAAAACTAGATGGTAGCATTTCAAAAAGAAATTTCCAGCCATCAATTAATAATCCAACCATAAAGAGGAACAGTATGCTTATGATCATATCCTTAGTAGGATGAAGAACAAATGCCAGCAATGCTACAAATAAACCTGTTATGATTACAATCGTACCTAAGGATAACGGAGTTAATGTGTAAACAAAATAATTAAACGCATCCACAGGAGTTGCTCCTAGTTTTGAAAAAATGACACATATGAGTCCGAATGATATGATAATAAAACCAGTAATATGAATCAGATATCTTTTTAGCAACCTAAGCTCCTTCTAATCCAATAAATGCTTAATATTTTCCTTAGCAAAGGTATGATTAGTCATGCTGAATTTTGTTTTTTTCATCAATTTAAAAACTTTACTTGCAGTTTTCTTTGGTAAAACCCTAGTATCTTTTATGAAACCAGGCACATCTAAGAGAAGCTTATCAAATAGTGGCAATGCTTCATCATATGCAACAATCTTGATTTCATTACCCATACGATAGAATAAGTAATCCAAATACGGAGGGAATACGGTTAAAGTATGTTCTCTCCATTCAATACCAATGACCAGTTCTTTTTTTTCAGTGGTCAAAAAATGATATCGAGGAACATAAGTTTCCAAGTCCTTATAATAATTTTGAAGTTCAACTTGATCATCTAAATACCTAAAAATAGCATATAACTTGTTTTTTGGCAACAAGTGATAATCAGATAGAATAACAGGATTTTTACTGATGTATGCTTCTTTCAACATGTTAAATACTTTTTGCAAAACGTCCATCTTGAAAGGCAAGACATCTTCAAACATCTCGTTATAGATATGAAAATCAAACCGTTCGCTTACCTTTTTAACCAAATCAAATAAGTGCTTAGCAACATAATCAGGGGTTAAAATAGGCATTTCCAAATGAAAGTTTAGGTCCAAAAATTTTGGACTTAAGCGGTAAATATCAGGCACTTGGGACTTAGGCGTGATTAAAAATCGAGCCTCAAAGGGAAGTCTAGGATGCAAATAATTGAAACGAACACTTTTTTCATCCATTTCAACTTTGATACCTTCAATTTCCTCAAAAAAAGCAATCAATAGTTCTAAATCAATTTTACGACTCTTTTCTTTAAAAAAGTGAATGTTAAATTGTGCCATAAACTCACCCGCCCTATGTATCTATTCTATCATAAACCATGATGAATGGTTACTTATTCGCTGCTAAGAATGTTCTTTATTCTATCATGATCGGTTCGATCAAGTGAAAGTGGTGTTATGGATATGTAGCCCTCATCAAATGCCATGACATCCGAATCAGGGTGTTCCTGATAACTGATAATGCTTGATTTAATATGATAAACATCAGGACGCTCACTTTTTACAAACTCTGCATGTTGGAGTCTTTGACCCATTCTTGTAATTTTTACGCCTAGAGGTTTGGCAAATGTATCGCGTGGAAAATTGACATTTAAAATGCCTGGTCCCTCATAAAGTTTCGATTCGATGATCTCATCCATGAGTTTAATCGTTTCATCATAAAGATAGGGTAACTTCGTGTTATGCGCTGAAATTGCAATAGCATCAACACCTAATATTTTAGCTTCCAATGCTGCAGCAACCGTTCCTGAATAAAGAATGTCTGTAGCAATATTTTGACCATAATTAATACCAGAAATAACTAAATCGAAATCAACATTAAAAACCTTCAGACCCAAACGAGTTGCATCTGCTGGTGTTCCATCAACCACTAAAGTTGCGTTGGATCCGAAAACGGGTTCAGTCATGAAAGTCTCAATACGGCTTCTAATGGTAATTGCATGACTTTTTGCACTTTGATGCTCTTTTGGTGCAGAAACATATATATTACCAAAAGGGGTGAGGGCACGAACTAAAATACCTAACCCTTCAGCTTGATATCCATCATCATTGACTACTAATATATTCATTTTACATTTCCTCCAACAACTAGATTACAACGATCACAAAGTCCATTTTCATGTACATGATCAACGATATTCCAACAGCGATCGCATATTTCTCCTTGTGCAGGTGAAACCTTAACAGAAAGCTTGGAACCTAAAGATAAATTGACTTTTGAAACGATGAGAACCTGATGTATTTTCATTTCCAGAGTTTGGATTGCATCCATCTGTTTTTGTGTGACGACCAAATCAATTTGAGCAGCAAGAGACTTACCAATGATCTTTTGTTCTCTGGCCTCTTCTAGTTTCTTAAGAACTATCTGCCGAACTGAATCAAAGATTTCAAATGCATCTAGTAGATATTGATCTAATTTCTTTTCAACTTGTGGCATATGTTCCAAATAGATATCTTCTTTTTCTTGATATGGCATCAATAAGTATGCTTCAGAGGTTGTATGTGGAATAATTGGAGTCAATAATTTCAGAATGCCCAAAGTGATGTCATATAGTGTGGATTGAACACTCCTGCGTTCAAAATTATTTTCCTTTTCAATATAGAGAATATCTTTTGTGTAATCCAGATAAAAGGCAGATAGTTCATTGGTCATAAAGGGCACAACAACACGATAAACGCGATCAAAGGCATAAGTATCGTAGGCTTCTATAACCTGTTTGACGAGATCATAGTATTTCAATGTCATGACTCTATTTAATCTACCTCTCATCGAGTAGCTGATATAATCATTTTTGGGGACAAACCCATTTAAATTACCCAGCATAAAGCGGAATGTATTTCTAATCTTCCGATAGCCTTCTGATATTTGTATCATGACATCATTGCTGATACGTACATCACTTTGATAGTCAACAGTCGCAACCCATAATCTGAGCAAATCAGCACCTTGTTGTCCCATAATGCTATTTGGATCTATTGTATTACCGATTGATTTGCTCATTTTGCGGCCTTGCCCATCAAGAACAAAACCATGAGATACAACCTTTTTATAGGGTGCTTGTCCATATGCTGCAACACCAGTAATCAGTGATGAATTAAACCAGCCACGGTACTGATCAGATCCTTCAAAATAAAGATCAGCAGGATAAGGTAAACCTCTTGATTCTAATACTGAATGCGATGTCCCCGAATCGAACCAGACATCCATGATGTCAGTTTCTTTTCTAAATTCACCATGAGGACTACCTGAATGAGTAAATCCTTCTGGCAACAAATCTTTTGCTTCTCTTTCGTACCAAACGTCAGAGCCAAATTCGGCAAATAGATCACTAATATGAAGTAAGACCTCTTGTTCTAAGATAGGTTCATTATTTTCAGCATAAAAGACGGGAATTGGAACACCCCATGAACGTTGTCTTGAAATACACCAGTCCTCACGTCCTGTAATCATATTTGAGATTCTGACTTCACCCCATACGGGAATCCATTCAACTTTGCTGACTTGTTCTAAAAGCTCATCTTTTAATTTATCAATACTGGCAAACCATTGCTGTGTTGCTCTAAAGATGACAGGTTTGTTTGTTCTCCAGTCGTGTGGATATGAGTGAGTAAAACGCTCTTTCTTAAGTAAAGCATTTGCGTCTTGTAGAGCTTGAACAATGGCTTCATTTGCCACTTCATAATACATACCTGCAAACTGTCCAGCTTCTTCTGTCATGTATCCCTTATCATCAACCGGACATAAAATATCCAATTGATACGCTTTTCCAATACGGTAATCATCTTCACCATGTCCTGGAGCAGTATGAACAAGACCTGTTCCATCTGTATCCGTAACATGTTCTCCAATGATGATAGGTGATCTGCGATCATATAAAGGATGCTTATATTGAATAAATTCCAAATCTTGCCCTTTGAAATGACCTAACACTGATACATTTTCCCAGTTGAGAAGCTTGGTTAACACATCAACCAAGGTTTCGCAAACTAAATATTTATGAGTACCAACTGATATGACGCTATAGTTAAAGCGAGGATGTACAGAAATCGCTAGATTAGCCGGTAAAGTCCATGGTGTTGTTGTCCAAATGAGAAGCGATGCATTTTCTAATAAACCCTGACCTTCAACAATAGGAAAAGCAACATAAACGGATGTCGATTGCTTATCTTGATATTCAATTTCTGCTTCTGCTAATGCTGATTCTGATGATGGTGACCAGTAGACTGGCTTTAGGCCTTTATAAACAAGACCTCGAGCAACCATTTTAGCAAAAACCTTAATTTGATTCGCTTCAAAATCTTTATCATAAGTCATATAGGGATGATCCCATTCCCCTAAAATTCCAAGTCTTTCAAATTGTATTTTTTGTTTTGCTACTTGTTCAGCAGCAAACTTTTGGCATAACTTTCTATAGTCGGCTAGTGGCATTTCCTTACGTTTGATACCTTTTTTCGTAAGTGCGGTTTCAATAGGTAGTCCATGTGTGTCCCAACCGGGAATGTAAGGCACATATTTTCCAATCATTGTTTGATAACGCAAAACAAAGTCTTTCAAGACTTTATTTAGGGTATGCCCGATGTGAATATCACCATTGGCATAAGGAGGTCCATCATGTAAAATAAAGGGGACTGAATCCTTGTTTTGTTCTAAAACCTTTTGATAAAGGTTAATGTCTTTCCATCTTTGTTGAAATTCTATTTCTCTGACACCTAAATTCCCTCGCATTTGAAATTCGGTTTTAGGCATCAAAAGTGTGTTCTTGTAATCCATCTTAATCTCTCCTTCATCGTAAAAAAATAAAATCGTCCTCAAATCTAAGGACGAAATCGTATTCCGCGGTACCACCTTAGTTCTAGAAAAATATCTAGCCCTCAATTCATTTTTTGCTCAAAGGTGATACATGACTTGTGAGTGGTTTCTAGGCTTGCACCGTCCCTAAATCGCTATAACTTTTACAAGTACGTTTGTCCTTCTCATCGCAATATTCTATTCAACAATATCCTTTAAAAAATCTTCCATTGATCCATCTTCATACACATCGCTTGATGCGAACATGAATACTTTTTCCTTCACGTTGACAATTTCGCCATGAATCACATAAATCACACCTGAAAGGAATGCAATCACTTTGTTTGCTTGATCAATATCAAGCGGTTCAAAGTTCAGAATGAGTGGATGCCCGTCTAACATCTGATCTGCTAAACCAGTTAAGTAAACGTCATCATCATTTTGGAGCTTTTCAAAAATGATTTGGTCGGACATGATCTTTTTTTCTTCCAGAACATCATCCAGATTCTTCTTTTTCTTACCAATACTAAAAAGTCCCATAATACCTCCTAATCGAGCAACTCCATGAATTTTCTACCAATTCTTAGGTGTGTTGCATGATGCTTGATCGCGAGATCATAATCGTTTGACATTCCCATAGAGCGAAAAGGTAGTTTGTATTTGCTCGCAAGCTCATCAAGAGCATGAAATGCAAACTCCGTTTGCTCTTTGTCATTATCTTTTCCAATAGTCATCAAACCGATTAATTCTATTTTATCATATTTTTCAATTTCTACTAGAAAATGGTCTAAATTCTTAAGTAAAATTCCGCTTTTTTGGTCTTCATCAGTCAAATTAACTTGAATCATACATTTTACGGGTTTGATTGCATATTTTTGAATAGATTCAACAAGGCTGATACGATCTAGGGTATGTAAATAGTCGATATGATTAATCATATCTTTGACCTTATTATTTTGAAGATGCCCAATAAAATGCCATATGACTTTGGAGTCTTTAAGTTCTTCTTGTTTTTTGAGTAAGTCTTGGACGCGATTCTCTCCAAAATGCAAGACACCCTTATGATATAGTTCTCTCATTTGAGGTGAAGAAAAATATTTAGATGCACAGATAATGGTTCCTTGATAGTTATTAATCATCAGACATTAAATCTAAAGAGCATGATGTCCCCATCTTGAACAACATAGTCTTTTCCTTCCAGTCTTACACGACCGTTTTCTTTACAAAGCTGTGGTGTGCCATATTTGACTAGATCTTCGTAAGATAATGTTTCTGCTTTAATAAATCCTCTTTCAAAATCGGTATGAATAATACCAGCACACTGGGGAGCTTTCATTCCTTTTTTAAAAGTCCATGCTCTAACCTCAGGTTCACCTGCTGTGAAATATGTCTTAAGCCCTAAAAGATAATAGCTCTTTTCAATCACTTCATTTAATCCTGATTTCTTTAAGCCATAGGCCTCAAGAAATGTCATTTGCTCTTCAGGTTCCAAAGAGGCGATTTCCATTTCAACCTGTGCTGAAATCAAGATAACTTCAGTGCCTTCTGATTGTGCCAATTTCAAGAGATTTTGATAATGCTGATTTAAATCTGGATGATGTAAATCTTCTTCAGCAACATTGGCGATATAAATCATCGGTTTCATTGTTAACAGGTTAAAGTTTTTGATGATTTTGAGTTCTTCTTCCTCAAAAGGAATCAACCGAGGACTTTCATTATTATCTAGTACTTTCTTGATTTTAGATAAAATTTCATGTTCCAAAATAGCTTCTTTAAGCTTTGCTTTAGCTTTCTTTTCCAAACGAGCAATTCTTTTGTCAACTGAATCTAGATCAGCCAAACTAAGCTCAATTTTTATCGTTTCAATATCGCGAATCGGATCTATTGTCTCTTCGACATGTGTGATATTACCATCTTCAAAGCAACGAACAACTTGGCAAATAGCATCAACTTCACGAATGTGACTTAGAAATTGGTTGCCTAATCCTTCACCCTTTGAAGCACCACGGACAAGTCCTGCTATATCAATAAATTCGTATGCTGTTGGCACGACTTTTTTGGGTTTGTATATTTTCTCCAAGACATCAAGTCTAGGATCTTGAACGTAAACGACACCAACATTTGGATCAATGGTTGCAAACGGGTAATTTGCAGCTAGAGCTTCTGCTTTCGTGATGGCATTGAAAAGTGTTGATTTCCCAACATTTGGCAAACCGATAATTCCTGCTTGTAGCATACGATTTTCTCCTTCCAGTAAAAAAGGCTTTCGCCTTTTAAAATTTTCCTTTTTTGGTCAGCCAAGAAGGTAGGTTGCGTTGCTTGCCTTCCTTTGGCATATTATCATCTTCATTATCCATGTCATCATCTACACTCTTAAGTCCAGAGCGCGTTAATTTCATTTGTTCATCAGAGGTCTTATTAAAGATTTCGCTTGCAAGATTTTCTATGGTAGAATCCTTAGCTTTGAGTTCATATCCCGTAGCAATAACTGTTACAATGAATTCATCATCTAAATCTTCATTGACAGTTGTTCCATAAATGATATTTAAATCGCGATCAGTTGCGTTCTTGATTTCAGATAATGCTTGTTCAGTTTCAAATAAAGTAATGTTGGTTCCTGATGTGATATTAACAATGGCATCAGTCGCACCATCAATACTAACTTCTAGCAGTTTAGAGTGTATTGCTTTTCTAGCAGCTTCAACTGCACGATCTTCACCAGAAGCAATACCAATACCCATTAAAGCAGTCCCTTTGTTTTCCATGACCGTTCTAACATCTGCAAAGTCAACATTGATGAGTCCAGGAAATGCGATAATTTCTGCAATACCTTGAACACCTTGACGAAGTACATTATCAGATTCTCTAAATGCATCAAGCAATTGTGTTGTAGGACCTGAAATCGCAAGTAATCTTTCATTAGGAATGACAATTAATGTGTCGACATGTGGTTTTAAAGCTTCTAAGCCATAAATTGCTGCCTGCATGCGCGCAGGACCTTCAAATGCAAAAGGCTTAGTTACAATACCAATAGTCAAGCATCCCATTTCTTTTGCTTTTTGAGCAATGATAGGTGCTGCACCTGATCCAGTTCCGCCACCCATACCTGCAGTGATAAATACCATGTCGGCATCCTTTAATACATCTTCAATTTCAGCGATAGATTCTTCTGCAGCTGCTCTACCAACTTCTGATTTTGCACCTGCACCTAAACCTCTGGTTAAATATTTACCAATTTGAACTCTGGTTTCAGCTTTAGATACTTTCAAAACTTGTGCATCGGTATTCATCGCGACAAAAACAACGCCTTTAACATCGTTTTCAATCATTCGATTCACGGCATTTCCCCCACCGCCACCTACACCAATTACTTTAATAACGGGTTTTTGTTCAAAATTTCCTGATTCGCCAAATACCATAGGTATCCCTCCTAGCACTAATTCTATTTTACACGAAGATGCTTGTAAAATAAAGGTGATTTATCTCGATTTGAAATAATTCGTTTTTTTCTTCATTTCTTCTTTATAATCCAATAGTCTATCTTCAAGGATTGCTTGTCTGATTTCTGCCATTAAATGCTTTAAATAAGCTAAATTTTGGTATGTGACTAATCGCATGCCCAATATTTCTTCAGCCTTAAATAAATGTCTAATGTATGATCTTGTATATTTTGAGATATGTGTTTTTAAATTGGGATCTAAAGGCCCCATGTCATGTTCATAGGTTTGATTTTTAATGACAATCTTTCCAACAGTGGTAAGCGCTGTCCCATGTCTAGCAATTCTTGTGGGCAACACACAATCAAACATATCCATACCATTAACCACATTTTCAATCAAATCGGCAGGTGATCCGACACCCATTAAATACCTAGGTTTATTAAAGGGGAGTATCGTATTCAAAAATGCTGTCATCTCATACATTTCATGCTTTTTCTCGCCAACTGATAAACCTCCAATTGAATAACCCGGAAAATCCATTTTGATGAGTTCTTCTGCACAATGCTTTCTTAACTCTTTATCCAATCCACCTTGTACTATCCCAAATAACGCTTGATCAGTCGATAAGGCTTCTTGTCCTCTTTTTGCCCATCTAAGTGTTCGCTCTACTGAATCTTTCATGTATTCATAAGTTTCATAGGGAGGTGGACATTCATCGAAACTCATGATGATATCAGCATCTAAATCCTCTTGGATTTTAATAGAGTCTTCAGGTGAAAGAAATAAAGATGATCCATTCTTATGATGCTTAAAATGTACCCCTTCATCAGTAATCTTTCGCATGTCAGTTAGTGAAAATACCTGGTATCCACCGCTATCTGTCAAAAGTGCTCCATCCCATTGCATAAAACCGCGTATCCCACCATGTTCTTTAATTAATTGTCTGCCCGGTTGAAGCCATAGATGATACGTATTGCCCAATATTAAGCCTTCAGAGACTTCTTTTGTCTCTTCGGGAGTCAATGTCTTAACAGTTGCCTGTGTGCCCACAGGCATAAAAAAAGGCGTTTCAAAAACACCATGTGGTGTTGTTAGACGTCCAAGACGGGCGCCACTTTGTTTACATACATGCAATACTTCAAATTTTATGCTCATCATCTTTTCCTTTACCTTGTAATTATAACATAACTTTGATACAATGTTATAGTAATTATGATTGGCTGTACCCTAGGAAACCAGCTAAAACAAAACAGGGAGATATCAAGATGAAAAACATGATTTTAAAAGACTTATTAAAGCAAGCAATGATTGCCGCAATTTATGTTGTATTGGTTTATATTTTACAATTTGCAAGCTTTGGATTGATTCAATTTAGAGTTGCTGAGGTTTTGATGATTTTAATTTTATTCGATAAGAAAAGCATCATCGGATTAACTTTAGGCTGTTTTGTAGCAAACCTGGTTGGTGGCGCTATTTTGATTGATGTTATATTTGGTACAATGGCAACCACTATTGCCGGTATCTTAATGTATGTGACAAGAAAACGAGTTTTAGTTTCACTCATGTGGCCTGCAGTCATCAATGGTTTAGTCGTCGGAGTAATCCTTACCTATGGATATTTGCTCGCGCCTCTATATGTTTCCATACCTTCGGTATTCCTCGGTGAAGCGGTTGTCATGTTTGCACTGGGATTACCAATCTATTTATCATTAAAAGATAATCAACACTTTTTAGAGTTTTTTAGAAGCTGAACACACTTGTTCAGCTTTTTTTAAAAAGTTAGCAAACCTTACTAGCATTTATAATTTCATCGATAAAGTTATGCATAGCTTCGTTACCCTGTTCATTAAGCTTAAATGCACCTGAATCCTCAAGAACTCGCTCAAATTTTTTGCTGACTTCATTAAGTAAAAACTTATTGTCAATGACTTTATATTTAGATAGTTCATTCATCCATTTTTTATGTTTGACCAGCTCTTTTGTCATGGGACTTATTCCCTGAAGATATTGCTGGATTGCCTCAAGCTCTTTTTCTAGACGTCCAGGAAGAATAGCTAACCCCATGGCTTCAATCAATCCAATATTTTCCTTCTTGATATGCTGAACATCAGGATGGGGATGAAAGATACCATCAGGATAAGCCTCAGATGTTCTATTATTTCTTAAAATAAGATCCATTTGATAACGGTCATTTAGTTTTCTTAAGATGGGTGTGATTGTTTGATGTGGTATATCATTTGTTAGTGGAAAAATCTCAAGTGCTTGATTGCTGTAGTTTTTCCACTTATCTAAAATGAGTGAAGCTAAAAATGAAATCTCATCTCGAGATTTTGATGTCAATCTAATCGTTGATAGCGGCCAAAGGATATGCTCAAGCACTAATAATTGATTAACTTGATATGTCTTGATAGTTTTTGCACTTTCAATGGGAAAATGATGTCTTCCAGCTTGAAAATGATCATGATTCAATATCGAGCCTCCGACAATCGGTAGATCAGCATTAGAACCAATGAAATATTCAGGAAACATATCAAT
Source organism: Bacillota bacterium (assembly GCA_043819945.1). Classification (GTDB taxonomy): domain Bacteria; phylum Bacillota_I; class Bacilli_A; order Acholeplasmatales; family Acholeplasmataceae; genus Peloplasma. The sequence goes on from JBDREH010000028.1 coordinate 46,277, forward strand.
AAAATCTAATAGATACTCGAAAGTAAGATTTGTTATTTTCATCGGACGATGGATATCATGCAAAATAATAGCATGTTCGTTATAATACTGATAGGGAGAATACTGAAAGTGCCATAATTCATTCCCCAATATGATGGGCACAATTCTTAGATTCATTCGAGCATTATCATAGTTTTGCTCGTTTTCTTTACATAAGACACAAAGTGGCTTGTTCAAATCGACATGAACAGGCTTTTTCAATGCCCTAGCAATCTCTTTAGGGTCCTTTTCAGGTTTTGCCAAATTGATTGTCAACTGAAGATTGCCATATTGACCTAGATAACTCCAGGATATGTTTTCTTTTAATCGAATCGTCTTGATATAATTGGCATCATTAGATAGTTGAAAAAGATAGTGCGTTGCTAGATTCGGTAAAATATCGAATTTTCTTTTAAATTCAAATTTGACTTTGTTAGGAGAAGGCATGACTGCGTCCATTATTTTGGCCTCAAATGCATCTCTTTCATCTAAAGTATTGGGTTTGAATAGTTGATTTGAATATGCATCATCTAACAGGGGTTCCATAACTGTTGAAAAATCAGGTTGTATCTTGGTTTGAATAATAAAAGGTAAATCATTGATGTGAAAAATATCACATAAATATGATTTTACTTGCTTGAGATCCTGATTTTCAATCAAATGCTTATTTTTTGCATATTGAATCAACAGAATTAATTCTTTTTCCACACTCATTAAAATGATTCCTTCCGATAAAATTTATAGGAAATATACTGCTTATACTTTTCATCTTTTTTCAAAATAGCTGAATTTAGATATTCATGATGGATGCCACCTGGCTCAAATTGACATTCGAGCGCGATAGATGAATGAATACCGTTATGACTAACCTGCTCAAGTTGGGTAGGTGCTGGCAAATTGTGTGTGTATATGACGATACAAGGATAACTTGAATCTACTTTTAATCCTAAATTGGATTTAGGATCATACAAATCAACCTGATTTTTATTTTGATCAAAAATCCAAGTGTGATCGAAGCCATAAAATGATGTTTTCAACACTTGCTGAATACGTTCACCTAGAATAATTTTTTTTCTCATATCAAATGGCTTGTTTTCCACTGAATCCTTTGACAAAATCAAATAATCTTCATTAATATTCAAATACTGTGATGCTTGGACAGATAATTCATGCTTGAAAATATTCGTTTTATGCTTTTGAAAATTAAAATAGGGATGACAGGTAATGTTGCATAGCGTATCCTGATCCGATTTTGCATCATAATCGATTTTAAGCTCAAGTAGATCATTTAAAGTATAAGTCACCCATAGTGTTAATTCTCCAGGAAAGTCTTCTTCAAGGTTTTGACTGACATACTTCATGGTCACGGATACCGCATCTTGACGAACTTTTTCATCCGTAATCTCAAAATTCTTAAATGAAAATCCGACCTTTCCGCCATGTAAATTTGTCTTTTTTGCACCAACTGGAGCAACCCTATATGTTTTTCCAGCTATTTGATAGGAAGGAACTACCAATCTTCCACTGACGCGACCAATGGTTTTCCCATAATATGATTTGGATTCTAAAAAAGTATTCATATCCTTGGGTCCAACAAGCATTTCATGCTGATCCAAATAGATCTGATAGATTGCTGCACCAAAAGAAGTGAGTTCAACCTGCATATCTTTACTTTTTAAGGTTATAAATTCGATTTCGCCTACTGAAGTCAAAATATGCTTTCTTACAATTTCCATTTCATTTCACCTCACTAGCGCCGTCTACAAACGTTACATCATAAAACTCTGCATTGAGTCCAGTCTTTTTTAAATAAATTTCCTTGACTTTTATCTTCATACGCTCAATATTCTTATTTTCAACCAATGCAACTGCACATCCACCAAAACCAGCACCAGTCACTCTAGCTCCGATAGCTCCATGGGCTAAAGCAGTTTCCACGAGAGTATCCAAATGCATACCTGTCACATCAAAATCATTTTTTAGGGATTCATGGGATTGATTGAGAAGCTTGGCAAATTTGATCACATCGTTATCTGACAGTGCTAATTTTGATTCTTTCGTTCTTGCCTGTTCTGTAATCGCGTGTTTTGCACGCAGATATAAAATATCATTATGAATTAATTTTCTCACACCTGGTAAATCGTTTGGCGATAATTCGCACAAATATTGGATTTGATAATTTGATTGAAGCATGGATAGAGCCTGTTCGCACTCTTCGCGTCTTTCATTATACTTTGAGTCTGTTGTTTTTCTTTGATAATTAGTATTCATAATGACCCATTGATAACCCTCAAAAGTCGCATTTGATGCTTCCATCTCTAGTGTTACAGTATTCATCAATAATGCTTTATCCTTCATTCCACAAGCGATGATCAATTGATCCATGATACCACAGTGCATTCCCATATAATCATTTTCTACCTCTTGAGATAGCAAAGCTAAATCCACACGACTTATATTTAATTGATATATATCGTTAGCGATATAGGCAACCAATACCTCCAATGATGCACTACTGGATAATCCAGATGCAATAGGCAAATTGCCTTCAACATACAAGTCAAATCCAAAGGGTATTTTATATCCTCTTTGTTTGAGAAGATTGATTATTCCTTTGGCGTAATTCGCCCATCCGTGGCTATCTTGATAGGCTAAGGAAGATAATTCAACAATAATGATACCTTGTGCTTTATAGTTATGAGAATAAAGACGGATCTGATGATCCTTGCGAGCAGAAACTACTCCATATGTACCCATGCTGATTGCTGCAGGAAAAACATATCCACCATTATAATCGATATGCTCACCAATAATGTTGATGCGCCCAGGTGAATAATAAACCTTCGTATTTTCTGTGTTGCCAAAGATATGTGTAAATTTAGCTATCAATTGCTTCATGCGTGCTCCTATTAAAAGGTATTTCATTTCTATTTTAGCATGTTTTGATCAATCAAAAAATAATATTTTCCGGTGTGCAATTGCCATCGGAATTTCCATTATCCTTTTTTGATCCACAAGAATCCAATCCTTCAATTTTCCTGATAGTGTTTTTGCAAAATAGACATCCATCATCCAAATTTGATGCGTAAAGATATGTCGATATTGAGTTGGATTTTCATCTGTTAATTCAATAATGATACCTTTACTTTCCAGCTCATAAAGCACTGAATGTATGCTTTCAGCTTCAAATTGTGGGTATTCATACATTCCAAAAAGCAGTTTCTCATCTCTTTTGCGTAAATAGATTCCATATTCTGTTTTGATGATTAGCGTAATGAAATGATAAATCTTTTTATTTTTAAGTCTTGATAATACAGGAATCAAATTTGTTAAATCCCTTTCGTAAGCAACACAATGTTCTTCTAAAGGACAGATTTCACATTTGGGATTTTTTGGTCTGCAGATCATCGCTCCTAGTTCCATCAAGGCTTGTGAGTAAATTGAAGGATTTGCTTTTTCAATATATTCTTGATTCAAATTGTCTAGCTTTCTTCTATTTTTTTCTTGCCGCATATTACTATCGATACCCAAATATCTCGAAAGAACCCGAATTACATTGCCATCAAGAGCACTAAATGGTTTATTATGGGCAATCGACATGATTGCCCCTGCGGTATATTTGCCTATGCCTGGTAGCTCAATGATTTGTTCATAAGTATCAGGAAAGAGACCTGAATGCTTTTCTAAAATCATTTTTGCTGTCTTGTGCATATTTCTAAAGCGTCGATAATACCCTAATCCCTCAACATCCTTTTGAAGTGCATCTTCACTTGCATCCGCTAGCGTTTCTACATTTGGATATTTTGCAATAAAACGTTCAAAAAAGGGTAAGACTGATTCAACCTGAGTTTGTTGAAGCATAATCTCACTTACCCATATTAAATACGGATCTTTAGTTTCTCGAAATGAAAGCATACGATGATTTTTAAGGTACCATTTCTCTAGATTATTGATATCCATTAAAGCGTTACTTCCCTTATATCGCAATGCTCAATCACATCGTCAAACCTTGTCAAAGTTGAAATAACAATGCCATGACATACAACAATGATTTTCTTATAGTTCTTATATTTGATAAGCGCTAATTGGACGCGCTTCTTTAAATCATCATAGGATTCCCAGCGATATTTGTGGGATTGGTTTTTAATGCCTTTAGCTTTTAGGTATTCCTCAAAAGATTCATTTGAATCCAAGTCAAAAAGGAAACTCGTGTCTGGCATCCACTCATGTAAATCATTTTCTACAGTTAAAGGAATATGGGTTACCCTAGAAATAGTTGATGCAGTTTGTAGCGCTCTTGTATATGGAGAGGAAATAATAAGTTCAGCACCCTTAAAAATTGGGTCGTTTGCTCTTGCTTCTGCTTGAGCAATACCATTTTCTGTGAGTTTTCCTAGGTTATAACCCATGCCAAAATATCCTCTTTCAATAATTTCATCGTACCGTGGCTCTCCGTGTCTTACCAAAATAATTTGTGTTTTCATCATTTTTCCTCTTGTCAATATTATAGCATAAATCAGAATGCATATTCATTTCATATAATCATCTAAAATGCTATAATGAGTATCGTTGAGGAGGTAACTCATGTCAAAAATAACAGAAAGAAGATCGATTAGAAGATACGATTCCCGTATTAAAATATCTAAAGATGAAATGTCTAAAATTCTTGAAGAAGCAACACGTGCTCCTTCTTCAATGAATATGCAACCTTGGCGATTTACTGTCATTGAAAATGCTCTGGGAAAAGAAAAGTTGAAGCCTCTTTTAATAGGAAATCAACTTCAATTGGAAACATCAGCAGCAATGATTGTAATCATGCAGGACCTCAAAAAGTTTGAACTTGCGGAAAAAATATTTGATAAGGCTATTGAGCTTAATCAAATGCCTATTGATATTAAGGAAAAGCAATTGAGAAACATTGCTAATATGATTCCAAATCTTTCAGATGAAGGAATCGAGAAGTCAGGTTTGGTTGATGGAGGCTTGGTTGCTATGCAGCTTATGCATGTGGCAAAAGAGCATGGATATGACACATGCCCCATTGGTGGATTTCATCATGACAGAATAGCAAAAGGACTTGGATACGATGAGAAAAGATATAAACCCATATTAATCATTTCTATTGGAAAAGCAGTTGAGGATGGGCATCCTTCCTCACGTTTTGATATCGACAATATTACAACATGGATGTAAGGAAAAGAGCCTTGATAGGCTCTTTTCTATTATATATCGTATTGAGATAATATTTGTGCAGGTGTTTTTCTCAATAGCATGAATACTGGAAATAATCCAGCCAGCAGGTTAAGCAAATAAGCAAGAACCAATCCAAAAATTACTGTTAGCGGTGTAACCAAGAAGAAATTGAAATCCCCTAATAATCCTGCTTGCAGCTTCGTTAATGCTAGAGTAGCTAAAATATATCCGATGAGTGTTGACATCGAAGTAATCACAAAGATTTCAACAATAAATGATCTAAAGATATCAGTTTTTTTGACACCCAAAGCTCTGTATACACTTACCTCATAAATCCGTGAAATGAGCGAAGATCGGATGACAAAATAGAAACCAAGCATTGCAAACCCCAACAGTAGTGCAGATGTTCCTAGTGTCGACCATAAGACAACTTGTTGCATTGACTTAGCAGAGTCAAATGCAGTTTGATAAACATCAGAGACGCGAACACCTGCAATACCTTCTAGTTCTGTTAGCATGGTGTTCGGATCACTGCTATAAATCAATGCATGACCAAGATTATCACCAAAAATGGCTTTTTCAATGTCAACCTGTGTCATTAAAATATCGAGTTCGCCACCATCTATATCATGAACTCCACTGACTAAATTACTTAATGTAGGTATTGTTTTTGGCCAAGTACCAGTATAGATATCTCCACCTGTTAAAAAATTATAATATTGTGAAGAGATGACGATTTGTCCTTCTAGCGGCATGTTTCCTGCTACTAAATCTGTTGCTGCAAAAAATGTATAGGGTATCGCTGTTGTAGTTGAATCAAGTAAGGAAGCTGTATAATAATCAGCCATATCTCGAGTCATATAGATCAACCTAATTTCAGAATCGACAACACCTACAACTTTGATATCGTGATCAACAATTTTTAGATTTTCGTAAAAGATATGGGTATAACTCCAAATTCCAATTTCTTGACCGACACTTTGCTTCACCAAATCATCTGCCATAACCTTCGTAATCAGAATTTCATCATCAGTTTCAGGTAAACGACCAGCGAGTAGATCTCTTGATTTGACATGATCTGCAAGGTCGATTTGACCACGAATAAGAGCACTAGAAACAGTTAAATTGGGATTAAGAAAAGCAAATTCAGCCTGTGAATAAGGATTGATAAAATATTGATTATCATCTTCAGGTTTATACTCCATTAATGCATCATAAGTAGGAAAATCGATGAGTACAGATGTTCTTTCCATCAATATATAACCCCTACTGATGTTCATATAAGGTTCAGGTCTGACAATCACTACAGATGCCAAAGTTGCTATCGTAAACGCAATAACCATACCAGCAACAAGGAAACTAAATAACATCAATTTACCTTTTCTGCTCGTTGTAAGAATTTTTCTAAATGCCATTTTAAAGGTCTGTTTCAAAGAAACAAGAGCACTTGCTTGACGATTGATGTCTTTATTGTCAAGCATATCAAGATTAAATGTTGTTTGAATCATTTCCTGTCTTGTTTTTTGAACAAAATTTTCGTTTTTAATCACTACACCAGAACTATCGTCAACCAATTTAATCTTCTTATAGGAGGAATCAACGTCTAAATATAATGTTTTATTCTTTACAATTAAACGAATCGAAATAGGATCACTTTTTTCTTCAGGATCAGTGAATAAGGATAGATTGACATGCTCATCATCTAAGAGTGATACTGTTTTAAGGTCCTTGAGGTAAATCGAATCATCCTTGCCGATCTTTTGATCTTCTATTGTCCCATTACTATAATCACTAACGATTCTGCCATCTTTAATTTCAATAATACGGTCTCCATAAAATTTTGCGATATCTTTTTCATGCGTGACCAAAACAACAAGCTTCTCTATTGAAATTTGCTTGATTATATTCATGATATCCAAGGTATTCTTACTATCTAGATTTCCGGTTGGTTCATCAGCAATGATGACTTTAGGATTTTTGACCAGTGCGCGTGCAATAGCTACTCTTTGTTGTTGACCACCTGATAATTGGAGTGCCTTCTTTTTACGGAAAGGATACATATTGACTGCGTTAAGAATATAGATAACCCTTTGATCAATAACTTCTGGATCCGTAATACCAATCATCTTAAGCACAAATGCAATATTGTCATAAACCGATAAATCAGGCAATAGATTATAATTTTGAAAAACATATCCTATATTTTCATTTCTAATTTTATCCCAGGTCCCTGCATCATAGTAATCAATGGATTGATCACCAAAATCGATGATCCCTGATTGAACCTTATCTAAACCACCTAAGACATTAAGCAATGTTGTTTTACCAGAGCCCGAAGCCCCGAGCAAGACAACAAGCCCCTTTTCTGGAAACTCAACAGAGATATCGTTTAAGACATGAATTTCATTTTTCTGTCTGCGATTGAAATATTTCTCTAAATGATTGACTTTAATCATGGCTTATTCCTCCCTGCTGGCACTTAAGGTCTCAATAACAGACTGCTTAAATACCTTCTTATTAAACCTCAAGCCAAGCCATGCACCAAATAACATGAATGCTGCAAGTAATATTGCGTAATCTTGATTTTCCATATATTGGATGCTTAATTTAATAAATCCCACATATGTGCTGACAATTCTCAATAAAATAATGGTGATGATAAAACCAATCGTTGACATTAAGACTTGTTCAAGTACAACGAGCCGTGCAAGCGATGTCTTATTTGCACCGATCGATCGATAAATTGCAAAATCCTTCTTCCTTGCATTCATCACATTACGTGTTACAGCATGGACAATAGAATATAAGAACATTCCAAATAGGCTTAAGAAAACAAGAGCCATCAATCCAGCAAAAAAGACAAGAAATTCTCTGAGAATTCCTGAGATATTTGCTGGATAGTATACCTTATAAATAGATGAATCCACATTATTGATCACACGGTTTCCCGCATAATATCCGTCGACACTGAGTGAAATTATATTGCTTGGAGTAATTGTATATTCACTTTTTACAAGTTCCATAAAATCATCAACGATGGATGTAAGTAAAGTTTCGTTGATTGTTGCATATGCATATGTTGCTAAAACTTCGGGCACTGATAAGGAGACCTCTGTTACTGTTTTTGTCAATACCTGTCCGCTCGCAGAACGGGTGGAAAAAACGAGTGTTTGATCGGTTAGGGTCGTACGATTACCATCCCCAAAAATAACAATATCTACGGATTGTGGTTCATAGGCTTGTTCCAAATAAATGGGGCTTGAAAGATAAGTCATATACATCGACCATTGAATGTTGTTCAATGAAATATAATATTTATTGTTATCAATTAATTCTTGATCTATATACTCCATTTGAAGAAAAGCATCCGAAAAATAGATGATTCTTCTTTCTTGTTTATCAATACCAACAACCGTAAAAGTTCCCAATAAATTATGATCCTGAGAATCACTCGAGTACCAGTAATCTCCCATGGTTAAGTGAATGGTATCACCGATACTAAACGAATCATAATAGGAACTGATGACAACTTCATTGGTAGCAAGTGGAAGTCTGCCATCAATATCTCTTGGTGAAAGCATGAGGGCAGTATCCGTGCCTTCAATATAGCCATAACCATAACCACCAGAACTATTAATCATAAGTTGATTCTGATTATAAAAATTCATGGCATTCTCATAAACATAATTGACTTGTCTTAAATTTGTGAAATATGTCAATTCTGCATCAGTAAATTCTGTACCATCACGTTTTTCGATGAGTAATCTTGTTTCAGGCACACTAGGATAGACAAAGGATTGTTCAAGACCAATTTCACGTACATTACTAATTTGATTTGTATAAACCAAAGTAAAAACAGCAATCACTAAAATCTGCATAAGCATCAAAAAAATTAATTTTTTAGGAGTGGCAAGCAGGTTTCTTACAGCAAATCTTAAGAGGGTAAGAAAATTCATTCTTTTGGGTTGAGGAATCTCATTAAGTACAGCTATTTCTGCTGTCTTAATCTTCTTATCTTCAACCACTTCGCCATCATGCATTTTAATTTTACGTGTAGCGTATTCTTCTACTAATTCATATTCATGAGTGACGACAACGACAAGTTTTCCCTTACTAATGTCATGAAGGAGTTTCATAATTTGAGTTCCTGATGCACTATCTAAGTTCCCAGTAGGTTCGTCAGCAACAATAGTTGGACAATCCTTAGCTAATGCTCGTGCAATAACTGCACGTTGTTTTTGTCCACCTGATAGCTTGGATGCCTTATGATTCTTATGACTTGTTAGTCCAACTTTTTCGATGAGTTCCAATGCTCTTTGTCTTCTCAGTTTTGGATCATAACCCTGAATCTCAAGTGCTAGAAGGACATTTTGCAAAACCGTATAGGAATCAATGATGTTATAGTTTTGAAAAACGAACCCGATATAAGTTCCGCGATATTTTTCCCAGTCTGCAATCGTATAATGTGAGGTTTCTTCACCAAATAAAAAGAGTTCTCCATCTTCATAGCCGTCAAGTCCGCTGATGACATTTAAGAGTGTCGACTTCCCTGATCCAGATTCACCAGTGACAGCAACAAATTCACCTAAAGAAAACTCCAGGTTAATCTTTTTCATCCCAATCGAGACGGTCTCCTCGGATTTGTAATATTTAGATACATTTTCTAAACGAATCATACTCATAATTGTTGATTCCTTTCAAGAATTGACATCAATTCAAATGGATGATGAATAATATAGGTTGCATGATGTGCTTCTAGTGTTTTTTGATCTCTAAATCCCCATGTGACACCAACACTTTTCAGTCCTGCATTTTGTGCAGTGATGATATCCACATCAGAATCACCTACAAAAAGTGCTTCTTCTTTCTTAACTCCCAAAAGATTAAGTGCTTTATAAACCATATCCGGAGCAGGTTTAATCGGTATACCAGGTGCATCTCCTATAGATGCATCGAAATAGTTATGAAAGATCTTAATATTGAGTTCTTGAACTAGATATTCATATTTATTTGATACTACAGCTAAAAGGTATCCTTGATGTTTTAATTGATCGAGTAAATCCATGATGCCCTCATATGGACCTGTCAGATTGTCTTTATTGACATCGTAGTGTGTTTGATATGCTTCGTATAGTTCTTTTATTTCTTGTTGTTTCAACTTCTTGGGTGCCAGTCTTTCAATCAATTGAAATGCACCACTACCAACTGCCATTTTCACAGCATCCATTGTTTGTTTTGAATATCCTAATTGAGTAAATGCAAAATTAATACTTTCTGTAATGTCTTCTATCGTATTAAGGATGGTCCCATCCATATCAAAGATAATTGCTTTAATCATTATTGTCCCCTTGTATTGTTTTTTATATTATATCATAATGAGCATGTATTATATGGTCTGTTTAGTGCATTTCATTTTGTGAAAAAGAACACATTTATATTATACCATTGTTATTTTTATTAAAATATGATTATCACTTTACAAAGTAAATCATTTGATGTATGATATATGCGCTGGGGATGTTCTGGATTCGTCACGGCATAGAGTAGTGTATAAGCATGCCATGGTTGCTCATGTAAAAAAGCCGAGGTTATTATAACCGGAAACCAATCTTTAAGTTTCGCTGCCTAAGAAAAGGTGCGAGCCAACTTTGAATTTACTTACGGTTCTGATGCGGCCCAATTTTAGTAAGTTATACTTATTGTTTTTCCTAGAACAATAAAAGAACCCTTTAGGATAGTGTTGTAGCCTTTTGTTCATTTAGGATACAAGATGAATTCATAAATGGAATAAACATGTAGAAAGTACTCTATAAAGTGTCTTGCACAGGGGTTCGATCCCCCTCATCTCCACCA
>JBDREH010000029.1:0-40644 GCA_043819945.1 Bacillota bacterium
CCTAGTACATTTTTGGTGTCTAAAAATATAATCAAGAACTTCTTCTTTATTTACTTCATCATTCCAATAGATAGGTTCTTCTATCTCTATGATGAAAAAACCAGTGAGGGATTGGTTAAAAAATAGGCTCAAGCGTTGTTCACTTTCTTCTAGTTCCTTGTTCACAATGATTGATTCAGTAATATCATGGATGGTACCAAAAACTTTAACAGGTTTATTTTCAGAATCAGTAAATAGAGAGGCTTTAGAATTAATATACTTAATAAACTTAATAACTCCTTTTCCCGTATGTAACTTAAAAGTTACATCATAAGGTTTACGTTCATTAAGTAATCCATTGAATGCTTTATCTTTTTTTTCTTTGTCTTCATCATCTACCATATTCTGGGTAACATCATAGTCTAAAAATTCACTAGTTCTATCCAAATCATAAATATTAAATGCTTCTTCTGAGCCCCAGACTCGTCCCGTACTTAAATCTAGTTCCCATGATCCTAAATGTGCAATCCTTTGTGCCAATTTAAGGTTTTGTTCAATTTTTTTAAGAAAATTCAAATTTCTGATACGTTCTGTGATATCTTGAGCTGTTCCAAAGATAGCTACAATGTCCCCTTTATCATCTTTTTCAGCTTCACCTCGAACCCACATCCAACCATTAGTCCCGTCTTTTTTCACTGTTTCTAATTCAAGTTCGTAAGGTATTCCTCTGGAACTTGTGAGAGCAAGAGAACTAGATAGTTTTTTCCAACTTTCAGGAGTGAATAGTTTCATGTTCTCAGTATAGTCTAGTGGTGGAATAGTTGGATCAAATCCATACATCTTGTATAATTCTTCCGTCCACACAACCTCATTCGTTACTACATTCAATCTCCATGATCCTAAATGTGCAATCCTTTGTGATTCCAGAAGATTCTTTTCTTTTTGCTCTAATTGTTCTACAATTTGTTTGTGTTCGCTAACATCAGTCACTAAGACAGCAAAGCGTCTTGGTCTAGTACAATAAGCATAGATAGAATAATGTTTTCCAGTTGCTTCCAAATAGCTTTCGTATTCCATCGGTATACCGGTTAATGCAACCTTGCCCAAGATTTCAATCCAGTGTGGTTCTTCCTTTGGCATCACTTCTGTAAATCGTTTACCGATAACATCTTCTCTCCTTATTCCAAATAGTTCTTCATAACTATCATTGATATCCACAAAGACATAGTCTATTGGTTTTCCAGAATCGTCGGTGATAATTTCATGAAGTGCTAGCCCTTGACTCATCGATGAATAGAGCAGCCGGTATTTTTCTTCATTGAGCATCAAGATGTCTTTTGCTTGCGTAAGTTCCTTGTTCGCAATCGCTAACACAACTGATTGTCTTTCTATTTCTTCATTTTGGAAATGTAATTCATCTACATATTTTTTTCCTTTTTCGGCAATACTACCAATAGAATATGAAATAAGTAGGAAAATAAAATCACCTAAGAGGAAAATAATCATGGTATCAAATGTTAAAAACTCATTTTGAAAATAATAAGATAAAAAATTTGTAATAGCTAATATTAAAGCTATAATTACAACTTTTTTTCTATATACCTTTGAAGCAAATATCACTGTAACAAAGTAAATACCTGCTAATAGAAAGCCTCTTGTTGTTACTGGTAATCTGTCAATGTATGAATTATGTGAATGAATGATTATAGTAATAAAGATTTCAAAAAGAATAACTAAAATAATTGTTATGGTTGTCTTTCTATTATTGTGTGTTAAGTTGTGCATATAACTGCTCTCCTTTGCACTGCCACGATTTTCTAGAACACAAGAGGTTCCTTAAGGGTATAAAAATATCAATACACCACTTTCATTGTTACTTATATTATATCATTTCATGCTTCGTTTGAAATGATATATAGAAAAACTTAGGTGCAGTATCGGAGAATCTACTCAATATTCAGGTAGATGGGTTCATAAAAAACATCGTAAATTTCAATCTAAAAACCCTATATTTGAAAGTGTTAATAAGTATAAGAAATATAAAAAGAGATGAAATAAGAAGAGTTAGTTATCTAATTTTTAACTCTTCAATATGTTTACCCATACAAGGTTAAATGAAATAAAGTGTGTTTGCATAATCAGAATCTCGTAACAAAATATAAAAAAAGACCTTATAGGACTTTAAGTTTTTATGGTGATTAATTGTCTCTTAATCATTGGGTCAACGGTTCGAATCCGTTAGGGGGTACCATCCAAAATCAACACAAGTCCGCTTGTGTTTTTTTATTTATGATGAATGCAACGTATGGTGCGATATAATATAGTTATACTACAATCCTGTTTTCAATTATTAAAAATCATTAAAGTGAGGAAAAAATTATGCCAAGTGATAAAGTAAAACAATTAATCCAAGAAGGAAGACAATTCTTAAAATCTGATGGTTTTGGTGGTGATGAAGCCACAGATCAACAATTAAAGATTCCTCAACCACCTCTTACAAAAGGGAAAATGGCTTCTTTTCAAATCGATCTTCCCATAAATTTTAATAATCTTAAAATCGATTCGGATATTCTGAAGGTTATCAATCAAAGACAAAGCCATAGAGTCTATACAAAAGAGAAAATGACTTTGTTGCAATTATCTTATTTATTATGGACGACTCAAGGTATAAAAAGTATCAGAGGAAATCAATATGCTACGATTAGAACTGTTCCAAGTGGTGGAGCAAGACATGAGTTTGAAACCTATCTAGTGATCAAAAACATCGAAGGTTTGAATCAAGGTTCCTATCATTACTTGCCTAAGACACATCAAATTGAATTCTTATCATCTGTCGAAAACATGGATCAAACAATCACTTATGCACTCAGTGGACAAAACTGGACAACTTCAGCTAATGTTATCTTTTTTTGGAGTGTCATACCTTATCGTTCCGAATGGCGCTATTCCTTTTTTGCTCATCGAATCATCTTAGTGGATATTGGGCACGTTTGTCAAAATCTCTATATTGCCTGTGAGTCGATTGGTCTTGGAACATGCGCTATTGGAGCATTTGAACGAAAACCATGTGATTTGTTATTCGGACTGGATGGAAAAGAGGAATTTACAATTCTCGTATCACCAGTGGGAACCGTATCAATGGCAAATCAGCAAAAAGAAAATGATTTTTATTCATTCTTGAAGAAAGAAGATTAAATTAATCTATTTTTCAAAAGAAAACATAGCAGAGATCGGATAATGATCGGATAGATAGATATCATGGCGTAGATGATTAATGATTTTGAATGCTTCTAACCTTAGTGGTTTTGAATAGAAAAAATAGTCTATGGGCAGCCCATTGGTCTCATTGGTAAACCCATGAAAAGTCAAACCAATATTTGTTTTTCTATCAAACACACTTTGATAGCGATTAGTTAGATATTGGATTGTTTTACTTTGCGGATATTGGTTAAAATCGCCACATAACACAACAAATGATTGATATTTAGCAGTTATTCTATCCATTACCTTCGATAGAATTGTTGCTTGTTTTTTACATACATTATCTGAAGCATAATCCAAATGTGTGTTAAAAAATGAAATGCGTGTATGGTTTTGATCCTCAACTACCACATAGGTAACAATTCTAGGAAAATAACTACCATCAATCTTTGATTCGACAGTTGGAGTATTGGATAACCATAATGTCTTTGATTCAAGTATGGTAAACTGATTTTTTTTGATGAAAATCGGTATAGCTTCTTGGTTGACATCTCTTCCAACACCAAAACCATCATAGAGATTTAGTGCTTTGTATAATTCTTGATACATGTTTGGTGTTACTTCTTGAAATCCAATGATATCAAAATCATTTGACTGTATGAAATCTAAAACATGTGATTTTCTGTTTGTCCACGCATGGATACCATCTTGTGTAACATTAACTCTAAGATTAAAACTTAACATACGATAATAATACATACATTCACCTTCTTATCCCTATTATAAGTTATTTCATCTCATATGAATTTAAATAGTTTTATTATTTTGTTTATATCATTCTAAAGAAAAAACCAAATTTTCGATAAAGCATCGATATCGGTTTTCAATTGCTATTCTATTAAAATTTAAAAAAGATAAGTGAAAACATTTCACTCATTTAAATTGAGTTCGTTACCAAATATTCAGTTTGTATATACTCAGGAAATATGACAATGCTTGCATCAGGCATTCCTTGTGTTAAATCATAGCTCCAACCAATAAAAACGTAACCTTCTCTTTGGGGAGCAATCGGTATTGAATAAGCGCTTAAATCTGCGCCTTCAGCAAATAAATCAGATTGAAGAAATTGCCCATCGCCATCTTGAAAAGTCAGTGTATGAATATGAAGACTTGTTGCTTGAGTTTGTGAAATTTGCAATGTAAACATCAAGGAAACTAACGTGATTGAAAGTATTAAAATAATTTTTTTCATACCATCACACACCTTTCTTTAGTTATTTTTCTTTTGATTAATTCTAGTATACCTATCAATTATTAAGGATTTGTTTTGGATTTCTTACTTTTTTCTTAACTTATGAGATTTTTAATACTCGCTCCATGATATGTTCCAAATGGGCATAAAGATCGGTTAAAAATGTTTGATCTATATCTTTTAGCTCACTCTCATTTTCAATATTAATTAATTTGATGGAATTTATTGAAAGGTTTTTCCTAATTAATCGACGTACATTCATCACCTTAGATTCCAAAAAATTAATACATGATAACCCATTTTCCTGAACGTTGCAAATGGCTATAGTCCTTAATGAATGCTTACATTTTTTAAACTTAAAACGCATTAATGTGTCAAACACTAAAGGCGTTTCTATATTGCTAAAGTACTCCAATTTTTTGTAATCATAACGATGCAAATATGAAGCTATTTCCTTTTCAACTAGCATTAGTTCTCTATAAGAGAGTTGGTAATCCTCAATGAATTGATTGGAAAATTTGATATTCATAGCAATATCATTCTTATCATATATGAGTAAAAATGCCCAATTAAGAATGAAAGATTGCATAGGATACCTCCATAATATCTATACATAATTATATCTAATCTTCGTTTCTTTAATCTTAACAGAACATTAATTATTTATTAAATATATAAAAAAAACACACCTGTTATGGTGTGCATCTGACTTTATTTTTCACTCCCTAATTTATACCCGAATCCCCACATAGTTACTACTATTTTAGGTTGAGAAGGAATGTCTTCAATTTTCTCCCTGAGTCTCCTAATGTGAACATTAATGACGTTGTCATTAAAGTAATACTCTTCGCCCCAGATGGTTCTATACATCAACTGTTTGGAGAATGTCTGATCAGGATGCGTTAATAGAAGCTTTAAGATTTCAAATTCTTTCAAGGTTAAATCTACAACATGATCACTTTTGGTCACTACGTAATTATTTAAATTAATCTCAATATCAAATATCTTAAAATTCTGTTTAAGACTTTTTTCGCTTGTATGTTGAGATCGACGCAAAACAGCTTTGACTCTAGCAACCAGTTCAAGCATTGAAAAGGGTTTGGACAAATAGTCATCAGCACCTAATCCTAGATTGATTGCCTTTTCGACGTCAGAATCCTTTGTAGAAATAATGATAACTGGTACATCACCCTTGGAACGAATATGTCTTAAGACTTCATCACCATTTTTGATGGGTAGCATTAAGTCTAATAAAACAATGTCATAGGGTATTATATCAAATTGTTTGATTGCGTCCTCACCATTGAAAACCGGTTTGACTTCAAACATTTCTTCTTTAAGTTTAGTTTCCAAACTTCTACTGATGATGATATTATCTTCAACAAGCAAAATTTTTTGTCCCATAAATGTACCTCATCAAATCATCAATGATTATTTGAATTCCTTTCATCTAAATTTACTGTGAGACTACATTTAAAGTATACCACGTTTTTAATAATCAATATGCGATTGTTTTCCTTAGGGCATGATAAAACCACGCCCTTAGGAAATAGCTGAAAGTCTATCGTATAAAAAGATTAACAAGATAAAGGGTAAATCCATCGATACCGATAGAATCTTCTCAGTTAATATATTATACGTTCACAATTATAAAGAATTCCTTATATTTTCTTTACTTTTTTCTTAAATTTGAAATTCGTATATTAAAAAGGGCTGCGCCATGCACATACCCTTAGTATCTTAATTATAGGTGAAAGATAACGAACTGCTTAATCCCGAAGCTCTTCCAAGAAAATCTACTGCTTGAATCTGAACTTGATAGGTTTCTCCACTATTCAATCCTTTAAATGTGAACTGATTCAGATTGACATAACGATGAAAAACTCCATTGAGGTAGATTGCATATTCGGCTACTCCATAATCGTCAGTTGATGGTTTCCAATAAATCGAATTTGCAAGCTGAGCTAATGCAAGATCCGTAGGATCTGAAGGTTTCTCTTTATCAACAGTTGCGTAATCTTGCTTGTAAACTCGTGCATACTCAATTTCAAATGTTGTCGGGAAAATATCAGGATCTATCCCTTGAGAACCACCCCAGGTACCTCCAATTGCAAAATTAATTATCAAGAAGAAGGATTGATCAAATGGGAAAGCTTCATTATATGGCACATCTAAGTTCAGTGCTGCTACATAATTGAAATCACCAATACTCTTTCCGTCAACAAATGTTTTTATATTGCCTGGCGACCAAATCATTTCATAATCATGAAACTCAGTTTCGGCATTTTCAATGATTCTGTTAAATCCTATTTGTGTACCGAGATTGTGGTTGAATTTTTCAGTGTGAATAGTTGAATAAATGCGGTTTGGATCGTATCCAACATATTCCATAATGTCGATTTCACCACTATCTGGCCATCCACCATAGGCACTCATTAATGGCATCATCCAAATTGCTGGCCATGTGCCTCTACCTGTTGGCAGTTTTGCACGTACAACTAGACGCACGTATTGGAAAGTTCCTTTATATTTCGTATTGAGGCGAGATGAGGTGTAATCATCACCTAAATAACTCTCTTTTTTAGCGGTTATAATCAGTTTTCCATCAATAACTTGAGCATTCTCTTTTGTGTAATATTGAAGTTCTCCATTTCCTCCACCATCGCCATGAACTTCAAAATTCCATTTAGTTTCATCAACGGTACTTCCATCAAATTCATCAGCCCAAATGCATGTCCAACCTCCATCAAGTGTAGGTTCATCACAATCTGTAGCAGCAATAAGTGGCTCTAGACCATTGGGTATGATATCATCTGGATCTTTTCCAGGTTCACACCCAGCTAAGATAAATAATAGCAGTGCCAATATTATCAATTTTTTCATAAGTTCTCCTTTTTATTCACCTGTAATACCAGTGCGGTCAATACTTTCAACGAAATAGCGCTGTGCAATAAAATACAAGACAAGCAACGGTAATATAGTAAGCATGTTACCTGCAAGCATAATCGCTTCATTCAGTTCGCCACCTGGAGTTCCAGGAGGGAACAATGTCGAGTAACTTGCTCTAAAGGCTTGTAGCTTAAGAGGTAGAGTCACTTGACCGCCAACATAAAGTGCAGTGATAAAAGTTTCATTCCAATACCAAACAAAACTAAATAGGAACACAATGATGAATGATGGTATTGCTAAAGGTATTGCAATTCTTAAAAATATTTTGGTCTGTGATGCACCATCAACTTCTGCTGATTCCATCAACACATCCGGAATTGTCTTGAAGAATTGATAGAAAATCAAAATATAAATTGCGGCATTGATTCCCTGACCGAAAATTGCTGGTAAAACCATTGCATTTTGAGTACTCATGAGTCCTAAACTCCTAAATACTAGCATATTAGCAACCATGGTAACCTGTGAAGGTAAGATGAAGGTTGCAAGCATGAGAACAAACATGATTTTTTTGAGTGGAAAATTGAATTTGGAAAATCCATAGCCGATGATAGCTGATGAAATTGTGACGGATAAGCTGACTTTAAGCACATAACCGGTAGTTGAAATAATGGAACCTGGAAGCACAAGTACCTGAATGGCACGGGAATAATTTTCAAATTGCAATGCACTTGGAATCCATTTTATTCCCGGATTGATTAAATCATCAACACTCATGAAACTATTGACAAGCATAAAGAGCACTGGATATAAATAGATATAACTGAAACTAATTAACAGTGTGTAGATGACTAGTTTGTAAATGAATCCATCAACAAAGTTCATTCCCATTAAAAAGCGTTTTGCTTTCACTTTGAATCGTTTATAATCGAATTTTTTCATGTTTTATTTCTCCTTTCTACGGATAGAAAGTATACCCACAAAAATACTCATGATGATAACCATCAAGAAGAAATAAACCCATGCAATAGATGCCGCATAACCATAACCATGCCAAAAATTGGAGTCTGGAGCACCAACGAGCATGTGTAGTTTTGCCATATCTAATATACCACCAGATTCAACGAAAAGCGACATTGACACAACAATGTAAATAATAGCTACACTAATCAAAGGTTGAATGGAGGGTAATGTGATTTTCCAAAAACGATCCCATGGAGATGCACCATCAATTGCAGCAGCCTCATATATCGAAATGTCTATCTTTTGCAAACCTGCAAGAAATATAAGAATTGGAATACCTGCATACCATAAGATAAGCAGCATAGATGTGAGTAGTGTTTCCAAAGGATTTGCAATCCATGGACCAAGATTTTCAGAGATGTAGATAAGTACCGTGCTATCTTGAAGTGAAGGAAGTGAGGTTGCATCCTGATTTGTCAGTTCTGCAATGACTGGTCCAGTTGATATGACTACGGGTAAGAAAAATATCGTTCTCCAAAAACCTTTAAGTTTGATCGGATTATTGATTAAGACAGCAATCATAATGGAAAATACAACGACCAAAGGAACAGCGATGACCATCTTACCGACATAAGTCCCAAATAAAGGTAGTAAAACTTGGCTTCTAAAGATATTTAAATAATTTTGAAAACCAACAAATGTCGTTAAAACACCATCCTGAAGGCTGTAGTAGGCTTCGTGAAAACTTAAATAA
Source organism: Bacillota bacterium (assembly GCA_043819945.1). Classification (GTDB taxonomy): domain Bacteria; phylum Bacillota_I; class Bacilli_A; order Acholeplasmatales; family Acholeplasmataceae; genus Peloplasma. The sequence goes on from JBDREH010000029.1 coordinate 9,036, forward strand.
AGTGAGTAAAACATCGGATATAACGTGAAAAGCAAATAACCAAATAGCCAAAGCAGGATAAACATATACCCATAAAACGCTTCTCGATTTTTACGTGTGATTTTAATTTTAATGAACGTTAAGATAATCAGTCTTTGGTTTTGTTTTCTTAAGACAAAATTGTGCGTTAGGGCATATCCAATCTTATCGAATACTACAGATACTTTATAGACATAAAAGCTTGATATCTTGTCCCAGATCACAAATAAGAAATGTCCTATTTTACCGCTTAATGAAGCAATGGAATGCTTTATTTTCTTCATGATTCCACCACCTTATAGCTTCTTGCTGGAATCTGATGTATGCCTTCAGTTTGCATCTGATAGTTATAGTTGATATAGATTTGAATTCCATTGGAATAAGTAACTAAAACCAGACCTGTTTCGATGACTTCGCGATCAATAATATATGCATTTATTACATGTTTCAAAGCATCATTGACAAATTGATATGTACTTATGATTTCTTCCTCATAATCAGAAAGCGTTGTTGTATAATATGCGCTTGCTGCTGTATATCTCATTTTATAGGTTGGCTCCTGAGTTAAGATATAACTTGGATTAATACCAAAATCAACCATGGTTAAGTATCGATCTTCAGCAAGTGCATTGAAATTCAAATATGGCGTGTAATAAGATAGGCTTCCCTTTAAAATAATGGGAATCATGGGTACCAAGTCAGTGTAGTAATCATACTGACTATTGGTGATAGGCATATCCATATATCCATCAACATAACTATAAAAATAAACATTCGGTCTGGATAATGTCAATGAATCATAAAGATCTGCTATTGCTTGATAATATGTGATACTTGAGTTTCGTTCATAGTTCTTCCCGTCGTAATAGCTGTAAAGCATAGAACCCATAGAAGCCATGGACAAACCTGAAACATTTAGATCATTGAAATAATCCACATCATCTTCAGCCATAGCTAGGCTACGATCAGGATAGAGAAGATATAAATCTGTAATTTGTCCATTCAAAGAGCGACGGTTGATTACCATCTTAAGTTTGGAAAGATTTTTTGCAACATCTCGATTGTAGAAAATTCGTGATGATAACTCAGATGAAAAAACATATTCGTTATCGAGATAGATGGTATTTCCATCACTGATGATATCATTTGCTAGATCCTCATAATCTCCTTGTCCAGCAATCCTAGTAGCATATGGTGCTCGATTCACAAAACCATCCTTACTCCAACCCATTAGCGTTACCTGTTGGTTTGTAATGTCATTTGCTTTGAAGAAGTTATACGCTGATTGAACCTGTTCAGTTGTTGTCATCTTCACTTTAATTGTGCCAATAAAAGAAGGCTCCTGATCTGACATGATATAGCTAAGTTGAATTGGAATTTGTCCGTTAACAACCTTTTCTTGATTGGTTAATACTCCTTCTTGAATGAGGAAATCACGGTAATCTTTTGCCATACCGACATAAGATGCTTCTGCATCACTTAAAAAATGATAGGCTATTCGATAATTGCTAGAAGTCATTTCTGATGCGATTGTATCATTTCCATCGCCTGCTTTATTAATGATGTACTTGTATATTTGTCTAATATTAAATCGTGATGAAATACGGTTAAATTTGGTATTGTCTCCCCAAAAATTACTGAGTAACGTAGAATTCTCTGCACCTTCTAGTATATTGACATAATAACCATTAGCTCCCGGTTCATGTACCATGCCATAGATTGGAATTGATAATTGAGGAAGCGTTGAAGTTTGATAACCGAAATCAGCACCATAAAACCGTGCTTGGAAATAAGTATTATATCTTTGGTTCATTCGAACTAAGGCTCCAACACCATCGGGAATCATGATATATCCAGGAACATTTGCTTCTCTTGCAGCTCCTAAATATGGAAAAACTTGTATGCCTAATAGGCGATAAATCTCACCATCCTCAGTAATAGTGTCAGCTGGTATATAGACTTCAAGTGCACCTTGATTCATACTGATTTCAACATCAAATGCCATATCGAGTTCCTTGATATCCACATGTGTTAAAAACGAAGTTGATGTTTGATTTTCGATAGAAACTTCTACTTTTCTCGTTAAATAACTTCCGAGTTCAAGTTCATAGGGTCTCAAGTGATCTGGATGCTCTGGTGTTATCGATGCATCATTAAGATATTTCACTTCTGCCAACGTATATAAAGATGCTGTCGTCAAAGTTGATGTCGATACATTTTGTGCTCTAACATAATCCACCCATATACCCGAATTCATCAGATTTCTATTTGCTGTATTATCTTCACGAGTGCCGGAAATACCCTGAAACTCTGGTCTTGAGGACCAAAAATATCCAGTTTCCTTGTTTTTGATCATGAGTGAGAATGAATCCTTTTCAAAGTAAACCTGTAATTCACTGGTATCAAACATTAACTCAAAACCTAATGTATCCAACTCTAAAGGTGTATAGGATAATGTGTACAAACTATGATAATCGTCTAAAACTTGAGGATCAACTTCATCGGTTTGTGTGTATCTTGAACTCTCAAGGAGCAGTTCATTGATATAAGGATAATTTTCTACAATCTCGACATCGGAAAGCAAAGTATTTTCATCACTTGCATAAACGATGCCAAACGTTACCATAGTAAATAAAACGAGTACAATAAGATATTTAGTTACTTTAGCCACGATTGATCAACTCCCTTACAATATCGGATAATAATGTCCAGACTTCATTAAGTAATAAATAGATGATGAAAAGAACAGCCAGGATCATGATTGCAGTGAATAAACTGATTAATATATTTGAGATAGTTGGTTTCATGTCATAGAAATGAATTTCTTTGACCATGATAATCATATAAATAACAGTAAGTGCCACACCAATAAATAAGATTGTTGAATATATAAATGCTTCATTATAGGTTAAACCCTTGGAAATAATTGTTAGAATTGGAAAAGTGATAATCATTGGTAACAATGTGTATGCCGTTGCTTGAAAAACATCACTAAACTTTCCTTCACCATCTCGAATGCTACAGACAAGATAATTGGCTACAACCCATAAAAAGAATGGAACAAAGACAGTTGTCATTTGTTGAAGCATATTGATTTCTGAAGGTATGTTTTTATTAAATAGGAAGCTTGTTTCAAAAATCCAATAAACATAAGCTGCAAAGAATAACAACAAATAGATGGTTGCTGATAGATTAGAACCCTTCTTTTCTCTTTTTATACCGTAATATCCATCACCAGGATGCCTGATGATATAAAATGGGAAAACCAGTTCTTGATAGAGCTTATACTTATTTAAGAATGTTTTTAGTTTTCTAAATGGTTTTCTCACATAATCCATGAAGTGAATAAAACGATTGATAAAATAGAGTAATATTAAACTGAGGAAAACTCCAACGATGATTTCTCCACTGTTGAGTAAAGCCGTATTTCTTACTTCCCAAAATGCATTTGAAAAACCATCAGTATCACGAGCGACTCTGTAATATTCCATTGCACTCTCATAATCCATTTCGGAGAAATATGCGTTACCAATGCCTTTATTTGCTAAATCAAATAAACTGTTCATGCGCAGTACTTCTTGCCATGGTTCTAGAGATTCAGCATATTTACCTTGTTGATATAGGTCAATCGCATAATGTACCAAACTAGCAAATTCGGTAGGAATAAAGACCTGAAGTCCTGAAGTTTCCTGGTCAACAACATAAATATTACTCTTAGAATCTACTGCAACACCTGTTGGATATTTAAATAAGCCCTTTTGATTATAGGTATCTGTTCCACTGAATACAAACAGAACGGATCCGTCTGGACCGTATTCGGTAATATATCCATCTGAAGTAATGGTGAAAATTGTGTTGTATGGACCAACAAAGAGGTCTTCAACAGTATCAAAACCCCAAGCTGATTTGTTATAGACAAAATTGGCAATGTTTAATTTTAAATAACCATCATCGCCTTTAGTCGACGTCAAAATCAAACCGTCATGATCAACAGCAATATTATAAACGGGTTTGGGAATCATTTTAAACCATTCTCTACGTTGTTTCTCATCAAAGAGAACAGATTTTAAAATATTATCCCACGTACTTGGTAAGGCGTTTCCACCAAAGAAACCGAAGAAATTGCCATTATTTTCAAATTCAGCAAGTCCATTGATATTGCCTGCTAATAAGATATAAACATTATTACCACGATCGGTAATTATCTTTGTTGGATCAAATGCATCACCAACAGTAAAGTATGGTGTATTGATTGGCTTAGAATAAATGGAACCTAAACTGTAAGTATCTGTAAGTTCATCATATAAGAATTGATAACCTTCCTTGCTGCCAAAATCAGCAACATAAAGACTCCCATCCAATCCAACATGAACACCGGTCGGTTGGTTGAGTATTCCATCACCAATAATGGAGACGATATCATCTTTTAAGCTATATTTGATGATTCTTGAATTACCTGAATCGGCAATGTAGACGTTGTCTTCGCTATCTACTGTTAAATCGCTAGGTGTATCAAGTGTCAATCCACCCAAATCGTAGCTAATAGATAATGGCAAGTATGCATCTTGAGTCCATACCATGCGATTGATTGCACTTGAATAGGTATAGGTTGTATAAGGAAGTCCGTTGGCGCTGATTTGAAGGGATGGAATCAACACTGCTAAGAAAATGAAAAGAACAAGAATATATTTTTTCATCATTTGATACCCGAATGAGCCATAGTATTCATAACCTTACTTTGAAGGAAGATAAATAACAATAGATTTGGAATAAACATCATAAGCCCCGCAGCTGCAGCCATCCCTTGACCAGCAACTGTATTGCCTTGCGATGAGGTTAAACTCATCATATAGAACGCTAACGTTCGTTTACTTTCATCATTAATATATAAAACAGATGTTGTCGTATCGTTCCAGATAGCTTGAAAAGCGAGAATACCTACGGTTGCAATCGCTGGAGCGATAATCGGCATAATAATCTTTAAGAATATTTGCATCTCAGATGCACCATCAATCTTTGCTGATTCAATTAACTCATTCGGTGTTTGGTCAATGAATTGCTTGATTAAGAACATCGCAACCGGCATGACAATGACTGGCAAAATATGTGCCCAATATGAATCAATTAAACCGGATTTTGCAATAATCAAATATCTAGGAATTTGTACAGCAATTGGTACGAACATCAAAGCCAAGGTGTTGAGTTCAAATAGAAACTTCTTCCCTCTAAATTTGAGTTTAGATAATGCGTATGCAGAAAATGCAGTGATAAAAATAGCGAGTGTAACTCCAATAGTGGTGATGAACAGGCTATTGACCAAGTATCTGGAAAATGGGACACCAGATGCTGAGACAATTCTTGATAATTCCAAAAAATTATCAAAAGTAGGTGTTCTAACGAAAAACTTTGGAGGATACGCAAAGAGTTCACTTTGTGGTTTGAATGCATGATTGACAATAAAGATAATAGGTAACAGCATCAATAATGAAAATGGGATGAGGAATGCAAAGAATGGAATTTGGCTCTTATGAAATAAGGTAGGATTTATTTTTGTACCTTGAAATGTATTTTTCGCCATATAATCACTCCCTTTCCCCTAAAATACGCCAGGTGATTTTTGAAATGAAATAGACCATGAGCAATAAGATAACGCTAATCGCAGCTGCGTAACCCATCATATACCTGATGAATCCAAAATCTTCAATATGGTTGACGATGAGTTGCCCTGCATATTGTGGTGTCGGGTTCGATCCAGAGAGTGCGACCCCAATACCTCCTGCTTGAAAGGTTGTTACAACTGCCATAACAGCCCCAAAGAGCATTTGAGGTTTCATCGATGGAATCGTAATATAAAATATTTCTTGAGCACGATTTTTGATTCCATCCATATATGCCGCTTCATAAAGCGTTTGATCAATATTGAGTACACCGGCAAGCATGGCTAAAAATCCAACCCCCATGCTGCTCCATAAGGAAACAACAATCATGATTGTCATTAAATATTGTGGTGATTGCAAAAACTGTATGGGCTCTAAGATAACTCCCCAATTAAGCAGCAAACTATTTAAATAACCTTGTGAATCATCAGAAAAGATGATTCTCCACATCGATGCCATCGCAACCCCCATCGTTAGTGACGGAGAATATAAGATGATGGCTAATACTGTTCTTGCTTTTGCAGGAATCTGTGCAAGCATCCAAGCAAGCATAAAGGATAACAAATATCCAAATGGACCAACGATTAAAGCAAATTTAAGTGTATTCGACAAGACGAATTGCATGAATACAGTATCCATGGTAATCAACTCAATATAATTGGTTATACCGATGAATGTTGGGGCTTGAATCGCATTGAAATAAGTAAATGATAAGAATACTGCCGCAAGTACAGGAACGACAACAAATACAAAGAATAGAGTCCAATAAGGAACGATAAACCAGGAGGGATGATTTATTTTACTAATCATGAGCCACCTCCGTTAACCAATCGTCAATATTGTAAATACTCGGAACAATATATTCTTTGAGAATTTCTCCTCGATAAGTATAGCCGAATTCAGCCATCTTGTAGATGATTTCTCGATTCGAAATACGAACTGCTTCATCTAGTGCCTGTCTTGGGTTTATCGCGTCAAATACTATTTTTGTCCATGCATTGCTGATTTCACGTTCAACCATATATGCTCCAGGTATGCGCGATGCTTCAAGTGCATATTCCCACTGTGCTAAAACAATGTCTTTATATTCTTTTGGCATGGATAATAATTCAAATGCGTCTAAATTAGCTGTGTTCCAAAAATAGGCTTGTCCGTAAGTGCTCTGCAGTAAAAATGCAAAATCACTTTGAACATCAGTAGACATCCACCACTTCAAGAAATCCCATGATTCATCAGGATACTCGGTATTGCTCATAATCATAGAGGCTTGAGCGCCCACAGCACTATAACGATTGATTTCACCGGTATCAGGATCCAAAACACCTGGATGAAGATCCATACCCCACAGTCCATCAAGTTCCACTGCTGCAGTATCTAGTAAAATATAGGTCGATAAGTCAGAAATACCAATAGGTAATAAACCATATCGAAAATGGTTATAAAAGCTACCAACATACTTAGGCATATTATACAATGTGAAGAGTTCTGACATTAAAGTGATACCCTTAAGTGTTTCTTCACTATTGATATTGGTTTGCATGCCATCAGGTGAATAAAGATCTCCACCAAATTGATAAATGAATGGCAATGTGGCAACAAAGGGCTTAAGTCCACTAAATTGTGCAAGTGGTACAAAATAATTCATTCCATAACTTTGTAGCAGAGGTAATATCTCAATGATTTCATCCCAGGTTTGTGGAATTTCAGTAATACCGATACTATCTAATATATCTTTTCGATAATAAGTAACCCAAAAATTTTGGGTTTCAGGCAGACCATATACACCCTGTTCGAATACGTAAGGAATCATCGCTCCTTTGGAAAAATGGGTAACGAGTTCTTCATAGCCTTCAAACTGACGCAAGTCCAACGATGCATCCCTGACCGCAAAATCATAAGGAATCCAGTGGTTGACACCAATCGCAAGATCAGGAGATTGTCCACTCGCATTGGCTAAGATCAATTTGTTTTGATCAGGCATTTGAGAAAGCGTGATTTTCATGGGTCCCGTATATCTTTGATCAATCATGGATTGCATAATTTCGATATATTGGCGAGGGTGATTAACCCAAACGGTGATTTCATCATCTTTTCTAGATGAAGCTGAATATGGATTATTTACAAACGATAATACCAAACGCTTCGTTCCTTCCCAAAAGCGAACAAATATGTTGGCATAAGGCTTTGCAATAGGATCTTCCCCATGAAAGACACTGCGTTCTAGTTCAAGATTTGAACGCATTAAGCGCTGCATCATATTACCTAGCATTTGATTAACTGATGAATCTCCATCCGAAAATTGAACCATAAGGCTTGGAAGTTTATTAATATCATTAGCAATGTTGGTCAATCTTGTTGCAGCCACCTTAAGGTTTCCAATTTCTGAAGGTTGATCACTGCTTGTCAATCCTAACAACTCCCTGTAAATTTGATTAAGCAAATCAGCCCAATCTAATATATTCGAGGATGCCATTGGAAAATACGCTTCGATATCCCAGTCACGATAACGATCCGTCCCGCCACTGGTATAACGTTTGATGGAAAGAGACAATTCTTGAATCTCGTTCATGACATACTGAATTGTTTCAATGGTCTGTCGATATGGGTAATTGACAGCTTCAAGTGATAACTCATGAGATCCAGCTCCGAGATAAATTTTTAAAAATTCATTGTTTTCATCTACAAGGCTTCGATTCGAAAATGAAACAGTATATGGAAAAGCATAACTTTCCAATAGATCAAATGGAACATCTCCATCTATTTTTATTTTTCTAAACACTGGCATATCTTTAATCATATACTGTCGATATTTGAAAGACAGATAATAATATCCAGATGTTTCAACATCTATAGCATAGGTTACTGCTTGTCCGCTGTTTTGCCATGAATCACCAAAGATGACATTGAGTCTAAGAAATTGGGTATTGTAATAAAGATTAGAAGGATCCTGTTCTGGTCTTAGTCGAATAGAAGGATCGTTGCGATAATACATTTCTCTTGCTGCAATAGTGATTTCATCGTTGATTACATCGGCGTTTCCATTGGTTGCAAGATAATTGCTATACGTTGGAATTCGATCTTCTCGTACATAATAAAATTGGCCTAAAAGGAGTTGTCCGTTGACATAACGAATTTCAATAACATCATTTTCGTTTAATTCAAAAGCAAAAAGCCCTGGATGCATCCCACGGTAATCATTAATCTTATGATGAGACCAATTCTTGATTTTATCTGAACTGGGTTGTATTTCATTTTGATATCTGTCTAGTGTAAATAGAGTCGTTGTCATCATCCATTTTGAAGGGAGAACAAGCGTCTGACTCTCATAAAACGGATTCACGCCATTAATCGTAATACTGATTTGAGTATTATTGATTCCTTCTTCGAGTTCATAATAATCAATGCCAAAATAATATAGACCACTTTCAGTACTTGTATTTGCAATAGAGATTGGATGATTGCTATCCAACAAATATACATCCTGATTCACTCCTGTTTGTTCAATATAATCACTGACTATCGAACCATAATCAGGATGATTGAAATCAATTGCTAACCCAGATGTCATTTCACCTGTCAAGATTGTTTTTTCCTCATCTGTTTCCAAAAGACCCGAGGTTAGATAATCCTGTTTAATCGATGTATACAGCGGTGTATTAAAAGCTGTACTTAAAGATTCATTTTGATAATTATAAGTTAATTCAGAAGTATCATAAAAAGTATCAATCGATGATTGCTTAAAAAAAGATAGTACAACAATCAGTAATAGTATAAAAGCGAAGACCATAATCATAATTCGTTTTACACCAATACCGATGATGACTGTTTTAATCTTTGACAATCTTTTTTTAAAAAACATGCTTAATTTTTTCATGCTTCCTCCAGAAATATATATGGATATGAGAGGGGAAAAGTTCCCCTCTCAATCCATTTCTTACAAATCAATCAGCACCTAAAGTATCTAGTTGTCCTTGCACGATTTCATTTGCCTTGCTTTCCCATTGTACCGCGTAAGTTGATACTGCAGTTGGTCCAGCAATGACAAGGCTATCCCAATTATAAGGATTTTCAGGATCATTGACCCATGCCCAGAAATCTTTGTAGCCTGGTAACCATTTATCTAGGTCAGGCTTTGAATACTCAATTCGATTTAAAATATAGTTAATGCCTTCAATATCGTCAACCAAGTCATAAACTCTATCCCATACATCAGGATAATCACCAACTGGAAAACGATCTAAATGAATAGGCAACTCGCCGGCAGCCAATGCTACATCACGATCAGCTTCAAGTAAATCAAGACGCGCTTCCCAACCTTCTTGTCCAAAAGTCATCCATTTAGCGAGTAAATAGGCTTCTTCTGGAAATTCCGTTTGTGATGAAATTGCTTGATAATCAAGAATTGTTGGTGGGAATAAACCCTCTGATCCACTTGGGTATGGCCAGAATCCTAAGTCGATATTGCTATCTTCTTTAGCTGCATTAATTACCCAAAATTGCCATGATCCTTCAATGTCCATTGCACCATAACCCATTTGAATTAGGTATTGTTGAAGAACAGGGTTTTCATCATATACTTCTGGTGTGAAACGTGTTGTCGTACCATTTGTTAGTTGGTGAAGTGCTACTTTTTGTTCCATCGCGTAAACCCAATCAGCTGATGTGTAATGGAAGGCACTGCCGTCCCATGTATCATATTGGACATCTGCATCATTCATCATGGGCCAAACTTGTTGAAAATCAGGAGAACCGTACCAAGTATCCATACCAATCACTAAGTTTTCAGTATCAACCAAATCAAAATTTGTAATTGCTTTTGCTATTTCTACAAATTCGCTATGCGTCCAATCCTTGACAGGATAGCCATCATTGTCGATTCTGTATTTTCCATCTACAGTAACCAAGTTCGCGTCTTCAAAAATATTTAGATTAATCATAATACCTTTTAAAAATTGGAATGAAGGCACTGCGAATCTTTTATCATTGTAAACACCTGTCAACGCAATATTATCATAAATAAGATCGGTTTCTAGATCAGCATCCCAAAGATCAGCAATATCCAAAGTCAAATCAGCATTTATAACTGTAGGAACGTTATCAGTAGCAAATACATCAGGTAATAAACCAGCTTGTGCTGCAGTTACAAGATTACCTGTAAATTCAGCTCCACTACCAGCGATATCTTGACGCAAAGTCACGCGAATATCAGGATATTTCACCATGAATGCATCGATCATACGCTGATTTAATTCTTGATCACCCCAATCCGCGTAGGTAAGTTCTATTTGTTGATTAATAATGTGATCATTTGGATCTTCATCCTCGCCACAAGCATATAGACCTAATACTAAGAATAGGGCAACAAATAATAGTAATAATTTTTTCATCTACGACTCCTCCTATTAATAGTTAGGATAGAGCATGATTTCATGAAGTGTGAACGTACCAACTTCTGATACCAATTCTCCACCAAGTGTACCAAAATCTAATTCAACCTTGACATTAGTCAACATTGTTTCAGTTGTAAACGTAACAGTGATTACTGTCATTTCATCAGCGTTTAAAGAGAAATCATATTTAGTATCTGGAAGAATTGAAGCGTATCCAGCATCTGGTAAAATGATGTTAAATCTGAAATCACGAGCAACGCTTGAAGTCATTGTGAAGATTACAGTATATGTACCAGCAGCAAGTTCGTCAATAATATAATAGTAATGAGGTTGGTATGCAGCTCCACCTAAAGTGTCAACTGCAAAGACCGCGCCATTATCACTATAACTCATTGTTCCATTTCCTTCAGTAAAGAAGTTGTGGTATAAGACTTGATCAGCAGTTCCATTAACAATAATTTCTGGAGAATCAACGACATTTTCCTTAAGGGAAATATTGTCTAATGTAATTGTACCAGCAGCAAATGATGCAGTAGCACCCATTTCAAAACTCAATAACAATCCTACATGATCCGCTTCAGCAACAGTAAATTCATAACTGTAGGTTGCCATTGCTGTTGTTAACATGATTGCATCTTGTCTAAAGTATGATGTATAAACACTAGGAACGAATATTGCAGCATTTAGATCTCTTGCTACAGTAGCCATTGCATCAAATGAGAATGTATAAGTCTTACCATTTTCTAGTGCAATGTCAGCTTGATTGAACTGAATAGCCCATCCAGCATCTCCACCAAGATTAGTGGTCATAGAATAAGCACCATCAACAATACCAAGTGTAACCGTAGGTGCAGCACCCCAGTTTTGTGACCACAAAGCCCATCCAGTATCAGAAAAGTCACCATTCATAATGATTGGTTCTGCATCTAATTCATTTAATGCAACATCATAGAATGTTACCACGCCCTCAGCAAAACCTGGAGTATTACCAAGTTCAAATACAAGTTTAACATCATGAGTTTCGTTTGCAACGGTAAACACAAATTCATAAACTGCTTCATCAGTAGTTAATTGTATACCATCTTGACGAGTATATTGTATATACCAAGGATCATAATCAAGACCAATACCCATCGTTACATTCAATGTTCTTGCTACTGTTGCAGAAGCACTAAATTGTAAGCGATATGTCTTACCTTGTTCAAGTTCGATATAGCCATTTTGAACAAGTTGAACTGAATACACATTAGGACCTGTGCCTGTTATGTCAAGTTCAAATGTACCAGCTACTGTATCAATTCCAGAAACAACTGTATAACTTTCTGACCAAACTGTCCACTCTGGATTTGTTTCATCAAGTGCTGCTTCAAAACTTGGATTTTTAATTAAGTTTGTTTGGCTGAATAATAAATAAACCACATTCACTGTTGAAGTCAAGAAACCTGAATTTCCAAGTGAATCCTCTACAGTATATGTCACAATATAAGTTGTTTCAACTGTTGTGTCGATTGTTGTCACTGGATTGCTTTCACTGTCTTCGATAGTGATTACAATTTGATCTGTAACATCGCCATCAGTGATATCAAACGCTGTAACACCAGTCGCTGGATCATAAGTACTACCAATTAAAACATTTACTGTTTCCATCACACCACTTAATGTAGGTGCAGATACGTCAACATCTAGAGTTGATTCTTCAACAGCAATATCATCAAACCATACAGTTGCATCAACTGCAACACCACCAATTGAACCCAATTCAAAGAGTACACCACCACGTTGGTTGTCGATATTCATCGTAAACTTGTATGAATAATCAGCCCATTCAGTTGTAATATCATGATGAACAACTATACTTGGTTTAAAGTCAGTAAACCAAGGATCGTTTGCCAACAATTCACCAACTTGTAGATTGATTGTCTTATTGACACTTGACTTCGCTTTATAGCTGACTTCATAAGTTTTACCCATTTCAAATGGAACATTCATTTGTCCGAATCTTGGCGTCCAAATATTTGATCCTGCAACAACTTCTGCCTTAAGGGCACCATCTTCAATAGATAGAGTCATAGATGCACCGTCAGCAATGTAGACAACACTTGGATCGTCCCAACCAGCTGTACCTAAAGCAAAGTCTGGATTGACTAACATTTCACCTTCAATGCCTTGTGGAGCATTGACAGTAATGTAACGCCAGCGTTGAGCAACTACATCTTCGACACGCACTTCGTAACGAATTGCATGATTACCAACCTTTGTCGTGTCAAGTAAATCTCCAGCTAAAACGTCTGATGTCGTTGTGTAAGTGATATCTGCTGTGTAATCAACACCATCGTTTCCTAAAGCAGTAACACCTGTTAAGACGTTGAAATTAGCATCAAAAGCGAGGGTTACATCGTCTGCGCCACTAAACGTGATGCTTGATAAAACTACTTCTGGTTCGTCAGGTTTACATGAAACCAAAAATGAACCGAACATCATTACGAGTGCCAAAATAATAATTCGTTTTTTCATTTATTTTCCTCCTCTAATATAGACATTTATTTTAAAGACATGACCATTTCGGATATCTTTTGTCCACTTTCCTTGTACCTTACTACCTTCAACTTCACAAATTTCATCTCGAGTGTGAAGTGTCATTCTTTCGATATGTGCCCGAGGGTCATACGTATCGATTTCATCTAGCAAATGATAGATAATCGTTGTTTGGTTAAATAATCTTGCTTCAACGATGCCATCCTTAAAGAATTCTTTTGGAAGTTTGGGGCTCAGCTCGAAGACGAGCTGTTCGTTATCCATTGTAAACAAATGATCTCCAAAAAACATATAGCGCCACATGGAAAGCATTTCTGCAGTTGATCCTGATAATCTTGAAACAAATCCTTGTCCATGCTTTTTGGGATCTGGATTTGATGAAGTAGCTAAGAAGGATGAATTCTCAATTGGCGATCTTCCATAAATCTTGGGATCCATGAAGCAGGTATAATTGGTTTTAATTTCTTCAAAAAATTGAGTGTATAGACCTGATTTGAGCAAGCCTAGTAAATATTTATACGTCATATGAAGAAAATTGGATTCTCTTTCTAGCCAACCTGGTGTGAATGCACGGATGCGTCCAATTTCATTACCGAAATCATTCAGTGATTTGCTTGTCTGATAAAATTTGAGTTTTTGATCATAAAGCTCTGTTTTTTTAACTTCTTGATAAATTTGTTCAGCTTCCTCTTGGGAACTCAATGATTTTAGGTATCTAGCAGGTGCTTCAAGAAAACTTGGCAATGCATGAACCTTAAATTTTTTGACCCTAACAACGGGAAGACCATATTCACCAATAACAGGATTACCGTCTTTATCAAGGATGGATTCATAATCCATAGCCTCATATGTCAAATATGTTGGATAAATAGCATCTATCGATTTTGCCTTATGCAATGCATTTTTTAGTGTATTTTCAATTTTATCTAGTAATTCTTTATAGTGCTGAGTTGAATGAGTCACGACTAGCTGTTCATCAAGCAAGGATTTTCGGTATGCCTCCAAGTGAGTCATTCTTTCATTCCATGCTTCAAATTCGTCAGTTTGATTCATGTTTTGATATTGCTCAGCTAATTTTTCGGTTGTTTTTAAGAGAATTACCTTTTGATTGGGATGAAGATTGATAATCTTTTTTAGCAACAAAACAATTTTTTGGAGTTCGATAGTTTCTGAGACACCAGAGCCAAACAGTCCTGGAACACCATTCATCGCATCATTCCACCCGGGCTTGTTGCCCTCATAGGATAACCCGATACCGTAAGGATCCAAATGACCAAATTTATTGAGGACAAGTGTCAATAACTTGCCAAATAAATTGACTTTTACTTGGCCATCGATATTTGTCATCCATGAATCTTTTTGATTGTGAAAATGCTTCACAGCTCCATATTGTCTAATTTGACCATCTTTACGCATCACATACTTTTGATTGCGAGGTAACACATAAACAGGTGAAACGAAGAAAGATATATTCGTATGACTAAACATCAATGTCTCAAGTTGATCGGGAAATATCGAAAGATATGAATCAATCAAGTCATAGAGATATGTGAAATGATCTTCCCAGTATCCTTCACCGAAGGCTGCCTTAATAACAACTTTACTGTTTTTGAATATCTTCGTCAAAGTAGATTCTACATCTATTCCTTCTTGGAAAAGTCTGGCAGCAATCATGCCTGGAGTAAATTCTTTTTGTAAAAGTTCAAAAAGTACGTTTGGAATATCGTCTAGTAAACCATGATAGGTAAATGTGACTCCCCCAATACTTAATGGATTATATCCATCAGCCTGAATCAATGATGCAAATTGATAGATATTGAAATCTCCAATTTGAGGCTGGAAAAATAGATCGTTTCTTCTATTTTGCAAAACGTCCCTAAAATTTCCATTACCTTGAGAGTAGAATGAAGGTTCAATGGTAAAAAAATTATAATCTCTTTCCAAATCTCCATGTTTTCGAGAATACAAATGATAGCCCATCAACCCATCTAGAGTACGAACAACCATAGGCTGCCCTCCTCTTAAAACATTGTCTAAATAGCATTGTTTAAGATATGCATCAAGTAGTGGCTGATTGGTTTTGGTTTCAATTGCTGATACTAAATCATCATGCAACTGTTTATTTTCTTCTTCTTTTTTCCAGAAGTAATTCAAATCGAACACATGAGACAAGTCATCTAAGATGCTGATGTTTGAAGCATATCCAATAACGCTAACAAAAGATACTTCTTTCATGTTTTTAAATTTGAACCCACTCATCGCACAAGGAACTTGATTGACATGAACCTGGCTTATCTTCGCAAGTTCATCAATTGAATATTTCTCGAATTGATAAGGCGTTTCTAGTGAGGTATCTTCATCGAAAACCAATTTATAATCACTAATATAAAGTGGTTTTTGTGTAGACTTTGTAATATAAAAATTACCATCATGTACTTCGCTAACCTCTGCTGAATCATCAGTTGAGGCACGCAGTTTATAAAACACATAATCATCTTCGTGAATGCTTGCCATCCAGCTTTGCATCAAATTTGAGATTGTTTTGTACGAATAGTTATCGATACCTGTTGGCAATATCTGAGCAAGTCCATCGATGACTTCAATATCAATTGCTGCCTTTGAATTGAAAATTTCTACTTTGCGAACAAGACCCGCAATAGGTTCATTTGGTAATGTAAAATAGGTAATCTTAACCTTAATTCCTAAATCCTTCTGATCTTCTTCAATAGATACTTGATCTTGACTTACCATCAAACGTTGATGTTCATTTTTTTCTTTGAAAAACTCATAAACCTTTTCATCTATCTTGATGAAGGTTCTAAATCCGATGCGAGAAACATAATGATAAGCGTTGTTCGCAGGGAAAAATTCCATAATGGCGCCATTCTTATCTCTGATGCCAAATGATGCAATTAATTGACCTCTATTGACATAAAACGCCCAAAGGGGAATACCCATTTTTCCAGCAATACCACTTAAAAAACTCGAAAAGGGCTTCTGTTTTTGATAATTATCGATAGAGTAGTCAAAAGTCTTGCAAGTTCTCATATTTCCTCCAAGGAAATCGGTTTCCTACTTTTATATTAATATAATATCATAATGTGGTACCGTTTTCAATAGTTTTATTTTATTTTGTATTCTTTTGTAGATTCTCTTACAATAAGCTTAACTGGGAGTGTAATGATTTCATCAATCTCTTGTTCAGGATTTTCAATTAAGTTAATCATCATTTTAGCTGCAGTTTCACCTAGAAGCTTACGATCTTGAGCAATGGTCGTCAGTGATGGTGTGAAATATCTTGAAAATGCAATATCATCAAAACCAATGACTTGGACTTCTTCAGGTATCTTTATGCCCACACTCGTCAACCCTTTGATAACCCCCAAGGCGATATCATCACTTGCTGTAAGAATAACCTCTGGTCTTTTCTTAACTTGTTTCAGTAATTGATTGATAGCGTTGAATCCACCTGTGAATCCAAAACTTGAGGATAATACAATATCGTCATCTGACGAATCTAGATTAAACTCGGATATGTATTTTTGGAAAGAAATCAATCTTTCAACAAATGCTTTTGAAGTCACTGGACCGGCAACCATTGCAACATGCTTTTTCTTTAAAACATCTCGAATATATTCCAAACTGATTCGAATGCCTTGATCGTTATCACTCACAACGGTGTGCAAACCTGGTAAAAACATATCCGTTGATACCGCTGGAATACCACTTTCGAGAATTTCATGCAATCCTTGATCATTAAAGTCTCCTACAACGATATATACACCGTCAACTCGTTTATTCATACACCATTCATAATAAGATAAATGATTTTTACCTAATTTTCTAACAATGAAAGATAATTCATATCCCTCTTTTTCGACATAAGTCTTAAATGATTGTAGAATACTGGAGAAAAAGGAATGTTCCAGCCCAATATCTGATTCTTCGGTGAAAACTACACCAATCGTATAGGTTCTTTTAGATTTAAGCATACGTGCACTTGATGTTGGCACATACCCGACTTGTTTAATGTGGTGGAGTACTCGCTCCCTTGTTTTTACACTGACATTACCTGTGTGATTAAGAATCTTCGAGATTGTACTCGGAGCCAAGCCTAATTCGGATGCAATATCATATATCGTACGTTTTTTTGTCAATCTATTCACTTCCTTCATATATTTTGACTGATTTTATCTGAAAAGTAACTGGAAATATTTGATCGTCAATAGTTCCACCCCATGTACCACCAATGGCAAGATTGAATATCAAATGAAATCCTAGGTTAAATGGCCATTGTTCAACTGTTGCATTTTCTGGTTTTCTAAATATCTCTTGCTTGATTTTATCGAGATAAAAAGTAATCTCATCGTCTTTCCAGTCCATAGCAAATTCGTGAAATTGGTCAACGGTATCATCGCGTTTGACAACCT
Source organism: Bacillota bacterium (assembly GCA_043819945.1). Lineage (GTDB taxonomy): Bacteria > Bacillota_I > Bacilli_A > Acholeplasmatales > Acholeplasmataceae > Peloplasma. The sequence continues at coordinate 27,066 of JBDREH010000029.1, forward strand.
TGGTTGGTTGATTGTTGATACGAAAATAATTGGATTTTGAGTGAAGTGAAAAGTGTATTACATTTGGGTTGTGTCCGACGTGCTCCATTAAATCGATTTCTCCGCACATCGGCCAATTCACTTTTTTCCTGTTATCGCCTAATAGCCATATGGCTGGCCAGGTTCCAGATCCACTAGGTATTTTTGCTACGACTTCAATTCGTCCTTTGCAAATAGATTTTTTTCCTTCAGTCGTAATCTTTGCTGATGAATATTCTCTGTTTTCAATCTGTTCCTTATAGGCAACAATATTAAGAATACCATCTTTAATAAAAATATTTTTAGGACGATCCGAATAAAATTGTTGCTCTTTGTTTCCAAATCCGTGACCACCGGTTTGAATGACCCAAATGTCTGGATTAGGTGCTCCATCTTGCTCAAAAGTGTCTTGCCAGACTAATTTATACTCCATTGAGCTTCTCCTGATATGTTTTGATAAGTAATGCTCGGCTTTCCTTGCCTATATATATCCTTGGTGAATTTCCCTCACATGTGTTTTCTTCTTCAATGATGAGTACTTTGGCATCTAGAGAAAGTATATGTGTGTGGAAAACGCCAGAATGAACTTGATATACTTTGTGAGGTTCTAAATTCAAAATGGAAAATGATACAATTTGATGATTTCCCACTTCAGCAAAAAATATTGAACAAGACCCTTCCAATAAAACAAAGACTTCATCAGTGAATTGATGTGATTCCACATAGGCAATGTGATTTATGTCCAATTCTTCAATATAATTGAGCATGGACACACGCCAATTTTGATGATAAAATAATTTTTTATACCCTATCCCGTTAAACTCATAAATATCATATTTTTTCATCTAAGTATACCTCTATATTTCCATCTAGATTATTAAACTCATTATTGACAATATTTCCATTGACGGTAACCTTGGATATGACATATGATCCATAATCCAAATTCTTTAAATTGTGATAGGTAACAGTTCTTAACTTTTTAAATAGAAACGTCGTAATTTCTGCTTTTTTATTGAAAAAGTCATTTTTCCTGAGTTTGGGTTTTAATGTTAGAATGCCCAAATCCAATGAAATTCCAAAAATTTCGCTTCTAAGCAATTTGAGCATCCAACTCGCTGAACCTGTGAGGTATGGATACTTTCCAATTCCTTCATTGTTGAAATATTCAGGGATACCCAGTAGGACTTTGCTTTTGTGGTTTTGTGCTTGCTCAAGAAGAGTGAACGCTGCTTCATGACCTAAGGTGACCAAATCATATTGATAGAGTCCATAAGCATACATAATGACCATATGAGAGAAAATAGCACCATTTTCCTTTTGTCCATAAGCAAATCCGTAAGCTCTACCCATATTTGTAAGTAATTTGCGATAATTACTATTGAGATGATAACCTCCAATTTTTTTATCGAAAAGCATCTTTTTAGTCGTGTAAGCTAACTGTCTTGCTTGCTTCTTTGATGGAGTTTTACTGAGTAAAGCCATTGCTTGACCAGTCAATGCAATCGTGTCATCATCATCAGGATTATTGCCTTCATCGTTAAAATAACTTTGATACTGGTTGTTTAAGTATGCATGATTTTGAAGATGTTTAATACGTAATTGAGCTAATTTTTCTAATGTTTTTGCTAAAACAAATTTGTCTATCCATATTTTTTGACCCTTGAATTTGGCTACTTGATCAAAGAATGATTGAATATTGACTTCTGATTCTAGTAGAATCAACATTTCTTCAAATAAGACGATATTGTTTGTTGGTAGTTTTTTAATCAATTGGGCAAGTATCCGTAAATTATCAGCATACATATGCGTGAATGCAATGGTCTCACCTTGCTTTTGTGCCATATCTAAGCCATCATTCCAGTCGGCATCTTCTAGTCGGACAAACCCGTGTTTACCTGTATTGTGGTGTCCTACAAGATTCTGCAAGAGCAAGTGTTCCAAAATGGTACCGTAATACGGTTCATTGAATTCATCGATTAGGATATTTTTGGATGGTTTTTTCTGGGTCTTTTTCGTATAATGGGTGAACTGATCCATGAAATAGAATTGCTTTTTGAGAAGAAATTCCAAATCTCCAGTTTCATCAATGTACATTTTCGTTGTCAGTAATGGCCATGCACCATGGTCAGACCAAACACGTGTAATCATGTTTCTATCAGCCTTAAACTCTCCTGGTTGATCTCCAATTATCGTTGCATTCGAACCATCAATACGAACACCTTGAAAATTATTATAAAGTAGTTCGTAAACGCTATCATCATTCATCATGATTAATGCTAAAAGATCTTGCCACAAATCTCTCCATCCTCTGCCACCATGACCGTAATCATGATGTGGCAAATAGGAGTTTCCAAAGTATCTTCTAAGCATAGGTTGCAAAACAACCCAATTTAATTGATTGCTAGTTTGTTCATTGGATATATTGAATTTAAGACTGTTGACATAATTTTTAAAGAATTCACTTGAGGCTTTTAATTCTCGCTCAAAAACATCTTGATTTAAATATTTGATGTTTTCTTCAATTGCCTGCTTCTTGTCTTGGTGAATACCTATGGAAATATAAAATGTGATAGATGCATCAGGTTGAAGAAATACTTTTTCAAATTGGATGGCACCCATAGCTTCGAAACCTTCATCATGACTGCCAACATCTAAAATATTTTTCAGTCCCTTGGGAAAATGAAGCGAACCTCCATCGATAAATTTATCAAATGTTGGTATATACCCATTAATTTTCATGTCGGTTGAATCAGCAAATACACTATAGATCGTATCATTTTCAACGTGTCCTCTTTCATCGAAAGACAATGTAGGTTGAACAATGATACCGCTTTTTATGACCTCAATCTTGTTGAGTAATGAAGTGACGTGTCTATGATCCCGTAAATTATCAGCGCTACGACCATAAATTGGAATTGCAGTTGAGACTTGCAATGGCAGGATATGACTAGATAAATTCTTAAGTATGATTTGATGAACTTCAACATTGTCTTCTAGCGGAACATAGGATGTGGTTTCAATTGAAAATAGTTTGTTAGAACGTGTTACTTTTTGAAATAACAAATCTGTTTCATAGATAAGGCGATCGTGTTGTTGAATACTCGTTTGTCCATTAAGAAAATAATATTTACCTTCAATATCAAAAATAACATTTCTTGAAAAAATGTTGCTGTATAAGTCGACCTCTGTGGTAGGTTCTAATGCATAGTGATGATAGTCGAGCTTCAAGTCACCACCAAAATAAGGTGAGATTGATGATTTCATACCTATAAGGTTAAACAAAGGGAAATAATATCCATTGTTTTTTCTTAATGTTTGTATTTTTTTAGTTGTCATCCTATACCTCTGGAAATCGGTTTCCTATTTTCATTATAAAACGATAATAACAAAAAGTAAAGGGCTTTCATCAATTTTTTTAGATAATATAAATGAACAAGGTCATGATTATTCCATGGCCTTGTTCATTTTAATAAATCCTATAAAATTATTGTTGAAATACTATGTGCTCCAATGGTCATTTTTACTAATTCTTTCAATCCTTGAATCTTTATGTTGACATCTTCATTTTTTTCATTTTGAATGACAATGACTTGACTGTGATCTTTATTGACAAAGGAAACATAAAGCAATTGATCTGTTCCGCTTGATGACATTTGTTTTGCGCCTGGATGTATGAATTTCGAGAAATGCCCGATGTAGTAATACGATGGCATAAATATCAATTCTTCGTGAAAAATCTTAATCATGAGTGGAGAGGAACATAGATTATTGACATGATTGGGTCCACCGGTTTCGTCAAGAAACAAGTTCCAATCAATATAGCCTTCCGTATAATTTCTCAAATCATTGATCATATTGCGTCCATAGCGTTCACCAACCTGATATTCACCAAAATGCGGACCACCCTCTTGGCAGCCTTCAGTAAAAAGTAAATGTTTATCAGGGTATAACTCATGAACCTTTCTGACATTGTCAAATTGTTCATTTTCATACCAATGAAATGCTGTTCCCCACACGTACTTGTTTGCTTCAGGATCATTTAGAACAGCTTGTGCACGTTCAACCATGATATCACGATTATGGTCCCAGATTAAAATATGTTTATCTTTAAATCCTGCATGTTCTAATGTTGGTCCTAAGATCTTGATAAATGCACATTCATCTTCTCCACTAAAGATGCATGAGTCCCATCTTTGAACTGCTGCAGGTTCATTTTGAACACTAATTGCAAAGACATCAATACCCTTGTTTTGATATGCTTCGATAAATTTGACAAAATAATTAGACCATGTTTGATAATATTGAGGTAAAAGTTTTCCTCCATGAATTGGAGAATTATTATCCTTCATCCAAAATGGTGGGGTCCATGGCGATCCCAATATTTTTATAGGGATTTTCGTAAACCTTTCGGCATCCTTGATAAGCTCAATAATGGGTTGATCTCTAGATATGTCAAAAGATTCAAGCGTGTCGTCATAGTCTTTGATATATAAATAACTTCCAAGTGAAAAATCACACCCATGAATTGAGACTCGCCCAATCGTATAACCGATACCCTTAGTAGGATGAAAATAAGCTTCGATAGCTTTCTCTCTGTAAATGGGATCAATTCTTAAAAGGTTATAGGCTGAGGCTTCAGTAAAAGCTCCTCCAAAACCGATTATTTCTTGTTTCAAAATCTTCGGATTCACATCAATTGTCTGAAATGGAAGTGATGCAGTGATCTCTACTTTGGCTTCAGTAAGCCATTCAAATGCGTTCTTTTTCGTTCGATAATGTTTCATGATCTCACTCCTGATTAAATACTCTTTCTTTTTAATATGAAATGAATGATTGCTCCAACAACAATATCAACAACCAAGAACATTGCGATATTTTCTAATAGGGCAGGCTGTGTATAGGCTGATATATTGAGCAATGTTTCAATTTCTTGATCGGTATAGCCCAGTGTCAAACTTCCCGTATTCAAGGGATCAAAGATAATATGATAAAAATCAAGATTTTCAGATAAAATATTTTGCGCATTATAATCTTTCAGTATGATATCTAAAGTGTATGAATCCTCTAATACAATAGCATAATAATAAAATCCTATGCGTTTGATTCCATAGCTTACAGCATACTCAGTATAATCGGAATCAGTTGAAGTTTGATACAAAATACTATCTGTTGAACCATCTTTTATTAATATACCTGTCTCATCATTTGGGTCACTTAGTACACTTGCGCTATCTATAGTAGACTTAGGTATGACAAATACCGAAAATTGGTTGACATATTCTCCACCGATTTGAGCAATGACTTGATACACATGAAAATGATAATCATCTGTTTCTATTTGATCAAGCATTTGGTAAGCTATAGACTGATATTTGACAAAATCGTCAAGATCATTGGTAATCAAGGCATCATCAGCAAGCTCATAAAACAATTCAAGAGAGCGTGCGTTTGATTCCTGAATGATTGTAAAAAAGAAAATAAACACTAACAGTACGATACTAAATATTGCATAAACAATCATAAACCTTTTCATTTATAGTGGACGACACCCTTCTTATTATAGATTTTTTTTGCTGAACTAATGCATTGGATACCACTTTGTGTAACTATCAAAGCACCATCATCGGGAATTGCATAAATTTCGTGGTGATATGCACGATTGATTTTCCTAAGTGCAGCTTTTTGTTTTTTTCTTCTTCGGTAATGGACCTCAATTGAAAAACCTTTCAGAAGGTTTAATCCTCTTTCATACCTAAATGATGGATACTCAAAGTCTGGAGATATATGATAATCCTCCACTTGAATCATTGCTCCTGCTGAAGATCCAATAAATAGACCTGGATGAGATTCTAGAGCTTTCTTTATTCCAAAAGCTTCAATTCTTTTCATCATCAAATCAGGTGAGCCACCAGGAAAATAGATAATATTTGCTTGCTGTATTTTTAAGATAGCTGATTTAGGATTATCCTTAAAATAATGGATCCAATCTATTTGAGATTCCACAATGCCATAAGGCGCAAAACTGTCGATCATTTTTTGATAATATTCTCCGCCTTTTTCATAGTATAAATCATAGGCCTCTTCATTTGAGATATATATTGGAAAATGCGAAAGTGCAACAATCAGTACATGATGAGTGGATTGGATATACGGTTTAAAATATGGAATCATTTTTGGGTTTCCAATAATACTTCTACTCAATAAGATGTTTGTCATTTTTTCATATCCTCTTCAGAAATTTTAATGCTTAATCAATCCAACCTGAAATATTTTCGTATGAAATCAGTGTTGATTGAATACAGCAACAACAGGTTCTGCTTCTCTAGAAAAAGAAAAAGCATAACCCCAACCAGACAACACAAAAACAATGTCGCGTTTCAAATCGTCAATTAAATTAATTTCGATATAATTGTTTGATGTCAACTCTACTCTCATAAAATCACCATATTGATTATAACATGATTTAAGATAAAGGATAATTTCTTAAAAAGGGAGCTGATTTTGTTTCTATAGAATAAACCTGGAACGATATATGTAAATACTTTTTCCTTTACTTCAGCAACTCTTCTATTTCTTCGATTGAAGGAATTGCATCCATCGCGCCTAGTTTAGTTGTTGTCAGAGCTGCGGTTGCGTTGGCAAACCTTAAGTATTCCACAAGTTTTTCATCTTCATTAGCAGGCGTAAGTTCATCTTTGGATAGTTGATACAAAAAGGCACCAATCAATGCATCACCAGCACCGGTTGTATCTTTTACATTGACTTTAAATCCAGGAACCTTATAGTTTTTTGATTTCGTATAAAGCTCAACACCATAAGCACCTTTAGTTAAGATAATATAAGAGACATCTCCGATAAAAAGTTCATCAATTGCTTGTTTACTGTCCTTAAGACCTGTAATGAATTCAAGTTCGTCATCCGATATTTTGAGTAAGTTCGCATAGGGTATAAATTCTTTGATCACCTTTTGATATGCTTTGTGGTCATTCCAAAGTGCTAGTCTGATGTTAGGATCAAAGCTGATGAATCCATTAAACTTCTTCATGCTCTGAATTGCATAAAGATGTGCAGCTTTGATGGGATAATTAGATAGGCTCACTGAGCAAAAATGAAAAATAGCATTATCAAATGACACATGATCCATTTGTGATGGACTAAAAAGCTGATCTGCGCTGGGATCTCGGTAAAAGATGAAATCTCTTTCTCCTTCTTTTGTCAAGGAAACGAAAGCTAAAGCCGTTTTAGCATGATTGGTTTGATACAAATTGGTGGTGTCGACATTGGCTTCATTTAGGGTATTAATGAGATAATCACCAAAAACATCACGGCCTACCTGTCCAATAAAACTGCTTTTCCCACCCAGCTTGGCAACGGTAACTACTACATTAGCTGGTGCGCCACCAGGCATCTTGATAAATTCAGAAACTTCTAACAGGGATACACCTTTTTGTTTGGGTATAAAATCAATGAGCAGTTCGCCCATAGCTATGACTTTCTTCATGTATTTACGCTCCGTATTCTCAATTCAAAGAGATTATTGATCATTTATATGATTATCTAGATGTTTGTTTATCTCATTATCTTTGTTTTCAATAATTTTGTCAAGTTCAAACAAAAGAGGGCATGGTTTATGCCCTCTTAGTTAAACTTTTTGTAATTTTAAATTATGCTAGGCCTTCAATTTCATCAGTAATCTGTTGAATAAATGCCGCTCTGTCAATAGTACCAGCTGCATATAATGAATAGATAGGTCCTAAAACTTCCATACCAAATCCACTTGGCATGTCATTTTGCCACCAAGCATAAGCTTTACCAGCTTGATTCCATTCCATAGCTGCTGCACTAAGTGGAGTAGATGGAACTAAAGTTACGCTATTGAAAGCAGGAACCATGTGTGCTTGATTAACCATGTAATCATGACCTTCTGGAGTTGATGCTAAGTCATTTAAGAATTGCTTAGCTTCGTCAGACATATTAGTATCTATGTTGATAACATAATATGAAGGTGCTCCAATAAAGATTGAATCATTACCAGTTGCCATTGTAGCATGTGGTAAATAACCCATTTCGAAATCTGAATCAGCATATGAACTGTCAGTCCAGTTACCTTGATGTAGGAAAGCTGCTTCGCCGATTGCAAATTTACCAACTTGTTCGTCATATCCGCCAGTTGTTAGAATTGTTTGGTCAGCATATTCGAATAATACATCAACCCAACCAACATATTCATCAAGACGTGCAGTTTGAACGATACCAGCATTTAGATCATCAATAACTGATGAATCTGAATATGCTAGACCTGCTGATAGATAACCATTGAAGTTATGAAGACCAGTAACCCACTCCATACCAGGACCAGCTGCCATCGATACAACTGCATAATCTTCCATACCAGTTGTTGCATCAAAGTAAGCTTGTACTGCTGCAAAGACTTCAGCATATTCTGCTTGAGATACGTCTTCTAGGCTAGCAATAGTACGGCTCAATCCTTCATGTGCGAAAGCTGCTGTTAAAATTTCTTCATTATAAGCCATACCCCAAGCTTCGACTGCAACTGGGAAACCATAAGTGACTCCGCTAACTTTGAATTCTAGGTCAGTGTCTGCTGCCCATGCTTCTCCAGTTAAGTTTAAAATCTTGTCTTTGTAGACATTGTATCCGCCCATACCTTCAATTACGAAAATGTCAGGTTGCTTATCTGCTTGGAATTCAGCAAGAATTTGTGTACCATAAGCGCAAGTGTCTCCGCCGCAAGTTTTAACTTCTACTGGAATACCGGTTTCTTCTGACCAAGCCTGTGCATAAGTGTTCAACACGTCATCAATTTCCACTTTATTTTGGAAAATAACTAATGCTTCTGCTTCAGTTGTACATGCAGCCATTGATAATGCCACAATTGCAACCGTTAATAGTAATACTAATTTTTTCAATTTTTTCTCCTCCTTATTATTTGTAAAAAATTGAATTTGTCTTTATAGTCAATTTTTTGACTCCAATTTTAAATGCCTTATCAACTGTAATAAATTCTCCATAAACACTGAGTTTAATGGGTGAATCAGTTGCAAGGTGTAACATCTGATTATCAAGTTTCATATAGATCTTTGTACCCTGATAGTTGATGGTTGTTTCTACTTTTGCGATTTGATGCTGGAAAGCTGGGTTGATTGATAAAACATCATTCATTCTAATCCCAAATAATCCATAAATCAGCATGAGATAACTTCCGCCAAGATTTGCAGCATGAAGTCCATGCTGTGTGTGTTTCTTATAATCCTCTAAGTCCAATAATGCAACCTCTTTAAAGTATTGATATGCAAGTTCATCATTTCCCAAATGATAAGCAGCTATACCATAAATGCACTTGGATAAACTCGAGTCGTGGGTCGTTCTTTTCAAATAATAGTCAAAAGTATTTTGATAAAGCTCAGAATCTTCTTCTCCAAGAAATACCAAGGATAAGACTGCATCTGCTTGTTTCAACACCTGATGTCTGTAAATAAATAATGGATGATAATTCAGCAATAAAGGAAAGAAATGTTTGGATATAGATTTTATATCTAATTCACTTTTCTCCATGAAGGATGCATCCTGCTTGATTATTCTTTTATCTTCTTCAATTAATAATACCATTTTTTTAGCTGCTAAATCAAGATTTTCTAGTGTTTGATGATTAATCTTTATCTTGGTTAGTAGTTCTTGAAGTTTGTCTTCGTGATTTTTTACATAATGATGCGTAAATGCAAAGTGCATCTTGGCCATTGAATTCGTGTAATAATTGTCATTGACGATTGCCGTATATTCATCGGGACCTGTCACTGAATCCAAATGGAATTTTCCTTCCTTGAAATGACCATAATCTAAAAGAAATACTGCAGTTTCCATAAGCATTTCAACACCATAATTAATCATGAAATCATCATCTAATGTTGCATGATAGTAATTGATGATTGCTAGAGCAAGGTCGCTATTGATATGAATCTGGGCACTACCTGCAGGATAATAAGGTGATGATTCATTGCCATTGATGGTTCTCCACGCGATTTTCGCACCACGATTGACTCCTAAATTTCTTGCCTCAAGTCTTGATGCACCTAATGTGTAATAACGATAGAGTAAAAGTTCTTTTGCCTTCTTAGGTTGTGTCAGGATGAAATAGGGGAGCATGTATGCTTCAGTATCCCAGAAATAATGTCCTTCATAACCTTCACCGCTAATACCTTTGGCTGAGATGTGCATATGACGATTCAATCCAGCGCTCTGATTGAGTTGATATGTATTATAAAGAAGTGCCTTTTCCAAATCTTTGTCTGAAAGTAAAAAATAGCTATTTTTCCAAAAATGCTCTCTTTTTTCTTCTTCAACTTCAAGATAGTCATCAAATGAAGAGATGGATTTTAACATATCGTCTATTGTTTGATTCAAATCAATATCGGTCAGTGTCGTCGCATAGATTTGATATTTTGTAAATTCAAAAGGTTTGTCTTTTGATAATAGAGTTTGATAGGTCCCAATTGCACTTTGATCAGTCATTTGATAGTCAAATGCCTTATCGTGTGTCATTGCGGCATGTACAAAAAGTTGAGTTTTTGTTGTTTTTGCTTTTAAAATCGCACAACTTTCTCTAATTTCAATATCCAGAAAATCTAGATGCTTTCTTGAGTGAGGAAGTCTGGGATCATCGGCTTCATTTGGCTTAGTAAGTGGCATCCTAAGATATGATGACAGCTTAAGATTTCCCGAATAATTTGTTGTTCCAATCGATAGTTTGACAACAATGATTTGCTTTTCACTAACAATCATCTTGTCTTCATGAATGGTGAACTCATGACCTAAGGGAGTCCGATAAAGGGCTTTTCTTGTAGATATCCCTTTGTTCATATCATAAATTCTTTCTAAATTAAGTAAAGCAGCATGTTTTAAATCGATGATTTCCTCGCCTGCTTCGATTCTAACAAATGAAGCATCAGGTAATAAAACTATGGTTTGACCTTCCTGAGGAAACTGCTTATAGTTTTCTTCATATTTGAACGGATAAGTGTTATAAAATCCATTTTGAAGAGTTTGAGGATAGTCACCGATACCATAACCTTCTGTAAAATGCCCTCGTGTACCTAAAATGCCATTCGCTAAAGAAAAAATTGTCTCGTCAGTGTGGAGTTCATCTAAAGACGTTCTACCATTTCTTTTTAATATGTAGTTTTCCTGCTTGTTCAAATTAGATATTTTCATAACCTACCTCGTAGTTGTCATACTTCATCAGTAATTATTTGATTGCTCCGGATGTCATACCTTTAATAATGTATTTTTGAGCAAAGAAGAATAATATCAATACTGGAAGTGCTGCCATGAGTACACTTGTTAAAATGAGTCCCCATTGCTTGTCGTAGAATCCAGCAAGATTTGCAACAGCGAGTGGTAAAGTCTTTGTATCTCCACCAAGACCAATGACTAGCACTGGTAATAGATAGTCATTCCAAATCCACATACCATTAAGAACAAGTAATGTCACAAAAATAGGTTTCAAAATTGGAAGTACGACTCTAAAGAATACTTGAGCTTTAGTGCAACCATCAATAATGGCTGCCTCCTCAATATCCATTGGGATGGATTTGATAAAACCGTGAAATAGAAAGATGCTTAACGGGGCTCCAAATCCAATATAGGCAAGAACAACCCCATAATAAGTATCTTTAAAAGGAATACCTGTTGCATTCGTCATCAGTTGCAATAATCTAACGAGTGGTAACATAACAACCTGAAATGGAATGACCATGCCAGCTAAAAACAACATGAATATCCAAAATGAATACTTTGTTTTTGTTCTAACAAGCACCCATGCTGCCATTGCGCTGAAAACACCGATTGCTAATAAGCTTGTAGTTGTTATAACGACCGAATTAAAAAATGATTTGAAATAATCAATATTTCTTCTGGTTAAAATCTCAACAATGTTATACCAGAGATTGGCCCAATTTTTTGGAAATGAAAGTGGGGTAAGAATAATTTCAGCTTGTGGCTTAGCAGCGTTCAAGACAACCATGAGGAAAGGAAAGAGAAATAATGCTAATAACAAAATTGCAAATAATTCTAAGAGAATCTTACCTAAACGACGATGTTCCATTATAGCTCAACCTCCTTCTTCTTGTTAAAGTAAACTTGAATGAGAGAAATGATGAGCAAAAATGCAAAGAACACAATTGCCTTCGCTTGACCTATACCAAGTTCATAGTTACTAAATGCGGTATTATAGATGTTAATAGCAACCAAATTTGTGGATTGGACTACCGGTAAGTTTTCCAACCCCAACAGATTTCCAAACCATTCCGGAAGTACTAAAGAAGGTCCACCTTGCGTTAAACTCACAACAGTATCAAATTGTTTGAATGATGTAATCAATGTCAAAAACATAGCAACCGTAAATGCCTGAGCGACAAGTGGCAAGGTGATTGCTTTCAATCTTTGGAAAGCATTTGCACCATCAATGGTTGAAGCCTCAACCAAATCCTGTGGAATGTTTTGAATAGCTGCAATATAAATCATCATAATATATCCAGCGTATTGCCAGGTTACTACTAGAAGTAAACCATAAAGAGCGGATTGACCACTAATAAGGATGCTGGTTTCAAATGCACCACCAAGTGACGTAATTGCTTTATTATAAATAAACTGCCAAATGTATCCTAGAACCAAACCACCAATTAGATTTGGCATGAAGAATCCTGCACGGTAAACGTTCTTTCCCTTTAAATTTTGTGTCACCAATAATGCTAGTGCAAATGCAACAATATTAATAGCGATAATATTCAGTATGGAATAAATAATTGTTCGCCAAAATGAGAATAAAAATCTTGTTTCAGAGAAGATTACTCCATAATTGTCTAACCCAACAAAAGATTCTCTACCTGTATTTAATCCATCCCAATCTGTGAAAGATAAATAAACCCCTTGAACAAATGGTGTAATGACAAATAACAGAAAAGCCCCAAGTGAAGGGAATAAGAAATAGACAAAAACTCGATGATTTTGTGCTTTCTCAAAAGATCCAAGCCATTCATAAACAATGAAATCCAATATAAAGTTTTTCTTTTTATAGTTATTAAAAGACATGAAATCTTTTTTGAATAGACGACCAATTTTTTCGATAATAAAAATTGCAGGCAAAGTGACCACAACGGTAAGGGATATAAGGGTGAGCACTAAATATTTGGATATTTTCTTTAAATAATCAACGAAATCACTCTGGGACTCTTGCATAGATTCACCTCGTTTATTTAATGGTGGAAAGGTTTCCATATAGGTATATAACAAAAATGCTTATAACTATAGGAGAAAGCTTGGTTTTATGAAAACCTTTCCACTTGCTGTTAACTTGATTATATCATTACTTGTAAGCGCTGTCAACACAGTTTGGGCTTTTAGAACATAAGTGAATAAATTCACTCTAAGCACCTAGTGGTGCTCTTCAAGACGTAAACACTGATTAAATAACAAATGTCCGTCTAGGCGTGTTCCAACCTCTAATGCCTAATCTTTCGATTTCGGGTTTACTTTTTCTTAA
>JBDREH010000030.1:0-2764 GCA_043819945.1 Bacillota bacterium
ACCAATAATTCCCGCGGGCAGCCTATCACCGTTGTGGAAGACGACCTTATGCATTTTGACAAATACATCAACACTAAGGTCGAACTTATCGTTTGCATGACAGATACTTTGCTTCATTTGGATACGAAAGACAAAATTGTCATGCTTTTCAACAAGGTGTTCGAGGCGCTTGAAGAGAAGGGGAAGTTTATTCTTACATTTCGTGATCTATCATCTGAACTATCCGGCACAGACAGATTTATTCCAGTCAAAAATGATGAAACGACCATTTTCACCTGTTTTCTGGAATACGAGCCCGAAACAGTGAAAGTACACGATATCGTATATAAAAAAGAAAATGACCGATGGCGTCTTTATAAAAGTTTTTATCGAAAAATTAGATTATCCAAAGATTGGATTGAAGAGCAACTTTCCCGTGTTGGTTTTAATGAAGTAACATTATCGGTTGAAAATGGATTGATTACTATTATTGCGGTTAAGTAATGCCCGCAAATACGAATGGAGTTAATTCAAATGAAATACGATGAAATCAAGGAAAAACTTGCCCCATGTGGCTTGAGTTGTGCCAAATGCCAGGGATATGCCAAGGGCGATATACAATTTCATGCATCAGAACTGAAGCGACTTCTTGGTTTGTTTGACAGTTATGCAGAGCGATTCTCGGATTTTATGTTTTTAACGAAAGCCAAAGATTAATGTTGGAGATTATTCAGGATTTGTGATATCCTATTGGGGCAGGATGAGGACGTGATTCTGGAAAGTTGTTGAACAGATAAACGGTGCAAGACTTTAGGATCATCGCAATCCTTGAATTGTTCTATTAAAGTCGGCGGTAAGAGATCAATTATCTTCATCAGTTTTGATATGCGTTTACGATGAAGATTCAGCTTGGCAGCCGCAGAAAGATAGGTTTCTTCGGGATACATGGCCATATAAGCCTTGATATTAAGGGCTTGCTGGATGACGTTTACCGGCGGTTTACGCCGTTTTTTGGGATCTTTGGGAAACGGCAGGTCGAGAGAGACCTCAAGTCGGACTTTCTTGCGGTTATAGGATGTTATAAGTAGTTGAACTGTTTGAGGTTGTGAAACTCGACTGGTGTCCTGTTTGAGACCCAGCTTTTATAATGTTTTATAACGTTTAATGGTTAAGTCAAAGATATGAAGAAGATATTCTTAACAGTTGTTATTTCATTTTTTCTAACATCAGTTGTTTATGGCCAAGAATCTAAGCAGTCCATCCAGCTCATCATCAAATCTGATAAGCAGGTGTACGAAATGGGAGAGGATATAGAATTAGCAGTGAATATAGTGAATAATTCTGATAAAGAGCAGATTTTAATTTGGGGACCTTCTTATAGACCGCGTTCAGAAGAAGCAGGAGTATTCATTATACAGGTACCTTCATTTGATGATGAATTCTTCATGCGTAAAACTTTGCATATACAACCGAAAGAAAGCGTTAGCGAGAAGGTTGTTTCAAGAATTGATAATTATGAGGGAAAAGCTGGTGTGCAGCTGTTATACGAATATACAGGAATATTAGACTTTAAAACCTCACCGCAACAGGAGCTTTGTTTAGGGCCAATTCTTTCTGATATTATCAGTATTGAGCTAGTAAAGAAGATTGATGTTGGGCAAAATTGGGCTAATATACAATGGGGCCCATCCAATAATAATTTGGAATTAAAGAATGGATATGAATATGGTCCGGCAGAGACAGGACCTTCAATTGCTTTTAACTTAGCTAATGAATTTATCCAACGCCAAAAAGACATTAAACGTTTCTTGATTACGAAGCCATCGGTGAGCAGTATCAACGGTATGAATGATTTGTATGAAGTTCGTTATAAATTATTGACAAAATCTGAAGAAAGTGAAGCCGTTGTACGCGTTGATATAAAAAATAAAACTTGTAAAAGAATCAAATAAGCTAAGAAGAGAATACGCTGGAATTTGTTACTGTTTTTGAGTTAGAATTAAATGTGTCTTAAGGCAAATGAAGTTATTAAACAGGTTCTAACTTCGTTCAGCCAGCGACCCCAACTTTTAATTTGTTGAAATTGAACAACTTACTTTGAACCCTGACAGAACGTTAGAAAAAACTATGAGATTTTTTTTTAATACAGTTCTTGTATTATTACTAATGTTGACACCTGCCTTAGCTGAATTGTCTAAACTGGCACCATCAATTGAACCATTGCCTTATGAAATGGTTGATGTTCTTTTTGATAAAATTGAAAGGAAAGAAAAAAATGACCTTCAACTATTACATCAAGCATTGCAAGGACCACAATATACTTTACGGGCACTTGCAGCGACAGAGCTTGGGAATCAAGGAAATGAAACCTCGATTCCTTTTCTTATTGATGCTCTTTCCGATGATTCTATGCATGTTGGAGCAACATATATTGAACCTGGGATGGCAACAACTCGCTATAGGGCAAATGAGTCACTCAAAAAATTAACTGGTGAAGACTTTGGGTTTATATGGAATGACCCAAAAGATAAAAGAAAAGAAGCCATTGAAGGGTGGCATAAGTGGTATTTAGATAAAAAAAGGGCGATTGGGAATTAAACAAGTTCTAACTTCGTTCAGCCAGCGATCCTTAATTTGTAACCGCCATAAACATAGATAATCTCATGCCTAAAGTAATTTTAACGACTATATTATTTTTTCTTGTCAATTTAACGGGCGCTGTATTTGCCTATGATTGCATGCCTCCCATTGTAGAAGATTGTTATGAAGGTTATTCTGATTATAT
>JBDREH010000031.1:0-63867 GCA_043819945.1 Bacillota bacterium
CAATCATCAACGCACTTAAAAACACTTAAAAATCCGCCATTTTCCACCACCGATGGATTTCAACCCAACAGCAAAAACACCACTTACAGCAATTCTGTAGGTGGTGTTCTACTTATACAGTGTTAATATTTGACCTTTACAATCAAACCTCTAAAGAACACATAGAATTTGGAATATAGGGAAAAGTCTCCCTTTCCGCATGAAAAAAAGGCCTGATACCTTTGTATCAAACCTATGCTTGTTATATGGTGCGGACGATGAGATTTGAACTCACACGGCATAAAGCTGCCACATGCCCCTCAAACATGCGTGTCTACCATTCCACCACGTCCGCTATTAAAAAAGGTGCGAACACCTTTTTAAGTTGCTATTCAACAGCAATAATATAGGAATATACATCCTGTTTTCCTTCAATGAGGTCAACCTCAATGTCAGGATTTAACTTCTTAGCGTGTGCTACGATGAGTTCTATTTCATCTTCATCAGAATCATTGCCGTAGAAGATAGTAATGATTTCACGATTTTCGTCAATCATATCTTCTAGCAAGACTTTAGCAGTTTCGATTCTATCTGGTTTAGATACTAGAATTTCACCTCGAGTAATACCGATGAAATCGCCAGTTTTAATCGAAACACCATTAAGCTCAGTATCACGCACAGCATAAGTGATTTCACCTGAACGCATATTTTCTACAATATTTGTCATTTCTTCAAAGTTATCATCTAATTCTAAGCTTGGATCAAATGCCATCAGCGATGAATAACCTTGAGCAATACTCTTGGTCTTTAGGACTCTAATGGAGCGATCAGGACAAAGATCTAATGTCTGTTCAGCTGATAGGATGATGTTTTTGTTATTAGGTAATATAATGATATGATCCACATTGAGTGATTCAACTGCTTTAACGAAAGATTCAGTTGATGGGTTCATTGTTTGACCACCATCAATAATCAAGTCGACACCAAGTTCGGTAAATGCTTCACGAATACCGTCGCCTGATGCAACTGCAATAATTCCAAATTTAGCTTTGGATTTGGGAGGCTTCTTAATTTCTTCTTTCGTGTGCTCTTGAATGGGGTCTCCCATGATGGTTGAATGCTGAACACGCATGTTTTCGATTTTAATGGTTTGCAAATCACCATATTTTTGAGCTAATGTTAAAGCGACACCAGGTTGGTTCGTATGAACGTGGACTTTTAATAAGTCATCATCGGCAACTACGACAAGTGAATCACCCATTTGTGATAATGGATCCTTCATGAAATTTTCATTAAACTTTGCGGGTTTATGAAGTTTGACGATGAACTCTGTACAATATCCAAATTTGATATCAAAATCACCAAGATTTTCAGCACCATGGTAATGTTCTATAGTCTGAGGTGTAAATTGAGCTTCAGATTCATTGAGCATATTGCCTTCAAGTGCCATAACCCATCCTTCAATGATTCTGATAAACCCAGCACCTCCACTATCGACAACACCTGCTTCCTTTAAAATAGGTAATAGATCAGGAGTTCTGATTAATGTTTCTCTGGCTTGTTCTAAATAAAGCGTTAATACTTCCTCAACACTGTGAAGATTTGATTGCTCACGGAGTACTTTTTCAGCAGATTCTCTCACAACAGTCAAAATGGTTCCTTCAACAGGATCCATGACTGCACGATATGCCATTTGATAGCCACCAACCAATGCTTGAATAAATTCCTGAACAGTTGCTGAACCATTGTCAATTTTAGCTATTTCACTATAAACACCACGGAAAAACTGGGAAAGAATAACACCAGAGTTACCTCTTGCTCCCATGAGTAGTCCACGTGATAAAATTTTTGAAATATCGATAATGGATTGAGAATCTAATGAATTGACTTCTTTGATGCCAGCCATCATCGTCATTTGCATATTGGTTCCTGTATCCCCATCGGGTACAGGGAATACGTTCATATGATCAATTTCTTTGTGATTGTTTTTTAAGTTTACAGCTCCATTAGTAACCATTTTTTTAAATAGAGTTCCACTGACAGCTTGATTCGCCATATTTAAATCCTCCTCGAATTTTAGAAAAATGACGTGTATAAATAGAGATTAATTGATTGGTTTGAAGTTAATACCTTTTTACACTTTTACAGTATAGCACTATTGTATATAAAATGCAATATATTAAATAACCATATAAATTCCATAATTATTATACCATAATTGCAAAAAAAAGAATCGATTGTGAAGTGTTTCTAAGGATTTGGAATATTTTCTGGTTTTTATCGAATAAATATTGTTATTCTGGTTGCTTTTTTAATTTTATTGTGTTAAATTAGATTGTGCAGTTAGGAGTGAGAATATGGCTGAATGCTACGTAACAGGTAAAAAAACGGTTTTTGGTAATAAACGCAGTCACGCGTTAAACGCGACTCGCCGTACTTGGAAGAGCAATCTTCAAACCGTACGTATAAAGGATGAAACTGGAAAAATTATCAAGGTAAAAGTATCCGCTCGTGCCCTTAAGAAGAACAATCTAGAACGCGTTTAAAAATAAGAAAGGCCAGTGCCTTTTTATTTTTTTAATTTTTTTGAGATAATCATTAGTACTTTTCCTTGATGGACACGAACATAGCCTTTTTCTTCGATGATTTCATTGCTGATACATAAGGGATCATTAGGCAATAACTGATATTCATTTAAGTTGTACTTAAATCCATCAAGAGAGATAATCGCTTTGGGATATCCAATGAGTGTATTAAATTCTTGATTTGCAAATTCATGCATGCCTTTTTCTAGTAAAAAGAGTGTGCTATTTTCGTCTTTAATGATCATTTTTGGGAATTCACTAAAAAACATCGTGTGGACCATGAAATGCTCAATTCGTTCTCCACCGATACCACCAATTAGATAAAGCTCATCCGGATTTACTTTTGTTGCTTCTATCAAAGCTTGATGCGTGTCAGTGACATCCTTAACGGGATTCAGTCTAACGACATTAAGATTCATCAACATACTGTGATTCGTCAAAGAATCGAAATCACCGACAGCTAAATCAATCTTAATTCTTTGTTTGTATAAACTGGTTACAGCTTGATCAACAGCGATAATGTAATCACTTTCTAAAAGGGGTAAGATCTTTCTAATATCCTTGGGTGTGGGATGTGTAACGACAAGTACTCTCATTTTAATGAGGAAATGCCCTTCTTACGATTCTTTTGATTAAATAAATAGCTTCCTGCAACCGAGATATCCACACCTGCATCCCGACACAATAAAATAGTTTCCTGATTAATCCCACCATCAACTTCTATTAAGAATGACAGTTTTCTTGTTGCTCTGATTGAAACAAGTTCTTTAACCTTATCTAGGGCTTCAACAATGAATGATTGGCCTCCAAAGCCTGGTTCTACAGTCATGACCAAAATAAGTTCTGCATGCTTGATATATGGTAAAAGAGCAGTAACTGGAGTGTTGGGCTTGATGGATAATCCAACACCAATTTGCTGCTGTTGAATGCTTTTAATTGATTGCTGAACATCATTCGCTTCAACGTGAATCGTTATGAATTTTGTATTGGGTATTGAAAATTGTGGTATCCACACGAGTGGATCTGTTACCATTAAATGAATATCAAGTGGTAAACTTGAATGTTTTGCTATTTGTTTTGAGATTGCTGGCCCAAATGAAATATTGGGAACGAAGTGTCCATCCATAATGTCAAGATGGAGATAATCTGCAGATTGAATGCTTTTCAATTCTTTTTCAAGATTCGCAAAATCAGCAGTTAGAATAGAGGGTGCAATTTTCATATAAGCCTCCTAATATTTTTCTTTTTGATTTTTGATTTCGTCACAAAATTGAACATAATTTTCATATCTTGAAGCCAGTATTTCGCCCTTTTGTACTGCTGTCTTAATGGCACAATCGGGCTCATTCAAATGCATGCAATTTGATGTAAATCTGCAGTTATGACTAAGCTCGATGAAATCAGGGTAAAATGTTTTCACTTCATCAACATGAAAGATCAGAAATTCAATCTTTGAAAAACCTGGAGTATCAACGATAAATCCATTATTATATAGATAAAGTTCTGTGTGTCTAGTGGTGTGTTTTCCTCGACCCAAAGCCTTCGATATTTCCTGAGTTTTCAAATCGAGTCCTGGCATTAACGCATTCAGCAAAGTTGATTTTCCCACACCTGTCTGTCCAGCAAGCACCGTAATCTTATCCGTGAAAATATGGGCTAAAACATCGATTCCAATCCGCTGCTTACTATTAACATAATAAATTTCATATCCAATTTTTTCATAATATTTCATGTCTTCTTTGATATCGTTGAGCAAATTTTCATCGACTAAATCGATTTTGGATATCACGATTATTGGTGTTAACCTCTCTTGAGTGAGAATGATTAGAAATTTATCTAATAAGTGAAAACTGAAATCTGGATTGATGGCTGAAAAGACAAGTAAGACCTGGTCAACATTGCAGACATCGGGTCTATCGAGATCATTTTTTCTCGGTAGAATTTCTATAATCATCACTTTGTCTTCTAAATCATCATAGTAAACGTAGTCTCCAACCTTGGGACTGACTTGCATGATTTTCTGCTCTTTTTTTGTTTTCTTGGTCAACTGACGATAAAAACTGTTGTCCTCATCAAGTTTCATATATCGTAATTTCCCTCGTGCAAAAGCAATCACTTCTTCTTTAGTTTCAAGGTCAATTAATGTATATTGATTTGCTATTAATCTCTTTATAAAGCCTTTTTTCAACTTTTCCTCCTATAGGTGTTGACTTCTGAGCTGCCCACATGCAGCATTGATGTCATGTCCTTGTTCCTTACGTAATGTCACTTGAATATTGTTCTTCTTCAAGATATCGTAAAAGCTAACCATTTTTTGTGTCTCAGAGCGTTTATATGGTGCTTCGATGACCTCATTATATGGAATTAAGTTAACATAGACATTAAGACCTCTTAAAACCTTAACAAGTTCTAATGCTACTTCGGTAGTATCGTTAAGTTGATCGATTAAAATATATTCAATTGTGACCCTGCGTTTCGTAAAACTTATGTAGTATCTGATGGCATCGATAATATCTTCAATGGGGTATTTCTGATTGATTTTCATCAGTTTAGTGCGTATTTCATTATTTGGTGCATGTAAACTAATTGCAAGATTAACCTGTAGTCCCATATGAGCATATTCTTTAATTTTAGGCACAATACCACTTGTTGATACAGTGATATGTCTTGCTCCAATAGCCAAACCCTTTGGATGATTAATGGTAGATAAAAATAGCATCAATTGCTCATAATTATCAAAAGGTTCACCGATTCCCATCACAACGATATATGATATTCTCTCATTTAAAAGTTTTTCTGTTTCTATAATTTGTGCAATGATTTCTCCTGCAGTCAAATCACGTTTTTTCTTCAATAAACCAGATGCACAAAATGAGCACCCTATATTACACCCTACTTGAGTTGTCACACAGATACTGTTGCCATAATGTTGTTTGATCAAGACAGATTCAATCAAATGCCCATCATGTAGGCTAAATAAACACTTTAATGTACCATCATGACTTACATGCTTTAAAACAAGCTCTAAAGCTCGCAATTTAAAGTGAGATTCAAGTAATTCAGTAAGATCATCAGGAAGATTGGACATCTCTTTAAAAGAGGATACTTTTTGTTTATACAACCAGTTCCAAATCTGATCTGCGCGAAATTTTTTATGGTTATGTTCGAGTAAAAAATCAATTAACTCTTCATATGTTAAATCGTAAATGAGCATGTAATCACCTATAGTATATTATACACGAGATTTGATGAATCGAAAAGAAAGAACCTGGCGAATCCGGTTTAATTTCTAACGCTTGCTTGATAACTGAAACTCAGTCGATTAAGGATTTTTTTCATCAATTGATCAATATCTTCGTTCTCTAATGTTTTTTCTACATCATTAAAAACAAGATTGAATGCTATCGATTTTTTTCCTTTTTCGATGTGTGAACCTTGATAGATGTCAAAGACATTAATTTTGACAAGATTCTTTTTTGCAGTTTGTTCAATCATTTGGATTAAATCTGCAGCATTGACATGCTCATCGACAACAATAGCCATATCACGTTCAATATTTGGGTACTTACTTATCGCTGAAAAAAGTAAATTGGGGTGTTGTTCCAATAAGGGTACCAAATCAATATCGATGACTACAGAAGGCTCGATGCCCAATCTTTTGATCTCCGATGGATGAAGCTCTGCAATTTGACCGATAACTTGCTCTTCATAGACGACATTGGCTTGTCGATATGAATGATAGCTCTCAACATGATTGGTAGGTACATAACTAAAAATGATGTTCAAAGGATTGAAAACACTGTCAACTATGCCTTTTAGGACATAGAAATCTGGTTCTACGCTTTGTTTTTTCCAAGGATTCTTATGCCAAGTTCCGCTTAATGCGATACCTAAGTGCAAGTTTTCGATATCCTTTGCGAAGCAATTGCCAATTTCAAAAACAGCAACTGAAGTTTGTTGTCTGGATTGGTTATAGCTGATGGTTTCAAGTAAACCATGAACTAAGCTTTGTCTTAAAGTCTTCTTATCTTCAGATAGAGGCATGAGAACAGATACAGGCTCTCCAATATTCTGATATCTATGTATGTCTTTTGAAGCAATTAAACTATAGCTGATGATTTCATTTAAGCCTAGGTTAGCAAGATGATGTCTTAAAGCTCTCAACCGCTTCTGCTTGAAAGTAAGCCTACCTGTGGCTTCCTGATCAATGGTGTGCATAGGAATCTTGTCAAGTCCATACATTCTTGCGATTTCTTCAAGCAAATCAGCTTTTATCAAAATATCTTTTCGATAGCTTGGAGCTTTAACTAAGTAACTGTCCTTTAATATCTGATATGTGTAATTATAGGCATCAAAGTAACCTATCAATTGTTCCTTGGATATCACAATACCAAGCTTTTCATTAAAGTAGTTTTTTGAAACTTCAATTTCAGGATTTTCTACCTTATGATGGATTGCACTGCTTATGCCTTGAGATACTTTCGCATCTGCAAGTGAAATCAAGAGTTCAGTTGCTCTTTCCAAACCTAGGAATACTCGTTCATCATCAATACCTCTTTCAAATCTAAGGGATGAATCACTTCTTAAATTTAACCTCTTGCTCGTTTGTAAAATACGCTTAGGTTCAAAATATGCAGCTTCAAGAATCACGTTTTGCGTTTGATCATCTATCATCGTGTTAAATAAACCCATGACACCACCAATAGCAATAACTTCCTCATTATTGGTAATTACGACATCTTGCTCATTTAAAATGTGCTCTTGCTCATCGAGTGAAATAACCGTCTCACCTTCTTTGGCATCTCGGACTAAAATGTGATTTGTAGCTACCTTTTTAGCATCAAACATATGTAAAGGGGTTCCGTATTCCAACAAAACATAATTGCTGATATCGACAACATTATTGATTGGTTTCATGTCATTTGCCAACAGTGCACTTTTTAACCACCACGGTGATTCTTTAATGGTCAAACTTTCAAAATAGCGTGCATAATATCTTCCACAACCATCTGTGTCGATTTCTATTTTTATAGGATTGATTGAGTTAGTTTCGATAATTTGATATGACGGTAGCGAAACCTTTTGATTGGTCATTGAAGCCAAGTCATAAGCAAAACCCAATACCGATAATAAATCAGCACGGTTTGGGGTCAATCCCAATTCCATTACCCATCCTTCAAGCGATAACGCTTTTAATCCAGGAGTACCGATTTCTTTTGGTGCATCAAAATAATAGATCCCATCCAAAAAGTCTTTAGGAATATATTTGTCCTCTAGGCCAAGTTCCTTAAGGGAACAAATCATACCGTTGGATTCAATACCTCTGATTTGAGTCTTCTTAATCTGGAAATCACCTGGCAGTATCGTTCCTACCTGAGCAACAATCACGTATTGATCTTTTGCAACATTATCTGCACCACAAACGATTTGGTCGATATGATCGCCTAAATCGACTGTTGTCACATGAAGATGATTCGAATTAGGATGCTCTTCACATGTTAAAACACGCCCAACAACTAGACTTGTTGCTGGATTTAAAGTTCTAAAATCATCGACTTCAATAATCTTTTGATTTGTTATTTCAAGAATATTTTCCGGAATTTTAATCCAACTTTTAAGCATATTTTCTGTGATTCTCATCGGTTTACCCCCTTGAATTGCTCTAAAAATCTGAGATCATTCGTATAGAAGTGACGAATATCGTCAACATTATATTTTAAGATGGCAATACGTTCTACACCAACACCAAAAGCAAACCCTTGATAAACCTCAGGGTCATATCCACCCATTTTAAGAACATTGGGATGGACTTGCCCAGCACCTAGAATTTCGATGTAATCAACGGTTCCATCTTTTTTGATATAGGAGACATCTACTTCTACACTTGGTTCAGTAAAAGGAAAATACGAGGGTCTTAAACGAATGACTCGCTCAGGCCCAAACAGATGTCTGACCATCTTGAGTAAAGCATCCTTTAGATTTGCAAACGACACCCCTTTTTCAATCACAAGTCCTTCAATCTGAATGAACTGGTGGCTATGTGTAGGATCATCATTATCTCTGCGGTAAACCTTACCTGGACAAATGATTCTTAATGGTTGGCCTTTCTTCGCTAGCATTGTTCTGGCTTGTACTGGAGATGTGTGTGTTCTTAAAAGCATATTTTCATCCGTATAAAAAGAATCTTGCATTGCTCTTGCTGGATGATCTTTTGCTAAATTCATCATTTCAAAGTTGTAATAATCGTTTTCTAATTCAGGACCTTCCGCTACTTCATATCCTAAGCCAACGAAAAGATCTTCAACATCCTCAATCACCTGATTGAGTGGATGTACGCTACCTTGATAGAATTGATAACCTGGCAATGTGACATCTATCTTTTCACTTTCAAGTGTTTTGAGAAGCTCTGCATTTTCCAAGGCACTTTTCTTTTCATAAAGTGCTTGTTCAATCAGTTGTTTGGTCTCATTAATTTTTTGACCAAATACCGCTCTATTGTCTGGTGCTAAGTCTTTAAACTTGCCCATCATGACAGACACTTCACCCTTTTTACTTAAATATTGTACGCGAATCGCATCTAATGCGGGTAAATCAAACGCCTCGTGAATTTTAGATAGTGCTTTGTCAGCTAAATCATTCAAATAATCAATCATACCTTCATCCTCCTTTGTCAATAAAAAAGTCCTTAGATTGCTCTAAGGACGAATAATTCGTGGTACCACCTTAGTTCTAGAGAAGCCTCTAGCACTCGAAATCCTTAACGCGGAAAAACGTGTGTGATTAGCACCTCTCCAAGACGAATTCATTAAACTCACTTGACATAGCTTCCACCACTGCTATGCTCTCTAGACAAGTTTTTTGTTTAACTACTAATTCTTTTCATCGATTTTTATCTTCTGCTTGATGCAAATATTGCCAAAAATCTAAGTAATTCAATGTAAATCCAAACAATGGTAACCATCAGTCCAACTGCGACAACCCATTCATAACTCTTATCTGCTCCGCTTTCAACAATCGTTTCTGCTCGATCAAAATCTAGAGCGAGCAGTAATGCTCCAAATACAATGAGAATCCCACTGATTCCTAATGCAAGTGGTGCACTAAATGTTAAATCGCTAAAAACATTAGTGAACAAGTTAAGTATACCAAATAAGATGAAAAATACAAGGAATGCCAATAAAATACTGTACATGATTTTTCTGAATCGCGATGTCACACGAATGGTTCTACTTGAATACAGAAAAAGCATCACGGTAAATATGGAAGCTGTTCCAATAATTGCAGCAACTGCAACACCAGGAACAAATGAATTAATCAATAGGGTAATTACACCGAGTAAAACGCCTTCTGATAAAGCATAAATCAAGGCAAATGGCATAGCTAAACGCGGGCTTCTAGAAGAGACAATGACAGAAATCAGTGCAATAATCACAGAAGCTATCAGTAAAGGATATAGCGATTCGATGGGTATGTAAGTTATTGCTAAATAACCACTGATGACAGCAGTTAATAATAGCGTAGCGGTTTTTCCGACTATACCACGATAGGTAGCAACCTCTGTACCTTCATAGGCTTCACTTCTTTCGAGTGTTCTAAATACTGGATTTGAACTTCGCATATTTCCCATCTCCTTTGAATTTCAATATCATTATATAATAATGCTGCATTAAAGTGCAAATAAACCAGACTCAATCACATTATTTTCCACTATTAAATCCTTTAAGGCACCATAACTTTCAAGTTTTTCATAAACCGTCTTATTGACCTTGGTACGATCCTTGACATCATCACGACTGACAAAAGGTCTTTCCGCTCTTTTTTGGATGATATCATATGCTACTGATTCACCTAAACCGTCGATAGAATTGAAAGGCATTCTCAACCCTTTTTCTTCCATTTTAAAGGTGGTAGCAGCTGATTTGTTGATATCTACCGGTAAAAAATTGAACCCTCGCTTCGTCATTTCAAGTGCAACCCCTAGGGTTACCTGAAGATTTTCATCTTTTACCTTCAAATTGAATTGTTCTCCAATAGAGATTAGCTTGTTTCTAATGGCGTTAGCTCCAGCAACCATGACTTCATAATCAAATTGTACTGCGCGTTTAGAAAAGAATCCCGCATAAAACAATAATGGTTTATAAACTTTAAACCAGGCAATACGCATTGCCATGATGACATAAGCGGTGGCATGCGCTTTAGGAAACATATATTTGATTTGGCTTGCTGACCAAATATACCATTCAGGAACGTTGTTTCTCCGCATTTCCTGTTCATAGTCTAACCACTTTGCCTTTTCCTTGCTTGGCTTTCCCTTTCTGACAAACTCCATAATGTCAAAAGCCTTTAGGGGTTGAAGACCAAGCTCAGTTAATTGAATCATAATATCATCGCGACATGCGATAATATCGTTAAAGGGGATTTTACCATATTCGGTTTTTCCATTAATCAGTGATTGGGCATTCTTCAGCCACACATCAGTTCCATGGGATAAACCTGAAATTTTAACCAATCCCGCAAATGTGCTTGGTTTGGTATCCATAAGCATTTGTCTCGTGAAAGAAGTTCCAAATTCAGGTATGGCATAAGATGCAATATCGCTCATGATTTCGTGGGGCTCAACTCCAATCACCTTGGTTCCTGAGAATAGCTCATAAACCTTGGGATCATCTAGCGGAATATTCTGAGCTTTCTTAAATGGAAATTCATCAGGATGCAAGATGACATAGTCCATGAGAAATTTAATCATAGTTGGGTCATCATGACCTAAAATATCAAGTTTTAATAAGTTGGATTCAAATGAGTGATAGTCAAAATGTGTGGTTTTCCATTCGGAATTAACATCGTCTGCAGGAAATTGAATTGGCGTCACATCATAGATGGTTTTTGATTTTGGAACAACAACGATTCCACCGGGATGTTGACCGGTTGACCGTTTCACACCCTCAATTTTTTTAGCCAATCGCTCAATCTGAGCACTCCGCGCTTCCAAGTGTTTGTCTTCTAAGTACCCCTTGACATAGCCATACGCATTCTTTTCAGCAACCGTTTGGATAGTGCCAGCTCTAAAGGTATGGTCTTCTCCGATTAGTTCACGCACATAAGTATGTGCAATCGATTGATAATCGCCAGAAAAATTAAGATCAATATCGGGAACTTTGTCTCCATCAAAGCCCAAGAAGGTTTCAAATGGGATGTCATGTCCGTCTTTGATAAGCTTGGTACCACAAATGGGACAAAGCTTTGACTGAAGATCATAGCCCGCTTTTATGCCTTTTAAAAATGGCTGGAATGCTTTCTGCTCTGGTGTAATGCCATATTGGATGATCTCTTCATCCGAGAGATGAAAAGCTGTAAAATCGCCATTTGGGCACTGATAGTGAGGTCTGAGTGGATTAACTTCGGTAATATCTAGGAGAGTTGCTACAAGTGAAGAACCTACTGACCCTCTTGAACCGACAAGGTATCCATCATTTAGAGATTTTTTAACAAGTAGGTGAGAAATATAATAATTAGGTGCAAAATCGTTTTCAATGATATTCTTCAATTCGCGTTGTACGCGATTACGCACCATTTGATGAGGATCAACACCGTAAATAGACTGCATTTTATCATAAACGAGTCGTTTGACTTCATCTGAGATGCTATCAATGCCTAGTAAATCCTTAAAGGCATCATTAGGAAGTGAATAAAGTTGTTGTGGAAAGGCTTGTATTTTTTCAATGATGCTATTCAAATGCTGGGTATTCTTCACGACGATTTCATAGGCTAAATCTTCACCTAAAAAAGCCATGGATTTCAGCATTTCATCGGTAGTGAGCATATATTGCTCAGGCATTTCATTGTATTTTGATAGTTCATGAATACCTCCACCCACCAAAGGTGTGCGAATGTATATTTCCCGATATAAAACATCCTTCTTATCGAGATAATGAACATCGCCTGAGGCAATCACAATTTTATTTTGATCTTTTGCAAAGCGGACTATTTTGGATAGAACAGCCTCAATAATCTCATCAGCAAATGCTCCAAGTCCTTCTCTTAAGTGCTTATAAGCTGCTGGTGGCTGAACTTCTATATAATCATAGAATGCAATAGTACTGATGAGCTCATCATCGCTTTGATTGAGAGCAGCTTCAAATACATTTCCGTTGGAGCAACCGCTACTAATGAGTAATCCTTCTCTAAATTTATTTAAAATGGTTTTTAGAGTTCTAGGACCATGATAGAAATGTGAAGTGAGTGCATCACTGATGATTCTAAATAGATTTTTATATCCAGTTTGAGTCTGTGTTAAAACATTAATATGGTAAGGTCTAATGTGTTTCCAAGATTCTTTTTCATCAATAGTTTCATTGATTTCATGGAATTGTTTTATATTTTGCTTAAGTAAATCGTTGAGCATCGATAGCCAGATTTGTGCTGTTACATAAGCATCATCTTCAGCTCTATGGTGCTGTTCCTGTTTGACTTTAAAAAATTTTGCAAGTGCTTTAAGGTTAAATCTCTTGAGTTGATCATTATAGAAATAACGCGCTAAATTCAAGGTGTCTATGAATAAAGAATCATCAAAATCAAGTGATAGTGCTTTAGCATTTTCTTTGATATGACCAATATCAAATATAGCATTATGAGCAACTAAAATACTGCCTTTGATGAATTTCAAAAAATCAGGAAGAGCTTGATCGATAGTTGGTGCTGATTGCAGCATTTCATCTGTTATATCGGTTAATTCAGTCGTGAAATTTGATAAAGGTTCTATAGGGTTGATGAAGGTTTGATAACGTTCAGCAATTGAACCGGATTCAACTTTAACAGCTGCAATTTCAATGATTTTATCTCGAGTGCTTGATAACCCAGTCGTTTCAATATCAAATACAATATATTTGGCATCCTTAAGTAGGATTTTTTGATCTGTCTTGGATGTGATTTTAAAGTTGGTTTCATCGACAAAGTCTAGTTCAACACCATAAATTGGTTTGATTTCTTTGCCTTTGGTTGCTTTATAAATATCCGGATAGGCGTAAAGTCCGTTATGATCGGTAAATGCAATGGCTTCGTGTCCCCACTTGATGGCTTGATCAACATATTCGGCTACATCGGTAACTGCGTCCATGTTTGACATCTTTGTGTGCGTATGAAACTCGATTCTTTTCTCTTTTGCCTTATCCGTACGTTCTTCTTTTTTACTCTTTTGGATAAAGTTTATCGCTTTAGCAAAAATGACGACATCTTTTTGGTATGTGTCAAATTGGGCATTACCTTCAACTTGGATGTAATCTCCTTCATGTAGAGAATCAGCAACGGTTCGGTCACGATCAGATTTTAAAAAGTTTTTTACATAGATAGCGTCATTGTCATCACCTAGAACAAAAGTTAACAAAGACATGTTAGTCAGGGCTCTGATTTCCAATTTAGAAATGGTTCCTTCAATGAGAAAATTGACATCACCCTTTTCATTTTTATATTGATCTAGCCGATATTGATCCAATGGAATTTCCGTAATGGAAACCGCTTTTGGATTACTCTTTGTTGTGAAAGCTTTTTTGGATTGTTGTTTAATGGCTTGTTTTGCATATTCGTGTTTTTGAATAAGAACCTTTCCTTGTTCACTAATGGAGGATTCAATCATTTGACTCGTTGTTTTTAAGGTATTAATGATTTCAAGCAGAATTTTCGCTTCAAGTCCGAAATCATTGAATATCTGGTTTATTTCTTTAAAATACGCGCTGACATAGGTACTGTCTTGATCAACTGATAGCACAAATTCACCTTTTTCATAACGTGCTTTAAAATTCTTGAGTACCATGTATCTTGCCTTCTCCTTAGAAAGCTGAATGATTGCATACTCAAAATACCCCATTGCATGCTTATCATATGATTTTTTTGTTTGATATGATATTTTGACGTCAACAGCAGACAAAACTTTGGGTACAAAAAAGTAGCTTTTCATATTTTGAATAAAAGGCAGAATTGCTTCGGGTTCGATAACATCATCTAGTAAAAGATGAAAAACCCACTTTTTCTGGGATTGGTCAATTTCTAAGTAATCAAGCTTAGCATGATTCAAAATTGGTGAAGTAAATTTAGATTGTTCTAAGAAAAGGAGAAATTTATTGTTTGTCATTTAACCGCTCCCTTGGTTATTACTTTCATCGAACGATACGCTAATATATGATACACATAAGCGAGGAGTATGCTAATGAATTCAAGCTCTTGTGCATGAAGTAAAGAAAGAATCAATTCTGATAATACCCAAATTGTCGATAGATAGACAGAAAGCTTGAAGCGCATTTTAAATGGAAATTGAACGCGTGTAACAAAAATAAGCATCATCATACTCATCAATAATGCGATAAACAAGTAATCCATTAAACCAAAAAGATAACTAATCAACATATCCGTCCAA
The DNA here is from genome assembly GCA_043819945.1 of Bacillota bacterium. Lineage (GTDB taxonomy): Bacteria > Bacillota_I > Bacilli_A > Acholeplasmatales > Acholeplasmataceae > Peloplasma. The sequence goes on from JBDREH010000031.1 coordinate 14,971, forward strand.
ACAATCGCTGATTGTTGTTCAAAGAAAACCTTAAGGGCGATATTGATATTTCTCAATTCGGTTGAATCCGTTGAACTGAAATCGTGATTCAGGAGATTGAGATCTATATAACTTATACGATTAAATTCGACATTGGCCATATACATGACAAGAGTGCTGTCTTCAAAGACAAAATTAATTGTCCTACTATCTTGCGTTTGAGTACCAACGTAAATTGTAAAATAATCGAAAGTTGCGCTAAAGGGGGTTTCATAGGTCAAAACACCATCAGTGATAGCTGCGCCTTCTGCTCTTAAATCTTCCTTAATTGCCTGAGTCATCAACTCATATCGATCGATATTCATATTTGGGTCAACAAATACCGTAATAAGTAAAGGAATGATCAGAAGAATTGGAAGTAATATAATGTAAAGCGTTACTCTTCGCCATGAGTCCTTCATAAAAAAAACTGTTTGTTGGGGTCTCGATAAACTTGTCGTCAGTCTTTTAAACATGCCTTCAACTCCTTGTGTCTTATTATATCATAATAACACTTTTATGATAAAATGATTATGGTGAAAAAAATGAATTTGATGAATAACGAAAAGCATTATAATACCCTAAATAATTACTATTTGCAAAAATTTAACAAAAAGGTTTTTAAGGTCGCTTTAAATGGCGGTTTTACTTGCCCAAATATTGATGGAACGGTCGCTACTGGCGGTTGTACTTTTTGTTCATTTATGGGAAGTGGGGATTTTGCTGGGAACAAACTGGAACCTCTTAAGACTCAATTTGCAAAAGTTAAGTCAATGATGCATCAAAAATGGAGCGATGCCTACTATATTGCCTATTTTCAGGCCAACACGAATACACATGCTCCTTTAACAAGACTGAAGTCTCTTTATGAGGAAGCTATCACTCTAGATCCCAATATAGTGATGCTCTCGATTGCAACTAGACCAGATGTTCTGCCAGACGATGTCATCGGTTATCTTTTTGAACTCAATCAAAGAATGCCTGTCCAAGTTGAACTTGGTCTGCAGACTATTCATCAAGAAACATCAGATTTGATCAATAGGGCACATGACTTAGCTTGTTTTGATGATGCCGTCTCACGATTGCGTGCAAAAAATATTGAAATTGTCGTTCACATCATCAATGGATTACCTTTTGAGACCAAAGAGATGATGATTCAAACCATTAAACATGTGAATACGCTTGATATTCAAGGCATTAAGATTCACATGTTACACCTCATGGAAAAGACAAAAATGGGTCATGATTATAAAAAGAACCCATGGACAATGATGACACTTGAGGAATATATTGATATTACCGTTGATCAAATTTTATGGTTACGCAAAGATATCATCATTCACCGTTTGACTGGAGATGCGCCATCTAGTATGCTCATTGCTCCCAATTGGACGAAAAAGAAATTTGTGGTAACCAATGAAATTGATAAACGATTGAGAAAATTAAATTTATATCAAGGTGATTATTATGAGAAATAACTTAATCTTACACACAGCACATCTTATATTACGCGATAATATCAATCCTGGAGATATCATGATTGATGCGACCATGGGTAATGGGAATGATACTGTTTTTTTGGCTCAGCATGCTCAATATGTCTATGCCTTTGACATTCAAGAAAGAGCACTCATCGAAACGCAAAAAAAACTTGATAAAAAAAAGTTTCAAAATGTCAAATTAATTCTTGACAGTCATGAAAACATCTTTAAATACGTCAGTCACTTCAAGGGTGTTGTCTTTAATTTGGGATATCTGCCTAACGCAGATAAAACCATCACGACAAAACAAGATATTACCCTCAAAACAATAGAAACATTATTGCCCGCACTCAAAGTCGATAGTTTTATACTGATTGTTGTTTATACCGGTCATGATGAGGGAATGTTTGAATCGATTGTTTTAAATGAATCTCTAAAAAATCTCGATCAATCAATATATAAGGTGTTAAGAATTGATTTACCTTTTCAAGATAATCAACCCCCTTATATTTTCTTCATCCATAAAGTAAAAGACGAAAGCATTTGAGCTTCCGTCTTTTTATTTAATTCCCATAAGGGGATTATGGGCGACGTCCTTGAAATTCTTCAATATCTTCTTGAATTTGTTCTCTTCTTGTTTCCATCTGATTACGGAAAGCTTCTACTTCGTCACGATGTTCTTGGATACGCAATTGATATTGTGCCTGAATTTGTTCGCGAAGTGCTTCTGTTTCAACATGGAATTCATCTCTCAATGCTGATAGTTCCGCATGAAATTCATCCCTTAAGGCATCAAGTTGAGCCTGCAATTCTGTAGTATCGCCTTCTGCAGCTATGATTTGTGCTTCAAGATCTTGAATTTGAGGAATGTATTCTTCGAATAATAATTCTCTTGCGGCAATAAATTCATCTCTAAGTGCTTGAGCAACTTCTTTATTTGCTTTTTTAGCATCCTTTAGAATAGTCATTAATTCTTGCTGAGTCATTAATAAAGCGTCTTCCAATAGAATTGTGTCATCAACTAGAATTGCTGATTTAGCAAGTGCTAAGAAACCAGGAGTAACTCCATAGCTTTCAGCTTCTGCAAGAAATTCTGGTGTAAACCCTTTATCTTCAGCTCTACCCATCATTGCACGTTTCATAAAAGCATTGTCGATATGTGCTTTAACACGTGTGCGAATGGTTTCCCCAATTTCACTGTTGAATGAGATTGTTGATACACTTACAATTGTTTCATCAGAATCTATATCAATAAATCCTAAGTTGATTGATTCTTCAATAATTAGATCGATTGCATCTTCGAGTTGCATACCAATCAAATCCAAATTAGCAAGTAATAATTCACCATCTTCATTTAAAGGATTGGCAAATAATACCTTTTCTCTAGGTGAAACGATGAGTTCTATACTTGGATTAATATCAATTGTAACATAAGTGTCATCAGCTGATATGCTATTTGTACATCCTGCAATAATAAAGATTGTTGCAAAAATAAATACGAAACTTAAAGCATAGGTAATTTTTTTCATTTTTAAATCCTCCTTTTACACATAATATACAATTCAATGGCACAATTTATTGGTAATACCTTAATATGTTATTAAATAGTTGTACTAGACATGCCTTGACCATGTCCTCCGTTGTTTCCTGTAGTACCTCTACCTCGCTCAATGACATAGGGCTCTTGTCCTTGTGGTCTTACGGTTATCGCATATTGTGCATCAGTGCCAGAGGTATCAACAATAACGTCGATTTCTCCGGATTCATCTGATGATCCAGCAATGTAATAGTTAATTCTCATTCTCTTCATCTGATTAATTTCATCAATCTGAAATGCATAAGAACCAGTTGAAGTACCCTCAACAAAATCAAGATAGACTGCCTTCTTATTATTTTCTTGTCTAACAGTCAAATTGACTTTTTGGGTATTGACACCGCTTTTGGTCACTGAAATGTTATAACGATTGCCAGTATTGGTAATCTGATATGATATATCGATGAAGTTACTATCATCCTTTTGAACTCTGAATTGAAAATTCTGAGGATTATTTAATTCTCCTTCTCCTGAAACCGTGTATGTATCATTACCAATTTCTAGGATTCCATTTACCGAATACATGTTGGCTGATATATTTTCTTCTTTATTGAAGTTAAATACATAATTTGTTTCTTGATTCAAAAGATCCATCGTTTTAAAGGTTAAGTGATGTGCGTACCCATTGGGATCGGTTGTATCAAATTGATAATCGAAATCATCAGCACTATTTAATAATCTTTCCATCATTTGTAGATACATTGAAACATCATCAATTTCAGTGTCAATTTGAGGTGGTTCAGGTGTTACATCCAAAGTGAAATAACCAACCGACAAACTTACACTGTCATTTTGAGACAAACCTTCGTCGCTGTATTCAACTAAACTGACAGCTGAAACAGCAGATAGTGCCATCACCTGATTGACATCCTCAATTTGTGGAGTGACTGGAGTTGCGGGTGAATAAATGATGAAAAAGGCAAGTACTGCGGTCATTAATGAAAAGGAATATACCAATGAAGGTTTCAAAAAGAAACGCTTCTTGGGTTGAATGATAACTTCGGGTACAGGTAAAAGACGGGCTTTTTCCAGAATCATTTGTGATAAATCCTTGATTTGAACTTCTTGTGATTTAGTTTTAATGAATTTCAACAGTTCTTTCTTTTTCATAGAAAATCATCTGCCCTTTCTTTTAGTTTTTTTATTGCTTTATTATAAATCCACAATACGGTGCCTAATGGCTTAGCGACAATATCAGCAATTTCTCTGAATTTTAAATCATTGATCACGTGTAGTGTGACAATTTCTCTTTCAGAATCATCTAGCAAATCGAGAATTTTAAAGATTTCATCATTCGGTTCTTCAATCTCTGGTGCTGGGGTTGATTCAATGAATTCTTCTGAAACAAACTCTTTTTTTCGTTTATTATACTGATTGATTGCTAAATTTCTGCCTATCGTAGAAAGATATGCATAGGGGTTTGAATTTGATCGATAATCATCAATCTTTTCAAGGAACTTCATATACGTATCCTGCATGAGGTCTTCAGCAAGTGAGTGATCCTTGATAATGGAAACGATCGCATAAAAAACCTGGTTCTTTGTCAAGTTGTAGAACGTATCAAAAGACGTATAGTCTCGCTGTTTAAGTTCTTCAATAATCACATGTATTTTGTCCATAATTTCCCCTTACGCCTAATATACAATTGAACTAATCAATTTATTGGTATATTTCTATTTTACACTACTTTTCTCTCTAAAAAAAATACCTTGCAAACTAATTTGCTCGGTATTTAATCTTTAGTTGGCTACGATGTTTACAAGCTTGTTAGGTATAACAACAATTTTTTTGACAGTTATGCCCTGAAGGTGCTTGACGACATTAGGATCTTCTAATGCTGTTTTTTTAATCTTATCTTGATCTTCGTTGTATTTTGCAATAAATCGCGCTCTAAGTTTACCATTGACCTGAACAACCATCTCAACCTCATCAACAATTAGATATGCTTCGTTATAAACAGGCCAGTCAGAATAGATGAGCTCTTCATTTTGTTTCAAGATCTCTTTATTCAATTCCTCTGTAATATGAGGGCAAATCGGATTGAGCAATTTGAGAAATCCTCTTGCTTGATCTTTATTGATTTCTTGTTTTTTATAAACCTCGTTCACAAAAATCATCATTTGACTGATTGCTGTATTAAATGAAAGCTTATCGTAATCATCAGTTACTTTTTTAATTGTTTGATGATAAATCGTTCTAAGTTCACTGACTTCTTGCTTGACGATAGGAAATTCATACATTCTCCAAACGCGATCTAAGAATTTTTTCGACCCGTTTAAGCTTTCAGTAGACCAAGGTTTTTCTGATTCAAGCGGTCCCATAAACATTTCATATAATCGTAACGAATCAGCACCATGAGATTGGAAAACATCGTCAGGATTGACAACATTGCCTTTTGATTTGCTCATTTTTGAATGATCATCCCCTAAAATCATACCCTGATTGAAGAGTTTTTTAAAAGGCTCCTTGACGGAAACAAGACCAAGATCGAAAAGAAACTTTGTCCAAAAACGTGAATAAAGCAAGTGACCCACAGCATGTTCTGTACCTCCTACATAAACATCAACAGGAAGCCATTTATCCAAAAGCTTCTTTGCTTCATCTGAATTAAGCGGTATCATGCCTAGATGAGTCTTTAGTATATATCCAATAAAGTACCATGAACTACCAGCTAATTGTGGCATGGTATTTGTGTCTCTTCTACCCTCAATGCCATGATAGTTTACATGAAGCCAGTCATGAGCATTTGCAAGTGGACTTTCGCCTGTGCCACTAGGACGTATGTTTTTCAATATCGGTAATTCAAGAGGTAGATCTTCATCATTTAACATATAGATTTGATCATCCTTGTCAAAGATTACGGGGAAAGGTTCACCCCAATAACGTTGTCTGGAGAAAACCCAGTCTCTTAGTTTATAGGTATTATGACCGTATCCCTGATTTGTTTTTTCAAGGTATTCGATAATTTTTGCCTTTGCATCTTCATTATATAAACCATCGATGATTCCACTATTGAAGTGAATACCGTCTCCAATGAATGCACCACTCGAATCACCTTGTACAACTTCTACAATGTCAAGACCATGAGTTTGGGCAAACTCAAAATCTCTTTCATCATGAGCTGGTACAGCCATGACTGCACCAGTTCCATATTGTGGTAAGACATAGTCTGCAATCCAAATAGGAATTCTTTTGTTATTTAAAGGATTTATGGCATAAGAACCAGTGAAAACACCAGTTTTAGTCTTGTCCATTGATCTATCTATTTCATTTTTTTGCTTTGTTGCTTCAATATATGCTTTAATCTGTTTGATTTCATCTTCGGTTGTAATATGGAGAACCATAGGATGTTCAGGTGCTAATACACAATAAGTAGCGCCATATATCGTATCTGGACGCGTTGTAAAGACTTCAAATGATTCTTCACTTTGATCTACCCTAAAGATCATCATAGAGCCATTGCTTTTCCCAATCCAATTACGTTGCATTTCCTTTAAATGTTCTGGCCAATCCAAAGTTTCTAAATCATCCAATAAGCGATCTGCATAGGCAGTAATCCTCAAGACCCATTGACGCATCGCTTTCTTAACGACAGGATAATTTCCGCGTTCGGATACCATTTTTCCATTGACTTGCTCAATTTCGTCATTTGCAAGGACAGTCCCTAAGCCTTCACACCAATTGACTTCTACATCCTTAAGAACTGCAAGACCGTGTTCATACATCTTCTTAAAAATCCATTGAGTCCATTTAAAGTAATAAGGATCTGCAGTTGCAAATTCTCTATCCCAATCTATACCTTTGCCTGATTCAATGATTTGTCTTTTGAACGTTTTAATATTTTGGTAGGTAAAGCTTCTAGGATCTTTACCCGTTGAAAGTGCATATTGCTCTGCAGGCAAACCAAAAGCATCCCAACCCATAGGATGTAAGACATTAAATCCTTGCATACGTTTGAATCTGCTGATAATGTCGGTTGCGGTGTAACCTTCAATGTGACCGACATGTAAACCACTAGCACTAGGATATGGAAACATATCAAGGACATAAAATTTTTCTTTTAGTCTGTTTTCTTGGGTTTTGAACAGTTTTTGTTCATACCAATAAGATTGCCATTTCTTTTCAATTTCATTAAAATTGTATAACATAGTTATGTACCTTCTTTCGATGCTATTTCTATTATATAAAAAAAAAGGGAATTTTAAAACAAAAAAAGGGAATTTCTATTCCCCTTTTGCTTATTTTAAAGCCTCAACGTACTTAACTAGGTCTCCTACGGTTTTGATGTTTTGCGCTTCTTCATCGCTAACTTGAATTGAGAATTCATCTTCGATGTTCATAATAAGCTCAACAGCATCGATTGAATCTGCACCAAGATCTTCTGAAAGTCTTGCTTCCATTGTGATTTTTTCCTCTGGGACGTTAAGTTCTTCTACAATCATTTCCTTAATTCGCTCAAATATCATCTGTATATCCTCCTTATTTCAAAAGTAATTATAAGTCATTTTTAAATAATTGTCAATTTATATCTCATTTATTTTTTGAACATCAAAGCTTTTTGGTTTTTTCACTCAATGATAACGTTTACTTTTTGTTTTTTTATTTTACCTATTGCATCTCTCAGTATTTGTGCTACAATTACCTCAATAAAAATAGCCAGCTTATTTTCAAGATAGGGAAATTCCCTTGAGTATACATGAATATAAAGCCAGCATGGGCTTTTTTTAATTTAAAAAGGAGATTTACAAATGAAAAAAATGTTTATTCTTGTTTTACTGGTTATTGGTGGGCTTAGCCTTTCTGCTTGCAGCAATAGCACCAATGTATTTGATTTTATTTTAGATGAAAGTTACACAGAATTTATCACTATGGCTACCTCTGCTGATTATCCTCCATATGAAAATATTGTTCAAGATGAAAATGGAAAGAATACTGTGGTAGGCGTCGATGTGGAAATTGCGAAAGCAATTGCTACGCGCTTAGGTAAAAACTTAAGAATCGTTCATAAGGGATTTGATTTTCTTGTTGAGGATGTTCGTTCAGGCAAAGTTGATTTTATTATTGCAGCAATGACACCTACACCTTCACGTGCATTAATCATTGATTTTTCAAAATCCTATTATACTGAAGATACAGTAAACCAGGTTATCTTAATCCACAAGGATAATGTCGATTTGTATCAATCAATTGAAGATCTGAATATTACAGGTGTACGTGTTGGTGCGCAAACAGGATCAATTCAAGCTGAATTTGCCGAACTCTTTACTCCAAATGCAACTGCAAAAATTATACAGGATTTAAACGAATTGCTAAATAACTTGAATAATGATCAGATTGATGCCCTCTTTACGGAAGGTCCTGTCGCTGATACGCATATCAACAACGGCTACCCTGACTTTATAAAGTTGGAATTAGCATCGTTAGAAGGTTATGAAGGAAATGCTGTTGGTGTGCAAAAAGGTAATACCGAATTACTTACTATAATTAATTTAGTTATTGATGAACTCATTGCACAAGGAAAGATTGCTGAATGGTTGGCAACATATTCAGAGTAATGTAATGAAGGTTCTCATTAGTTTTTCTTTCTTACTTAACAAATACAGTCTGAGCTTGCTTTTCCAAGGCTTGTTCATGACGTTACTACTTGCTTTTTTAGCTGTAGTTTTAGGTAGTATTCTTGCTTTAATACCAGCACTTATGCGTTTATCAAGTAAAAAAATATTGAATGTCCCAGCTACAGCATATGTCGAAATCATTCGAGGAACACCTATGCTTGTGCAGGTTCTTTTAATCTATCAACTACTCAATATTCCACTATTTTTAATTGGTGGTATTGATATGGGAAGCTTTGTGCCTGGTTTGGTAGCATTGTTGATCAACAGTTCAGCTTACATTAGTGAGATTATTCGTGGTGGCATTCAAGCTGTTGATAGAGGTCAAACTGAAGCTGCAAGGAGTTTAGGTATGAGTAGCTCGATGACAATGCGAAAAATCGTATTGCCACAAGCTATCAAAAACATCTTTCCAGCACTTGGAAACGAGTTTGTAACAATCATTAAAGAGACATCAATTTTTATGTACTTAGGTATAGCTGAATTGATGTATCAGGTTGGAATACTCAAAGCAAATTCACCAGCTGTTACTGAGCTTTACATAATTGCTGGTCTAATGTATTTGTTGCTCACATATCCATTATCCAAACTGATGAATTTCGTTGAACGGAGAATGCACTATGCAGATGCAAAATAAAATTATAATTGTGATAAATGGCTTATCAAAGACATTTAAGAGTACTATACATGCTTTGAACAGTGTTGACTTAACTGTAAATAAAGGTGAGGTGCTAACCATTATTGGTCCAAGTGGATCAGGCAAATCAACCTTACTCAGATGTATGAATTTGATGGAAACACCTACTTCTGGAACGGTAATTTTCGAAGGCCAAAGACTCAATATTAAAGACAAAAACATCAATCAATTACGGGAAAAGATGGGTATGGTTTTTCAATCTTTTAATCTATTTCCTCATCTAAGCGTTTTGCAAAACATCACACTATCCCCAAGATTAGTTCTCAAAATGGATGAAGATACAGCTCATAAAATGGCATTGGATTTACTTGAAAAAGTTGGTCTTAGTGACAAGGTAGATGCCTTCCCCAATCAATTATCTGGAGGTCAAAAACAAAGAGTTGCCATTGCAAGAGCACTGGCAATGAAACCTGATGTTATGCTTTTTGATGAGCCTACTTCTGCTTTGGATCCTGAGATGGTCGGTGAGGTTTTAAGCGTCATGCGCAATTTAGCAAATGCTGGTATGACAATGGTGATTGTCACACATGAGATGGCATTTGCTAAAGAGGTTTCGGATCGAGTGGTTTTTATGGCTGAAGGACAAATTGTCGAGATAGACTCACCTGAGGTTATATTTATAAAACCAAAAGAGGAAAGAACAAAAATATTTTTAAAACGTGTTAATGTCTTTTAGATGGGTAAAAAGGAACAAAATTTGTTCCTTTTTTTGTATTGATTGAATATAAAATAGCGTGAGATTAATTTTTTTTAACCTTCTAAGAAAAATTTATTTAGTATTTATTTGGAAGAATTTCCTGCTCAATAAGTTTCCTGAAATCCCAGTCTAAACGATCACTTTCAATTTTATAACTCCAGAAATAGTGCCCTTTTGCGTGTGAGTAGACATAAAGTTGAAGATCTGCAAGTATTTTTCGATATGTATTTTTATCATGTTGTTCAGCTAGATTCATTGTTTCGTATCTCATACCAAGTGACCATTCAGCAATCAATACATCAACATATTTTGAAATCTCTAATATCATGGGTAATCTTTTGTTTAATAAAAGATCGATATGAACATCAAACGAACCGTGTGTCAATTGGGGATCAAAACAGTGATATAGGTGAAGATCAAACATCACATGATGAAGATTTTTGTTTGTGAAGAATTCCTTCCACGCTTCATCGGTTGGTCGAAATGCATCGTGGAATACAATAATTTTATCTGTATGTTTTCTGATAGCAGCGTAGGATTGACTATAGAAATCAAGAATCATCTGCATATCAATGGAAACGTGTGGTTCATTGAGTACTTCAATTCCCCAAAATGAAGAATAACAACTAAATGTTTGTGCAATATACTCTAATTTATCAACTGTTAATTTTATATTCTTAGAATCCAAATGCCATGAAATCATGCCTTCGATGCCCCCATTATCAAAACCATTTTGACATCCAGGTGCTGTGTGAAGATCCAATAGCACATCTAAACCTACTTCTGTTGCCCATAGCATAGCTCTGTGGATATAAGGCAGAGCACTAAAATATGGTGCATCGCCTTGGAACCACCATGGAATAGGTAATCTTAGAGAATTGATTCCAATTGATTTTAGATACAGAAAATCAGCTTTAGTAATAAATGTTTCCCAATGGTCAATCAAATCATTTTTCGCATTCGGATTTTGTAGTGAAAATCCTGTTTCATCTTTAGATTGAACATTCGAAAATAGCGATGGTTTCATCCAAGATTCTAATACAAACCAACCACCTAAATTGACACCTTTGATTTTATCCATCTTCTAATAGTCAAAAAGGATAGGCTATCTATCCTTTGATTTTCCTCTTCCATATAATATTGTCATATCTTTAATTTTAAGTATTAACTTATTGTTTATATCTGACTTCAACAGTCTCCATCTCCAATTGTTCCCCGTTGTTGAAGGGGTGTTCATTCTACCTTCATCGCCAAGATGTAAATAGTCTTGCATTGGAATGATTGCTGTGTCTGCGATACAGGATAAAGTTGCTTTAATAAGGCTATCAACCTTGCTTTGATTACCAGAATGATTAATATATTTTAGGCAATATCTCAAATCTTTTTCAGGTAACTTGTTGAACCATGTCAATGTCGTTTGATTGTCATGAGTACCTGTATATGCAATAATGTTTTTAGTGTAAAGATGAGGAATATAATCGTTTTCTTCTTTTGAATCAAAAGCAAATTGCAATAGTTTCATCCCGGGAAACCCAGTTTCTTTTAGCAGCTTTCTAACTTCATCGGTAACGACTCCTAGATCTTCCGCTATAATGTTGACATCGCCAAGTTTTTCTTTGATCACGTTGAATAACTGAATACCAGGACCCTTTTTCCAAACACCATTGATTGCTGTTTTTTCTCCATATGAAACACTGTAAAAATTTTGAAACCCGATAAAATGATCAATACGAATCATATCAAATAATTCAGTCGATGACTCAACACGATCGACCCACCACTCAAATTCATTTTTTTCAAGTTCATTCCAATTATATAAAGGATTGCCCCAAAGTTGTCCGTCACTTGAGTAATTATCAGGTGGCACACCTGCAATATGGATGGGTAACCGATTCTTATCCAAATCAAAATAATTAGGGTTTGCCCATACATCACTACTGTCGTATGAAACATATATTGGCATGTCTCCGACAATCATAATCCCTTTGTCATTTGCATATTTTTTCAAAGATAGCCATTGTTCATATGATTTGAACTGCAAAAACTGATAAAATTCAATATCTTCCTTGAGCATTATCTCATACTCATGGAGGACCTTTGGATTTCTTTGCCGTAAATCTTTTTCCCATGATATCCACGATGCGCCATCATGTTTAACTTTAATTGCCATAAAAAGCGCATAATCGTTTAACCATTTGTAGTTTTTCTTAATGAACTCAAGGTATGAGACATTCTTTTGATTAAAGCGATGGAAAGCTTTCTTCAAAACAATAAATCGTTCCCCATAAAGTTCTTTATAATCTACCAATCGAGGAGAAGTAAATGTTGCTACAATTTCATTTTTTCTAAGCAGTTTTTCAGCAATAAGCTGGTCTAAGTCAATAAAATATGGGTTATTGGCAAACGCAGAAAATGTTTGGTAAGGAGAATCTCCATACGATGTGGGTCCCAACGGTAAAAGCTGCCAATAGGATTGTTCGCTTTGCTCGAGAAAATCAACAAAACGATAGGCTTCGTTGCCATATGTTCCAATACCATAATGGCTTGGCAAACTAGAAATGTGTAGTAGTATTCCGCTTTTTCTCATAGTTTCTCCTTAACTTTGTAGACATTTGATTCAAAGGACTTCAGCATAATCTGCTCATTCTTGATAGATTGTTTCTTGTAATTGGAAATTAATAAATCGAGAATTTGATAGTTCTTTAAGTGATATATAATCTTATGCTTTGAAAATGAGTTAATGACTAATAAAGTTTCATCTCCAAAGGTTCTAGTATAACAAAATAAATTCACATCTAATGGATCTAATAACCTAAAGTCACCATAAGTAATGGTATCGTGATAGACACTTGATTTTCTTAACCGAATCAGTTCTTGATAGTGATGCCATAAGGAGTTTTTATTTTTTAAATTGCTCTCAACATTGATTTTTTTATAATTATAGTTAATCATCATCCAAGGTTGCACTGATGAAAAACCTGCTAAATGTCCTTTTGTCCATTGCATTGGCGTTCTCGGATTATCTCTAGATTTTAGAGATGCCTTCTTTAGTGCCTTGACTGGATCCTCTGGATCTTGTTTAAAATAATAATAAAAGGCATTTTTGCTGGATATGTCGTTAAATTGTCCAACATCCTCAAAGGGGTAATTGGTCATTCCTATTTCTTCACCCTGATAGATGAATGGTGTGCCTCTCATCATATGCAATACAGTAGCAAGCATTTTTCCTGATTGTAAAGGAAATTTGCGATCTCCATAATGACTCATTAAACGGGGTTGATCATGGTTTAACCAGTTTAATGGAAGCCATCCTTGATCTTCAAATGCTGTTTGCCATTTATTAAAGGCGGATTTTAGTTTAACAACATCGATAACTAGTTTTTTTGAGCTTGTAACATTATCAATATTATTGCACCAGTTATGATCGAAATTAAAGACCATCGATAATTCGTTGGCATTGAAAGAAGCATATTTCAATGCGGATTCAATGGAGGCTTCACCTCCGACTTCGCCAATGGTTAGGCAATTATATTTAGAAAATACTTCTTGATTCATTTTTTTTAGATAATCGTGAACTTTAGGTAAATTCGAAAAACGGTGCCAATCCAATGGATATTGATCAGGTGCATTTTCAATATCGACAAATTCAGCGCGTTCCAAATGCGAAATGGCATCGATTCTAAATCCATCAATCCCTAATTCCAACCATTTTTTACCCACATCGATCATTTCGTTTTGAACTTTTTCGTTTTTCCAATTGAGATCTGGCATTTTATTAGAAAAGATCTTCATGTAATAACTATCTGTTAGTTCATCATATTGCCAACAACTTCCTCCAAAAAATGATCCCCAGTTGGTTGGTTCTACTTTAATTCCATCTTTTATCTTTCCTTCATGCCATATATAATAATCTCGATAAGGATTTTCTTTTGAACTTCTTGACTCGATAAACCAAGGATGTTCGTCGGAAGTATGATTCAAAACATAGTCTAGAATAACTTTGATACCCAATTGGTGAGCTTTTTCAATAAGTTTTTTTACATCTTCCATCGTCCCAAACTCGTTAGCGACATCAAAAAAATTACGGACATCGTAACCATTGTCATCCATAGGAGAGTCATAAAAAGGACATATCCAAACTAAATTGATTCCTAAAGACGCCAAATAATCGAGTTTTTCATAAATGCCATTTAAGTCTCCAATGCCGTCATCATTTGTATCGTAGAAGCTTTTCGGATAGATTTGATAACCTATGCTTTCCATCCACCATTTTTTTGTCATCGTGTGACTCCTTTTCACTCCTTATTGTATCATACATACAATATTGATTATATAATGTTAGCGGTTTCATATTTTAAAAAATATGCGATATGATATAATTGCTTTGGTGATCATATGAATAGACTAGCTTTATGGCATACTGCTAAATCAGAGTATTCTTATGCCTATGATTCAAAAACTCTGTATATAACCCTGAGAACTGCTAAAAACGATATAAAATCGGTCAAGATTATCTATGGGGATCCATTTTCATGGGATGGAGATAAATTTGGAAAACCATTCTGGAAACATGAAATATTGGATATGACTAAACGTTATCAAACAGATGACTTTGATTTTTATTTTGTAGAAATCAAACCCCCTTACTTGAGAACAAAATACTCTTTTTTACTCATTGATGACTTCAACACCTATGTATATGGTTCAAAAAGAGTACGGATCCTGACTGATGAAAACGCTCTTTATGAAAAGTTTGACTTGAGCGAATATTATAACTTCCCTTATTTGAATCACGAAGATTTGCATCATACGCCTTCATGGGTCAAGGATACTGTTTGGTATCAGATTTTTCCTGATCGTTTTTGCAATAAAAATAATAACAGTCATTTAAAATGGGGTAAACTTCCAGTATATAACAATGAATTTTACGGAGGTAATCTATTAGGTGTCGTTGATCAATTACCTTACTTAAGTGATTTAGGAATTACAGGTATCTATTTCACCCCTATCTTCCAAGCGCCTACTGCGCATAAATACGACACGACAGATTATTTCAAGATAGATCCGCAATTTGGAACAAACGAAGATTTTTTTCTTTTAGTAAAGACAGCTCATGAATTAAATATCAAAGTTATGCTTGATGGTGTATTCAATCATGCTGGTTTTGATCATCCTTTTTTTCAAGATGTCATTAAAAATGGTGAACAGAGCATGTATAAAGATTGTTTCTTTATCGATAAATTCCCGGTTGTCAATTTTCCTTTGAACAGTTATGGAAAACCAACCCACTACCACGGTGTGGAACTCAACCTAAAAACGTTCGCGTTCACGCCTTATATGCCAAAATGGAACACAGAAAATCCAATAGCTGAAAAACATTTATTAGATTGCATCAGTTTCTGGATCAATCAATACGATATTGACGGATGGAGACTAGATGTCTCTAATGAAATCAGCCATGATTTCTTAAGACAAATCAAAAAGGTTAGCCGTGAAGCAAAAAAAGAAACCTTCATCCTTGGAGAAAACTGGGACTCTTCTTATCCTTGGCTTCATGGCGATCAACTGGATTCAGTGATGAATTATGATTTGAGTTATCCATTGTGGAAATATCTTGAGCACAAAATTGACTTACCAACGTTTAAAGATATGATTACGACCTATCTTGCAACAACCCCTAAAAATGTCATGGAAAATATGTTTAACCTTGTAGGGAGTCATGATACGATTCGCATTAAAAAACGGCTTAACGACGATTCTAGACGCGTTAAACTCAGTTATTTATGGATGTTTTTGTCATCTGGTGCCCCAAATATCTATTATGGGGATGAAATCGGTATGACCGGGAAACAAGATCCTGATAATAGACGCTGTATGGTATGGAATTTGAAACAACAGGATTCAGATTTTAAGGAATTTACCCAAACTCTAATTCAACTAAGAAAAGAACATCCTGCATTTAGTGATTATGATTATCATTTTATTGCTTCTGAAATTTTAATTTTTTTAAAAAAGAAGAATAACGAACAGATTTATGTTCTTATGAACAACGGTAAATCATCAAAGATTATTCTTCCTTCGGAGTTACAAGGCTCTTATATTAATCTTTTTACAAAGAATAAAGTGACACTTCATGATAAAATCATTATAGAAGAGTATTCTTTCTTACTACTTCAAAAGGAGTCTTAATCCATGAAGCCAACTATTCGTGATGTAGCAAAAAAGGCCAATGTCAGCGTGTCAACAGTTTCCAGAGTCATTAATCAAAAGGGTTATGTCCATGAAGATACCAAAGTAATAGTTAATAAGATCATTGAAGATTTAGGGTTTATACCCAATCAACTTGCTCGAAGCTTAACGAGTCGGAGTTCTAAAATTATTGGGGTTATCGTTCCGCATATTGGTCCCTCATTTTATGGTGAATTATTGGAAGGTATAGAATCTCAAGCTGCCGCTTACGGATATAAGATTATGTTCTGTCATACACAAGACGATCCGGATCGTGAGCTTGAATACTTAAGATTCTTTGAACAATACAATATTGAAGGTTTGATTATTGCTTCAAACTTTTCCAATAGAGATAAATTAGCTGAACTTAATATCCCTGTTGTCACTGTAGATCACATTCTTGATGAGAACATTCCATCCATCACATCCGATAATGTCAAGGGTGGATCACTTGCTGCTAAAAAATTGATTGAAACCGGAGCTAAAAATATATTGGTATTTAGAGGTCCTTCATTCTTATTAACGACCATGGAACGTACAATAGGATTTCTTAATGAAATTAAACCCCATGGACTTTTTGCAGACATTTTTGATTTTGATTTAGTAAACCCTGATGTTAGATTGATTGAAGAAATCTTAAAAAATAACCCTCAAGTTGACGCTATTTTCACCTTTTCAGATACTTTAGCGTTTGCCACCTTAAATATTCTACAAAAATTAGGTAGACAAGTTCCTAAGGATGTTTCCTTAATCGGTTATGATGATACACCTTTTAGCAAATGGGTCAAACCATCTATTACAACCGTTCATCAATCCGTAAACTTTATGGGTAAACAATCTTTCATAAATTTAACTCGGTTAATACGTGGTGTAGAACTAGAAAGTCTTCATGACATCATCGATGTCAGATTGATAGAAAGAGAAACAACCAAATAGAAAAAGAAAGCACCTCGCGAGAAGTGCTATTTTTTATACTTAAGTACAACTCCTGATAATGGACCTAACTTCGGTTTGATGAAAAAATCAAACTGATTTCTTTTTCCCTTTTGAGCTGTGAGTGGCACACCGTTGTATTGGTCACTACCAAAATAGATCTTTTTATCACTATTGATTACTTCTTCGTATGTTCCAAAATAAGGGACACCGACCTCATAAGATTCGTGAAAATTGGGTGTCATGTTCAAAACGATTACAAGTGTTTCGATATCGCTTCTTCTAATATAGGCAAATACACTTTGATTACGATCTTTAACAATAGACCATTCAAATCCCTTAGGATGATGATCATATTTGAAAAGTGCATCATGATGACGATAAACAGCAGCTAAATCTTTAAAAAAGCGATTTGCTTGTTGATGAGCAGGAAAATCATATAAGTTCCAATCCAATTCCTTTTGAAATGCCCATTCACTAAAGGAAGCAAATTCTTGCCCCATGAATAACAATTTCTTACCCGGATGAGTCATCCATAGCGTTAACAATAATCTCCAATTGGCCATCTTCTGAAAATAATCTCCAGGCATCTTGCTAACAAGACTACCTTTCATATGAACAACTTCGTCATGGGAAAAGGGTAAAATAAACTGCTCATTAAAGGCATATACCAAACCAAAAGTAATCAAGTCGTGATGGTATTTGCGATGGATGGGATCCTCTTTAAAATATTTAAGAACATCATTCATAAATCCCATATTCCATTTGTAGTTGAATCCCATGCCACCAGTATCCACAGGATGAGTTACATAAGGATAATCTGTAGAATCTTCTGCCATGAACAAAACACGATCGTCTTTACCAAATAAATGATGACTTAACTGCCTAATGAAGTTAATAGCATCTTGATTAACACCATTTTCTTTATTTCCTAAATAGTAGATTAAATTAGAGACAGCATCAATGCGATAACCATCTACATGAAAATAATCCATCCAAAAAGTTAATGCTGAAAGCATGAAGCTTCTTGTGATTCCTTTTGAAAAATCAAGATTATCTGTTCCCCAAGTCACATTTTCACGTCTTTTTGCATCATCAAATTCATAGAGTGGGGTTCCATCGAAAAATGACAATCCATGAGCATCTTTGCATATATGTCCCAAGACCCAGTCCATGAGAACACCAATACCTGCTTGATGCATACAATCGATGAAATACATGAAATCTTTAGGAACGCCAAATCTTGATGTAGCAGCAAAATAACCTGTTCCTTGATATCCCCAAGAATCATCAAGAGGATATTCATAGACTGGCATCAATTCCACATGAGTGAATCCCTGTTCAACGACATAGTATACGAGTTCATCAACCACTTCATTATATGGTTTATATTGTCCGTATTTTCTACGCCATGAGCCCAAATGGACTTCATAGATTAACAAAGGTTCTTCATAGCTTTTCTTTTTATTGAAATTCCAATCCTGATCGTGCCATATATAGTCATTAAGTTCACAAACTTTTGAAGCAGTTTGTGGTCTTACTTCAGAAAAAAATGCATAAGGATCCGCTTTATAAATCACTCGACCTGAATGTGTGTGAATTTCATATTTGTAGGTAGCCCACTCATAATTGCCTTTGATCTCAATTCTAAAGATTCCCAAATGATGGATTTTTGTTAAAACATGTTTCCATCCTTCATAACCATTAAAATCGGATACTAATCTCACTTCATGAGCATTGGGTGCGTATACAGTAAACTGTGTCGAGGTAACGTTACTTTTCTTATCCCGTAAAAGATGAGCACCCATGAAATTATGTAGGTTAGATGCCCTGCCTAGTAAAAACTCATTGACATCAAAATCAGAAATAACTTGCATCTAATCACTCCTTTACTTTTGAAAATGAACAATGTAGATACCAGGTTTATCAACGTAGATGAATTTCTCTTCTGATAGTGCTTTTTGTGATGGAAATATGAGTTTACCTCCATTTAAAGGTAATTTTTCAATATCAAAATAATTCTTGATATAGTGAACGAGAATATTTGTCTCATCTTCCAATTTATAAACCAATAATTGATTTTCTTTGGTAATCATAACCGTTGAGTTATACGTCGTTTGACGATAAAGCGCATACTTTTTTCTAATCTTCAACAATTGTTTGAGCTTATTTACGCCTTCTTCTTTGATGTGCCAGAAAATTTGATTGATTTCGTCAGGACTATCATATGAGTTTTCTATACCTTTTTTAGAACGATAAAATTCCTGTCCAGCATGGTAAAATGGGATCCCTTGAGAGATTGCAATCACGTGATTTGCAAAGTCCTGGCAAACTTTAAATTCGGGATTTTCAAAACCACAAGTCAAAAGCATTTTATCATAAAATGTCAAGTTATCGTGACATTCAATATAATTTATGGACTGGTTTGGCGAAAGGAAAATACTTGGAGAACCTATAATAGCGTCCATTGCATCGAGGGTCAAATGGTGGTTTCCCATCGTATAACCCAATCCCGGACCGTGAAGTTCACCTTTCATCGTGTTACGATAAAAGTCATTAAAATGGGCAATTGCTGGAAATTGAGCATTGTTAGCCAAATTTGAGCGCAGTTTCGTGGGTACTTCGTTAGGCATATTCCATCCTTCACCGTAGAGCATGATGTTAGGATTAATCTTTTTGAGTGCTTTGTCGATTTCAATCATCGTATCAATATCCAATAGACCCATCAAATCAAATCTAAATCCATCCATCTGAAAAGCGTTGGTATAGTGGACTAAACTGTCAATAATAAGCTTTCTAACCATGAAGTTTCTCGTTTCAACATCATTATCTAAATAGGAAGCATGTGTCATTTTATAATTTTTATCGTGTCTGTAGAAATATCCGGGAACGATGTCATCATAGGGAAATGTCAAATGATTGTGAACATGATTATAAACGACATCCATATTAACACCCAACTTTATCTGATGAGCGTGATTAATAACCTTTTTTAGTCCATTAATACGATCATACGGATCATCAGGATGTTTTGAAAACCAGCCTTCGACACAAAAGTACTGACTCGGATTATATCCCCAGTTATAATAGTCATCCTTATTCGTCTCATCCGTACCTTCAAAATCATAGATGGGAAGAAATTGCATGTGTGTCATGCCAAGTCTTTTGATGTACTGAAGAACAGTACCCTTTAGTTTTTTGCTCTTTTCAACAAGACCCTCATATACACCTTTGGATTCAACATCTAGATTAATGGTCATGTCTCTGACATGTCCTTCATAAATAACTGTATCTACATAATGATTGACTTTGATCGGTGTTTTTACAATAAGTATGGTTTTATTCCAGTCAATAATGATATTTTCATTTGAGTTTGTCGAAATTGCATATGGATCTCTGACGATCTTGAATTGATTGACAAGTCTGATGCAATAAGCATAACTTAGCCCGTCTAGATTGCCATCAACAAGTGTTGTCCAGATGGGTTCCTCATAATGCATGGGATACGATTTTTCTCCAACGACAACAAAAATTTCTTTTGCGACTGGTGAAAATAAGGAAAATCGCGTTTGATTTTCATGATATTCATAGCCAAGTTTACCCGTATACCGATACTTTTTTTCGAATTCCTTCGTAAGTGTAACGGTACCGATTTCCAATGGATAGAATTGCTCATTGATACGAATAGCATCATTTTTATGAAGTGAAATGGGTTTTTCAGTCGAAAAAAACTGATTAAAATCATCATTTTTTAACCAGTTTACTTTGTTTGTGTCAAGTTCGATTTGATAAATATAGTCCTTGCTTTCGATACGTAATAGATGAAAACCGTCAATAAAAACTCTCATTTTTTATGTTCCTTAGTTGTTTCGATAATAATCGGATGATTACTTAGTTCTATTTTACCATCAGATATGAAAATTTCTTCATTATGAAGCATATTTTGATAGATGCCGTCAGTAAGTGGAACATTTACTTCTGCTCTATTTTCCAAATTAAAGATTCCTATTAAAAATTGTTCTTTCAGCGCATAAGAGAGAACTGCGACATCCTCGCTGTGATGCATATTAAAGTTACCATCAATAAAAATAACTCTTTTCTTTAATATAGATAGTTTTTGAATGAAGGATTCTATGGATTTTTTAGGCTGCCAGATAATTAAGTCGTTTTCAAATAGATTAGGTTGATGATCAATTTCATGCTCTTGTCCACCGTATATCAGAGCAGGACCCTTAATAAAGAACATTAATGCCATCATCTGCATAAAATGTGTGTGATCTCGAACTTTACTTCTAAGACGTGGTTGATCATGATTTTCAAAACTTCGCAGTTTGATATAGTTTTTGGGGTATATAACTTCCTGTCGATATATTTCTTCAAGCCAACGTGATAATTTCTTTCCGTCCTTAAGATAATCATTCATATAATCAAAAATATCGTAGTCATAACAAATATCAAACGCTTCATACATTTGTGAATCGCTGGAGCAATCAAAGCCCATATCTCTTAAGTATTTGATAAATCCATATTGAACGGATTCTGTCAACCAAATCATCAGGGGATTGACTTTGTCAACTTCAGTTCTTGCTTCAATCCAAAAGTCAATAGGAAGTAAAGGCGCTACGTCACACCTAAACCCATCAATAATACCTGCCCAATATTTCAGAACGTCGATTAAATAATTCCATACTGCTCTTTGATTGAAATCTAAATCAGTGATGTCACTCCAATCACCAATACGATTTGCAAATTCACCCTTTTCATTCTTATAGAACCAGTCTGGTTTTTCATAAACCAGTTTGGAATCTCTTGAAGTATGATTAAAAACGATATCAATCATTACATTGATTCCGCGCTCATGAGCCTCGTCAACGAGATGCCTGAAATCATCTAATGTTCCTAAGTCTTCATGAATTGCGAAATAATCAATTATTGAATAGGGACTGCCTTCATGACCTTTTCTCGCTTTTTTTCCTATAGGGTGAATCGGCAAGCAATAAAGGACGTCGACTCCTAGTAATTGAATACGATCTAAATCATCAATCACACCTTGGAAATTTTGTTTTTTCGAGTGTTGCCTTGGAAAGACTTGGTAAAAAGTATACGACCTAGAATGAAGGTCAGTTTGCTTTGCCATCATTCACCTCTTAAAAACTAATTTTTTTAAGTTTCCATAATTCCTTATTATATTGAGTAATGGTTCTATCTGAAGTGAAGAATCCCGAATGTGCGATATTCGCAATTGACATTGCCAACCACATTGAACGATTCTTGTAAGCTTCATTTGCTCTTTCATGTGCCTCAACATATGCAGCAAAGTCCTTGAGGACCAAGAAATAGTCACTATTGAGTAAAGCGTTTAAGATATAGTCAAAATGTTGTGGATTTGGATCCAGTTTTCTAATAAAACTAAAGACACACTTCAATCTAACATCTTTATCATAAATTTCCCTAGGCTTATAGTGGTTATGTGCATAAAGATCTGTAACTTCTTCAGCAGTTAAACCAAAGATGATTTCATTAGATAGTCCAGCTTTTTCCACGATTTCTATATTTGCTCCATCCAAGGTTCCGATGGTTATAGCACCATTCATCATAAATTTCATATTGCCGGTTCCACTTGCTTCTTTGGTTGCAGTTGATATTTGTTCAGATAAATCAGCAGCTGGCATAATATATTCGGCATAAGTCACATTATAATTTCGGATGAAAACGACCTTTAGCAATTGATTTGTATCTTGATCGACATTCACAATGTCAGCTAATGTATCAATCAGCTCAATGATTGCCTTTGCCATGTAATAGCTAGGTGCTGCTTTTGCTCCAAAAATAAAGGAATGTGGATAATAATTAGCTTTGAATGTAGGATCGGTCTTTAATCTTTGATAGACATAGATCACATGAAGAATATTCATCAATTGTCGTTTATATTCATGTAAACGTTTGACTTGAATATCAAAGATACTATTTACATCCAACATGACTCCTTGATTTTCAAAAATTCGATCTGCCAACGCTTGTTTTTTTGCGAGTTTCATTTGATGTATCTTCTGTTGTGTGTCTTCATCTTGTCTCATCCAGTCAAGCAGTTCTAGCTTTCTTAAATCCTTTCTCCAATCCGTTCCTATTTTTTCATCTAGGATTTTAACAAGTTCATGATTAGTATGGATCAACCATCTTCTATGAGTAATACCATTGGTTTTATTATTGAATTTTTTAGGGTATAGCATATAGAAATTTTTCATTTCATGATGCTTCAAAATTTCCGTGTGCAACTCGGCAACCCCATTGACACTAAAGGAACCATAAATACAGATATGAGCCATGCGTACGTGATTTTGTCCAATCAGAGACATGAGGTACATCTGTTCTCGGTTGAAGCGACCATCTGTCTCAAGAACCTGTTTAAACCGACGATTCATTTCAGCTACAATTTCATAAATACGTGGCAAAAGATTTCTAAATATCTGGATATTCCATTTTTCAAGTGCTTCAGATAAAATCGTGTGATTGGTAAAGGCACAGGATCTTGTCGTTATATCCCATGCTTCCTCATAACCCAACATCTCCTCATCCATCAGGATGCGCATCATTTCTGGAATAATCAAAGTTGGATGTGTGTCATTGATTTGGAATGTGAAAAAATCTGGGATTAATCTGACATCTCTTCCTCTGTTTTTATGTTCCAATATGGCTGATTTCACACCTGCGGCACTAAATATGTAGGATTGCATTAATCTTAATGTCTTCCCATCTTCGGTAGAATCATCTGGATATAGTGAATCTGAAATACCTTTTATTATTTGTAAATAGCGTTTTCCATGATGATCATGCTTTTCACTTGGTTCAGTTGACCAAAGTCTTAATGCAGTAACAACGTGATTTTGATCACCAACAATTTTAACGTCGTAAGGTACTGCTTTAATCCACACTGGATTAATCAGCTTTGTATTTTCAACATAACCAAACAAAGGAATGTCAATGGCTTCATCATTTTTCTTTTCCTCCCATATAAAGGGTTGCTTTAACCATGGATCAGGCAATTCTACTTGCTGATGATTTATTATATCTTGGATAAAAAATCCATATTGATAACGCAAACTGTTTCCGTATAGTGGCAATCCCAAAGAAGCTGCAGAGTCCAAAAAACAAGCTGCTAATCTTCCGAGCCCACCATTCCCAATTCCTGCATCTGATTCGGCATGTTCGACTTCATTTAAATCAATGCCCATTTCATTAAATGCTGTTTTAACGACATCATAAAAACCGCTATTTTGAAGATTGTTGGTAATTAAGCGTCCCATTAAAAATTCCATGGAAAAATAAATAGTTTTCTTCATATTTTTTTCTTTAATCGTGGCATTCGTCTTGTTAAAATCCTCTTCTAGATTCCGATCAAGAAGTGATGCTAAAACTGTGTATCTTTGGTATAGTGAAGAATCCTCTAACTCAACATTAAAGGTCTCCTTAAGACCATATAAAAATGCCTCCTTAAAGGTTTCTTTATTGCTCATCGTATTTTGCATGTTAAACTCCTTCATATAATAATATCTATTATTATTTTATCACAAATGGTTGTACTATTACCAGTGATACCGATTTCATAATCAAAAAAAAGGATGAATTTTTCATCCTTTTGTAGCACCAGCCATAATACCTTCAATCAAGTATTTTTGGAATGCCATATATAAAGCGGTAATTGGAATACCAACAAGCAGTGCACCCGCAGCAAATGCTGAGTAGTGTCTATAGTTCAAGTCATTAATAAATCTAAATAAACCAATCGCTAACGTCCATTGTCGAGTAATATCATAATCCGCAAGAGCATTTGCTGGAGGGAATCTCAAGAGATATCCTGGCAACAAGTAATCCATCCATGGACCCATGAACATTGAAACGGCAACGAATGTCAGAATTGGAACCGAAAGCGGAAGAATAATCTTCCAGAAAATTTGGAATTTGTTTGCTCCATCAATCATAGCAGATTCATCCAAATCCTTTGGAATTTGAGATAAGAATCCTTTAATCAACCACAGGTTTCCAGGTATACTACCACCAATATAGAGAATACTGAGAGCCCTTGGTTGTCCGAGCAAACCAAACTTCCAGAACAATACATACATTGCGATAAGTCCCATAAATGATGGGAATGCCTGAAGAACTAAGATGGTAAGCAATCCAGCTTTTTTACCTTTAAAGCTAAATCTTGCAAAAACATATGCAGCACCAGTAATTAGTAATGTACCAACAACCATGTTAATCAGTGCAATACTCAAAGTATTCATATACCAAATTTTAAAGTTTGTATCATTAAATAAATATCTAAATGCTTCAAACGTTGGATTTTCTGGCCAAATTTGGTTTGGTATATCTGTTCTGATGTTAGCAAAAGCCATACCAAAGATATAAATAACTGGAACGATAACGACAACTGCCACAAACGTAATTTCTGCGTAAACAAAGATTTTAGAAAGCATATTAGATAATTTGAAAACTTCTTTGATTGCCTGTGGAGAAACATTTCTTAATTTAGGTTGTTTCTTGTAGTAATAGAATCCATATATTGGGATAGCTGCAATCAATCCTACCTTAGTACCAACATATCCCTTTTTACTTGCATAATCGACAGCTGTGCCTTGATGCATCAAGAAAAGAATAATAACTAAGTAAACAGTAAATAAAGTCTGCAACAATGAATTATGAATGGATAGAACAAGAACTGTTGATAGCGGAACCAAGATGATAATAGCCAGTAATAATAAGCCGCCATAAAGCGCAATTCTCTTAGAAAGTATTTGAACGCTAAATAGGTGTTCCAACTCGCCTTCTTCGATTAATCTCAATGACTCTTTATCACGGTAATACTTATAACCGTAGATAGGAATAAAACTAATAAGTCGTACTTTGACTCCTTCATAACCTTTTTTAACCGCATAATCATATACGGTTCCCATGGAGACAAGTAATGCTAGGATGACAAGGTAAATAATAACAATATATAGTAGTGCCATTGTCTAATCCTCCGTAAATGCTCTTGTTCTTGATAGGTTCCAAGCTGTAATTGAACCTACGAACAAGAAGATGAGTACCGAGAAAACAGATGCCATGTTATAAATTGAGTAGTCTACTGTCAACCTATACATCCATGAAATCAAGATATCGGTATCACCAGCAAATCCTCGACTGGCGTGACCACTGTTCGGTCCTCCACCTGTAATAAAGTAAATGACCCCGAAGTTATTGAAGTTTCCCGAGAATGTCATAATTAAGATTGGAGCTGTAGAGTAAAGAACGAGGGGCATTGTGATCAATGAAATCTTTTGGAATCTGTTTGCACCATCGATATCTGCTGCCTCATAAAGGGTTGTATCAATTGCGGTCATGACACCTGTCATGAGTGCCATGAAATATGGGAATCCCAACCAAATATTGACAACGACCAATGTCGTTCTAACGAAGGTTGGATTGAATGGATTTGTGAACCACTGAATGTTATCCTGACCTAAATAAAGCAATCGACTAAGCCCAGTCAGTGTATCAAAGTTTACACCAAGCATACCAAGATTATGTAGAATATTGTAGATGCCAATATCCTGTAAAAAGGCGTTAATAAAGCCAAATTCATTGAACATAACTGAGAAGACCATTTGTGAGAGTAATGCTGGAATAGCCCAAGGTAGAATCAACACCGTACGCCATAGTTTTCTAAAAACAACATGTTCACTATTTAATACAAGTGCTTGGAAAAATCCTCCAAAAAAGACAGTAAATGTTGATAAAACTGCCCAAATTATTGTCCAACTTAGAACTCGCCAAAAGGCTTGCCCAAATGAAGCGCCGAGTCCTGAAGTAAAATTAAAGAGTGCAAAAAAGTTATCTAATCCTACCCAATCAAAGGTATCCAGCATAGATTCATTTCCTTGAATATTTGTGAATGCGATGATGAATCCAAATGCAATTGGCATGATTGAAATAAATGCCAAAACAAACATTGCAGGTGATAAGATAATATATTCAAAACCGCTCTCATAGACATCCTTGAAATACTGAACATCTTTGACAACTTTTTGTTTGTTCCTTTTCTTCTCGCTAATCTTATAGGCATCATGAATATTCCAGAGCATGAAAATGAAGAAGACGAACGATAAAATCACACCAATCAATCCTTCAAGCAATAGCATTGTAGAGACGTGTCCTTGAATTGGAACAGGATCTAAAATGCTTACTGATGAGGTTAAAGGATATGATGTGTTATTATTTCCTACCATTGAATCCATGAGTGCCATATGTCCAGTAAAACTAATCTTCTTTGCGATACCAAGTGTTCCAACTGCCCAGTATCCACGAATAAACAGTCCAGCTCGATCATAGAAGAAATTATTATAATCAGAAGAAAACTGATCACGCATCTCTGGATTCAGCTCAAGATAAACTTTAATCATCAATCTTGTAAAATCGTTACTGTTATAGCGGTTCCAAGAGTATGAAAATGTGTAGAGCATTGCCTGTCTGAAAACCTCAAAAAGTGGAGTTTCAGTATACTGTAAACGCATTGAATTATAAATGAGTCCTGGTTGAAAATACTCGTATATCGTGCCATTGATGTTATACAAGGGTCCTAAAACATCAATTTTAGAAACTGTTGTCAATTCAACTAACTGATTGGTTAGAAGATTAATATATCGTGTAATGCCATTATCAGTGACCTTTGCATAGTAGACCCCACCCGATCTATATATATCACCTGTCTTGATAAAGGGTGTGAGTTCATCTTTACTAAATAAAATATTATCCTCGTTTAATTCTCCAGTTAAAATAGTAGTTTCAATATATTCTTTTGTGTTGCTTCCGTCAATTTCCGTAACATTTCTTTCCACGTACAATTTATCAAGATCGTCCCGATAAAGTGTTTGCTTGCGCAACAAGTGAATCTTACCGGTGTCATCAAAATCAGAAGCTAGAAAAACATCACCTGTTGATAAGTTCGTGTACTTGATCGGATTGTTTTCCATGAGGTCATTAGCCATGAATTGAATGAATGATTCTTCTGTGATATTATCTACTCCACCAATTTCTACAAGGTAATCCTCAAATGGTTGGTAGGTAACATTATTATAAGTATATTCAGGCATGAAGCCTTCAATATACCATTCATCACCGAAATCAACTCCAATAATCTTATCAAAAGCATCTGTTTCCTCAAAATAATGACTTGTTCCTAGTTCAATACCGACTAAACCTACGAAAAAAACAAAAAAGAATAAGGCTTTTAAATATTGCCCATTTAGTAATTGTCCTAATCCCCAAATAAGTGTCGAAGCAATAGCCTTGAGATAACTGAAAATTTTCATCAGGTCCTCCATAAAATAAACCAAATGAGGGCGGCAAAAATATGCCGCCTCATCTAATTTAAAATTGCTTTAAAATAATAATTAAGAAGCTAATTCAACACGAGTACGATATGAAGCTTCTGCTGTTGCAGCAGCAGTAGCTGGAGCAATAGCATTATTCCAAACATCAATAATCATTGTTTCGCCTGGTCCCCAATAATAAGTAACTTGAGGAATTGTTGGCATTGGAATTGAAGTTTCAAGTTGAACTGCCATAGCCATCAACAATACGTCTTCATTAACACCTTCAATGTTTTCGAGCAAGTTAGCCTTAAGGGCTGGTAATTTGCCTTTAAATTCGTATTGAAGTTCCATAGCAATATCAGAATTTAAGAATTCAACAAACTTAATTGCATCTGCAGCATTCTTTGAATACTTATAAACAGCAGCCATCATTGCACCAGCAAAAGTCTGTGTTGGATTACCATTGATTGTTGGCATTGGAGCAACTGCATAGTTTAAACCTACAGCAGCTTGATAAGCTTCATGATTCCATGGTCCACCAATAATATAAGGAATTTTGGCGGTTTCAAAGTTTGCACCAGCACTAACTGAATTATGGTTACCAGTGCCAGTTGTACGAGGTTTGAGTGAGTCTCTAATCCAAGTTAATGCAGCAACAGCTTCAGCACTTTCAAATCCAACAGCAGAAGGATCGTCTAAATCTGGTCCAAATGGATAGAATCCGAATGCTGAATAAACTGGTTGCATGAAATATGAGTCAGCCCAGTGGCTTGACGTTCCAAGATAGAACCAGCCTTTTTGAGCATTTGTTAAACCAGAAGCGTCGTTTGCAAGTTGTGCATTCCATACATCAGCAGCAGTAAATAATTCTTCAAATGTAGCAGCAGGTGTAGTCACCAAATCTGTATTATAGAACAAACCTATAGATTCAATTGACATTGGAACTGCATATAATCTTTCAACAGCATTAGGACTAGCGGGGTCAAATGATCTATTTGTTTCATCATATGACAATGTAGCAATGCTTAAACCTAGTTCATGAGCACGAGTAGCAAGCAAAGTTTGAGTTGCTACTGGAAGTGGATAAATGAGATCTTCAAGAACTGCTTGTGCCAAATGGTCATGTGGAAATTGGAATACATCAGCACCATTTCCTGATGGACCAAATGTCTTTAGGAGTTCGCGAGCTTCAACAGCGCCAGTGTGTCGATGTTCAACAACGATATTTGGATATAATTTATTGAATTCTCTAATAACTTCTTGCATATAATCGCCATTTTCATCATCAATCCAAACACGAATCTTGCTCTTCTGAACAAATGTGTCACCAAAATCAATTCTTTCACCATTATTAACTGGATCGATTGGATCGATGATTTCTTCTTCAGGTTGACAAGCTACCAATGATGCCATACCAAATAAAATAAATAATATAGTCAGTAATTTTTTCATGTGGCGCCTCCTTAATTAGACTTAACGACTCTGAAGATGAAAGTCTCTTCAGTGACGTTGCCCCATTTATCAACAACACGTAGCATAATTGTGTAGTCGCCTTCTGTTCTAGTGTCTAGTACAGAATATGCTCCCTTAGGTACGTATACAAATGGAGTCAAGTCCCCATCACGGTCGTCAGATGCTCTAAATCTTGGGAATGAATTTTGGTTGAATGGTTGTCCCCAAGCGATAACAATAATACGTTCAGCTGCAACTTTACCAACAATACCTGTTGGAGAAATGAAAGTAATTTCTGGAGCTTCAGTATCCATAGCAACTTCAATTGAAGCTTTTAGATTTAAATCTGCTGTACGCACTGGTGCAGCATATTTATCTACTGGAGCATCAATATCAGCCCACGCTTCAACGACATCTACGAAAGAAATTGCATCAACGTTATTTGGAATTACTAATGGACGGTTTGATGCAACAAATTCTTCAGTTGGCCAAGAACCTCTTGTCCATTTATATTCGAAATTTGTATATGGTTCAGTTACATTAACAGTGAATGTTAATGTGTAGACTAATGTATCTCCAACTTTAGTTGCAACATAATCTACTGAACCGGGAGTCCATCCATTTAAGCTACCAGCAATACTCAATACTGCATCAGAAGGCGTATTTGCAGGAACTGTAACATTAAGTGTTACTGAAATTTCTTTTTCTTCCGCTAAAGTTTCATCAGGGTGATTTAAATTAAAGAACACTTCATAATTTTTTGTATTATCTAATGCGTCATTTAAAACGATAACAAATGCATTTAATGTTGTGTTTGTAGTAGCAAAGTCAACATGGTCAATAACTAATGGATCACCATAAGTGTCTACACCTGTTATTTCTCTAACTGTAAACCAACTTTCGATTGTTGCTCTTGCAACATCCTTATCCACAGCTTCTGGATATGGAGATGTAACTTGAGCACTAGTCTTAACGATGATTGTATGTGGATCTACTGCATATGTGCCTGATTGATCATCATTATTGAATGCCATTAATTTGAAAGTAAATGCTGCATCCATAAAACTTGCATAATCATTGTAATAAACATTATCGCCAGCAGTATATGCATCGCCTTTACTAACAACATATGCAAATCCGACTTCACCAGCAACATTTACTTCAGCACCAGCCAATGTAACATCACCAGTTTTCTTCGTTGCATCATCGCCAGCATAAATCAATAAGCCAGCCCAGTCTTCCACAGCGCTCATCATAACAGCTTTAACAGCAAAACCAGCTACTGATTCACCTGCATCAACTAAAATTGGATCTGGAGAAGCCCAAGTAGGACCTGCAGCTGTCCAACCCCAGTGATGGAGTCCAAGATTTTCTTCATAATTGCCTGATGGATCATAATAGACAACTAAAAGGTTACGATGATCTGGAGATGCTAAGAAATATTCAGCACCAGCAGCGCCTTGGAATACATAAACGTGGGTAGTTGTGTCAGCAATAATGACTTCAGCACCTAAATTGACATCACCTGTCAATTTTGCATCCCAATTTGGACCGGGTCCAACCCAATACACAGCAATGAATCCAACACTTGTTCCGACTGCGATATCGTTATAATTCCAATATGCACCGAAATCATCAACGCCATCAGCAAGTTTGCCAGCAGCAGTATCGCCCCAAGCCCATGAGCCTAGGTCAGTATAGTTTTCATCCCATGCCTTGAAATGAACAACTAAATCTCCATGTGTTGCATCAGCTGCAAAAATTCTTGTTCCCAAGAGACCAGCTAATGCCGCCACGAAGATTAAAGCCAATAACACTTTCTTCATTTTTTTCCTCCTTATTTGTTTAAAGAATGATTCTACATCCTTATACCCCTTAATCTTATCATATATATATGAAAAATGTAAACGCTTTATTTATGAATGAAATGTGCAACCGTTCTCCTTTTGAAATCGCTATCATTATATAACAGGATTTTGTCTATAACATGATATATTGTTAATGTGAGGAGGTATTTTATGAAAAAATTAATTGCAATTGTATTATTGGCTTTTTCCCTCTTGGGGATGGGCTTAACAATTTTGGCTAGCGAGACACCTGATACGCTTGTTGTTCATTACTTTCGCTACGATGATACTTATACTGATTTCAACATGTGGGTGTGGGCTTATGAACCTGTATCAGCTGGTGGTATTCAACACGATTTCGATTCTGCACAAAAGGACGCTCATGGTGTTTATTATGAAATTGATTTGACTGCAGATTATCTTAATTCTACCAAATTAGGTATTATCATCAAACAAGGCTCATGGGATGGTTATCGTGAAATTGGTGGAGATCGATTTATTGATTTGACAACTGCTGAAGTCATTGACGGAGTCGCACACGCATATTTTGTTGAACAAGACATCAACATTGGTACTTCAACTGCTGATTTGACAAACAATATCCCTGATTATCGTGAGAAAATTCTTAGTGCTGTTTTTGACACTCAAAAACGCATTTCAGCAAATTTGACACATATCCCTGAATTGGGTTATGAGGTTTACGAAAATGACATCATGGTAACTAATGGTGTAGCGCTTACTAAAACGCTATTAATCACTGTTCCAAATGTCGATATTTCTAAGACATATACACTTAAGGTGAAGTTTAATGAAACTAGGCAGTTAGAACAAATCGTCTCTCTTCAAAATCTTTATGATACACAAGATTTCGAAGATTTATATTCCTACGAAGGAACTTTAGGTGTGAGTAAAGAAGATGAATTTACTGTCTTTAGATTATGGGCACCACTCAGTCAGAGTGTTACCTTAAATCTCTATCATCAAGGTCACCCAAATTATAATGCTCAAGGTGAACTAAATGATGAATTGACACCTTATCAAAACGAAACAATGTATAAGATAGAAAACGGTGCCTGGGAAATTAAATTAACAGGTGACTATGATTTTGAATATTATACATTTAGCGTGAATAACAATGGTACCAGCAATGAAGTTGTTGATCCATATGCTTATTCGACTGGTGCCAACGGGAAAAGAGGACTTATCGTCAATTTTGATGAAACCAATCCTGATGGATGGACCTATAATGATCGTCCAGATACGATTACGAATTTAACCGATTACATAATCTATGAACTTCATGTAAGAGATTTGACAACACATACTTCATGGAACGGTACTGAAAGTTACCGTGGTACATTTATGGGCTTCACGGAATCAGGTACTACTTATTCAAATGGTGAGGTTACTGTAACTACTGGATTAGATCATTTAGAAGAACTTGGTGTGAATGCTGTTCAACTATTGCCTATCTTCGATTTCGGCTACGTTGATGAAGTTCAAGTAGCAAACAATTCCGATTATACTAATTCATTCAATTGGGGTTACATGCCCTATAATTTTAATACTTTAGAAGGATCGTATTCAACCAATCCTTTTGATGGGCGTGCAAGAATAAACGAATTTAAACAAGCTGTCATGGCCTTGCATGAAAAAGATATTCGAGTCATTATGGATGTTGTCTATAATCATACAGGAGAATCATCAACATCTAATTTCCATAAGATTGTTCCAGGTTATTACCACAGAATGACACCTGAGGGTGGATTTAACAATGGCTCAGGAACGGGTAATGAAACCGCATCTGAACGCTCAATGATGAGAAAATTCATGGTTGATTCCGTTGAGTTTTGGGCAACCGAATACAATCTGTCTGGATTTAGATTTGACTTAATGGCGCTTCACGATGTTGACACGATGAATGAAATCCAAGCAATGCTTGAAGATATTGATCCAACACTGATTGTTTATGGTGAACCATGGACAGGAGGAACATCTCCACTTTCCGAATCTATTCGTGCTGACAAAGACAATATTAAAGATTTGAATCTTGTGGGTGCATTTAATGATGTTACTCGTGATGCAGTGAAAGGTTCTGTTTTTCAATCAACGGAAAAAGGTTGGGTACAAGGCAATGTAACCACAAGTAATGTTCAAGGTATCATGTATGGTATCGTAGGTGGTATTGATTTTCCAGGGCTAAACCTCATTACTGAGTGGCACTTAAATCCAAATCAAACTATCAACTACGTATCGGCACACGATAATAATACTTTATACGATAAACTAAAACTAACTGGAGTTAAGTCAACTATAATTGAAGCTGAACAAATTCAAGCGAACGCACTGATTTTGACTTCACAAGGTATTCCGTTCTTACATGCAGGCGTAGATTTTATGAGATCAAAACCAGCAGTAAGCGGAGGTTATGATAGCAATTCATATGAATCACCAGATAGCGTCAATCAACTTAGATGGGATCGAAAAGCACAGTATATCGATGTTTTCGAATATTATAAGACTTTAATTGCGATTAGAAAAACATATTCCCATTTCAGAATGGACAGTGCAACTGAAATTCTTGCTCGTCTTCAATTCCTTGAAGCGAATGCCGGTCTTCAAGCCATTGCCTATCAAATTGACGGCTTAGATTACGAACCAGATATTATTGTTGTTCACAGTAGTAATCCAGCAGGAGGATTGGCATTCGTTAATCTGGAAGCTGGAAAATCCTACCAAGTGCTTACTTATACTGATGTAGCTGATATTAATGGCATAGAGACGATTAGTGATGTTGTCTATGTTCCAGCAAATACAACCGTTATCTTAGTTGAAGTCACTGATGAGTCGATTACTATCAATGCCTCTGAAGTTACCATTGATAAGGGTGAAGCATTTGTTCCTTCTTCAAATGTTACCGTCAACAATCCAAATGCTTCCATTTACTACTCAAATTATTTTGATACAAACATTCCAGGACGTTACACAATAACCGTAGCAGTTGTTGAAACATATGGCGCAGTTAAGCATTATTATTTTACACTCTATGTAAGAGGTAATATGTTTAATGTTACTGTTGATGATTCACAGATAGGAGGTTAAAATGATGAGAAAATTATTGTATTTGTTATTCTTATTCTTACTTGTCATTAGTCTTGCATCATGCAAAAAAGATGTGGAGCCTATAGATGTAACTGTTGAAGTGGTTTCAGAAGTTATCATTTCTAATCAAATTGAAGTGCATGTTGTCGTTCCCATTGAATTATCTTCTATGGCAGAACTCTATGAAATTACCTTGAACGTTGCAAGTCAAACCTATGAAAAGCATTTTGAAATGATTGGAACTGATCAATACACGATGACACTGATGCTATATCAATCAAGTGCAGAATATGCTAGTGACAATGCCTCATATGGTCAGTTTGAGTTTTTGATTAATTCATCAATTACAACTCCAGGTTTATCCCTTGGTGCTGATGATTTAATTTTCGAATAAAAAAAGACGCCTGATGACGTCTTATGAAAGGAACTCAGGTTCCTTTTTTTTATGCAAAATATCTTTTTCCATAAACAAGCATAACAATCATAGTGGAAATACCCATACCCAGTTGGAAGAATACTGGGGAAAATGCTGGTTCTACTAGTCCAACAATAAAACTTAATAGCGCAGGTACACCCATCATGTACACTAAAAATTTTAAACTATCCTTATATGTGAAGAATTTGGAGTATCCAAATCTAAATAGTTGAAGAACCAAGGATAAAATGAGAAGGAGCAGCATATTCATACCAATACTTGTTATGCTATTGACAAGTAAAGTGTATAAAACAATGTATGGACCAAAGGTTGATTCAATAGATTGTCCAAACTGGATGTATAGTTCTTGTCTATCTATTCCTTCGGAAAGATTCAATTCTAGAAAGCTTTGTGTATCACTAAAACCTCGATAATCGTAACCTACCATACTAGCATTTTCGCCATTTGTATAAATGATTTGATTTTCTTTAAAAAGCAATTGTTTTTTGGTTAAGTCGTATTCTGTCCCCTGATAATTAAAGATATAGGTTATACCCTGATGCTCATAGGTGTATTCAGTAAGGGTTGAGCACATGAGTTTCGATGCTGTGATGCTACACGATTCAGGCAATACCCAGTCAGGAGTTTCCAAAGTAAAGCTTTCCTCGACAAAGTTTAGTCTCCAGCCTTGTTCTTTTACAACAAGATAATTCATGGGAAACAAGTTAATCATCGATAGAATTAAAAAATAGATGATGATTTTCCACATTTTTTCATTGACATGGGTCATAACTTTGCTGTACTGTAGGGAATATTGAAAAAATCGAACCAAAAACATTAGATGTATTCCTCAATTCTTTGAGGATCTATCGTGACAATCAGTGATCCATATGCAGGAATAGTTAAATTCCCGTATAGGAGTTCAAGATATTCTATATCGAAAGTATGTGCATCAGGCGATAGATTATTGAGGACTAAAACTGCTTGTTCAATATCTTCATACATGAAATATCGAACGTACCCCTGGATATTCGATGTGTTATTGACATAGGGTTCAAAATAATTCCCATACATCAATGCAGGATTATTCTTTCTGATCTCAATGATTTGTTTGTATTGGTTGAAAAGCGAATTTTGATCCAATTTTTGAACTGATATAGCATCAATGAGATCATTCGAGCCATCGCTTGGTAACCATGATGTCTGATAGGTTTCTTCTCCCCATAGGAAAGGCTGTCTTCTATACTCATCATAAACAACACCATATCCGGGCATGTTATATCCTTCATAGCGCGTACCCTTCATCCCAAGTTCATCACCATAATAGATGAACGGACTTCCTGGCAGGGTTAATGATATTCTGGCTGCTAAAGCTATTTTTTCAAAGGTATCATAGGTGTTAAATCCACCCATGGAAGCGATTCTATCTAAATCATGGTTTGCGATGAATGGCGAATCGACAAAGTCTGGTCTAATATCTCGATAAGCATCGTAAGCCTTTTTTAAACTAGAAACAAGTAGATACCGATTATTACCATATCCGATTTTATCCCAGATATTAGCTGCTGCACTAAAATCAAATACGGAATCTGAGCCAATGTAATAATCTGTGTATAATAGGTAGTTCAAATCAAATACTTCTGAAACGAGAAAACTATTAGGATCAGTTTGTTTGATGTGTTCATTCAAATCAAAAATGAGTAATGCATTATCCAATGTTGCATTATTGCTTTCAATCAAGTGCTTTGCAGCATCAATTCTAAATCCGTGAATACCCATATCCAAATAGAAATCCATAATATTCTTCACTTCTTCAATGACTGCTTCATTATTAAAATTTAAGTCTTTCATTCCACCAACGAAACTTTCATAAGCTGAGCCATTATTCCAAACATAATAATCACGATATTCGCTAGATGTGCTGCTTGCTGCGGAAAGGTACCATGGGTGCTGATCAGATGTGTGATTGATGACCAAATCGATGATAATATCAATATTTCTTAGTGCTGCCTCATCAATTAAATTTTGAAAATCGTCTAATGAACCATAGTCAGGTTCGATGTCGTAATAGTCTGTTACGCTATATCCGTGATATGAAGGTGAAGGATTAATAGGCATCAACCAAATTGCAGTTACACCTAATTCTTCAATATAATCTAAATTTTGAGTTATTCCATTCAAATCCCCAATACCATCAGCATTGCTATCTGCAAATGAGCGAACAAAAATTTCATAATAAACGTCATTTTGCGGATAAATTGCAGCTAAATCAATAGGATCTATTGGAATGATTGGATCATTGGGTTCCTTCTGACATGAAATTATGCCCGTCAGTAGAAAGATAAGTGTAATGAGTGATAATATTTTTTTCATTAGAAACCTCTCTTTCGCATGGATTCGGTCTTATTCATGAACGTGTTTTTGCCTGTTGGCTTTTCCATATCAATAACTTTTGTTTTAAATATATAGTCATGTACGGTTCTCCCTGATTTATCAGAAAGAATAAAAAATGAAATGACCATGTAAATGCCAAAGGTTGATATACTAAATGTTAACTTCACTATATCGCGTAAGATGACTCTCCAAAGTTGAATATCAGCACCAGTCATATCCACAACCCTGATTTTTTGAATACGTTTGCCAAAGGTTTGACCTTTGGTAAAAACATACGGAAGAAAATAAAACCCTACAAAAGCAGTTCCACTGACAATGTATGGTAATTCTTTAAAAAAGTCACCCAAAGGCATGGATACTATGATAAATAGCATGACAGCTGAAGTGTCAATTGCAAAAGCTCTTACTCGTTTTTCAAATGAAGGAACCATATAATATACCTCACTTTTTGTCTAATTTTATTATATCATAAAGCATTTTATGAAACCGTTTGCAAAATTTTACAAAAAAGGCTCGATTGAGCCTTAAATGATTAGATATAAATTAATTCGCTATTTTTCTTTGGATAATATAGCATAACATCAATTCTTGGTGTGCTACTTAATACAATTGGATGAGTCAAGAGGAAAGATTCATAAATAAGTGCTTGATTCCTCATGACTTGTTCTAGAACATCACGTATCAAGATACCCGTATCCTCTAGATCCACACCATAGATGAATGGATTACTTGGTGAATCAAAAACATAATCATTAGTTGCTGCTTTATAATACACATTATCTTCAAAGACCATATTTTCATCTCTTGTACTGAAGTAACTTCCATAGCTACTATTCTTAAATGCATTAATTTGTGCACCTGTTAAATAGCTTGTCTTTATCTTGTTATCAAAAGGGAAAATCTGATAGAGCGTCGCAATCGTTATATCTTGTCCACTACTAATGTATGCTCTCGTTCCACCTAAATTGTGAAAACCAATATCACTATCTGATGCCATTCGAATCAGTTCAGCCATATAATAAGTCAGGTCAACTTGGCTCATATAGTCACCAGAAGTGATAATGACTTCGTTTAATAATGGTTCAATTTGAGTAACATATGTTTCAATAACCGAATCAATACTTGGATTGCTCAAAGTTAGTCTTGAATCTGATGATGCAGTTAAGTTTTCAGCAGATGCATAAGTAACATTTTTCATATCATCAAACTCTAGTGTAACTTTTCCTAAGTCTGAACCGCTAGATCCTGATTGAATATATGGCAATCTTGTTCCCGTTCTTGTAATATACTGCGCATATGTAGAATGACTATGTCCATTAAAAACTGCATCAACTCTTTGATTTCCTGTTAGCGCACTAATAGATTGATTATACCCAGATGAAATACCGTTGTCATGCAGCACAGCAAGTACCACATCGACTTCTTCTACAGTTCTTAGGTATTCAGCGTAATATGAAGTCCAGTACACTGGATCATCAAAATAATATCCTGTCACTCTTGATGTTGCAATACTTGATTCCAAACCTGAGCCAATGACACCAATGATTCCAATTTTCAGATTACCCTTTTCAATGACTGTATAGGCATCGATGTTCGTTGGTCTTGTTATCGTATCTTCATAAAAAATATTTGCTCCCAATAAAGGAAATGCAGCTTGCATACTTCCTGAGCTGAAATCTCTAAAATTCGTTATGATATCAAATCCCCAATCAAATTCGTGATTTCCGATAGTAAATGCGTCCAATTCCATTTGATTTAAGACATCAATCGTTGATGATCCATTAAAGTAATTGGAAATGAGTGATCCTTGTAATATATCTCCACCGGCAATAAATAATGTATTCATCGGACTGACATATTTTTCATTTAGAATTAGATTGCCAATCTTCGACAATCCCATTTGCTCATCATCTTCTAAAATCGCACCATGAAGATCATTGATATAATAAATATTGAGATAATCGGGATTGGATTCCTGTTCTAGATCTCTTACGGTTACTTGTACGGTAATGACATACATATTTCCTGCTGAATCTGTAACTGAATAAGTTATGTTATAGATACCGATTTCAACCCAATTGATTTCTGAGTCATCAACAACAATCTCATCGGTAAGTGTCCCATCCTCAGGATCAAATGCGACCAATCCGTCTAATAGATCCGGTTCTGTATCCCCTAAATAGTATGTAATTGGTGATACTCCAATGATTAGTGGAGGCGTAGTATCCTCAATGACTACAGTTTCAATAACAATGATGGAGACTGAAGTCGAAATTTGATTATTAGAACTATCAGAAACGTAATACGTTAGTGTATATATGCCAGGGATTGTTAAATCAATTTCACTGTCATCATATGTTATATTGCTAGTTACGTCTCCATCAATTGAATCGGTGGCACTGATGCCATCTAAAAAATTAGGTTCATCGGAACCTATAAAATAAGTTATATCCTTAGTTCCTATAAAATTGGGTGGGACCAGATCCTTGGGATCGTTATTTGTTTGACATCCAACTAGTGATAAGGTAAAAATAAATATCAGTATGAGTAATTTTAGTTTTTTCATCTTCTATCCATCCTTTGCAAAAGTATTA
This sequence comes from Bacillota bacterium, assembly GCA_043819945.1. Classification (GTDB taxonomy): domain Bacteria; phylum Bacillota_I; class Bacilli_A; order Acholeplasmatales; family Acholeplasmataceae; genus Peloplasma. Next base: position 55,389 of record JBDREH010000031.1, read on the forward strand.
TAACATGGAATGTTAAACGAAAACATTTTTTATGTTATAATATTTCGGTGAGGTGTCATGATGAAAAAACAACACAATTTATTTGATCTTTTCACAACCTTCTTGAAGATTGGGGCGTTAACTTTTGGTGGTGGCTATGCCATGATGCCTATCATGCGTAAAGAGGTTGTTGAAAAAAAACAATGGGCCGATGATGATGATATTCTAAAAATACTAGTCATATCGGAATCAACACCTGGTGTTCTTGCAGTCAATTCAGCAACATTTATCGGATATAAAATCGGAGGATTCAAGGGTAGTTTAGTCGCTACACTTGGTGTAATCATCCCTTCTTTTATCATCATTTCTTTGATTTCACTTTTTATTGTCGAATTCCAACAACTGACATGGGTTGCCTATGCTTTTAAAGGTATCCAAGCAGGGGTCGCAATCCTTATTTTTAAAGCTGCTTTAAAATTATCGAAGAAAATTCATTTTAATTTGTTTGCCATTATGATGTTGATTTGTTCTTTATTCGTAGCATTATTCACAGAATTTAGTGTGATTTATATATTAATTGTTGGTGCTATCTTAGGCATTATTTATGGTTCGATTATACATCTTAAGGAGGCTAAAAAAGATGATTTTATCATTTCTTAAGCTCTTCTGGATGTTTTTTAAAATAGGACTCTTTACTTTCGGTGGTGGTTATGCTATGATTCCTCTGATCAAATCAGAGCTTGTCGGTGGTGGATATATATCTGCGGAAGTCCTTTATAACTTCATTGGTATTAGTGAATCTACCCCTGGTCCGGTTGCAATCAATATGGCAACATTCATTGGTATGAATCAATTTCAAGATATTGGCATAGGTGCATCACTTTTAGGTGCAGTTGCAACGACATTGGGTGTTGCACTCCCTTCATTTATTATTATTTTGTTAATTGCAAGTTTGGGCAGCAAATTTCTCGAAAGCAAGTATGTCAATAGAGCATTCTTAGGACTTAAGCCAGTTGTAATCGGTCTAATTATTAGTGTTTCGGTGGCTTTAATTGTTCATGCAGCGTTTCCCAACGTTATATTTGAACAATTGAATTTTAGTTTTATTGGATTTAATTACAAGGGATTGATTATTTTAATCATAGTTGGAGCAGTCACCATTTTTTATAAGAAAATGTCGCCTATTAAAATTATCGTTTTTTCTGCGATATTGGGTATGCTCATCTATGGTTTAATACCGTAGGTAGCCTATGAAAGACTTAAGCTGGATACAAAATAATCTCATCGCACATCGTGGATTGCATACCAAGGATGCAAAAATCCCCGAAAATTCCATGATTGCTTTTCAGAAGGCACTTGAAAAGGGATATTCAATTGAGTTTGATTTGAACGTCTTAAAAGATGGGACGGTGCTTGCATATCATGATCATACATTTCAAAGGCTATGTCACGATCCTCGAGAACTCAGAGATGTTACCTACGATGAATGTAAGGATTTAACATTAGCTGATACGAACGAAAAAATACCTAGATTTGATGAAGTATTGAAATTAGTCAACGGCAATGTCCCATTGTTGATTGAGTTAAAGCCACATGGTGATGTCATTTTTTTGTGTGAATCCACGATGAAGACCATCAAGGATTATCAAGGACAGTGGGCAGTTTTCTCATTTCATCCTCAAGTTGTTTCTTGGTTTAAAAAGTATTATCCTCAAGTTATCAGAGGACAAATATCAGAGTGCTTTAGAAATGATTTGAAGATGAGTCACATGACTAAATACTTAATGAAGGCAATGTTCTTTAATCGCTTTACAAAGCCTGATTTTGTAAGTTATGGAATTAGTGATATGCCGAATAAATATCTTGATCGACTCATGAAAAAAGGCATAACCGTTATCAGCTATGCCGCAAGATCGCAAATAGAATTTGACTTTGTGAAAAGTCATTATCACAATACAGTTTTCGAATTCTTTGAACCCAAAAAATAAGGCACTTCAGGTGAAGTGCCTTTTTGATATATTGATTAATCCATATCCACATCAAAGCTTTCGAGAAGCGTCTTCTTTTCAGCTTTTGAGTCTCCATGTTTTGTGAAAAACATCGTAATGAATGCAAGAGCTACAAAGAATGTTGCATATGGGAATAACATTTTTTGATGAATGGCATCCATCAAGAAGCCTGACAATATTGGAGTAACAATTTGTGCAGCCATTGAGAATGAATAATAATACCCAGTATATCTACCGACATTGGAACCCTTAGCAAGTTCAACAACCATTGGATATGAATTAACATTGATGGTTGCCCATCCAATACCTGTTAAACCAAAGATAATATACATAATCCAGCCTGTATCGTGATTTAAGAAGAATACAGATCCAAAGCATAATGTCAATAACACGATGCCAAGTAAGATGGTCTTTCTACGCCCAAATCTAGTAGAGAAAATACCGATAGGAATAAATGCAATAATGGCAGTTACATTGGCAATAAGTAATGGAATAGTAAATGAAGCTAATTGTAGGATTTTAGGAGCATAGTCAGAAACCTTGGTCATGACCGCATTATATCCCATAAACCATAAGAAAACAGAAAATAAGATCAAGTATAAAGAAAGCTTTTTGTCTCTTGGAAGATCTTGCATATCACTTGCGTCTTCTTCATCTTCAGAAAGACCCCATTTTTTGTCGTCACCAATACGTTGTTCAACCATTTTGGGTTCTTTTACTTTCCATAAGAAAATCGCTAAAACAAGAAGCATAACAATACCAACCGTAATAAATGCCTTTGTATAATGAACATACGATTTTCCGCCTAGTCCATATACGGTTAATATCACAAGTGCGGTTACCCCAGCTGCAGCTCCCATCAAATTAATCACTGCATTAGCTTTACTTCTAAGTGGTTTCATCGTGACATCAGGCATGAGTGCTACAGCAGGTGACCTAAAGATTGACATGAAAACTAAAGCAACGAGCAAGACAGCAACAAAGATAATAAAATTAAAGGGATTTGCTACTGTAACTTCCCAAGCTAAATCACTTAAATAGACATTATAATAGCCATCTAAATATGATAAATCACTGACTTCAAGCATACCAGTCGTTCTACCATCTAAAACGACATTAATTCGATCAAGCACTTTTGTTTCCCAAATGTCATAACGGGATTGAGTGATTGTTTCATCTGCAAGTGCTGCATCTCTTTCAGTCGTCATTTCATCAACTAATATATTCCAGTAATCAATTTCTAATCTATCGACTGTATCATCATGGTTTGCTTCATACATCTGAATAATATTGGTTGCTTCAATACGTGTTGTTTGAACACTATCCATATAAGATAAGCCCATGAATGCAAAAGCAGCAACGATTGTACCGACAATTACATATGGTGTACGTCTGCCGCGCTTTCTATTGGACTTGTCAGAGAGAGCTCCAAATAGTGGCAACATGAACAAAGCAAGCACATTATCAAGTGCCATAACAACACCAGACCATGTCTGATTCAAACCAAATTTATCAATTAGAATCTTTGTAATAATTGAATCATAGGTTTGCCAAAAAATCGTGATAATAAAGAATGCTAAACCAATGTAAAACGTCTTTTTGTAATCAAGTTTCATCTCTTCACCCTAATCTATAGTTTTTTTTATACCGCTTAAAATTATTATAGCATGATTTGTTTTTTATCAATATAATTGTTTTGAAATTCAATGGATAAGTTAAAATCTTCAAGACAAAACAAAAAAAAGATCCAATTCAATATCAAATTGGATCATTAACACTTATATGGATGCAAATCCAATAGCAAGTGCCATTTTATTAACTTGCAACATGCTTTCTTTTTTTGTACCTAAGAAATGCTTAAGCGACTCAAGAATGACTTCTTCTTTGAAAATGTCGACTTTCTTTAAGTAAGCACCTAGCATTACCATATTGGCAACTTGAGGCTTATCTAGTGAAATCGCAAGTTCACTCATTGGTACTGCATAAATATGAATATCCTCATTCTTGATTTCTTGTTTAATCAGCGATGAATTATAGAAAAGATTTCCACCTAGCTTAATCTTGCCACCAAATTTTTTGAGTGATGGTTCATTAAAAATTAATAAATCATCTGATTTTTGAAAAACTGGTGAATAAATAGGGTGGTCAGAGATGATAATTGAACAATTTGATGTTCCACCTCTTGTCTCTGGTCCGTAAGTGGGGACCCATAAACTATAGAGCCCTTGTTGATTGGCAGCATGTGCGAGTAGTTGACCCGTCAGCATGACACCTTGTCCACCAAATCCAGAAACTCGAATTGTCCGAATCATGGCTTCATCACATCCTTAAAAACTCCAAGTGGAAAGATTGGAAGCATATGCTCTTTAGACCAATCCAAAGCCTCTCTCGGCTTCATACCCCAATTAACAGGGCATGTCGAGATGACTTCAATTAATGTGAATCCTTTATTCTCCATTTGGTAAGTGAAGGCTTTCTTAATTGCTTTTTTTGTTTTTCGGATATTGCCAACATCATGCATAGACGTTCTTTCAACGTAGGCGGCTCCTTCAATCTGTGAAAAAATCTCAGATACTTTCATTGGGCTTCCATGTTGTGCTTTATCGCGACCATCTTGTGATGTTGAAGTCTTTTGACCGAGAAGTGTTGTTGGAGCCATTTGTCCTCCAGTCATTCCATAAGTTGCATTATTTGCCATAATTACTGTAATATTTTCACCACGATTTGCAGCATGCATAGATTCAGCCATACCAATTGACGCGAGGTCGCCATCTCCTTGATACGTAAAAACGATACGATCAGGCAAAACACGTTTGATACCAGTTGCTACAGCACATGCTCTACCGTGAGCTGCCTGTTGGAAATCTGTATTGATGTAATCATAACTAAAAACTGAACAACCAACAGATGCTACACCAACAGTTTTTCCTAATATTCCTAATTCATCCAAAACTTCTGCAATCAGTTTATGTAGAATTCCATGCGTACATCCTGGACAATAGTGGGTGCGGACATCAGTCAAGCCTTTAGAGCGTTCGTAAAGTACCATTTAGTCCACCACCTTTTCATCAAAATGAAGAATTGCTTCCATGATTTCTTCAGGCTCGGGTACCATACCACCAGCACGACCATAAAAACCAACAGGTAATCTTCCTTTATTGGAAATCAATACATCATCCAGCATTTGACCTAGACTCATTTCGACAACTAAAATACCCTTGCATGATTTGGGAATCAAATCAAATGCTTTTTTGGGATATGGCCATAATGAGATGGGGCGAATAAGACCAACATGAATGTTCATCTCTTTTAGTGAATCAATTGCAGAACGGGCAATACGTGCTACAGTGCCATAGGCAACAATAACATAATCTGAGTGATCCATGTTGTACATTTCATACTGAACTTCATGTTTAATAATTTCTTTATACTTTCTTTCAAGTGCTAAATTATGCTGTTCTAAATAAACAGGATCTAATCCCAAACTATTGATAGTGTTTCTTCCTTCATGATAATCTGTTCCTGTTGAAGCGTATGTTTTTGGCTCTATGTGGCGTTTTTTGATTGGTTTGTCTAAATCGACAGATTCCATCATTTGCCCAATCAAACCATCTGCAAGTATCATCACAGGATTCCGATAAGTATCTGCAATATCAAATGCTTGTTTCATTAAATCAACTGTTTCTTGGATAGATTCAGGTGCTAAAACTACAACTCTATAGTCACCGTTTCCACCTCCACGAGTAGCTTGAAAATAGTCTCCTTGAGAGGGCTGAATGCCACCAAGACCGGGACCTGCTCGCATGACTGATACAATAACACAAGGTAATTCTGCACCAGCAATATAACTAATGCCTTCCTGCTTTAAGGCAATGCCGACTGACGATGAGGAAGTCATAGCTCTTGCACCAGCTCCAGCAGCGCCATAAACCATATTGATTGCTGCTACTTCAGATTCAGCCTGAACAAAAATCTTTCCGTGCTCCTTCATGAGTTTTGATAGATACTCAGGAATTTCATTTTGCGGTGTAATTGGATACCCAAAGAAAGCATCAAGTCCAGCAGCAATTGCAGATCTTGCAATAGCTTCGTTTCCTTTCATTAACACTTTACTCATGATCTCTCACCTCCACCTTGATAACTGAATCAGGGCATACAATAGCACATTGAGCACATGCAATACATTTGTCCATGTCGCTTACTGTAATGAGATGATATCCACTTGAATTAATTCTATCTTTATCCAGTGACAAAATATCAACTGGACAAAAAGTTACACATAATTCGCACCCTTTGCATGCTTCATCATCGAATGTCAATTTCCCTTTTTTCACGACACCACTTCCTATCTTTTAATATAATTGTCTTGAATATTATTAATTGTTTCAATCCGTTTCTTAGCAAAAACTTTTGCTGCTAAATGAGTATTGATGTTTTCTCTTTCGGCTATCTTAAAGATTTCTAACAATCTATCATAAATCTTTTCAATATCTCTTGTAGCACGGCCAATATTATATTCCTTTAATTCGTGATATACGTTAATCAAACCGCCAGCATTGATAACAAAGTCTGGAGCATATAAAATTCCCATATTCTTAATCATATTACCGTGAATATCTTCATCTAATAAGACGTTATTTGCAGTTCCTGCAATAATTTTAGCCTTAATTTGTGGAATCGTTTCATCATTTAGTGATCCACCTAGAGCACAAGGTACGAAGACATCAACATCAAGACCGTATATGTCTTTTGGTTCAACACATATGACTTCTGGATGTTCTTTCTTCAAGCGATTGATATGCTTTTGATTAATCTCAGCAAAATAAATTTTCTTTGCCTTCATTTCGATCAATTTCTTGATTAGATAATATCCAGTTTGTCCAGCACCTTGAACTGCGAAAGAGTACTTAGATATATCTTCATCGTCAAACTTGTAACGAAGTGCTGCACGAATACCATGAAATGCTCCAAGAGCTGTCATTGGAGATGGGTTCCCCGATTTGCCTTCAAGTCCAACAACATAATTCGTTTCCATACTGACATAGTCCATGTCCTTCGTGCTTGTATTCACATCTTCAGCTGTAATATAACGACCATTTAAGCTTTGAACATAACGTCCTAATGCTCTGAAATAGCCTTCGTTTTTGACAACGTCTGCGTCCCCAATGAGTACTGTTTTTCCTCCACCGAGGTTCAGACCAGCAGCTGCTGCCTTATACGTCATTCCTCTTGCAAGTCTCAGTCCATCTAAAACTGCTTCTTCTTCACTCTCATAATTCCAAAGTCTAGTGCCACCAAGGGCTGGCCCTAACGTTGTATTATGAATGCATGTAATTCCTTTTAAACCTGTTGTTTTGTCATAAAAGTATACGACTTGCTCGTACTGATGCTTCTCCATGTAGTCAAAATGTTTGAAATCGCTCATGTGAATCTCCCTTCAATTTTTTAAAAGCGCTTACATGAACATTATAACATAAGAGCTTCAGATGTATATGATGATATCATATAATTTTCATAAAATAATTTATATTTAAATACTGCTTGACATTAACGTAACGTAAAGGTTTATACTATACATATAAAGGAGTGATCAAAGTGAAATACATGATTGATGAATTTGCCAAACTTGCAGCAATAAGTACACGTACGCTTCGGTATTATGATCAGATTGGTTTGCTTAAGCCAGGTTTAATTTCAACATCGGGTTATCGATTCTACGGTAGTGTCGAGGTTAATCGTCTGCAACAAATAATGTTTTTCAAAACTCTAGACATTCCACTCAAAAAAATCAAAGAAATGCTTGATAATCCAAAATTCAACAATCTAGAGAAACTCAAGCATCATCTTGAAAAACTTCAACAAAAAAGAAAGCAACTTAATGCAATCATCAATACTTTGAATTTTACAATTGAAGCATCAGAAAAGAAACTGGAAATGAATGATAAAGATAAATTTAAAGGATTTAAAAAGACACTTCTTAAAGAAAATGATGACCTGTATAAAGATGAGATTGAACACAAATGGGGAAAGAAGGCTTATGATCAATCAAGAAATGCTTTTGAGGGAATGTCAGAATATGAATATCAGCATTTTAAACAGCTTGGCGAAAAAATTCTTAGTGAGTTAAAAAAGGCATATGACAATCATCTCGATTTTCAATCTGAAATGATGCAAAAAATAGCACAATTGCACCAAGAATGGATACGTTTGGCGTGGGGAAGATACGAAGCAAATACCCATTATCAATTGGTTGAAATGTATGTCGCTGATGAGAGATTTAAAGCTTATTATGATAAAAATCAAGAAGGGCTTGCTGATTTGTTGAAGCAAGCAGTACAATGGATGCCCAAAGAACATAAGTGAATAAATTCACTCTAAGCACCTAGTGGTGCTCTTCAAGACGTAAACACTGATTAAATAACAAATGTCCGTCTAGGCGTGTTCCAACCTCTAATGCCTAATCTTTCGATTTCGGGTTTACTTTTTCTTAA
>JBDREH010000032.1:0-10417 GCA_043819945.1 Bacillota bacterium
AGGTAACATGAGCTTTAAAATCGTTTGATAATCTATTTCTTTTAACATTTGTGCTTTGATCATAATGGTTTCCTTTCCTAAGGAGGAGGGGGGTATAGAGGAGACTAGGCGACTACACCCCTGATGAAAAATATCTAAAGCCCAAAAGGGAGCTTTATACCGTTTTGTTAGGTTTTGTTATTCGATAGATGAAATAAAGAAATACGATAAGTGTGATCCATGAGATGCTTACAATGATCCAGAAGGTTGACGTCATGATTTCACCTCATCAAGTTGATAGATATAAAACATTTCTGAATAGGGTTCTCTCATGGTAATAATGAAGTTTTGATTACAGATTACGATACAGCTATAAAGTTCATAAAATCTAGTGGTTATGTATCTCATATGAACCCTTCTTTCAGTTCAATAACAAAATCTCTTGAGACTTTATGTTCAATATGATGTTCACTATCAAGTAGCTTTACAAATTTATAGATGCTTTTATCATTGGTGGAATAGCAGAATAAGTGGAGTGCATCAACTAAATTATTAATAGAAGTAAGTTCTGATGCTTTCATTCTTTTGTTTTGTTTGAGTTCTGGTGAAACGAGGTCATTTAATCTTGTGATAATCTCTTGCTCGCTCATGATTTCACCTCTGGGTTGAATGTAGGAAACAAGATAGCATCGCAGGTTAATTGTCCTGGATGAATTGTTAATTCTAATGGATCTAAAATATCCCTTTTAAATGCGGCCAATACTGCAGCTGATCTTTCTAATGAAGATCTAACTGCTTTTTTATTATTACTTTGAGTCTCTTTCTTTTTTGACATATTTACTATATCCCTCCCTGGCATAGATTTTAAGTCCTAATGGAAACCATTGAGTGTGCCTGCCAGGGACTCCAACTCAATAGCTTCAATTAAGACTTAAGCTTAAATTAAAAAGCTTGTACCTGGCATGAAGCTTTATTTCTGTTGTAATAATCATATCTACTTTTAACATTGGTTGTTTCTGTTCTCGTATATCCTTCAGCTAACATGAATTTTCTAACCTGATGTTCATCATTAAGTATTTGCATGAGGAATGAATACAATTTATATTCGCCAATTCCATTAGGATATAATTCAATTTCAGCTACAACCTTTTTCTTAAGAAGTTCATGTGTCATTAAGTAAGGGTCCCCCAAACAAATTAAAAGCAACGTTTGATAAGACGTTGCTTTTAATAGTTTAGGACCCCCTAATTGACGTGCAAGGGGTCCTGAGTTCAATCCTCAGTAACTCCACCATTTTATTTTTTATGAATATAGATCTTTTAAAAAAAGTAATGTATACCACATCGTAATTTTAATAACAAAAAAGAAAAAGGGCAAAACGAATGATTGAAGAAATAACTCTTCATCTCGTTTAGGCCCTTTTAATATATATATATATATGCCTTGTAACACTTAGTCTTTTAAGACTTTTTTACCACCAAATTCAAGGAACAATCCAATAGCTAATAAAACTAATTGTAGATAGACGCCAAGACCTAAAGTCATAGTAAAAGCACCACCATCAATAGCTGCTTGCAAAGCAGGAGCAACATCAATAAAGATTAAGTAATAAACATAACCTATAACTGCTAATCCAACTACGTGAGCTGCTAAGAACGCATAACGACTCAATTCTTCCTTATAGAATAATGATGCACCAGCTAGAGCTGCAACAACTACGAATACAACTACTAAGATGACTGGGCTAGAAGCGGTATCACCGAGACGAACTGCAAAATCCTGAATATTCCATAACGAATCAGAAAAATCGCCAAGTGCTACATGGTTTCCAGTTACAAATGGTAAAAAGAATCCAACAACAAATAGTACAAGAACCAATATTTTTAAGACCTTAAGCAATAAAGATTTTTTCATGTCAATTTCCTCCTTTCCTTAAATGTGTATTTCAATCACTACGTGATGAAATTCATGTATTTATTCAATCAAAGAGGTTTTAACATGCTCATTGTTTTTGATAAAGATTCAACCCGATTGTTTTGATTATAGCACATTTAGTTTTAAGTTCAAAGTAAATTTCATAATAATCGTTATTTTTGGATATAAATTTGAATATCAGAACCATAAATGTCCTTATTTTAGCTATTCGTATAAAAAAAATTAACAAATAAGTAATGAGTATTGTTTAACACCATTTGATATCTGTAAATAAATCGGAAAATTATTCTTGAGCATTTATGATATAATTATCTAGAAAAAGGTGATAGCGGTGAATAAAATGAAACAGCAAAACATTATCATAATTGGTGGTGGAGCTAGCGGAATTATATCCGCAATTGTTGCGAAAAGAAATCAGGCAAATGTAACAATTCTAGAACGTAATCCGCGAATCGGGAAAAAGATTTTAGCTACTGGAAATGGACGATGCAACTTCACAAATACCATGGCAGTGAAAACTGACTATAATCATCCTGAATTTGTTTCATATGCATTAGATGTTTTTAGTCCCAAGTCAACAATTCAGTTTTTTGAATCATTAGGAATTGCTCCAAAAATCGAAGAACTCGGGAAAACTTTTCCTATGTCTGAACAAGCTTCAAGTATATTGGATGTATTCATGTATGAATTGAGTATTTTAGATGTTAATGTTGTCTGTAATGCTCATGTTCAAAATATCATTAAGAATAAACAAGGTTTTGAAGTGTCATTAGCAAACGGAACACACTATGTTGCTGATAAGGTTATTATCTGTACAGGTGGAAAAGCGATGCCTAGCAGCGGTAGTGACGGTCTTGGTTATCCTTTAGCTAGAAAACTTGGTCATCATGTAACAACGATTTTTCCAGCATTAGTCAAACTAGAGCTTAAGAGTGCATATCTCAAGCAAATCAATGGCGTTAAAATATCAGGAACTGTTCAATTATTACATAATGATTCAGTTATACAAGAAGAAAAAGGAGACATTCTGTTCACCAATTATGGCATCAGCGGACCAACGATTCTGCAATTAAGCCGAAAGGCTAATGAATTATTGATGAAGCACGAAAACGTTTCTGTCAAAGTCATTATATTAAGTGATATAACAAAAGAAGATGTTATAAAGAGAATGAGCATAAATCAAAATAAGCCTGTTGACTTTAGTCTTGTAGGTTTAATCAATAAAAGACTTATTTCTGCACTGATTAAAGAGGTAAATATTGAAAAACAAAGTACTTTAGTTTCTGTTTTAGGCAATGTGGAAAAAGATAAATTGATAGATTTACTTTTTGATTGGCGCTTCGTTATTACTGGAAGCAAGGGTTTTGAAGATGCTCAAGTGACAGCTGGTGGAGTCGATGTTCAAGAAATTGATCCCAAGACAATGGAATCAAAAATGATCAAAGGATTGTATTTTGCAGGTGAAGTGATTGATATTGATGGTCCGTGTGGAGGTTTCAATCTCCAGTGGGCATGGTCAAGCGGGTTCTTGGCAGGCAAGAACGCAAGTAATTGAGGTTGAAATGATTAGAATAACCGATTTAAAATTAGAGCTCGATGATGCACTCAATCCCATTTTAGAAATAGCTAATTTACGCAAATTGGTTGTTTTGACATACAAATTGAGAGCTCAAGATTTAGAATCGTTATCTCTATACAAAAAAGCAATTGATGCGAGAAAAAAAAGTCATGTTCATTTTGTTTATTCTGTTGATATCAAAATCAAGAACGAGCAATTCCTTTTGCAGAAAAACTATCGAAATATAACGATTGCACCTGTCTTAACTTATGAAGAAGTTGCAAATGGCCATGAGCAAATGACGAATCGTCCGGTCATTATTGGTTTTGGTCCATCTGGAATATTTGCTGCTTTACTACTCGCTAAAAGAGGATATCAACCGATTGTTATAGAAAGAGGACATGAGGTGGATGAACGAACAAAAAACGTCAATCACTTTTGGGATACTGGTAAGTATAATGAAGATAGTACCATCTTATTTGGAGAGGGTGGAGCCGGTACTTTCTCTGATGGAAAATTGACAACTTTAATCAATGATCTAAGATGTCGGTTTGTATTGGAATCATTTGTTAAAAGTGGAGCCAATCAGGAAATCATGTATATTAATAAGCCGCATATAGGCACAGATGTTCTTAAAGTTATCTTAAAGAATATCAGAAAAGAAATCATTGATTATGGTGGTAAGATTATTTTTAATGCGAAAGCAAGTGATTTCATTATCAAAGATAATGTACTACAGGGTATTGTTATTAACCATAAAGAAACCATCAAAACGAATATATGTTTATTGGGTATCGGACATAGTGCTAGAGATACTTTTGAAGTTCTGTACCGAAAAGGTGTTCATATTTCTCAAAAGGCGTTCTCTATCGGAGTCAGAATCGAACATCCTCAAGCATTGATCAATAATGCACAATATGGTTTATACGCATCTCACATAAGTCTTGGAGCAGCCGATTACAAACTGGCTTATCATGGTAAGAATCAAAGAAGTGCGTATACATTTTGTATGTGCCCAGGTGGCTATGTGATGTGTGCAACCTCAGAAGAAGGTGGCATCGTGACCAATGGAATGAGTGAGAGCACGCGCGATGGTGAAAACGCAAACTCAGCTTTGTTAGTTAATATTTCTCCTGATGATTATGATTCGAAACATCCATTAGCTGGTGTAGAGTTTCAAAGACAATTTGAAAAAAAAGCATATCATCTTGGTGGAGAAAATTATTTTGCACCTATTCAACTTGTTGGTGACTTTTTAAAGAATCAACAAAGCAATCAAATCGGAAGTGTTAAGCCATCATATCGACCTGGAGTCAAATTTGTAAAAATGACTGATTTGCTTCCAACTTATGTTACTGATACAATGAAAGAAGCTATTATTGAATTTGATCGAAAGTTAAAAGGATTTGCGCTAAGTGATGCAGTTCTCACTGGTGTAGAAACCAGATCCTCATCGCCTATTCGAATTGTTCGTGATGACAATCATGAATCAAATATCTTAGGATTATATCCTATGGGCGAAGGCGCAGGGTATGCAGGGGGCATCATGTCTTCTGCTGTTGATGGTATAAAAACAGCTGAAAAAGTAATTGCTAGATATGCACCTTTATAAACTTGATTGAAAAAGAGAGGAGAAATAATATGAATAAAAGAGTGACAGTTAAGCAAAGGGCTTTCAAAGGTATTAATGCTAATCCTTCGCTATTAGGATTCGGTTGTATGAGACTCCCCACTCTATATAAGGATAGACCTGATATTGACGAAGTTTTGGCACAAAGTATGATTGATTATGCATATGAGCACGGTGTAACCTATTATGATACAGCATATCCCTACCATCAAGGATTATCAGAAATTTTCATTGGTAAAGCACTTAAAAAGTATCCTAGAAATTCATTTTATCTCGCATCAAAAATGCCAAGTTGGTTAATTAAGTCTCCTGAGGATGCTGAAAGAATCTTTAACGAGCAACTGAAAAAGTGCCAAGTCGAGTATTTTGACTATTATTTGTGTCATGCTCTTGGCAAAGAGCAGTTTAAACCCTATTTAATTCCTGGAGTCATGGAATTTTTGTACAAGATGAAAAATGAAGGAAAAATTCATCATTTGGGATTTTCTTTCCATGACACCTACGATGTTCTTGATGAAATCATTCATACGTACAAATGGGATTTTGTACAACTCCAATTGAATTATCTAGATTGGTCTTTTCAAAATGCAAAAAAACAATATGAAATCGTTGAACAATATGGCGTTCCCTGTATCATTATGGAGCCAGTAAGAGGCGGAACTCTAGCTGTTTTATGTGAGGAATCCCAGCAAATATTCAAAGCAAAAGAACCACAAAAAAGCATTGCATCATGGGCGATTCGCTATGCAGCATCCAAATCTAATGCAATGACTGTCCTGAGTGGAATGTCAAACTTAGAACAGACACAAGACAATGTTAAGACATTGACTGATTTTGTACCCATCACTGATGATGAACAAAAGATTATTGACCATGCTTTAGAAGTATATTTAGAAAGTCAAACAATACCATGTACATCATGTGGCTATTGCATGCCTTGTCCACATGGTGTTGATATCCCTTTAAATTTTAGTAATTTTAATGAGTTTGCGATTTCAAAGCATAAATGGGAGTTCATTCATAAATATGAAAAAGAGCTCCAAGATTCAAATGCTAATTATTGTATCAATTGTGGTGAGTGTATCGAGAAATGTCCTCAACAAATTGAAATTCCAGATAGAATGAATGAAATCAAAGAACTTCTTGTTCAATTAAAAAAATGAGTAATGCTTCATCAAATGAGTAAATCTTATAGTGCATATTTTATATGCACTATTTTTTACGCATTCTTTGCTTTCTTCAATGATAATATCTATCCTTTATTGAGAGCAAGCCACAATAATGGTATAATAAAGTAAACTAAAAAAGAGGAAAATCTATGTTCTTAATTACAGATAAAAAAATACTTGCTCCCAATGTGTCATTACTTAAAGTACTTGCTCCACACATCGTTAAGCATGCCAAACCCGGTCAATTTGTGATCTTAAGAGTTGAGGAGCTCGGAGAACGTATTCCAATGACCATAACAGAAGCAAATCATGAAGATGGTACAATTACGATTATTTTTCAGGTCGTAGGTGCAACAACAACTAAACTAAATCAACTTAATGTTGATGATTTTTTGTGTGATTTTGTTGGTCCCTTGGGTAAATCAACTCATATTGAAGGATTAAAAAAAGTTGCTGTTATTGGAGGTGGTGTTGGGTGTGCCATCGCTTATCCGGTCGCAAAAGCACTTCATGATCAAAATACAGTTGTTCATTCAATCATTGGATTTAGAACCAAAGAGCTTATTTTTTTAGAAGAAGAATTTAATCAATATAGTAATATGACATATGTCATGACCGATGATGGATCTAATGGAAACAAAGGATTTATTACCGATGCTTTGAAAAGATTACTTGAGAATGGTGAAACTTACGACGAAGTGATTGCTATAGGACCTTTACCTATGATGAAATTTGTGAGTTTATTAACTAAACCTTATGGTATTAAGACGATAGTTAGTATGAATCCTGTGATGATTGATGGCACAGGTATGTGTGGTGGCTGTAGAGTTACTGTTGGTGGTGAAATGAAATTCGCATGTGTTGATGGTCCAGAATTTGATGGACATCTGGTTGATTTCGATGAAGCAATTAGACGCAATCAAATGTATGCACCATATGAAAAAAAGCAATTAGAAGAAAACTGCAATTTACTAAAGGAGAACAAAAATGCTGAATAGGTCAATGGTTAAAAACAGTATGCCTGTTCAAGATTCTCAAGAAAGAATCCATAATTTTGACGAAGTCTCTTTAGGCTATACTTTAGAACAAGCTATCGATGAAGCAAAAAGATGTTTGGACTGCAAACACAAACCATGTATCAATGGGTGTCCAGTATCCATTGATATTCCTTTGTTCATTGAAAAAATCATTGAAGGTAATATTGAAAAAGCCTATCAGGTGATCAGTCAATCAAGTTCTTTGCCTTCTGTGTGCGGAAGAGTATGCCCTCAAGAAACGCAATGTGAGCAAGTATGTGTTAGAGGACTCAAGGGCGAAGCAGTAGCAATCGGCAGATTAGAAAGATTTGTAGCTGACTATCACCATAAAAACAATCTTCAACAACTAAAGAAACCTATACAAAATAAGCATAAGGTTGCCATCGTTGGTTCAGGACCTGCAGGCTTGTCGTGTGCCTATGATTTGGCTTTATTAGGCTATAATGTTACTATATTTGAAGCACTTCATATTCCTGGTGGCGTTCTTGTTTATGGAATTCCTGAGTTTAGACTTCCCAAAGAAATTGTACGCAAGGAAATTCAAACACTTAGAGATTTAGGAGTTGATATCAAGACAAATATGATTATTGGTAGAACCTTATCTGTTGAAGATCTTTTTATTGATGGTTATGAAGCTGTCTTCTTAGGTACTGGGGCAGGACTTCCCAAGTTTATGGGCATCCCTGGGGAAATGCTGAATGGTGTTTATTCAGCCAATGAATTTTTAACACGAGTCAATCTGATGCAAGCCTATCATCAAGCGAGTTCAACACCCATACAGATGGCAGAAAAAGTTGCCGTCATTGGTGGAGGAAATGTGGCTGTAGATGCTGCAAGATGTGCAAAAAGACTTGGAGCAAAGGAAGTTTACATAATCTATCGTCGTTCCATGAAAGAGCTACCTGCAAGACAAGAAGAAATAGAACATGCTGAAGAAGAGGGTATCATTTTTAATTTATTATCGAATCCAGTGGAAATCGTTGAAAACGAATCTGGATTTGTCAAAAGCATCAAATGTGTCGAAATGGAATTGGGCGAACCTGATGCTTCCGGTAGAAGAAGACCCATCGTTAAAAAGGGTTCTGAATTTATTGTGGATGTTGATTCTGTTGTTATGGCAATCGGAACAACGCCCAATCCTCTCATTACATCAACAACAGAAGGTCTTGATTCGGACCAGTGGGGATGTATAATTACCAAAGATGATAGCGGGTTGACATCCAAGGAAATGGTTTTTGCTGGAGGAGATGTGGTTACAGGTGCTGCAACCGTTATTTTAGCAATGGGTGCAGGAAGAAAATCTGCAGAAGCCATCGATATTAAAATCAAAGCTCAAAACAATAAGTGAATACAAGGACGATGAAATTATACGAAAAAACATCCAATTAAGCAATTTTGCTTATGGATGTCTTTTTTTTGATGATTATTAGGATTTAATGATTCAGTTGCTAAATCTATGTATAAATGAAATTTACTGCAAGTCTAATTTTTTATCCATCATATAATAGGTCGCATAAAACAATCCTGCTGTAATAATTATATATAAACCTATCATCCACAGGATATCCTGTGAATTTATGAATAATATATCTGTTAAACCAAAAAATGAACCAATAACTCCGATAGAAATTAAACCGATGATATTGCTTAGTACAAAATATAAGATGATACCGGTAACGATTTTATGTTCACCTTTATAGATTAAGTTAAGTAAGGCAAATATAAACATGAGAAAACCAATGGTATAAATGATATAAACAAATCCAAATGCTATATAGATAATACCCAAAAGTGGATGATTGCTAAAAAGTGCTCCAATCGTCTGATCAAAAACACTAAATAGACTTGCACCAGTGATAAGGCTTAAAAAAACAGAGAAAGCTACAAGAGCAACTAAACCAGTGCAGATGACCCATATGACATTGACAATGGTTTTTGAGATGATGATGTCTGTTGTCTTAACAGGTAACGAAAATAGTAAATAACCGGGATTTCCATAAACCCGTTGGCCAAGAGAAAGAATCAGATTATAAATAGTGAAGATGCCCATTGCACCAATAATTAAGGCAAGTGCACTTGAGACAATACCAATTAATGAGAAATGATCGATACGATATGTTAGCGGTGTTAATAAGGACACACCTAAAACGACGGCATAAATAGGTATGTATTTGCGATAACTGGAAATAAATTCGTGTTTGATCAATTTAAGAAGCATATTTGAATACCTCCTTAAACGTTTCTAGCAACGATTTTCCAGATTCTGCAATGACTTCAGCTGTTTGTTTGTGGAAGAGAACTCTACCTTCTTTTAGAAAAATCACTTCATCAAATAGTGTTTCTACATCATAGATCTGATGAGTGGATAATAAAATAGTTGATTCAGGGTCATGATCGGCAATAATGGTATCAAGTATGATTTGTCTGAGTGCAGGGTCGACTCCGCCGATAGGTTCATCGAAAATATAGATCTTAGCATTTCTGGCAAGAACTAAAGCCAGCTGTAGTTTTTCTTGATTACCTTTTGACAGCTTCTTAATATAGATTCGATCTTCAATCCTAAACCTTTTTAGTAATTGATGAAATTGCTCTTCATTGAAATCTGTAAACAGGTCTTTAAAGTACAATTCCAAATCTTTAATCTTCATCCACGAGTCGAAATAAAGTTGATCAGGCAAATATGAAATTAGAGCCTTGGAATCATTTGATTTAAGCTCTCCATTGATATATACTTTTCCAGAATATTGTTTCAACAAACCCGTGAGAACCTTGATCAATGTTGTTTTTCCACTACCATTTGGTCCCAAAAGACCAATGATTTTACCTTGCGTTAGTGTTAGGTCTACGTCCCTTAACGCAAATAATTCTCCATACTGTTTAGATAAGTTTTCAATTTTGATGATTTCATTCATATGCATCCCTCCCTTAGGATTATGATATATCAAAACATAAGATTTAAAGATTAAATAATATGACTGCACAGAAAGCCCAACTTTTATAATTTAAAATTTGGTATAATTAGCATGGTGATTAACTATGACTAAGGAACTTTCTCTAATCCAATTTATCAATCTTTTTAGCACAGAAGAAAAGTGTATGACATACCTTT
>JBDREH010000033.1:0-50510 GCA_043819945.1 Bacillota bacterium
CAATCATCAACGCACTTAAAAACACTTAAAAATCCGCCATTTTCCACCACCGATGGATTTCAACCCAACAGCAAAAACACCACTTACAGCAATTCTGTAGGTGGTGTTCTACTTATACAGTGTTAATATTTGACCTTTACGATACAATTGTATCAAACCTATGCTTCTTATATGGCGGAGGAAAGGGGATTTGAACCCCTGCGCCTTTTACAGCCTACAAGCTTTCCAAGCGTGCCTCTTAAGCCCCTTGAGTATTCCTCCATAAATGGTGCACCCGACATGGTTTGAACATGCGACCTTAACCTTCGGAGGGTTACGCTCTCATCCAACTGAGCTACGGGTGCACATCGTGTCGCGATAGTTATTTTACCATGTATATTTGAAAATGTCTAATGTCATATCGAAAATTAATGTATGTGTGTTTTAATATGAAAAAACATCATAAATTCACCCTGAAATTACCAAAAGACATGCAACAATGGTATAATAAATTCTAGTAGGTTTATGATTAATTGCTAATTTATAGATTCAATATCTTGATATGCATTTGGGAGAATGAATATGCAGAACATAATCTTTAATCGTTATGAGCGTAAATATATCATTACCAAACAACAAAGACAAGAAATGATTGAGTTTCTTAAGGATTATCTAGTATATGATCCTTATTGTCAAGACGGTCAAGCATATACTATTTACAATATATACTATGATACTCACGATTTCAGCATTATTAGAAATTCTATACAAAAACCAAAATATAAAGAGAAATTACGCTTAAGAAGCTATCATTTCCCTATCAATCCAGATGATCTCGTATTTTTAGAAATCAAAAAGAAATTTGAGGGAAGAATCAATAAAAGACGCATTGATTTGACCTATAAAGATGCTCTTGATTATCTTGAGAATGGTATCAAACCAGTATTTGAAGATTACAAAGATCAACAGATATTTAATGAAATCGAGTATTTCATTAAGGTTCATAAGGCAAAACCTGGTGCCTTCATCAAATACCAAAGAGTCGCCTTTATGGCACCCAAACAAGAACTTCGCGTAACTTTTGATGACCACATGATTTTTCGAAATACCGATGTTCATTTAACAAAAGATGGCGGTAATCAAATTCTTGAAAATGAAAATCTGTGTTTGATGGAAGTCAAAAGTGAAGATAACTTCCCATTTTGGTTAGCTAGAAAATTATCCGAGTTTGAATTATACAGCCAAAGCTTCTCCAAATATGGAATAGCTTATAAACAATATCTATTAGGAGGTTCTATCGATGACTATATTCTCTACCATTATTGATATGGATGTCTTGACATTATCCAATATCATCTATGTATTGATTACTTCAACTGTTTTGGGTGTTGTCTTAAGTTCTGTTTTCGTTTTCACACACAAGAAAACAGTCTATGATCATTCATTTAGCGTCACATTATTACTACTGCCCTTAGTTATTTCAATCATCATCATGCTCGTATCAAACAATTTAGCTCGTGCCTTCAGCTTGGCTGGTGTGTTTGCTTTGGTGCGTTTTAGAACAGCAATAGCTGATTCCAGAGATATCACTTATATCTTAAGTGCAGTTGGTATTGGCTTAGCTTCAGCTATGGGTTACTTGGGATATGCGCTTGTCATTACTGTCTTTATAGCTTTTGTTTTATTATTTCTATATGTCTTTCAGATTGATGCAGATCACACCAATCATGCTAAATTGAAAATTGTCATACCGGAAAATTTAAATTATGCAAATGCCTTTGATGATATTTTCAAGGAGCATCTTATGAGCCATCAACTCCAAAGAGTAAAAACAACTGATTTTGGAACAATGTTTGAGTTAACTTATATCATTAAGATGAAAGGTTCCATTGATCAAAAAAAGTTTTTGGATGCACTACGTGTCCGTAATGGCAATCTAAGTATTACACTCACCTCTGATTATGTTTCATTAACTTCTGATATTTAACAAAAAAAAGCGATAATTCGCTTTTTATTTTTAATGGTCGGGACGACAAGATTTGAACTTGCGACCTCTTGGACCCCATCCAAGCGCGCTACCAAGCTACGCCACGTCCCGGCTTACTTATTATATCAAAAAGCATAAATAAAAAAAAGAGCCAAGGCTCTTATTTTTTCATTTTGCAAGCGAACCCATTGGATCCCATGGTTTAAGAACTTTAGGTTCTTCTCCCCATGCTGCTATTTGTTCTTCTGTCAGATATTTTTGATGAATAACCGCTTGATAAACATACTGGTCAAACCAGGTATCTGATGCAAGAAAATATCCTTTATTGCCTGGAGTGTCTCCCCAGCTATTTTGAATCTTCCAGCGATTTGGTTTTCCTTCATCGATATTTACAGCTGTAATTACCATGGCATGATTCATCGAACTTTGACTGTAGTCGAGTTGATCTTCTTTTGATAAATATAGACTCATCTCAAGCATCTTGTCGTAATCAAAAGACTGATCGTCCCAAACACCTAATGTACGGTCTCCATATCTTGCGACATCGGATCCGAACCATACGATCTCATTTGCTGTAAGTTGTTTTAGAACAAGTGCTTTTAGGTCTTTCATTTCAAGATTTAGATATTTGATTGATCTGCCACCAATGACATTGCCTAAATAAGCAACCGTATATGTTTTTAGGTAAGGTTTGTCTTTTGTGGGCGCATGAATGATGCTGACATAATCTTTTAGAATATCACCGATATGCTTCAGATAAAACTCTTGAGGTGATAAGTTTTTAATGATGTGATATTCATCTTTCGAAACATACTCAAAATCAATATGACTAGGTGGTGTCCCAAAATTGGTTGTTAAGAATGTATAAAGTTCATCTAGTGACTTTGTCTTTAATTCTCTAATGTCATCTTTTTTTCCTTGAGCATAAAGATGTCTAGCTTGTGCTGCATATTGTCTCAATTTAATATTGATGAGCTGATTCATTAATTTGGTATTGCTGCTGGATGTGGTTTCTACCATCGCATCCATAGGTACAATACCATATTTTTCAATCAGACTGACAAACATATCCCATTGCCCGCCATCTTGTATGCCTATTTTCAATAAGTGCTGTAAAGTTCTATCATCTTGATCGACTTTAAGAAAGTCATCCATAGCTTCCATGAAATAATTAATTTTTTCTAATTTGTCCCAAAATGCTATATAATTTTGTGAAAGTTCAAATTCCTTTATATCATATTTTTGAGCAATGATTTCTCTTAAGACATTGAGCCCAGCAAAAATCCAGCATCTTCCACTTGTCTTTTGGAAAGTAACAGACATCGTTTTAATTTCATGAGAAAAGCGAAACTGAGTTAAAGGTTTTTGTTCTTGCTTATCAAAAAGATTGGCTAAATCGTTTTTCATCAACACTCTTTTTAAAGCAAGTTGAACAGGTTTTTTGTCATAATTGATCTTTAGTTTTTCTAAATCTTTCATTTCTAGATTCTTCATAAGATTTACCTTTCTATTTTCAAAAGACGGCCCTATAGGGCCATCTTGTGCTACACTCTAATCATCCGTTCATCTTTGAATGTTTCAACAATTGCGTAATCATTTTCCTTAACGATGACCAAACTTGTATTGACGTAATTGATGATATTCGATACGCGTTGTGGTGGTACCGCAATCAAAAGCTGAATGCTTAAGCTGTTATAGAATTTCATCATCGCATCGATACGACTTTCGTCCATGTTGTTGAAAGCTTCATCAAATAAGACGATACAGCCAGAATCAATTCTTCTATTCTTCGTTAGAAGCTGTTGGAAGGATGCTGCAATAACAATATAGAATGGAACCTGTGTTTCACCGCCGCTCTTTTCTTTAGATACTTTGGAGAAATAAGATTTATTTCCATTGTTATTGGTTACTTCAATATCGTATGCCATGTAGTTGCGGTAATCTAGATACTTATAAGTCAAGATATCGTATTCAGGGTCGTTGGATGCGATTTTTTCGAATAATTCCATCAGTATGGTTTCATTTTTCTTAGACAAGCCTTCCGTAAAGAGGGTATGCTTTGTAATCGCTTCATTTCCCATAATGATATTGTAATAAAGTTTATAATCCGGATCATCGCTTGCCTTATAGATCAACTGATAACTATCTGTACCAAAGGTCTTGCCCTTTAGGGCGACATTAAGTTCAGCGATTTGCTGTTGAGCATTTTCAATACTTGCTCTAAGCTTACCCACAAATTCTTCTTTAAATCCGATTTCAGAGCTTCTGCGAAGTTCAGTTGCCTCTTGCTCATAACGCACTAGATTATTGTTTCTGATCTTTTGTGCTTCCTGTTCAAAATAAATCAGGTTTTCCACCGTAGGTGCGGCACCAAAATGGAAGGTGTCAATATAGTTTTTCATCAAATTGGTTAAATCTGCTCCAGCCTTGATGATTTGTGAATTCAGACTTACATTGGATTGTGCCAAATAATTAGTGATGGCATCATGATCCTGCTTGAACTTCATCTTCAAGGCATAAAATTGAGTATTGGCAAGACTTAACTTTTCAGGGTGTTTATGACTCAATTCTTTTTGTGCAATCGAGAATTCATCTAATTTATCCTTGATTTCATCAATTAAATCTAAGATGCGTTGACGATCTTCACGGTTAGTAGCAATCTCGCCAACGAAACTCTCAGAATCAAGTCTGAGTTGCTTACGATTATTTCTAGCTTTTTCAATTTGTTCATCTAACTTAGCTAGATTTTTATCTTTTCCAAGGCTTAGAATCTGTTCTTCAATTTGGGTATATTCTCTTCTTGTTTGTTTAATCAAATCAAAATATCCGATTTGTCCTTGGTGAACAAGTTGATTGCTTCTGCTTTGAGAAAGAAGACGCATAATTTTATCATTCTTGTCTGTAATATCATAAAGCTTGTCCATTTTTGCTTCTAGAGCACTTAGATTCTTGGATTCCATATCAGTCTGCATCGTTGTTGCCTGAGTTCCAATGAAAGGAACCTCGTAGACTCTAGGATTGATTTGACGTGCTGTATGATTACTATATGTCATACATGTGGGAGTAATTGAGCGATTGAAGTTTTTGAGTTCGTGAACGTTATCCACACAATAAGTATTGTTGAGTAGCATATTGATATAGTAACGCGCGTAGGTATGATCCGAAGTTATTTTATCGGCAAGTGTTTCAGGAGTGACCTGTTCATAAGCTGTTAACTTTTGAGTGTTGACAAGGCCGACCCCATAAATTCTTTGTTCGACTTTCACTTTTTCATAGATATCTAGTGCATCATTGAAATAGCTTGGATCGACAATGATATCAAAACGCTGTGTATTTAAATAGCCTTCAAGTGCATTTCTCCATTTTTCATCACTGACTTCAATGAGTTCGCATAAAGGTCTCACCCGTATGTCTTTTTGATAAAAACTTGATAAACCCTCATTGATTGCCTGAATGAGGTTTTCAACATAATTAGGGTATGTCTTGACATGACGCTTTAACTGATTCAAGTTTTGTTGTGACTCGCGGATGGCTTCAGAAAGCTCACGTTTTTCAGCTTCAAGCTTTTCTTTTTCTGTGTGGTATGCCTGAAGATAAGCTTGAACTTCGGTATTGAGTGTGGAGAGTTGTTGTGTCAGTTCTGTAGCTGAAAGCTGATCTTCATTGGATTGATAATAACTCACAAATTCTTTCATGGTCGTGTTTGGCAACAAATTTGTGAGTTCCTTAATCGTATCAAATTCCTTTTGAAGCATTTGTTTAATTTGCGAAAGTGTTTCTCGTTGCTGTTCATATTCATTGGATTTCTTTTGTAAAGATTCCTGATATGAGCTCAATGTCCTTGATAAATCACTATCATTTTTTGTACGTTCCAAATTGATGATTGCTTGATCGTTTTCCTCAATTTGTGTATCAATTTGACTTTTGGCATCGCGAAGATAATCCAAGCGTTTTTCAATTTGAGTCAACTTATCTTCATTTTGTTTGATAAATGATTCACGTTTTTCAACCCAGTTCAATTGATCAATGAGTTTATTGATATCTTGCTGCTCTTTGTTTAGAGTAATATCCTCACCTGTCTGTGCAATTAAATCTAATTTTTCAAGTTTTTCCTTATCCTTTTTGATTTGCAATTCAACTTTTTTGAGTTGAGCAACATTGTTCTTTAAGGATTGAATATCAATTGGGTCATCGTCTAATAGAAATTCGAAGACAAATGCTTGCAAGTCGATTGACCTGAATGCCAATGCTTTTGGTAAAATCTTTGCGTATTTGGTAGCATCCATACCGAAAAATCTCGCTAACGCATCACGATATTTTTTTTGTGAATCGAAAGGAGAAAACTCAATATCTAGTGATTTGAGATATGTTTTCATGCTCTTATAGTCTCTTGGATATTTTTTATCCAAAAAGAGACTGTCATGAATTGAAACATTATCCAATAGATAAAATCGTTCTTTAAGAGCGGAAGTTTTCGGTAAATCCAAGATACATCCGATGATAGAAAATTTCTTGCTCTGTTCATCAAAAAATTCTAAAGCTAAATGGGCAACAACATCACCATTTCTTAGATATTCCTTGTTTTCAGCTCCAATACGGCCTCTAATATAGCCTTCAAGAGTACGTTTTGCGTCGTCAGTTGCTGCTATATTGAACTTAGAACCACTTCTACCACCTACAAATAAAAACTGCATTGCATCAAGCAATGTGGATTTTCCTGATCCATTTTCACCAGAGATGAGGGTATTATCCTTGATGTCAATGGTTTGATTAGAGAACAAATGCCAGTTGACAAGTTTAATCTTCGTCAATTTCTTCATTGTCGTCAGCACCTCCTTCTATATACCCTTCTAGTTTTTGGGCAACCTCTTTAATACTGTCGAGATTGGTTACATAAAGGATGGTTGGATAAATCTTGATTCTTGCATCATCATGCAAGCCCTTATCGATATAGTCAATAATATTATAGTTTCTTAAAAAACTTAAAGCAGGTTTCAACTTATCTTTTGTAATTCTCTTGTGATCAAGAAAACCAATTCTTGTAAGTTCGGAATGAATTTCATGCAAGAAGATTTCAACGTTTTCATCCAGAGTCACGAAATCCTTTTTTCTTTGGTAGATGATTCTTATCACAAGAATTATCAAACTCTCTGTTTTTCTAAGACGCATATGATTGTAGAAGTTGTCATTGACAATATGAACGACTTCATCCTCGCGATAAACATTAAGCGAGAAATCACTTAAGACAAAAAATGATTCGAATAATTCCTTATAAGCCAAAATAAAACGATAATCATTTGTATCTCCAGGCTTTCTTTTCGTCAGAAAATTCACTTGAAAAAGCTTATTGACAATTCTTGAAAAGATGGTTTTTTCACCTTCTTTTAAGGTAGAAAAAATGTCATTAAATTGTTTAGCTGCTATTGTTTTATTCATGCTTTTACCTCTTTGATTCTAAAATTTTCGAAGGTTATAAAATTGTTTCTGCATTCTTTGCCAAGGGGTTCAACATCGTAATGCATGCCGACTGATTTTGAATACAGGAAAATTAAGATGAGCTTAATATAATCCTCTTGGGTCTCAAGATTGATTTGAGACGCTTCAATAAATCGATTGCCATCAAGTAACTGTCTGACATGTTCATCAATTTCTTTTTTCCCGTAAATATTGTTTTTAAGAAGTGCTCTGATTTTTTCCTGACGATAGTCATCACTGATGAAGCTTTCATCAAATAAAATCTCTTCGGCAACGGTTTCCATTCTCGTTCGTCTTTGGTTGTAAAGTGATCCTGTATCGAGATTTCTTGCTTGTATTATGTGAAATAGGGTTGAGTAATCGAAATCCTTCTGACTGAGAACAATTCTGAACAATCGATTGAATATCCCTTCAATATCATCTGACTGATTGGTAAAGAAGAGGATCTTGGACGCTGCTGCACTGATATATTGTTCATTTTTTCTATCAATGGCAAGAATCAGGTGTTCAAGTGCTGTAAAGCTGTCTGTGATAAATCTTAAACGATCTTCGATATAGAGATAAGCCTCATTATAATCTTCAATACGTTTGATCTTTTGGACCATGCCAGTTAGTCCGTCCATAGTAGGTTCGTTATTTCTGATGTTTGAGATAGCTTCTAAAATGACTCTTTTATATCTTGGTAAGCTATCAGTAGTCTTCAAGTTATAATATGCTGAATCGAAGAAGTTCTGTTTGTATTCAATCAATAGCTTTTCTAATAAGATTTGCAAATCATGCTTTGATTGTTTTTTTGTGATGTCGTAATAATAGCGATAGATATTTGCCTTGAGTGATTTAAGTTTACGAATGATATCGTTTGTCTTCTGATATGCTTGTTCTAGTACTCCGATACCTTCTTCCAACGTAAATGAAGACAAAAGAGAATACACGGTGAATATTTCACCTGTATATTCGCTTTGACGATTATTTTGTATGCCCTCTAGAATATCGATAATCTGTATGGAATAATCAAATAAGTTCAATGATGTCTTATAATCTCCAAGCTCTTCCTCACCAATCCATCCATTCTTCTTCAAGACATTGATGACATGTAATGATTTTTGCCGGCTAGTTCTTGCTGGTTCGTCGTCTTCTACATCAATAAATTCCTCTGCGGGTTGTTCATCAAAATAATCTGATAGTCTTTGAATGATAAATTCTCTATCCCCCTGATAAGCATCTTCAATACTATCAATTGCTCGATATATAATAAAAATACAATCGATGTATGTCTTTTTATTAGGGGAGGAAAGCACACTAAAAAAATTGCTATTGATCGTGTCAAAGAGATGTGCCATTGGATCCTCCTTTATTTTTATAAAATAAAAAAAATACGAATTTCACATTTATTGTAACATGAATTAGACATATTTTCTATAGTTTTTGTATTATTTGTTTCTAACAATATTGATCTTGATTTTCTTGCCATTATACATTTTGCCGTTTAGATCATCCAATCGTTTGATAGCAGCTGGATGAATTTGAAATTCGGTGTCATTTTGATTGACTATAATGTCTCCAACATTCTTGGGATAAAGATCTGCATACTTCTTAAAATAATCAAGCATTTGTACAGGACGGAGTCCATCTTGCTTGCCTAGGTTGATAACTGCGTTCTTGTAAATTCCTGTTTGACGTTTGCTCTTAGAATCACTACGAGAATCCTTTCTGTCTCTAGATCTACTCTCTTCTTGCCTTCTTTGTGCAGGAGATTCGATATGATCATATGTCTTTTTTTCTATCATAACTTTTGATAAAAGCGCATTGATAATTTCATCGTCTGTAAACCCATCTTCATGAAGTCTCTCAATAACCTGATCATAACTAACTTCATTCTTAAGGACTGAATCCTTAATCTTCTTGTAGTTTCTTTCCTCACTCTTCGCAATGATATCTGCTTCCGTAGGGATTTGTAATTCTTGCATTTTCGTTTTGATAAACCGTTCAATCATGGCAAGTTTGCCACGTAAGCTTGGATAGACCAAGGAAACGGAAATGCCTGATTTTCCTGCACGTCCTGTTCTACCAATACGGTGAACATAGATTTCATCCTCAAAAGGAATTTCATAATTGATGACCATATCGATATGAGAAATATCTAGGCCTCTAGCTGCAACATCTGTTGCAATTAGATACTTAAGTCTTTTGGATCTAAAGCGTCCCATGACATAGTCTCTTTGGCTTTGCTTTAAGTCACCATGCAATGCATCTGCTTCATAATTATGCTTTTGCAAAAAGGCAGATAAACTATCGACGTCAGCTTTCGTATTCGCGAAGATGAGCGCTGAATTCGGATCATGATAATCAAGAACACGCAGTAACAACTGATCGCGATCTGACTTTTTGACCAGATAATAGAATTGTTCAGTTTTTGAAACTGTCAAGGTTGGTGTTTCAATTTGAATAATAACTGGACTTTTTTGGTACTTTTGAGCAACCTTTTTAATAAAGGGTGGAATGGTTGCTGAAAAGAGTGCTGTCTGTCTTGTACTTGGTGTATCCTTGAGTAACGTTTCTAAATCTTCTTGAAATCCCATTTTGAGCATTTCATCAGCCTCATCAAGAACCAGCATTTTTAAATTGCTAAAATCAACTGTTTTTCGATTCAAATGATCAATGGTACGCCCCGGTGTAGCCACGATAATATGAGGATGCTCAGCTAATGCCTTAAATTGCTTGTTGTAAGATTCTCCACCATAAATGGATGTGATTCTAACAGCCTTATTAAACTTGATGAGTTTTAAAAACTCTTTATATACCTGAAGCGTTAGCTCTCTTGTCGGACAAATCACTAATGCTTGAACAGTTTTTTCATTAACATTGATTTGTTCTAAAATAGGTATTGCAAAAGCAAATGTTTTGCCAGTACCTGTCTGAGCCTGTCCAATCAAATCCTTACCTTCTAGCATTCTTGGAATCGCATGATGTTGAATCGCTGTTGTTTCCACCAAACCTAGACTTTCGATTGCCTGTTTTGTTTCTTCTAAAATTTGCAACTCATTAAATAAAATATTCATTTTTTTCCTCAATTCTTTTAAACCTTATACACTATACCACATTAGTGATAAAAATACCATCAAACCATGAAAAAAAGACCTATTGAGTCTTCTTTCTATCACAATTTTCCTCTTCACAGTGATCGCTTTTGGTATATTGTACACTTGCGCGAATAAGTTGCTGTAAAAGTGCTTTTACGTTATGGAAACCATTCATCTGAATCTTACCGTCAATACGTAGATGTGGAAGCTCAAATATGCCTTTGACAATTGCGTTTTCACGGTTAGATTGCACTTGTGCCATATACTGATCTGATGATAAGACTTCTGACACCATTTCGAAATTCATACCAGATTGTTCAGCAATTTCCTTAAGAATTTGATGATTACTAATATCTTTACCTTCCTCGTAAAAAGCCTTGAATACATTTGTATTGTATACAAAAGCACAGTTTTCCTTTTTTGCAAGATGAGATAAACGGTGTGCATCAGTCATCTGAACTGGCATAAAATCAGATTTTATATCAGTTGCGAATTTTTTTGTTTCCTCTTTGGAAATCACATGATGTTTGCTCACGATACGCTGAATCGTACACTTTTTTTTAGGTTTAAAAAAGGGAATCATTTCATAGCTTCTATAAAGCAATTCCAAATTTTCAAATCGATAGTGTTTGAAGAGTTCCTCGAGACTTTTATGTTGTTTGTAACAAAGTGGACTCAAGTAATCTAGCCAAAATTCTAATCTCATGTATGCTCCTAAAAACGATGATTGACTTGGAGAGTGAGTGAATACTACATCTATTATAAATTCCTACTTGCCTGATGTCAAAAAACACGACTTATAAATGAGAATAAAACAAATTAAGGACATTATTACTTAAAAAGGTCTATATTTTGTATACAACAATCTCATCAATAACAGTTGCGTATAATAAATCTTTTTTAAGGTTTTCAATCTCAGTTTGAAACAGGTCTTCTGTGAAGACAGAAAAATCAGCAATATATCCTTCCTTCAAATACCCTCTGTTCTTGTGCATTGTTGAGTAATTGGCACCTTTGGTATATAAAGTGATTGCTTCAAATCGTGTCAGTGCTTCATTTAAAAAATAGGCTTTTTGATCATGATCTGATTTTCTTTGGATTGCCGCATGGATACCGAGTAAAGGATTAGGTATTTCCACAGGAGCATCACTGCTACCTGCAAGATTAATATGATGCTTGAGTAGTGATTTCCATGGAAATGCTAGTTCTGGAGTCTCGCTTAGATAATCAAGTGCCCAGGGTAGATCACTCGATAGAAATTGAGGTTGCATATCAATAGATATAGGCATGTTATTCATGAGTTCTAAAGCTTTTTTATCCATCCAAGGGGTATGAATCAATCTGTCATGTAAGCCTTCTTTAGGAGGGTGCTTTTTAAGTAGTTCTAAGACTTCTAATAATCCTTGATCTCCGATGACATGGATAGCAACCGCTAAATCTGCTACTCTTGCTTCAATAATCATTTGTTCAAATTTATTTTTATCGTGAATTCTAATACCATAGGAATCCAGATGACGATATGGGCTTTTCATCAAAGCGGTTTTCGATGAAATCGTACCATCATAAAACATTTTAACAGCACCTAATTGTAGATATGGACTTTGATTTAGAGTCTTCCTTGAAGATGAAATATAGTCGCCTATGACCATATGATGAACTAGAAGATGTGCTCGAAATGGCATATGTTTCAACACACTGTCAAATACTCCTATGGTGTCTTTAAATCCATTATAGTAATAAAGGTCGTCGCTATGTCCTCCAGTGATTCCATATCGATATAATTTGCTGATGGATTTCTTAAGCAGTTCTTTTAGGGCTTCAGTTGTATATTTGGGTAAGCTATCCATCGCTTTTTGAGCAATATCTTCAGTTAATACCCCATTCGAATCCTCAAGATTAATGGCTTTTAGCACAACATTATTGACAGTAAGACTATGGTAATCGTTATGTCTAATCATGATGGGATGCTTAATGCTGATTCGATTCAAATCATCTTTAGTTAATCCACACTCAAAATAACCCTCAGCAAACAAAGGTCCGTTGTGATAACTACCTTCTAAGATTTTAAGTGCGATATCTTTATCCTGATGATTCATCAAATTCGGTCTTGAGAGCTTCTGTCCATATCCTAAAAGATGAAGATGTGCATCAACGAATCCAGGATAGACATGTGCACCCTCGAGATCGATGATTTCATCAAACTCAAGATGCTCTATCGCTTGATCAAAACCAATAATCAGACCTTGATCGGTTGCCATCTGATATTTGATTGTATCTTCTGTTTCCATCGTATGAAAAATGCCATTTTTAAATAGTTTCATGACTCACCTCAACAAAAAAGCTCTTAACATGATTTTACCATGCATTGAGCTGTTTTTTTAGTGGATTACTTTTTTGATATCTTCAATTTTAAAGCCTTTGGCGTAAAGCTTTTGAATCATATTGTAATTTGTGAAATTGTCTCTAGTTTTACTCTGATATTTTTTTTGCAGTTTTGCATATTCCTTTTTAATCAATTCAAGCTCATCAATATCATAAGACACAAGTGCTTTTTTAATTTGTGCATCAACTGTTTCCAAACTAAATCCTTTTCTGAGACAAAAGCCTTTAAGTGTTTGAATTGCTTGTTTTTTTGATTTATTTTTAATTGATTTAAGTTTCTTAGGTATCAGATGTTCCAAGATTGAATGCTCATCAATTTTCTTAGTAAAGCCTTCGATGATTTCATTTGATATCCCTTTTTCTTTTAAATGATTAAAAATAAGTTGTGGACCTTCACTATCTTGTTTCAATTGAACATAGAGCTTCGCATACGTATAGTCATCTAAATACTTACGCTCTGTGTATTTTGTAATCAGCTGTTTAGCTATCGTTTCATGAGCACCTTTCGATAGAAGATAATCTTTGAGCTCTTTGCTGGTTTGCATCCGTTTCAGACGGATGATACCAAGCTTATCATAAAAGACATACTCATTTTCTTTAATCAGCTTTGCATATTCCTTGTCCTCGAATTCCTGCTGAAGTCTCAAATGAAACTTAAGGTATATTTCAGGTTCTATTGAAACCAATTCTTCATTGAATCTAACAAGGTATGATTTAGTTTTCTTTTCAATTTCTATTATTTTCTTCATTTTATGATTTGATGATATCAATCAAATTTTGCAATTGGATATCATAGGTTAAGTCTTGAACTCTTTGCATATATAGTTGATGGATAACTATGGATGTTTCGCGGTCCAACATGCCACTCACCACTAAACTTTGCTCGAATTGAAAATTCTCAAGTGCAGTTTTTGTCGCTAAATCGAAGTATCCGTCAGTCCTCAGGGCACTTCCCTCCTCCAAGTCATCATAATAATTCAAGAAAGCTTGGTAGCTTCCAAGATACCCTGAAACTTGATTAAATTCAAGCATTCCCCCATAGATAGGCATATCTAAAGCCTTAATACCTTCTTGTTCAATGATATTGACATCAAGAGGATCTTCTGCTACATTTTTTCCATCATTATAAAACCATTCGCCTTCAGTATAGACAAGTGAGTATCTGATATCATTGATGTCTTTTAGATGAAGTGTATTTTGATAGACTCCTTTACCATATGTTAAAGTTCCATACAATGGATATCCTCCATAGGTATTGAGTACCGCAGCTAAAACTTCTGCTGCAGAAGCTGAATGATCATTAACCAAAACAGCAATATCGTAAGGCTTAGGAGATGAGAGATTACCATAGAAGTTTCTGATGTCACCACTTTTAGGAATCATTTGAAATAATGGGACTTCAATGTTTTTTATTAATAGTTGTTGTGTAATTCCAGGAATCATTTTAGAGTCGTCAGCGTTATGCAGTGCAGTAAGTGCTCCACCGGGATTATCACGCAAATCAATAATCAGCGTTTTTGTATTACTATCAATGGATAGTGTGCTTTCTTCTAAGTCATTGAGGATGTCGCTAAATACTTTGCTGGTACCAACACTTACATCTTCAACATACCCGGAAAATTGAGTTATCTTTATGTATGCTATATCAGTCTCACCCAAATCTAGCATGTAAGCAGTAGGTGTAGGAATTTCTATATAGGTTAAGTCAATCGTGTACTCGTTTGAATCAGGGTCTAGCACAATAAATGTTTTGGTATCATCAAGAGATCCCGACAAATACATCATGACCTCAGTTTTTGAATCCATCGTATTAAAATAGAAGGACTCATTATTGATGACAATTCCAATAATCAAGTCGTTAGGATAAAGAATGTCTTCTGCTGCACCACCGGGATAAACATAGGCTACTCGAAGATTGAAATCCTCCATGACAAAACTGATGCCGATGCCAATAAACATTTCATCTCCAGAGGGCGTTGCAGAAAGCGGAGTGGCAACTAACCTTGTGTAGGGATCATTATTCGCTTCGGCATAACTGTTGATGGTTGCTTCCATTGATGCGATGAACGCATCTTGAATTTCAGCATCATCAATGTCATAATAATAAAAGTTTTCAAAACTTTCGGTAATATCTTCAAATACATCACTGCCTGAACCGACAGGAAAAGAAGGTAAAATTTGCGAGGAAAAATAACCAGCAAGAAAAGCTAAGATAACACTACCTAAAAATAGAATGCCTAGTTTTTTACTTGCCATATAGCTGCCTCCCTACTAAACCCCTGTCCAAGTGCTTCCTTGGTACGCGTAACAAAAGTGAATGCGTGTGGATCTGTTTCCTTAATAATACGTTTAAATTGATAGATTTGCATCCGGTTAACTGTGCAGATGATCATATCTTTATCTAGCCTAGAAAAGCCACCAACTACACGTACTTTGGTCACACCACGTTCTAGCTTTTCATAAATTGCTTTTTGCATGGCATCACTGGAATCGGTAATGATGAAAGCAGTAAAACCAGATTTACCTTCAATTGCTAACCTGTCCACAATCATGCCACTAATAATCATGGCTGCTACTGCATATAGGCCTAATTGAAAATTAATAATCATGGCAATCAAAATAATGATACCATCGGTGATATACATGGCAAGTGAAAAAGGAATATGCAGATACTTGTTCATGATATTCTGAATGATATCGATACCACCGGTTGTGGCGTTATTTCTAAGGACAATACCCAATCCTAATCCAAGCAATAAGCCTCCAAATGTCGCACCGATGAGTAAGGGACTTTCTGTCATATGCTTCATAAAAAAGTTTTTATCAATCGTTAATTCCAAAACCCAGATGATGGTTGGTGAAAGTAAGGTTGCATAAATAGTTTTGACGAAGAACACTTTGCCTAAAAATAGCAAGCCCATGAGTAACAAAATTGTATTTGCTATATACATGAATAAACTGATTGATATCATATCTCGAAGCAGTACGGATACACCCATGACCCCACCAATAACTAAATTAAGCGGTAATAAGAAAAAATAGAAACCAAGTGACAACAGAATAACTCCTGCTGTGATTTCTAATATTTCACGACGTTTTGCTTTATTCATCATGATCGCCCGCTTTGAGGTAAGCATTGATAAATCCATCAAGTTCTCCGTCCATCACAAGATCGACCTGACCAACTTCATAATTCGTCCGGTGATCTTTAACCATTTGATAGGGTTGGAAAATATAGGATCTGATTTGTGACCCCCATGCGTTATCTTTTTGTTCACCTTTTATATCCTGAAGTGTTTCTTCCTGTCTTTTGATTTCTTCTTGGACTAGTTTCGCTTTTAAAACACTAAAGGCTGCTTCTTTATTTTTCAATTGACTACGTTCGTTTTGACAAGTGACAACAATCCCACTAGCCAAATGGGTGATTCTTACTGCCGAATCGGTTGTATTCACTGATTGTCCACCAGCTCCACCACTACGATAAACATCAATCTTCACATCTTCGTCCTTGATATCAATATCGATGTCATCGCTAATCTCCGGTAGGACATCGCATGATGCAAAGGATGTATGGCGTCTTGCATTGGAATCAAATGGTGAAATCCGTACCAAACGGTGTACACCACGTTCAGCTTTTAAGTAACCATATGCATAAGGTCCCTTAATCAGCATGGTCACGCTCTTAATACCGGCTTCATCGCCTGATTGATAATCTAATACTTCTACTTTATATCTTTTCTTTTGCGCATATCTCGTATACATCCTATATAGCATGTCACACCAGTCCTGAGACTCTGTTCCACCTGCACCTGGATGAAGTTCTATGATTGCGTTGCTGCTGTCATATGGGCCATTTAAGAGGGTTTCTATTTCAAATGCTTTGAGTTCCTTTTGAAGCGTATCTATATCTTCTTCAAGAACAGTCCACTCTTCTGTACCTTCTTCACTGATTTCAAACCAATCAATAAGATTTATATATTTTTTTTCTAAAGCAACTAGATTGTCAAGCTTTTGACGAATCTCCGTTGCCTCTTTGGTTAATTTTTTTGCCAACTTTGTGTCATTCCAAAAGCTTGGTTGCTGCATCTGAAGATTCAATGTGCGATATTGGTCTTCTAATTTTGTGGGTTGAAGCGCTTTGGTTAAATCTTCGATGCTTTGCTTAAATCCGGATAGGATTTTATTTACTTCGTAAGTTTCCACAAAACCACCTCCTTATCGCCAAGGCAATTGACGTTGTCCTCGATTTTTTCTTACTTTTGGTTTTTTGGGTCTTGCATCAGTGCGACCTTCATTTGTTTGCGTATTCTTAACGACTGCTTCACGTTCAACGTTATATTGAATTTGAGCACGAAGCGCATATCGTGAGATGTCGTTTGAAATGTTTTGGATCATTTCATTGAACATTCTGAGTCCTTCTTTCTGATAGATAACCAGAGGACTTTGTTGACCATATGCTTGAAGAGATACGGATTGTCTGAGTTCACTCATGGCATCAATATGGCGCATCCAGTAAGTGTCGATGACACGTAACATGACCACTTTTAGAAATTCATTAAATATTTCTGGAGGAAAATTCTCCTTTTTAGAATCAATTTCAGTCTTCGCAATACCTAATATATAGTCTTTTAACTCATTTTCATCCATCGTTTCAATATTTTCTTTGATCAGTGTTCCTGGACGAAAAATATTGCCATTGAACTGAACAATGATGTTATCGTCATCAATCTCAAATTGGTCTTTGCCGACTTTATGGATGAATTGATTCAATGTATTGGTCAAACTGTTTGTAATTGTCGTACGCACTTCATCTTCAATCGATTCGAGCACAAGTACATTGCGACGTTCTTTATAAATGATTTCTCTTTGTTTACGAAGTACATCATCATATTTCAACACTGATTTA
This sequence comes from Bacillota bacterium, assembly GCA_043819945.1. Taxonomy (GTDB): domain Bacteria; phylum Bacillota_I; class Bacilli_A; order Acholeplasmatales; family Acholeplasmataceae; genus Peloplasma. Next base: position 17,810 of record JBDREH010000033.1, read on the forward strand.
CGTGAATCATAGTTATTGCCTTCAATACGTTTTTGTGCACTTGTGACAAAACGTGAAAAGAGTTTGGATGACAGTGGCTCACCACTGGTATTCAGGCGTTCGAGTAATTCAATTCTCTTTTTAAAATTTTCACCACCGAAACGTATCATCAACTCATCTTCAGCAGAAAGATAAAATCTTGAATACCCAGGATCTCCTTGACGTCCACCACGACCTCTTAACTGATTGTCAATACGTCTGGATTCATGACGTTCACTACCGATAACAGCAAGACCACCGAGTTCAACTACACCCTCTCCAAGTTTGATATCGGTACCACGACCGGCCATATTGGTTGCAATTGTTACTGAACCTTTCAATCCGGCTTTAGCAACAATTTCAGCTTCTCTTTCATGGTTCTTGGCATTCAATACTTCATGGGGAATTCTTCTTGCTTTGAGCATTCTAGAAATATCTTCAGAAGTTTCGACAGCAATCGTACCAATCAACATTGGTTGACCGATTTTGTGTCTTTTTTCAACTTCATTAACTAGAGCTTCAAATTTATCTTTGAGATTCGCATAGATATAGTCAGTCTCATCTAAACGGATGATAGGTGCATTGGTAGGCACTTCAACAACATCCATATTATAGATTTCTCTGAATTCTTCTTCTTCAGTTTTGGCAGTACCTGTCATACCAGATAACTTCTTATACATTCTAAAGAAGTTTTGGTAGGTAATGGTTGCTACTGTGATAGTTTCTTTTTTTACTTGTACGCCTTCTTTGGCTTCCAGGGCTTGGTGAAGCCCTTCGGAAAACTGACGACCTCTTAAGATGCGGCCGGTGAACTGGTCGACAATCAAGACTTCGCCACCGTCAACAACGTATTCTTTATCTCTGGACATGATATGATTTGCACGCAGTGCATTATTGATATGATGCACGAGTGTTACATGCTTGAGGTCATATAGATTATCTAATTGGAAAATTTGTTCAGCTCTTTGAATGCCTGATGGAGTTAGCGCGATACTTTGTGATTCTAAATCAATTTCAAAATCTTCATCACGAATCGATTTTGCAAATCGATCAGCAGCTTGATATAGATTTTGATTATTTTTTGAGCCACCAGAAATAATCAAAGGAGTTCTTGCTTCATCGACTAAGATGGAGTCAACTTCATCGATAATTGCATAATTCAGTCCACGTTGAGCGACCATATCCTTGGCATATAAAACCATATGATCACGTAGATAGTCAAAACCCAGTTCACTATTTGTTGAATATAAAATATCACAGTCATATGCTGCTTTCTTTTGTTCCCTTGTTATATCTCTGACATTAAGTCCAACTGTAAGACCTAAGAAGCGAAAAAGGTCTCCGATATCGCCTTCAGCCTCACGCTTAGCCAAGTATTCATTAACAGTGACAATATGAACCCCTTCACCATTCAATGCGTTTAAGTAGGCCGGCATAACAGCAGTTAAGGTTTTCCCTTCACCGGTTCTCATTTCTGCAATGTTACCATGGAATATAGCAACAGCTCCAAGTACTTGAACATAATATGGGAAAAGCTTTGTAATGCGTCTTGATGCTTCTCTCACAACAGCAAAAGCCTCGGGCATTAACTCTTCTAGAGTTTCTCCGTCATGGAATCTTTTTTTAAATAAATCTGTTTTCGCAGTTAAATCTTCATCAGATAATTGAGCCATTTCATTTTCATATGAAAAGACGATATCTGCAATTATTTTAGCATCCTTAAGTTCTCTTTTGCCTGGATCAAACCACTTTTTTAGCATACAAACACATCCTTTATGTTCTTTATTATATTACTATAATAAGCGTGTTTTTACAAGAGATATTGCTGTTTAAGGATTTTTAACATAATTAAATAAGAAGAGAACATCTTGGACTATCCGAAATGTTCTGCTTCCTATATATTAAATGGCTTTATCAAAGCCTTCAACTAAAAATAAAACGCCAATGGCGTTCTATTAAAAATCAAATTGAACATCTTGTCTCTTAACTGATTCAGCTTCGAAAAATGCACGTTTTTCAAACTTCTTCCAATTGGCAATTATATTGCTTGGAAAAACAACAACTTTTTGATTATAATACGATACATTTGAATTATAAACACGTCTTGAAGCTTGAAGGTTTTCTTCAACTTCCACTGTTGCATCTTGAAGCTTAGCAACATTTTGAGATGCTTTAAGATCTGGGTATTGTTCAACAACAATGTTAAGTGCTTGTAATCCACGTGTAACTTCATTCGCAAATTCTTGTTTTTCCTGAATTGAAGCTCCATGTCCAGGTTGTCTCATTGCTACAACCTTTGTTAATGTTTCTTGTTCGTGTTTCATGTATCCTTTAGCAGCAGAGAACATCTTAGTAAGCAAGTCAAAGCGTTTGGTCAATGCTACATCAATACTTGATTCTGATTCATCAATCTTGATTAACATTCTTCTAAATGCATTAATGGTGCTTATCACCCAACTAACAATAATTAGTAAAACGAATACTAATACGAGTACTACGATCATCCAAGGTTCCATATTTTTCTCTCCTTTCTAAAGTGTTTTTTTAAATTTACTACTATCTAACCGCAATTCATTAATAATTGCGGGTATGAGTTCAATATCAGACATAAAGGATTTTAATGACTCAGGATTGATGGGTGTCTTGAGTGAAACCTCCATATAGTCCTTACGGTCATTGACACCTATATGAAGCTCATTACCTACGAAATAATAGAGGATAGAGCCGCGATGTAATTTTTCAAGTTCTAAAAGTTTTTCAATCATAGAAGATGTGATGTGATAAAAGCCGTATTCCTGTGTCGATGCATAGATAGCGAATTTCTTGTTAAATTCGATACTTTCAGTATCAATTTTGACCAAATCTTTTTTCGTGATGCCATATCCTCTGCCTTCAACGATTCTGAGTTCATCGGGAAATGTTCTTTCAAATGAATAGATATACCAACGGCCTTTGAAATAGGTTTGATAGGTTACAGTTCTATTCCCCTTAGCATCTCTTGTTTCAACTCTTTCTTTAAAATCAATATCACAAACCTCAAAACCAACACCTTTGTAACTGCCTTTAATATAATCTTCAGCGCTGGATCTGTCTGGTCTTTTGACCATCCCAGTTTGGACAATTCTTGAAATAGGTATATATGCTTTGGGATCATAGAATACGTCATCAAATTGTTCTTCCAAGAGTGTTGTCACTAGCTCTTTTTTAATGATTTCTCTAAAACTTTGAAAGTGTTTATATGCTTTGGAAAAGAAAATGAATGCAGGAACTAAAAGCATAGCGCCAGGTATAAAAAATATGGGTTCTACTAACATCATTAAGAAAAAGAGAACTGCAGGAATTAAAAAAATCATGCCTTTTCCTCTTTGTTTCTTATACTGCTGAAAAATCTCTAATCGTTTAGCCTCAATTTTTTCAAGATTATTCATATTATCACCGTATCTATTTTATAATAGATCTCTAAATATTGCAATCTTATCTAACTTTTCCCATGAAAAGAGATCATCTTCTCTTCCAAAATGCCCATATGCTGCTGTTTTAGCAAATATTGGGCGTTTTAAATCCAAAGTTTTGATAATTCCTGAAGGTCTCAAATCAAAATTATTCTTAACTGCATCATATATTTTTTCAATAGCAACCTTTTCTGTACCGAAGGTATCAATATAAATACTGACAGGCTCTGCTATTCCGATTGCGTACGCAATCTGAATCTCACATGCATCCGCGATGCCAGATCCAACAATATTTTTTGCGATATATCTAGCCATGTAAGCTGCACTTCGATCAACTTTGGAAGGATCTTTACCTGAAAATGCTCCTCCGCCATGTTTTGCATATCCGCCATATGTGTCAACAATTATTTTTCTTCCAGTCAAACCAGCATCTCCATCAGGTCCTCCAATAACGAATCTACCTGTTGGATTAATCTGAAAGATTGTTTTGCTCGTGTCATAGCCTGATAGAACAGGTTCCAACACATGCTTATGGATTTCCTTTTTTAAATCTGCTTGGGTCCAATGTTCATCATGCTGTGTCGAAAGAACCACAGTATGGATGCTTACTGGATAATTGTTTTCGTTATATTCAACAGTTACTTGTGTTTTTCCGTCAGGGCGTAATCCTAAAATAATGTTATTTTTCCTAACATATGCAAGACGTTCAGCAAGACGATGAGCTAAAAAGATAGGAAGTGGCATCAATGCCAGTGTTTCATTGTTGGCATAGCCAAATACAAAGCCTTGATCACCAGCGCCTTGTTCTTTGTCGTGTTTTTCATCAACACCCATCGCAATATCAGAAGATTGTGGCTTAAGTCTAACATCAATAATAACATGCTCTGCATTAAAGCCTGTTCCATCCTTATCATAACCAATTTGACGAATTGCATCCTTAATCACCTTATCGAAATCAATATTGGCATTGGTTGTAATTTCCCCAAACAGTAAAGCATAATTGGTTGTAACTGCTGTCTCGCATGCAACTCTAGATTCTGGATCCTGTGCAAGGCAAGCATCCAATATGGAATCTGATATCAAATCAGCAACTTTATCTGGATGTCCTTCTGTAACGGATTCACTACTAAATAATTTTCTCATGTTGATCTTCTCCTTTTTGTTCAATAAAAATACGCTTTCCCAAGGAAAAGCGCCTAATTTTGGATTTTCCTTATTGATGGGTTGTACCCCTCGTGATAAGCACCTAATTCAATAGGTTGCTGCTACTTCGTCGGTCACTAGCCTCCGTAGCTCTGAATAAGTGGAACTTATTTTTTTTATTGCTCATTCATAATACATGATTTTAAGATGAAAGTCAACACATTTGATGCGAAAATAGAACCATTAGAAATTATTATACATTTCAGAAAATTCATCATGAAATTTGAGAAATCTTTCTTTTAGATCATAATCGAAATAATTGGCTAATTCCATCTGAAATAATTTCATGACGATGGAATGTGCCATAGGTCTCTTATACGATTTGGGACCTCGCATCGTGATATATAAATCGGATAACAAAATAATTTGAGCATCGATTTCAGGCTGTATAATGAGCATTTCCTTGAGAAATTTTTCATTGGCATTGTCTTCAATATGCGCTCTTGCTATATCTTCACACTTTTGTGCAAGTTGCATCCGTTTTGCTATTTGTGAGCCCAACTCAGTCTTTTCTTTAAGTAAATCATATGATTGTTCATCAAATGCATTCATATCATTTAATAAGTTTTTTATTTCCTGATATTGAAGGTGCACCATTGCATAGGCGTTCATCGCTTCAATACGTGTTTGAGGAAGACCGTAATTATTCGCTAATTTCGCACTCATGAGCTGAACTTGATAGGCATGTCTTTTGTCCATTAAAGTATAGGAACTCGAAAAAACGACTGAAAACAAATCTCCAACAATATGTGAAAAGTCTCCTTGAACCTGACGGCGTTTGATTAGTTCCTTTTTTCTTTCTTCTTGCATATATTGTCCCATGGATACGATTGCGTAAACGACAAAGTAAAACATAATGAATAATAAGGTACGCAATAAGATATCACTGAATTCCGGTAAGCGAATAAACGTTGGTAAGAATTCGATAATCGTCTGACCATTGACTAAGCCATGAAAATTATAAGTCCAAATCAGATGAATCACTGTTAAGAGTGCCAATAAGGCTTGAAATGAACTGCTTAGAAGCTTTTTCTCTTGATATAAGGAAATAACGACAACTGCATAATACATCAATATGTAAGCCCCAGTTTCAAAATATTCCTTTTGATATAATCTCGCATAAATTAAAACTGATGAAAAGAAAATATAGAAAGCTGCAACGTACATGGCAACCATTTGTTTTGTCTTATCATTTGGATCCATGTTTATCAGTTTTTTCAGCAACTTATTAATAACATATGTTAACGGAAATGCGATGAACGTTACAACCCAGTCAGAGTCTTGACCCTCACTAGATAATGACAAAATTAATAAAATGATTGAATACATTAGATTGGAAATGAAAATGATGTTCTTAATAACGACATTTCTTCGATATAATACCGCATTATCATTGGTGATATCAACACCCTGTTCAAAACCAAAAAACTTAGCAAAAATATTCTTGCCAAGTGCTTTTAGATTCCAAATGCTATGCTTTTTGGTTTTTGCCACTCATCATCATCCTATCTATAAGTCAAAAATATTAAAACGTTTCACACCAATGTCTTCATGTGCTATTTCTTCACTCATGACCTGTGCTACTCTAGTTGATGCTGCTGCTGCAATCGCACCAACAATATCATCTAAAAACGTATGACAAATACCGTCTTCTTTACCAGCATCATTTAAGCGTTTGACGATGCCATGCTTGTTGACATCGATATCGCCAAAATTAGTTTGTCCAATCGTGCCATAAAGACCGGAAACATCAAGTCCCATCGTCTCATCAATACCAAATAAGCCTAAATCTTCATAGATAATATCCTGGATTGGGCCCTGAAACATACCTTCTTCAGCGAGTCGATCGATTTCAGTTGCTAGTTGCACATGATGAAACACATCTCTTAACGATAAAATCTTTTCTACGGATTCAACACAGATATCTCTGGAAATGTTATCCGTATATTTGGATTGCTGCTGAAAAGTAATTTCAGCAATTGATTCAATGCTGACACCTCGTCTAAGTAATGTTTTTTTATTGAATTCAAACATTTCTTGTCTCGTATAGATTAATTTCTTAGTGTTTTTTTCATGCATATTACTCATTCCCTTCTATGAAGACATCACCTTTTTTGATGATGGTTTGACCATTGAGAAAATCCTTCACTGCCATTTGTTTTTTCCCAGGAGTTTGTATTTCCAAAATCTCCACAGCCCCATCAGTTGTTGAGATAATTAGTCTGTTCTTATTTTCAAGTATTGTTCCTGGTATTGCTTCACTGTCTATTATATCACTATTTATTGCACGATAGAATTTGATAAGATTATTTTTTAAGTAAGCATGGGCACCTGGTTTAGGTGCCAGTCCTCTAATCCGATTGATGACTTTATCTGTTGGTTGATTAAAACTGAGAAATTCATCAGTTCGTTTTAATGTATAGGCAAATGTCGCCATCGAATGATCTTGAGGTTTACGTATGAGATGTCCTTGCTCGATATCGTTGAGTACCTCTTGAAGTAAGTGACTGCCCAATATACTTAATTTAGAACTTAGTGATAAGTAATGATCATCTTTGCTAATTGTTAATTTTTTTTGTTTGATGATATCTCCACTATCCATTTGGTATGCCATATACATAATGGTAATCCCTGTCTCTTTCAAACCATCAAATAAAGCATATTGTATAGGAGCTCCTCCTCTGTAGTTTGGCAATAAAGAGCCATGTACATTAATAGCTTCGATTTCATTTAATAAAGCGCTTGGAAGCATTTGTCCATAAGCTGCTGTAATAATGAAATCAGGCTTAGAATCCAGAACCATTTGATAATCAATCCGCAGTTTTTCAGGCTGGAAAAGCGGGAGTTGATTCTTAATTGCTGCAATCTTTACTGGAGATTGTGTCATCACTTTTTTTCTTCCAGCCTTCTTATCGGGTTGCGTAACGACCAAAAGCACCTGGTGGTGGGAAATTAGTGATTCTAATATTGGTACTGAAAATTGGGGTGTTCCCATAAAAACGATTTTCATATCATCACCTACACAATATCTAAATTTGGATAGTATTTCATACTAACATCCTTAGTTTCTAATGATTGGATCAATTCAAAAGCCGAGCGCTCTAAACGACTATCAGATTTGATTGTCAAGGTAAATCTAAATTGGTCTTTGATTTTTTTGATCATCGCTGGTGCTGGTCCTAAAACAGTATAATTCAGCATGACTAATTTCTTTCTGAGTAAAAAAGCTTGCTGATATGTCTTTAAATATTGGGTTCCTTCAATCAATATCTGTGAAGTTTGTATAAATGGCATATAGCCAGATAATTTTCGATAATATAGAGCTTCCCTGTAGAAGTCTTCATAACTGTTTAAGACACTTTTAATTGCATAATGATTCAAATCATATCCCTGTATGATGGCTTCACCGGGCAGTAATCGTCCTGATCTACCTGTAACTTGTGTAAAGAGCATATATGCCTGTTCACTCGCCTGATAGGAGGGAACCTTTAGTGACAAATCAGCCATTAAAACGCCGACTAATGTTACCTTTGGAAAATCTAAGCCTTTAGCAATCATTTGCGTTCCTAACAAAATATCTGCTTCTTCATTATTAAACTCGTTCCATATCAGTTCATGACTTCCCTTATGTTTTGTAACATTTGCATCCATTCTCAAAACTCGCGCTGAGGGTAATGCTTTTTTGAGTGTATGTTCAACATATTCGATACCCACACCTACTTCTTTTACAGTATTTTCCATGCAAACCTCACAAGTTACATCATATGGCTTTTCATAACCACAATAATGACACTTTAGCGTATTCTTGTCCTTATAATAGGTCAAGGAAATATCACAATGCGGACATTTAGGAACATCACCGCACTGCCTACATAAGACAAAGGGTGCATATCCTTTTCTATTAAATAAAAGCATCGTTTGCTCATGTTTTTCCAATCTATCTTTCATGGCCTTCATTAAATCCGAAGAAAACATAGTTGCATTTCCGCTTTTGAGCTCTTTTTTCATATCGACTAATTTGATTTTTGGCATCGCAATATTTAAAGGTCTTTTCGTTAATTCCAGCAATCTAAATTCACCGTTTTGTGCTGAGTACATCGAGGTAATGCTAGGTGTGGCACTTCCGAAAATTATCGGTATGTGATGATAGAGTGCACGTCTTCTAGCAATCATTTTAGCATTATAGAGAACACCTTCGCTCTGTTCATAGGAAGGATCGTGTTCCTCATCAACGATAATGAGACCTAAAGACGCAATAGGCAAAAATACTGCACTTCTGGTACCCAAGATAATTGAGGCTCTTTTTTCTGCTATCATGCGGTATTGATCGTATCTTTCACCTTTACTAAGTGCACTATGATAAATTGCAACTTCGCTAAAGCGTGATTTAAGTCGCTTGGCCATTGGTGCAATTAATGTGATTTCCGGAACCAAAAAAAGGACCTGAAGACCCATTTGAATGATGTCTTCGATAACATTGAGATAGACTTCTGTTTTTCCTGATCCTGTGATGCCTTTCAATAGGAAAATCTGATTTTTAGAAAATGATGAACGGATATTTTCTATAGCAAATTGCTGTTCTTTGTTAAGTTCTACTCGTTTATCATCTAATGAAAATTGATGCGTAATATCACGAAAAACATCCATTTTCTCTGGCTTTAAAACTTGGTGTTTTTCAAGCGTATTCAAATTACTTGAAGAAGCACCTAATTCTATTAATTCTTTCTTTGAATATTGGGATTTATTCATGTATAAATCTAAAATTAGGGGATATCTATCTATTTTTTGATATTGATGTTTGTCATTAAAAGCATAATATATTTGGGTTTTAGCTATCTCTTTTTGTTTGAGAATAGTTTCTATCGAAATAATGTTCTTTTCAAGAAGTTTCTTCAGTCGAGGATAGAAAACCTGATCCTTTTTTTTAAGCATCCATGTTCCTCTGGAATTGAAAAATGGTAGAATGTCTTTTGGAACTTCATCAGGTTTGATGATACAAATCTCTTTTTGATAATTCATGAGCAATGCATTAGGAATAACTGTAGAAAAAATAGCACTATATAAGCTAGGAGCGTAATCCATGATGGATTCAATCAACATGAAGGTCTCATCATTAATTGTGGGAACAACATCGAGGACGTCAATAATTTCTTTGGTCGCATCGTCGCTTATATTTGTTATTTCAACAACATATCCCATTCTGGTTTGTGCTCCAAACGGAACAATCACACGCATGCCACGTTCTAAAAAAGCCTGAAATTCTTCAGGAATCAGATAGTCAAAAAAATGATTCACTTCCTCATGTTTTATATCAATAATCACCTTTGCGAACATGCTTTCACCCATTTTTATTATATCATTGAAATGACAAAAAAAGTAACCTGGGTTACTTTAATGTTTTTAGAAGTTTATCTATATGATTGCCATAAGCCAGTGCTTCATCATACTTGAAAACAAGATCGGGAATCCTACGTATATTATTAATCTTCTTCGCAAGTTCCATACGAATCACGATTTTACTTTCATCAATTGAAAGATGAGCTCGCTCAATTACCTGGGGATCATCGCTTAAAATTGTATAATAAATGGTTGCAAAACTCATGTCTTTAGTAACCTTAACTTCAGTAAGATTAATATACCCAAAGCTTTTATCCTTGACGCTTTGATTAACTATAGATGCGAGTTCACGTTGAATTAAACTTGCTAAACGATCTGTTGTTATCGACATATTTATTCCACCTCAACTTCCTTCATTTGTGAAGCTTCAATGATGTCTCCAGTCTTGATGTCATTAAAGTTTTCAATTGAAAGTCCACATTCAAAACCCTGTCTGACTTCTTTCGCGTCATCTTTGAATCTTTTCAATGATGCAAGTTTGCCTTCATAGACGACAATACCTTCACGAAGCACTCTAACCAAAGCACCTCTTTTGATAATACCATCGGTCACAAATGTTCCTGCGATTGTACCAATTTTGGAAACTTTGAAAATTTCTCTGACTTCAGCTTGACCTGTAACAATTTCTTCAAATGTAGGTTGTAGCATACCCTTAAGTGCTGCTTCAATATCTTCAGCTATTCGGTAAATGATATTATACAATCTAATTTCAACACCCTGAGAATTAGCAGCTTGTTTGACCGCAGATGTGGGACGAACATTAAATCCTATGATAATCGCATTTGAAGCATTCGCAAGTGTAACATCACTTTCAGTGATGGCACCAACTGTCGATCTAACGACGTTGACATGAAAACCCTCAATATTAATTTTTTCCAATAGATTTTTTAATGCTTCAATTGAACCCTGAACATCACCTTTAATAATGATATTCAGTTCCTTTTCAGAGCTTTCAATTTCTCCAAACATATTATCTAGGGATGTTTTTTTAACTGACTTAAGTTCACCATCTCTTTGTCTTGATTGGCGTTCACCAGCAATTTGACGTGTGATCTTTTCATCTGTAAAAGCCATGAAAACATCTCCTGCTTGTGGAACTTCATTCAAGCCGGTAATCTCGATAGGTTGTGATGGCAAAGCTTCTTGATAGCGACGTTTGAGATCATCTTGCATCGTACGAATCTTACCATAAGTATTACCAATAACGATGTAATCTCCAACTCTAAGCGTGCCTGTTTCTACAATAAGCGTCGCAACTGCACCTCTGCCTTTATCAAGACTTGCCTCAATAACTGTTCCCTTAGCTAAACGATGTGGATTTGCTTTGAATTCATCAATTTCGCTGATTAACTGAATGACATCCAATAATTCATCAAGTCCTTGTTTTCTTAATGCAGAAACATTGACATATGGTGTTTTTCCACCCCATGCTTCTGGAATTAATCCTCTTTCAGCTAATTCATTCATGATACGTTCTGGATTGGCTGATGCTTTGTCCATCTTGTTAATTGCAACAATGATTGGAACTTTTGCAGCTTTGGCGTGATCTAATGCTTCAATCGTTTGAGGCATTACACCATCATCAGCAGCAACAACTAAAACAACAATATCAGTGACTTTAGCTCCTCTGGCACGCATTTCAGTAAATGCAGCATGACCAGGTGTATCAATAAATGTAATCGGATCACCTTTTCTAACGACTTGATAAGCACCAATATGCTGAGTAATTCCTCCAGCTTCTCCTTCGACAACTCTTGATTTTCTGATTGCGTCTAGCAATGTTGTTTTACCATGATCAACATGACCCATCACGGTGACGATTGGAGGTCTTTTAACCATATCTTTTGGATCGTCAACAATTTGCATTTCATCATAGCGGGTGACATCAGTAATGACTTCATCACGCACTTCATAACCTTCATCAAGTGCGATGACTTCAATTGTGTCACGATCAATGATTTGGTTGATGCTTGCCATCAACCCAAGTTGCATTAATCTTTTAATCATTGCTGCATTGCTTAAGTTCAATCCTTCTGCAACAGCAGCAACATTCATATCGGGTTTATAAATAAATATTTTTTCGCCAACAAACTTAACTTCCTTTTTAGGTGGAATAGGTCTCCTATTCACATGCTTTTTGTTGACATATTTCTTATTGTTTACAGGCATATAATCACTTCCTTTTTTCATTCATCAATAATTGACTAAACCCCCTGTCGGTTATACCAATAACTTTGATGTCTTTTTTTCCTATTGCTTGCGATATTTCTAGAGATGATAGTGTTTCCAATACTTCAACTTGATATGTTTTCGCTTTATCATATACTTTTTTCTTTGTTAAAGCTGATGCATCTGTAGCCAATATCAGAAGAAACACATGACCGCTTCTGAGTTGTGCAATCGAAGATTCTGTGCCAACTGAAACTTTTCTAGCACGAAACGCTAGTCCTAAATTATGATTCATCTGTCATGTTTAAAAGCTCATCGAAAATTTCATCAGGAATAGTTACTTCCAACTTTTTATCGAGCGCTTTATTCTTCTTTGCTAATAGGATGACTTCTTTGCTCAACTTTAGATATGCTCCACGACCGAGTGCTTTGCCATTCAGGTCGATAGAGACAACGCCCTCTTTAGTCGCAGCAATGCGTATCAATGATTTTTTTGGCAGAACCTCTTTTGTTACAACACATGTTCTCATCGGTATTTTCTTCACTTTATTCATGTGAGTCACCTCTTTATAGATCAATTAATATAAGATGCCTTCGCCATGCGCCATGGTTTCAGACTTAATGTCAATGCTCCATCCACATGCTTGAACTGCAAGTTTAACGTTTTGTCCAAGTTTTCCAATTGCTAGTGATAACTGATTGTCTGGAACAATTGCCAATGCATTCTTTTCTTTAGGATTAACGCGTGTCACAGCAATAACTCCAGCAGGTTGCAATGCATTTGCAATCAATTCTTTCTCATTGTCGCTCCAACGGAATAAATCAATCTTTTCATCGCTAAGTGCTTTGACGATTTCACGGATACGTGATCCACCTTCACCAACGCACGCTCCAATGGGATCAACCTTTGGATCATTAGATTTTACACCAATCTTGGAACGATCACCGGGATCACGGGAAATACCCATGACCTCTATGATGCCGTCCTTAATTTCAGGAATAAAGCTTTCCAGTAAGCGGATGATAAGGCTTGGATGTGATCTGCTTACAAATACCTTTGGCCATTTTGTTTTCATCTCAACGTCAGATACGTAAACACGTACGTAATCGCCTATGTGAAAATTATCCTTAGGTAGTGATTCCTTTTTAGGTAATAACGTAGTTAGATCTTTGCCAATATCTAAACGGAAGTGATCATCTGCAACATCAATAACACGCGCAGTAATCATTTCATGCTCAAAAGCTTTAAAATGCTTGTATAGATTTTCTTTTTGCATATTGATCAATGTTTCATTCAATCTGCTCTTGAAATCACGCACAGCAAAGTGGCCAAAATCTTTGGGATCTATCTTTTGTTCTAGAATCTCACCAACTTTGATGCGAGAATTAATTTGTTTTGCTTCTTCAAATAGCATTTGCGTATAGTTTTTGTCTGCATCAATACTGTATTCGTCAACGACAAGATGTTGCGTATATACGAGAATCTCGTATTTATCTTCCTTGATATCAACTCTACAAGAACGGACATCATGTGCTTTTTTGCAACCTGCAATCATTCCTTGAACAAATGCTTCAACGACTTGATCATGGGTCAATTCTTTTTCATCTGATACTGCTTCAATATTCTTAAAAAATTCCTTGCTGATCATGATATCCTCCTAAAATTTTATAGCTGTACGCATATTTTTAGCGTCATTAAATTTGATCTCGATTTTTTTTATACGACCTTTGTCGTTGATTTCCAATAATATTATATCATTTTCAAATGATAATAGCGTTCCGTTCCCTTTGTATTTTGGAGATTCAAGGTAAACATACTTTGAAACTGCTTGAATCATCTGTTCTTTTGTGTTAAGTGGTCTTTCAGCACCAAGTGATGATAACTCCAAAAAATAGTCTGGGTCCAAATCATCATCTGTTAATGTTTCAACAAATTCCAAATGTATTTTTTCAAGTATATCAATATCGATGGTATCTGTGTCTAATAAGATTTCAACAATCTTTTCGCCATATTCTTTTTTGGTTCTAATGCTATACACACAAAGATGACTTTTACTTATAATTGGTATTAATTTCTGTTTGATTTTCTCTAGATTCATTTTGACCTCAATAAAATGAGTGGAAATCGTCATCCCACTCATGTTTAGGTTTATATTATAGCATTTATTTATATAGAATTCAAATTTTTTAAATGAATTTTTGCAATTTTCATGGCTTTCATTTATTTATTGCGAATCATTTGCAATTAAAGCGATCTATGATATAATAATTATGCGAATCATTTGCAATAAGAGGTGTTATCAGTGAAAAAAATTACGAGCTTACTATTCATCATAATTTCTTTAATAATGTTCTCCTCCTGTACCCAAATTCAATATGCCAACATTGTAACGACAATGTTTCCTCAATATGATTTTGCAAAACAAATTGCTGGTGATGACTATAGTGTTAGTTTAATTATTCCACCTGGAGCAGAAATCCATGATTACGAAGTAACAAGTCAGGATATGGCTAAGATCAGGGAATCAAGACTATTCATTTTTACGAGTTTAGAGATTGATAACTGGATTGGAGATGTCAATACAATTGGTGGTGAAAAAACAATTGTTGTGAACTTATCCGAGTGCTATACAAGAGAACCATTATCTTATGGAGAGCCAATTTTAACTCCACTAGATGATGAATCAGAGCATGCCAATGAATTGCACTATTGGACTGACCCAACCACTGCTGTTCAGTTGATGAATGCTATTTTAGAGAAAATCATCCTTTTGGATCCAAATAAAGAGGGACAATTGCGAGAGCGTGCATCGGATTATATAGCCCAAATTGATGAGTTAAATACTGAAATTCATGATTACATCACTGATCATAATTTCTTAGGTTCAACCCTCTATTTTGCTGGACATAATGCATTAGGTTCGTTCGGACAAAGATATGGATTAAACATACTTTCTCTTTTTGAAGACTTTAAGCCTGATGTTGATTTAACTAGCAATGAGTTAATTACATTCACAAATCAAGTAAAGATGACAAATACTCATTATCTCTTCATCGAGGAATTGGCTGTACCAAAAGCAGCAAATACCATTATGAATCAACTGGCAAGTGATGAGTATCAGTTGAACTTGCTTGAATTTCATGGATACCACAACGTAACTCAGTCTGATTTTGAGGAGGGTGTGACATATAGAGATTTACTTGAAAGAAATTTCATAAATATCCAAATAGCTCTCATGTCCACAACAGAAAATAATGATTAAATATAATCAAGTATCCGTTTCATTTGGTAAATTCAATGTTCTTAATCATATCACCTTTGAACTTATAAAGGGTGATTTCTTACATATCATCGGGCCAAATGGCAGTGGGAAGACAACGATGGTTAAACTTTTAGTAGGTCTACTTAAGCCAACAACAGGTGAAATCACTATTGATACAAACATTCAGATGGGATACTTACCACAAAAACTGAATTCAAAAACAAACCTCCCGATGACTGTGATGGAAGTTATATATAGCGGACTTAGAAAGCAAAAACTCATTCCATCAAAAGATGATCTTGATTTAATTAATAACTGGCTAATGCGAATGGAAATACCACAACTTTTAAATGCAAGCATGTCTTACCTTTCCGGAGGACAGCAACAGCGGGTCTTTCTCATTCGGGCATTGATATCAGATCCAGATTTACTCATCCTTGATGAACCTACGTCTGCTCTAGATCCTTCATTTAGAGAAAAGTTCTATCATATGCTTTATGAACTGCAGCAAAAAAAAGAAATGACAATTATCCATGTAACACATGACTTGACTGACGCTGTTAAGGAAAATTGTCTCACTATGTATGTTGATCAAACCATAAAATTTTTCGGTCCTTATCATGCATTTCATGAATTTGAGCATAGGGGGCATCATCATGTTTGATTTCTTGCAATATGATTTTATTCAAAATGCAATCATTATTGGTATTGCACTTGCACTTTCGGCATCACTGCTCAGTCCATTCCTTGTATTGAATCAGCAGGCAATGATTGCTGATGGCTTGGCTCATGTCAGTTTTGCGGGAATCATCCTTGGTATTTTACTTTCAAATGAACCCTTGTACATTGCCTTGCCATTTGTCATGGGCGCCTCACTCTTAATTAAGTATTTATCAACAAAAAAGACCATCAACGGTGATGCCGCAATCGGTTTAGTATCTGCGGTTTCATTTGCCATCGGTTTGATTATCGTCAAAAAGAGTCAGGGATTTAATATTTCCATTGAGAGCATGCTTGTGGGTAATATATTCACTGCAACTCAAACAGAAATGATTCTATCGATGATTGTTACAGTTTTCATCGCGAGTTTTATTATATTGAACTATCGTGCGCTTCTACTCATGACTTATGATGAGAGCTATGCAAAATTCTCTAAAATAAAAACAACCTTATTAGGTTATCTTCTATCAGCACTTACTGCATTTTTCATTGTTGTTGGCGTTAGGACTATCGGAACGCTACTCATCTCTGCACTTGTCATCTTTCCTTCTGTCATATCCAGTCAATTAACCAAGAGTTTTAGAAATACTTTGCTTTTAGGTATTGTTTCTTCCTTCTTTGTTGTTATCGCTGGAATCTTTATTGCCCATCCACTTGAAATTCCCGTTGGATCGACAATTGTCATGATTTATGCTATACTTTTACTGATTTTACTCGTCATTAAGACGATATTAAGGAGATGAAATGATGAGAATGACAAGTCAAAGAAAGTTGATTCTCAATCTATTATCAAAAACACACCAACCAAAAAGTGCTGAAATGATTTATACTGAATTACCCAGTCACACTATGAATTTATCAACGGTATATCGAACACTTGATGCCTTTTTTGTGCAAAGTATCATTTCTAAAAGTACGATGAAAAATACTGCTTATTATTATATCAATCAAAAAAATCATCATCATTATATGATTTGCTTAAATTGTCAAAAGATGTACGAAATAGATTGTCATTTAGATCATATCGCAAATCAAGTTGCTTCAGAACACCATTTTAAGATTACACATCATGACATGACAGTCTACGGATATTGCGAGACATGTCAAAAACTGCAAAATGAAAAATAGAGCCAATATAGTTTAGTTGTATCGGCTCTTTTTATTTACCATTTTCTTGGATCGTCGTTGATTGAATCTAAGAATTCCATATCTTTCGCATCAATTTCAAAATCAATATTTGAATTTTCAATAATTCTTGATTCGTGTGTCGATTTTGGAAGTGGTGCAGTTTCTTTTTGTACGCAATAGCGGATGCAAATTTGAGCTGGGGTCACGTCGTACTTTTTTGCCATATCTTGAATATCAGTATTTTTAAGAAGTTGTCCAATGGCAAGTGGTGAATAGGCTTCAACCAATATTTTTTTTGCTTTGCAGTAATCATCTGTTTCCTTTTGATTATGTCCAATGAAGTAGCCAATTTGGTTAGCGTGTGGAACTATTTCACAATGCTTTAGGATATTATCGATATCTTTAGGTGAGAAATTAGAGACACCTATTGCTCTAGCTCTTCCATCTTTATAAATTTTTTCTAATGCCTTGTAGGCTAAGACATTGCCTTTGCTACAATCCTTACCCATTTCATTCCATGGCCATGGTGCATGAATCAAATAGAGATCTAAATATCCTATGTCTAATGCTATCATCGTCTTTTCAAACGCTTCAAGAGCACCCTCATAGTCTTTAATATGAGATTGGAGTTTTGATGTTACAAAGATTTCTTCTCTAGGAATTCCAGAGTCCTTGATTGCTTTTCCAACGCTTTCTTCATTTTGATAGGCTGCTGCTGTATCTATATGTCTATATCCATTCTTCAGTGCCATGGCAACTGATTGATAGGTAACATCGCCACTAGGAACCTGCCAAGTTCCAAATCCAATTTTCGGTATTTTTACACCATTACTTAATGTGTAAGTCTGAATCAAAGTTTTCATATTTTACTTCCTCCTTTATTATTCATATTATATCACTGAATGTTTTTTACTGCCCTGATAAGGCTTTTCTAGATTTAACTAAAAAAAAGAATGCAAGACGCATTCTATTTAATCTTAAGAATTCGATATTGAAGAAATGCACCATATAAGGCAATCAACATCAATACGCTACCTATCGATATATTTAAGATAGTTAAGTCAACCCCTTCAATGCTAGATAAAATCATTTGCAAAATGTAGACAAAAAAATAGCCATATAACAAATAACGAATCAGCATCATTTCCTTTTGGGTAACAACGGATACTCTTGTATCAGGTTTGCGATAGATGATAAACCCTACCACACCAAAAATAACGAGCATTGAAATTACAACGTATCCAATCCATGGCATTGCTGCTTTTAAATAGTGATTAATGATGACATTAGCACCAATTATGAAAAAGACAATAAATAGCATAAATTGAATCACTAAACTTTTACGATAAACATTCATTTTTTAAATCTCCTTTGTGATTATTTTATATTTTTAATGATATACTAATAATGAAATGAGGTAATTCTATGAAAAAGGCTGTTTATCCAGGAACATTTGATCCTCTAACGATTGGACATTTAGATATTATCAAACGCGCAGCTCGTTTTGTTGATGAGCTCCATGTTGTGGTTGCTGACAACTATAAGAAACTACCAACTTTTACGACTGATGAACGCATAGACATGATTAAGAGAGTGACGATGGATATCGAAAATATCGTGGTTACCTCAACAACAGATTTAGTCATTCGCTATGCACAACGTAATGATATTGAACTTATGATTCGGGGTTTGAGAAACATCGCCGATTATGAAAACGAATATGCACTTTATCAATTTAATAGAAACTTAAATCGAAACATTGAAACCATCATTCTCTTCCCATCTTCAAGAAACCACTTTGTTTCTTCATCTGCAATCAAGGAACTCATTATGCATCATGCGGATATTTCGCCTTATGTTCCCAAAGAAATCATCAAAGATGTTCAAGACAAACTGAAACCTAAATTAGATTAAGTGACTTAAAAAAATCATAAAGTTGATCTTCTTTGATATGAGGAGCCATATGTTTGGCTTTTTCTTTTAATTCATCAAATCTAGTGTTACTCATCGCAATGCCGATATCAGCCATTTCAATCATTTTCACGTCATTTGCTCCATCACCAACACAGATTAAACGAAAATCAGATTCATGTTCAATTGCTTTTTTGATTCCAAAAGCCTTATTAATGGTAGGATAAGTAAAATCTGCTCCACCTTTATGCCAAGGATAAACTTGAAATTTCTTAATTCTTTTGGCAATTTCAAGGATTTTTGCTTCATCATCAGCAAATACCCAAAGTTGATAAATCTTGTGTTGTTTGTAGAAATTTTCGTCTACTTTTGGAGAAATACCACGAAGTGCTCTCATTCCGTAGCCTACACACTCATCCCAATAATTTACTGCTTCATCATCAATACCAACCATACCAACATTAAAGTCGTTACCTTTCGTGAGAGCAAGTACCTCTTCAATATCATCTATTGAAATAGGATGATCATAGATGATTTCATCGTTCATATAAACGACTGAGCCATTAATCAATACTTTGTATTTGAATAAGTCTACAACTTCTTGGATGATCTCTAGTTTTTTAAACCCTCTTCCAGTCGCAAGGCCCAAGATGACATCTTCTCTTTTGGAAAGTTCTCTTAAAAGTTTCTCTGTTTGTTCTGGAATCCTGCCCAAGGTATTATTATAGATTGTGTTATCCACATCAAAAAAGATAATTGTTTTCATCCGACACCTCAAAAATATTATAGCATATTAAGTATTGTACTACCATTTTAATGAAATTTATTATACAATAGAAATGTAATATTCGCTGCTGGAGGATTTAAATATGGTAAACCCATTACTAAATACCGGTGAACTCGGCATTTTTGCATTAGGAGGACTCGGTGAGGTTGGTAAAAACATGTACATCTATGATATCAACGATCAAATATATATCGTTGATTCAGGTATTCTGTTTCCTGACGAACATTTATTAGGTATTGATTATGTCATACCGGATTTCACATATCTCGTTGAAAATGAAGACCGCATTGTTGGTCTTTTCGTGACGCATGCACACGAAGATCATATTGGAGGAATTCCATACTTACTCAAAAAAGTGAAAATTCCAAAGATTTACGCTGCAGGCATAGCAGTTGATATGATTGAATACAAATTAGCTGAACATACAGATATCAAATCTCCAAAAATTGAAGAATACAAAAGCTATTATAAGTATAACTTTGATCATGTTGAAATTTCTTTCATTAGACTTAATCATTCCATTCCCGATATGTTTGGTATCGTTTTTAGAACTGATCAAGGCATCTTATTTCATACAGGTGACTTTAAAATAGACTTTACTCCGGTTGGACCAGCTGCTGAATATGATAAGCTTGCTGCCATAGGTAGCGAAGGCGTATTATGTATGTTATCTGATTCAACAAATTCAGAAAGGGATGAGCTCACCCCCCTCTGAAAGCAAAATAGGCAAATCAATCAATGAGTTGTTTTCGAGAATTGACGGGCGTATTATCATTGCAACTTTCGCATCAAATATGTATCGCATTCAACAGATTATCGAAGCATCTATCCTAAATGGAAGAAAAGTAGCTGTTTTCGGTAGAAGCATGGATCGTGCTATTGAAATTGGGATGCAAACAGGCTATATCAAGGCTCCTAAGGATACAATTGTCAGTGGAGAACAGGTCAATAAGGCTAAAGCCAATGAACTTACGATTCTGGTTACTGGATCTCAAGGTGAACCACTAGCTGCATTAAGTAGAATTGCCAATGGAAACCATAGACAGATTAAAGCGATGGCAGGTGATACAGTCATCTTCTCATCATCTCCAATTCCAGGAAATCAAGAAGGTGTCAATCGCACTATTAATAAATTATTTAGATTGGACGTCGAAGTGATTACCCATGGACCACTTGCTGATACGCATACTTCCGGTCACGGCAGTCAAAATGATTTAAAACTCGTTTTAAGTTTGATTAAACCTAAATTATTTATTCCAATGCACGGAGAACACCGGATGCTTAAGCATCATCGTCAACTTGCGATTGATTGTGGCGTAAAGCCGGAAAATATCTTGGTAATGGATAATGGTGAGGTTGCTGCGATATCAAGCACATCAATTCGTATGGCAGGAAAAGTGACTTCCGGGGAAGTGTACATTGATGGCACTGGGATTGGCGATATTGGCAGCATGGTCATTAAAGAGCGCAAACTCTTAAGTGAAGAAGGATTGTTTTCAGTCGTTCTTTCAATTAATTCTCAATCCAAGAAACTCATCAATGAACCAACAATTATCTCTCGTGGTTTTATTTACATGAAGGGTAATGAAGAGATTACTCAATTATTGTCAAATGAAACTAAAAAGATTGTGCAAATCGAACTGAATCGGAAATTGTACAATGAACTCAATTTGAAACAAGCTGTCATCGATCATCTCAATCAAAAAATCTATGATATGACTCAAAGACGTCCTCTTGTTATTCCGATTGTTGTCGATCTTAAAAACTAAAAAAAATGAGTCTAGCAATTAGCTAGGCTCATTTTTATTTCATATATTCAAGAAATGCATCAAAGACATATTTGGTAACCAAAGCATCATCTTTAGCATCATGTGCCTGTGTAAATTCAAGATTATAATAGGTTTTGTATGCCTTAAAAAGTCCAAGATCATCCTTCAAATTATAATAGTCTTTATGCAGTTTAAGTAAATCTATAAAGTTCATATCCAAAGTGAGCTTTTTCTTATCATGCAGTGCGTATGAATCATTCATTGCAGTTAAATCATTTTTTCCCCAAACAACAAATTTAGGTTTATACTTCTTGATAATCTTTTCTAACTTACCATAAAAATGATCAAATGGTAAAGCTTCCTGAAAGAATTTCTCTTCATCTAAATTAAGGAATTTCTTAGTTCTCTTACTTAAGTTCAGCTTTTCCTTAGGAAGTATATAGTATCCATCCTGATGGATGATGCTACCTTGAGCTTGTGCCAAAACATAGCCAACTTGAATGATTTCGGGATAAAAATGATGATCATGATAACCAGGCATCGTCATTTCAAAATCAATAAATAAATAATACTTATTGCTAGCTAAGACTTCTTTCATTTCCCTACGCAATTTTGTAAGATCATAGTGGACTATGAATGGGTTTAAAGAAATAATCTGATTGAAGTGAGACACTTGATAAAAAGAAAACTTCCCGATTTTTTTCAACTTTGAGGATACCTCGAAATCGACGAGAACACCCTTCCTCAAATACATAAAAAAAGTCTTTGACAAACGATTAGATAGATAAAAACCAACTTTTCTTCCATTTAAAATCATGTAAAAAACTTTCTTTTTGATATCGATACTCCATATGATTTTTCTCATTTCAAAACCTTTCTAATCTGCAGGATGACTGACTTAGGAATGCCTAGTTCACTCAATGCTTCTTCACTCGCATTTTTAATATCTTCTATACTTGAAAAGTGGCTTAATAAAGCCTTTTTCCTTTTATCCCCAATACCAGAGATTTCATCAAGCGGGGATGAAACTGCTATCTTATTTCTCGTGCTACGATGAAAGTCAATGGCAAATCTATGAACTTCTTCAGACAACTTAAAAAGAAATTTGAACAACTCGCTTTGTTTCAATAGGGGAATAACTTCATTTTTATAAACTAATGCCTCAAGCATATGCTTGTTATTCTTCTTCAAACCCGCAATTTTTATGTCGATATTGAGCGAATCAAGGATTTCTTGAGCAGCATTCAATTGACCTTTCCCACCATCTACAAGAATTAAATCTGGGATATCAAGATTTTCCATAAGTATCTTTTGATAGCGACGATAGGTCACTTCTTTCATTGCCTGATAATCATCATTAGTTGTTGTCTGCAAATGGTATTTTCGATAACTTTTTCGCTCGAAATCTCCGTGTCTATAAACAACAAGTGCAGAAATCGGAGCTGTACCAAAAAGCTGTGCATTATCAAATATTTCTATGTGGTCCACGGGATGTTGGATCAATTTACTTAATTCATCTTGAGCTTTTTGTTTTTGTTCATCTTTATGTCTATAAAGCATGAAGTGGTGCTCAAGATCATAATCAGCATTTTTGGTAGCCATCTCTGTAAGCTTCTTCTTATCGCCAATTTGTGGAATAATAGCTTTCTTTCCGAAGAAAGGCTCTACATCCTCAACCATAAAACGTGTGCTAAAAAGAAGCTCATCTGGTGTCATCTGCTCATAGAACTGTTGAAGATAACTTGTAACAGAGTCCATGACATCACCAACATATGCAAATACGATTTGATGATGATCAACCATTTTTCCTTGGCGCATGACCAATATCTCAAGTGCGACATCATCTTTATTAAAGGCATAGCTGATGACATCGCGATCTTTGAAGTCATTAAAATTGATGATTTGCTTTTCAATAGTTGAATCAATATGATTAATCATGTCTCTAAATTCAGCAGCTTTCTCATATGCCATTTCTATTGAGGCTTGTTGCATTTCATTTTCTAGCATGTTTAAAACTGCTTTGGTATCGCCTTTAAGAAAATTGCTTATCTGAATCAAAATTTCATTATAATCCACTTCATTATGGATACATGGAGCAAGACATTGATCTATGTGATAATATAGACAAGCTTTTTTAGGCATAGCCTCACATTTTCTAAGTGGATATAGCCGGTTTAAAAGGCGTGCTGTCTCTCTTGCTGCATAGACATTGGGATAGGGACCGAAAATTTTTCCTTTGGCATGCTTTTTTCTGACAACCTGTAATCTGGGATGCTTTTCTTTAGTTAGTTCTATATAGGGATAGGTCTTATCATCCATCAGCCTTATGTTGTATTTAGGTAAATATTGTTTGATGAGATTGCTTTCCAAAATGAGCGATTCTCGTTCACTATTTGTCAAGACATATGAAAAATCGCGTATTTCCAATACAAGACGCGTTGTTTTTTCATTATGTGCACCTGAAAAATAGGATTTCACACGATTTTTTAATTTTTTCGCTTTGCCAACATAAATGATATCCTTGTTTTCATTTTGCATGAGATAACAGCCAGGTTCACTTGGCAATAGTGCTATTTTTTCCTTTAAATTCAAACAAATCACCATTTATATTGTATCACAAAATCCTGTTCATTCATTGTTGTAGATTAAAAAAAGCGCTTGGCGCTTTTTCTTAGGATTCAAAATTGATATCAACTTTTCCATCTAATATTTCTTCAAGTGCGATGCCTATCGATTTAACGCATTGTGCGTTATCAACACTTAACTTTTCGGATTCTAAAATTTGGGCAACTTTACTGGCAGCATAAACAAGTTTATACTTTGAGTCAATCTTAGCTAATAATTTATCAATCGATGGGTAACGCATTCCGTCTTTATTTTTTGTCATTCTTATTCTCCTATCATCTTAATGTAGTTGTGAATCGATCTTTCTGTTTTAGCATGCTCAGCACGTATGATTGCCATGATACGGTCAGCAGCATTATTGACCTCGTCATTTACGACGATATAATCATATTTATGCGCAAGCAAAAACTCGGACTCTGCTTTTTTCATTCTTTTTTCTATCAGATCAATAGGCTCAGTCCCACGATTTTTCAATCGTTCATAAAGTGCCTTCTTCCCTGGTGGAACCAAGAATATAAACACAGCTTCCTTCATTTGTTTTCTAACTTGAAGTGCGCCTTCAACCTCAATCTCTAAGACAACTTCTTTGCCTTTGTCTAGTTGTTCCTCAACTTTATCGCGAGGCGTTCCATAATAGTTGCCAACAAATTCAGCCCATTCAAGAAACTTTTTTTCTCTTATGCGTTTTAAAAACGTCTCTTTATCGACAAAATAATAGTCAACACCTTCCACTTCATCCAGTCGAGGAGGTCTTGTGGTCATCGATACCGAATAGACAAGATCATGGTGTGGCATTTGGAATAAGGCTTTACGTACTGTACCTTTTCCGACGCCTGAAGGACCTGAAATGACAACTAATAATCCTTTTTCATTCAGTTTCATAGGATCCTCCTTCAGTGATTGATGTTATTCCTTATTATATATGATAAAGCGTAGACTGTAAATAGATTTGGGTATTATTGCATTGAATAACGCTTACATCGGGAGAATTGGTTCATTAATGTGATAAAATAGACTTGAGGTAGCCTATGGTTTTTGATGGATTCTTTATATATCATTTAATTCGAGAACTTAATAGAAATATCGAAAAGGCAAGATTGGAAAAAATCTATCAAACGGGTGAAATGTCGTTTGCTTTTGTGTGTTATCTCATGGGCGAACGAATGAATCTAGTGATGAACCTAAGTTCACACAACTTCGGATTCCATTTAACAAAGAAAAAACCAGAATCCAACATCAATTCACAATTCCTCATTACGCTTAAGAAACATTTGGAGGGTGCAATCCTTCAAACCATTAGTCAGTACCAAACTGATCGTGTCATCATCTTTAATTTTTCCACGAATGACTTCATAGACGGTCCTACGGAAAAACAATTAATATTTGAAGCCATGGGGAAGCATTCAAATCTATTGCTTGTTCAAAATGGCATCATTATTGATACTTTTAAGAAAATGTTTTTTGAAGAGGGAAGACAACTTTTACCAATGGCTCAATTTGAATTTTTCCCAACAACAAAATCATCATTTATGAATATAGACTATCAAACGGTATTCTCATCTAAGGATCTTGTTGATCGTTACATGGGTGTATCCCCATTTCTTGCTAAATATCTCATCAATCATCAAGCAAACTTGTCTAGCATTAAAGCTCAGCCCACACGTAATTTGACAGAACATAAAGATTATGTATTTGATATTTTCGAGTCCAATATCGAAAAGAAATATTATTCAACACTGTCTGAAATGATGGATGATCAGCCAAAACTTATCAATATATCAAAAACATCACATGAATTATTCATCAATAAACAATCAAGAAAATTTAGAAAAAAGAGCGAACAGTTAAGTGATATGCTTGAAGATGCAACCCTAAGTTTGAAAAATAAGGAAAAAGGTGATTTGATTTATCAATCAGGTTTGTTAATGCATGAAAAGCTATCTTCAATTGAAGTCAATAACACGATGTTGTCGCTTGACCCAACAAAGACACTCAATGAAAATGCTCAACTTTTCTACAAAACTTATCAAAGGGCGAAACGAGCAATAGAACATATTCAAGACCAAAATAGGCAAAATAATGAACTGATTGCACTATTTGATGAATTTAAAACATATCTTGATTTATCAAAAGGCGAAAATCTAAAGGATTTTGAACTCGAACTCGTCCCATATGGCTTCAAAGGTATCAAGACAAAACCTTCACATAAAAAACAAAACAAAAAACCCAATTATCTGAAATTGACTGATGATGATGTTTTCTACTATATAGGCAAAAACAGTTTACAAAATGAATATGTCACCCATCAAATTGGGAAAAAGGATAACTATTGGTTTCATGTCAAAGATTTCCCGGGTGCACATGTTGTCGTTGATGCTCCAAAATTAGATGAGGTCATTATCAGAAAAGCATCAATGCTAGCTGCATATTTTTCCAGTCTTAAATACTCTTCTTCAATTCCTGTGGATTATACGCAAATAAAATATATCAAAAGAATTCCTGGCATGCCAGGATATCATGTAAACTATAAAAATCATCAAACTATGTTTATTGATATTGATGAACAAAAAGTGATGAGCTATTTAAAAAATGTCTAATTTAACATAATTTAGACTTTTTTTAACCTCATGGGCAAATTAGTTGATACTCAATACCTTTTGATGTAAGATAAACTTATTAATAGGAGGAATTTAATATGAAATATGAATTACCAAAATTACCTTATGCATATGACGCACTTGAACCTTTCATTGATGCAAGAACTATGGAAATACACTATTCAAAACATCATCAAGGTTATGTTAATAATTTGAACGCAGCTTTGGATAAACATCCGGATTTATCGACACCTCTTGAAACATTGCTTGCTGACCTTTCTTTAGTACCTGCCGATATCCGTGGAGCAGTCCAAAATAACGGTGGCGGACATTTCAACCACTCATTCTTTTGGCCTTTACTTAAAGTCAATAATGGACAGTTACCAAAAGGAAATATTTTAATGGCAATCCATAACGATTTCGGGTCATTTGATGCTTTTAAAGATGCTTTTGGAACAGTTGCAAAGACTAGATTTGGAAGCGGTTGGGCTTGGCTTGTTGTTACACCAGAAAAGACACTTAAGGTTCTATCCACACCAAATCAAGATACACCACTTGTTGAAGGAACTCCAGTGCTCGGACTTGACGTTTGGGAACATGCTTATTACTTAAACTATCAAAATCGTCGTCCTGACTATGTATCAGCATTCTTCAGTGTTATCAATTGGGATAAGGTTGAAGCATTATATGAAGCTGCTTTATAATTGAATTTTTAGCAAAGAAAAAAAAGAACTAACGGCTACCGCTAGTTCCTTTTGTTTATTCAGTGATTTGTGCAACGTCGGTGATGACATTATCAGTAAATTCTCGAGATTCTCCAACGCGTTCAATTGTCTTTTTAAATACAATGGGTCCGACAATTTCAAAGAAGAGAATTCCAGCAAGTACAATTGTTTTGACAAGTAGAGCTTCTGGTCCAGGAAATATTGATGAAACTGCAACAAGCATCCCAATTTCAACCCCACCTTGAGGTAGTAAGCATAAACCTGTAGCATTTCTTACAACTTTCGGTGATTTCGCCAAGGTAGCTCCAAGATATGCACCTCCAATTTTGCCAATGCTTCTAAATACAATATACATAATTGCAATGAAACCTGCAACTTTTAAGACTGATAATGAAAGCTGTGCACCAGCAAGTGTAAAGAAAATAATGATAAGAGGTCCGCTGAAGTTAGAAAGTGCTGCTCCTTGAATTTCAAATGGTTCTTTTTTAATAAAGTTTGTGAATGTCATACCGACTAACATCGGTGTTAAAATCATTGACAATTCGAAGCGGTGTGCCACAAATACAGAAATTAACACTGTAGACAATGATAAGACTAAATAAGCAATATATCTTTCTCTTTTTGGCAATTTGGTTACAAAAAACTTTGAAGTGAGCCCTAGGAAACTACCCAAAACGATACCAACTATAACTGATAACGTAACTTCAAGTAATGGTTTCAACAGTGCTGTGTTTATGCTTAATACATTTCCATTGATCAAACTAACAGCAATACTTGTGAACAAACCAAAGATCACAACCCCAAAAATATCATCGATTCCCGTTACTGGAACAACAGTATCAACAACGGGTCCTTTTGCTCTAATTTTTTTAACAATAACCATTATAGGTGCAGGAGCAGTTGCTGTTGCAATCGCAGATAGGGTTAATGCTAACCATAATCTTCCATCGATTAAGTAAACAACGACTAAAACCAAAAGTGCTGTAGCTAGTGCTTGGACTGTTGTAATCGTAATAATTGATTTCCCACTCTTTCTTACTTTGGGAAGCCAAAGCTCAGTACCTATTTGATAAGCGATAATACCCAACACAAAATTCGTGATCACATCAAAACTGTCTAGTGTGTGTGCTGAAATAAGGCCTAAAACGCTAGGTCCTAAGAGAATGCCTGCCAAAAGGTAACCAGTAATTTCAGGTATCTTAATCAACTCAGCAAGTTTACCAAAAGTGAAACCGATGAGTAGTGTAAGTGATAAGAACAATAAAAAATAATAAATATCCATAATTTAAAACATCTCCTTAATTTGTTGTCACATTGGTCTATTATACTCTCTTTTCATCAAATTTCAAGGATATTTGGAAGAGATTTTCATAGAAAAAAAAGGAAGCGCTTGCTTCCTTTAGTATGTATGTGTTTCGATGATCGCGTAATCCCCATCATCTCTTCGATAGACAACATTCGTTCTCGAAGTCTCCTTGTCTAAAAAAACATAGAAATCATGACCAGATAACTCCATTGCTGCAATTGCTTCTTGTGAAGTCATGGGTGTAAGATCAACTTTTTTATTTTTAACAAGCTGGCTTGCTAAAATATCTTTTTCAAGTGATTCTGCATCAAATTCATTTGAGTAGGCTTGTTTAATTCCATCTTTTTCTAAATTATGCTTAAGTTTATCCTTATGTCTTCTAATCTGAGCAACGAGCTTATCATTTGCTTTATCAATGGCAGCGTACATATCCACATCAGCAACCTCAGCTCGTAGAACTGTACCCTTTGCTGGTATAGTAACCTCAATTTTGGTGTGATCTTTGTACACCTTGCACACAACTCTAACCTCGGAAACTACCTCTGGGCCAAAAAAGGAAACGACCTTGTTAAATCTCTTTTCTGCATAATCTTTAATAGCGTCAGTTGGAACAAAACCATTCTTACCTAAAACTTCGAATTTCATAGTTTTTCTCCTTTTTTTATATTTTCATAAAGCGTCAGTAAGTAGATATTACCTAGCTTTAGGGAATCCAATATCGTAAGAAAATCTTCGTCGATCTCATCTTTGTATAGAAAGATAAAATCATCGTAATGCATCATATATTGAACTACATATGGTTTCATAAAAGACATATAGGCTATACCTGAATTTTTAACCTCATTTCTCATCATCGAATAATGATGAATTATTCCATCTTCTATAGGAATAACCTGATTTCTGGGAGTCAGTGGATATTGCATATAGCAATTTTCACATATGTGATGAATTTCAGGGTCGAATAGATTAAGAATTGTTCGTTTGGTTTTCACTTTATTGCCACAAATTTCACAAAGCATAACAAGCCCTCCTAATTGATATTAGTTGGGCTTGTGAATGATTACTTTTTATAGGCTTCGACAATTTTATCAATCAGTGTGTGAGGAACTTCTTCATATCTTAAAAATTCACGTGTGAATGAACCACTGCCTTGAGTCATTGCTTTTAAGTCGATTGCATATTTAACAATCTCAGCTTCTGGGACTTCTGCGATAACAACTTGGAATCCTTCAGTCTGAGTCATACCAAGTACACGACCGCGACGCTTGTTCATATCGCCCATGACATCACCAACAAACTGATCCTTGATTGTTACTTCAACCTTAACAATGGGTTCAAGAATCGTGGGTTGTGCAGTTTTAATGGCGTCTTTAAAAGCTAGTCCTGCAGCAAGTCTAAATGATAGTTCATTAGAGTCAACAGCATGATAAGATCCATCATAGAGTGTTGCCTTAACATTGATGACAGGAAATCCAGCTAAAGGACCATGCTCAAAAATTTCAATAAGTCCCTTTTCCACAGCTGGGAAATAATTTCTTGGGACAGCACCTCCAAAGACATCTTCTTCAAATTCGAAAATTTCCTTTGATGGTTCAAATTTAATCCATACATGACCAAATTGTCCAGCACCACCGGATTGTTTCTTATGTTTACCTTCACCTTGAACTTGTTTTTTAATCGTTTCACGATAGACAATCTTTTGTTCGTCAATGTCGACATCGACCTTAAACATTGTCTTCATTCTTTCAAGAACATATGATAAATGCGTCATGCCCTGCCCACCTAGTAATAATTGAGCAGTTTCTTTATTTCGTTTAATTTCAAATGTAGGATCCTCAAGATTCAAACGATGTAATGCCATAGAAATCTTATCTTCGTCATTTTGGTTTTTTGGATGAACTGCAATATAGATGACTGAAGTTGGTATGGAAACTGGTTCATAAACGATTGGACTCTTTGGATCTGCCAATGTATCTCCTGTTTCAATTCCGTCAATTTTAGCTGCAGCAGCCATATCGCCAGCATGATATAAATCAGATTGGATTTGATTTTTTCCACGAAGTGAAAAAAGATTACTTATCTTCTTATTTTCGCCCTTGTTCGCAATCACGACTTCTTGTCCAAGTTTTAAAGTACCTGAGTTAATCTTCAAGATATTGATTGCACCCAAGAAAGGGTCAACGACAGTTTTAAATACATAAGCAGAAAATGGTTCATCATCATGTGTCAAACGAGTTAGTTGTTGACCAGTTTTCGCATCAATACCAACCAATGGACGAAGTTCGTCTGGGGCGGGCAAATAGTCAATAAGCATGTTTAATAAGGTTCTGATACCAATTGTCTTTGTTGCACTACCGACAATAACCGGTGTTAATTCACCTTGGATGATTCCATTACGAAGTGCAGTTTTAATTTGGGCTTCAGGTATTTCTTCACCTGACAAATATAAATCCAATAACTCTTCTGATGTTTCAGCAACACTTTCTAGAATCATGTTGTGAAGCTCTTCAACCTTAGATTTCTTTTCTTCCCAAATTTCAGCATCTTGACTATCAGTTCCATCATAAATACGAGCCTTCATTTCGACTACATTGACGAAGCCTTCAAACTTTTCATTATGACCGATTGGCCAGCAGAATGGAACAGCTTTTTTACCTAGTTTTATACGGATTTCTTCTAGGACCTCTTCAAACTTGACATTTTCCTTATCCATCTTGTTGATATAAAGAATTGCTGGAATATGCCGTTTTCTTACTTCATTCCAGACACGTTCTGTGCCTACTTCAACACCTTTGCTTGCATCAATTAAAATCACAGCACCTTTGACAACTTCTAGTGCTTGGCTTAAGTCTCCAATAAATTCGTCACTACCAGGAACATCTATAAAGTTTAACTTATAGTCTTTCCATTCAACTGGTATTACGCTGAGTGAAAGACTTGTTTGTTTCGTCTGTTCTTCAACTAAATAGTCAGAAACTGTGTTCTTACGTTCAACCTCTCCCTTTTTATCAATTGCTTTACCCACATAAAGTAGCGCTTCAGAAATACTGGTTTTGCCTGTGCCTTGATGGCCTAATATTGCAATGTTTCGTATCTCTTTGGTGGTGTACTCTTTCATCCTTAACCTCCTGTAATCGTTTTCATATTCTATACCAATATTATAGCATATATTTGCAGTCAACAAATTGATTTTATTCAGAAAATATGAAATTTCACATAAGTCTGAAAAGATGCTATAATATAGACGGTGAAAATATGAGAAAACTTGCAATCAAATTAATTGAGTGGTACCAAAGAGACATTTCTCCAAATACCAACCACAAATGTAGACATTCGCCTACATGTTCAGCATATGCAAAAGAATGTTATGTTCGTTTTAATTTTGTTAAAGCCTCATTTTTAAGTGCGAAAAGAATATTGACATGTAATCCTCTTTTTAAACCTAAATACGATCCTGTTCCTGAGAAAAAAGTGAAAATTAAAAAAACAAAAAGAGGCTGTAACGAAACAGAATCGTTAACATCCCAATAAAAGTAAAATCCACTCTGGAAGCCAGGGTGGATTTTTGATATAATTGAAGTATGACAAATACACAATTAAATCAACCTTATTTTAACCCAAAACAATTGAA
>JBDREH010000034.1:0-5389 GCA_043819945.1 Bacillota bacterium
GCTAACTAACTTATTGATGGTTAAAAAATAGGAACTGTGGTAGGAGCCTCCAATGGTAGTCAAGCTACAAATATATGAAACAAATCCACAGTGCCTAAAAATATTATAACAATAGAAAGAAAGGGAAATACTCAATCTATCATTACAGTATTGAGTAGACATGGAAATTTATGAATACATTACGTGAAAAGGGTGTAGTATCCAATCTACTTTTATTCTTCGTATTAATCATAGCATCTTGGGGTGTTTTATGGTCATTATTTGAATGGGGAATTGGTGATCTGCGTTACTTTACTAACCAATCAAATCTTTTGGTTGCCGTTACTGTTTTTTTAGTCTTCGTTACTAAAGATGATCAGAAGTGGTTTCCTTATTTAGCAGCTATTGCTCTTGTCAACATCGTGATGACAGGAATGATTTACCATGTGATGCTAGCAACACCTCCAATTAGTTTTCAGTCTCATCTAACGCATACATTAACACCTATTTTATATACACTGTTCTATTTTATCGTTATTTCCAAACCGCTTAAGCCAAAACAATTTTGGATTTTGATTATTTATCCGTTTATCTATTTCCTATTTTTCTTAATCACCGGACCATTTACAGGATTTTATCCATATGGATTTATGAATGTAGCTGAAAATGGTCTTCTCAATGTCTTTAAGTTCACTATATTGTATATGCTACCAGCAATTGCTTTAATGTCTTGGATTTTACTGTATTTGAAAAAATTCGTTGAATCAAAAATCAAAGGATGAAAACATCCTTTTTTGTTTTATGGTTGTTATTTCATGATATAATTTATAGTAGTATTAGGATAAGAGGTTCATAACATGCATCAATATACGCTAGGATTCATTAGAAGAAACAATGAAATACTTATGGTTAATCGAGAAAAAAGTCCCTGGAAAGGGGCATGGAATGGTGTAGGTGGCAAGATTGACTCCGACGAAGATGAGGTATCTTGCATCCAACGTGAAATTCAAGAAGAAACAGGTATTTCTGTTACTATAGAGCAAATTCACGACAAAGGTATTCTTACTTGGAATAGTTTTGATGCTTTAGGCAAAGGATTACATCTTTTTTTAATTGACTTGCCTGATTATTTTGAGTATTCAACTCCTCGTAAGATTAATGAAGGCATATTGGATTGGAAGAAAATTGAGTGGATCAACGATTTTGAGAATCAAGGCGTTGCACATAATATACCTTATTTTTTGCCAACAGTATTAAATGAGGATAATCGCTATTTATATCATTGTACATTTGAAGACAATCATTTAAAATCTGTTACTAAGGAAAGGATAATATAAATGATTTTTGAAATATTAAGTGCTGTACTGGCTCTGACTCTTGCGTTATATGTTATTCTTGTGATTTTACAGAAGAAAAAACTAGACGTTATCAAAGGTCAAACTGTTTCCCTATTGAAACATTTTGGTCATATTGTCATCAAAGATAAAAAGATTTTATTTACAACGCAAAGAAGATCATATCAAATCTTATTTTTCTTTGTAGCTACAAACGCTGAGTTAACCATCAATAGCAGAACGATGTGGGAAATTATTAATTCAGGAACTTCACAGGTGATTGATCAATCAATTTTTCTCTCATCAGAGCATTCAAAATTAGTTATCATCTATCCTTCAACGAGTGCAATTAAACGTTTTATCAATGAAAACGAGATGGTGTTTATCAAATCTCAGGATCATTTTTATGATATGCATGTCATTAGAAATTTCGAGCTTGAAAGCTTATTAAGCGAGGATGTTTTATGAAAAGAGTTCTAGTGTTTTCAATTATTGCTGTAATGGTGTTGACATTATATGGCTGTTCAGCATATGAGATTGAATATACCGATAATAATCCCCTTCAAATTGAAATGAAGGGCGATAGTTTGAAGATTTTGCAAGTGACTGACCTGCACCTGTCTTATGGCATTGACGATTATGATAATCAAACACTTAAATTGATTGGTGACTTGGCAAAAGCTGACGATTACGATTTAATCGTGATCACTGGCGATATGATGATGTCGCCAATTGCTCCTGCACTTTTTACAAAACTCATTCGTTATATGGAATCTCTTGAAATTCCATGGACATTTATATTTGGAAACCACGAAATGGATTTCAATGACTATGCTGATTTTATTCAAAGAATAAAAGATACAGAATATTTGTATTTTAAAGTTGGACCAGAACTCACCAACGGTGTATACGGTAATTTCAAAATTGAATTTACTAAGAATAATCAAGTATTCTATAATGCTTATTTTCTTGATTCTAAAGCTGAAAGAGAAATCTATACTGAAGAACAAGGAGAATACGATTACTTATCGACTGCTCAAGTTGAATGGTATGAGGATTTGGTTCAAACAGATACTGTTGATTCAATTGTCTTCATGCACATTCCTTTAAGACAGTTTATTGATTCAGAGGGTTATGTTGGTATCTTTAATGAAGACAAGGTCTATGCACAAGGTATTGACACCGGATTTTTTGATGCGATGGTTACTTATGGGAAATCAAAGGGTGTATTTGTTGGCCATGACCATAAAAACGATTTTTTCATCATCCGAGAAAATATTATGCTAGCTTATGGTAGAGCAACTGGTTATAATGCATATGGTAATCTTGAATTAGGTGGAAGACATATCGAAATCAGTGCGCTAGGTGTTTTATCTTCGCGAATTGTTTTAGAAAGCGAGGTCCATTAATATGAAAACCAAAGATCGTATACTCATTTTGCTATCCTCTTATTTTTGGGCAATCATGGGCTTGTTTTTTACCAGTTCGTTTGTTTTCTTTTTACTTCCCGTTGCTGCTATTGTTTATCTTTTCATAGGAGGTAAAAAACATGCTTAGTACATTGATTAATATCTGTTTATATGCTTTTTGGATTTCTTTGATTGGTGGAACGCTCACACTATTTGGTTTTAGACTATACTTTGTATTTAGGAATCATTTAGATATTAAAAAAGCTTTGTTTGTTTTATTGACACCATGCTCAATCGGATTTTATCAGACGATAAAAGAACACAATCCATTCACTGGTATTTACCGGATTTTAGTTGTTTTATTTTTCATTTCGACACTTCTTGGAAGTGTATTAATACTTTATATGCATTTGGAACTTGATATCATATGATATTTCATGTCTTGAGGAAACAAAATAATGCTGACATGTGCTTTGTTTGTGGTATTTCAAACCAAGCTGGATTGCACACTCATTTTTATGAACTCGAACACCAAAGACTTTTAGGGCTTTTTAAAGGGCATGACATTCATCAAAGCTATCCACTTAGGATGCATGGTGGTATTATTGTTGCCTTATTGGATGAAACAATAGGTCGTGCGCTTCAAATTCAAGAACCTGATTTTTGGGGTGTTACCATTGATTTAAAAGTTAGTTTTCTCAAACCAGTTCCCTTGGACCAAGAACTTAAGGCAGTGGGTTGGGTTACTAATAATAGACGTCTCATCTTCGAAGGTGAGGGGTATATCTGTGATGAAAAAAACGAGATTTTAGCAACATGCACAGCGAAATACTTGAAACAATCCGTTGATATGATTGTAGAAGATCAACACTTTATGGAGGAGCAATGGATCTATGTGGTAGATGAAGAATCACCACTTAGTTTCGATTTACCCAAATGAGTATTTTAGATGTTGAAAACATAACATTTAGCTATAGCGGTGAAAACCTATATCAAAAGGCGTCGATGCGCCTTTTTGAAGGTGAACATGCTGTATTGGTCGGACCCAATGGCACTGGGAAGACCACTTTACTCAAACTTTTAGAAAAACAAATCAGCCCTGATCAAGGGAGCATCAGTTGGATGCCAAATAAGCAAATTGGCTATTTGGACCAGTATGCAGCAATTGATCCCAAACAATTAGTCAAAAATTATTTATACGAGGTTTTCCTCCCATTATTTGAAAAAGAAAAAGAAATGGAAAAACTCTACGAGAGTTTAGGCGAAGCACCTGAAGAGGAACATGAGCGGATTTTAAATTGGGCATCATCAATTGGTGATTATTTGATTGAAGCTGATTTTTATAGTTATAAATCAAAGATTGGAAATATCATCCATGGTCTCGGATTGACGATGGACTTGTTAGAAGTACCCATTAAACACTTATCTGGTGGCATGCGTGCGAAAATCATTTTAGGTAAGCTATTGTTAGAGGAATCTGATGTTTTACTACTTGATGAACCAACAAACTTTTTAGATGTTAGACACATAGATTGGTTAACTAAATTTCTTATTGCTTATCCCAAAGCATTTATCGTCGTTTCACATCATGAAGACTTTCTAAGAGATATTGCCAATACTGTATTTGCTCTTGAAAATGGATTTATCACAAGATACAAAGGTAACTACGATTTCTATTTATCGGAGAAAGAATTGCGAGTTTCTCAACAAGAAAAGGCATATGTTGCTCAACAAAAATTCATTCAAAAAACTGAGGAGTTCATTCAAAAGAATATTACCCGTGCAAAAACCACCAAGCGTGCACAAAGCAGAAGGAAAATGCTTAAAAAAATTGATCGCGTCTTTAAACCAATACACAGTAAGACTTGCCACTTTCATTTTCCGTTGTCTTCAACTACAGGTAGAGATGTACTTGTCACTGACATGCTTGAAATCGGCTATACTGAGCCTTTGCTAGAACCACTAAGCATAACAGTCATGAAACAGGAAAAAGTCGTTATAACAGGCAAAAATGGCATTGGCAAGTCCACATTCATCAAGACAGTTATGGATATTATTCCAAAATTGGGTGGTGAGTATAAATGGATCGATACTGCTAAAATTGCTTATTTTGAACAAGATAGCATTTTTGAAGAAGGCTTAACGCCTTTTCAAATCGTCCACCATAGATATCCTCATTTTACTAAAAAAGATGTGATGTCACTTCTCGGAAATCACGGTATTGCTTTCGATATGGCTAATAGAGATATCACAACACTGTCTGGTGGTGAGCAAACGAAAGTCAGACTGGCATTACTCAGACACCAAAAAGGTAATGTACTCATCTTGGACGAACCTACAAATCACTTGGATGTGAATGCAAAAGAAGCCCTTAAAGAGGCACTCATACTTTACCAAGGCACACTGATTTTAGTGTCTCATGAAAAGGAATTTTATGAGGATATTTGCGATTACGAAATTTCATTATTTACCACAGATTAAGAGCCCACAACCTATTTTAAATAACTTTTTAAATAACTGATTAAGAAAGAGGCTGTAACGAAACAGAATCGTTAACATCCCAATAAAAGTAAAATCCACTCTGGAAGCCAGGGTGGATTTTTGATATAATTGAAGTATGACAAATACACAATTAAATCAACCTTATTTTAACCCAAAACAATTGAA
>JBDREH010000035.1:0-67635 GCA_043819945.1 Bacillota bacterium
CCGTATTAAAATAATGCTGTCTGACGCTATATAAAGCTTCATTGTATAAGTTTTTGGCTGCGTGCATTAATAACCTCAAAAAAGCTAGATCATTTCGGTTCACATAGAGTCTATTTCTAACTGTTAAATACATGTTATTTCCCCCCCCTTCTATAGGTTAATTATACCATTTTTCAGGTAAAAAAGGGTGAGTGAGTTTACCAATTACTTTATAATGTATGTAGATAGTACATGATTTGTGTATGTCATTAGAATTTCCTATTAAATAAAAAAGGCTTATGCCTTTTTATTTTGAATTCAGTTTCATTTGTATATTTTGAATTAGCTTTCCAACATGAAGCCCATCTACTAATGCATGATGCACCTCTATCGAGAATGGCATCATGTATTTCCCATTCTCATTCTCATATTTTCCCCATGATAGCTTAGGAATCGAGTCCTTTGGATCTAGATTATGGGCATGAGATACCTGTGTATATTTAGCCCATGGAAAGGTTGTAATATAAACTAGATCGATGCGTTGTTCTTCTTTTTCATCGATGAATTGACTGCCTTGTTCTTTGGATTTATGTTTTGCTTTTGAAATAAAGCTGATTAAATCATCTTCTAAATCGACAGTTACAATTTTAAACTGTTCAGTTCCTTCAATGACATCGGTATAAGATGGATGAGTACTGTCTAATAGGTATACATCGTTTTCGATTATTCGATATCTAAAATTTTCAATTTTATTTAGTTCACACATCGAAAGATGCATAAAGGATAAATAAAATGAGTGATTTTGTCTTTTGGTTTGACTGATGAAATTTGTGACGTCAAGATTGACAGTCACAAGGTACCTTGGAACATCAAGATCTTTAAAAAATAAGTATGTTTGATTTCGATTCCACGATTCAAGATTAATCTTTCTCATTATGCTTGCTCCTTAAAAAAGCAATTCTTTGTTTTGTTAGATTTTTAACTAATTGACTGTAAAATACAGCGTCATATCCATGAACAGTATTTTTCGTATGATGCTCGATGACTTTAATGCCGGCTTCCTTGAGTCTTTTGGCATATAAGATGCCTTCATCTCTTAAGCAATCATAGTCAGCGGTTTCAATATAAGTTTCTGGTAATCCAGTCACATCAGCCAATGATGGAGACGCATATTCTAGCATACCAAAATCACCATTTTTTAAGTAAATTTCCCACATACTCTTATTAAGACTTGCATTCCACATGGGTGCATCATAGTATGCTTTCATAGACTCTGTTTGCTGTTTAACATCCAATACTGGATATAAAAGCATTTGCTTATGAATATGCGGACCCTTACGATCTCTTGCTAATAGAGCAACTCCTGTGGCAAGGTTTCCACCTGCACTGTCTCCAGCAACAGCTAATTCACTAGTATCTATGCCCAGAAAATCCGCATGTTCCTTCATCCACAGTAGGGCATGATAACAGTCCTCTAGAGCTGTAGGAAAGGGATATTTTGGAGATAAGTGATAATTGACATAAACAGCTTTGTGTTTGGTTTCTCGAATGATATTAGCTATGAGTCGTTCGTGAACGGGTGTACCTTGAATTTGAAACCCTCCACCATGAATATAAAGCAATCCTGGAGCCTTACCTTCTTGGTTCTTCAATTCATAGACGGATAATCTTACTTTTTGATGAAGATATCCATAGAAAATAAATCTTCTTTCACAGATGCCTTTTTTTGGTTTCGTAAGAAACATGCTTAATCTAAATACTAGATTGGCAAAAAAGCGTCTAGTATTTGTATATTTTGTAAATCTTAACGGTTTAAGAATACGTAGTTCCTGATTAACATCGTACTTCTCCATAATTCCCCCTATTTTGTGAATAAATCCATATACTTTGCGTAACCTTCTTTTTTTAGTTGGCTCAAAGGAATAAATCTAAGTGATGCAGAATTGATGCAATATCTCAATCTACCAAGTTCTATAGGGCCATCCGTAAACAAGTGACCTAAATGACTATCTGCAGTTTGACTTCTGACTTCTATACGATGCATACCAAATGTTCGATCCAATTGAGTAATTAGAGGTTCAATGGGTTTTGCAAAACTTGGCCACCCACAACTGCTATCAAATTTATCACGTGACGTGAATAATGGTTCGCCTGAAACGATATCTACATAAAGACCTTCTTCATGGTAATCCCAAAAGGGATTTTCAAAAGCTCTTTCAGTCCCGTTTTCTTGTGTAACATGGTATTGTATTGGTGTTAACTTTTGCTTTAGTTCTTCTTTTTTTATCAATTTCATCACCTATATTTAGTGTATCACATTTTGCTTATATAAGAACAAGCAACACCTTTTGAAGATGTTGCTTAAAATTCTCTATTACTGAAATTTGATAAGTATTGAAATATATTAATTCAATCACTTTTGAAATAACATGATTGCCTTTAATAAATCTGAGATTTCTTTTTCTAAGAGGTTGTAACATAAAGACATCATATCCATGTGCTCATTTCTTGCAGCATTCAGTATGTAATTGAGTAACCAAACCGTTCGCTTACCACTCAGATATGCACAAGATCCCTTAAAGTAATGTGTAGCTTCAATAATTTTATTGGGATTTTTATCCTCAATTGCAATTTTGATTCGATGCAGATCCTTAACATACTCTTTGATGAAGGATTCTATAACTTCCTCGGCAATATCTAAACTTCCCTCGAATCTAATTTCGAAATCTTTTTGGTCAAAGATAAACAACTCATCAGGTATACGAATCGAAGCTGATGCCTTTATATATTTCCGAAGAATCTGACTTAAATTTTTAACACGAATCGGCTTGAATATGATGTCATTCATCCGGGAAGTTTTCATGAAATCATAATCGCTTAAAAATGCATTTGCTGTGACAGCGATAATGGGTAGATCGTCGTATTTTTCACCTAAATTTCTAATTCGTCTAGTCGTCTCAACACCATCCATTACAGGCATTTGCACATCCATTAACACGAGATCGAAAGATTCTTTTTGAACTGCTTCTATCGCCTTGGATCCGCTATTTACAGATTTTGAACGAATGCCTTCCTTTGTTAAAATGCTTTCTAATGCTATACGATTTAATCTATTGTCGTCAACAATGAGTGCATAGCCATTTAGGATAGACATATAGGATAGGTCTTCTGATGGTTCCTTTGAAGGATTATCCATAACATTCATCAGTTTGTGAAAAAGTATCTGTCTTGATATAGGAAAATCAATATAAAGGTTTATTGACTTGAATTTCTTTTGCTCAGAATGAAACAATGAGATCACAATGGCATTTTCATTACCGTATTTCTTCAAATAGCCTAATAAAGCTTTTTCGTCGGTAACCTGTGACTCAAAGAAAAATAAATCACATTTGTCATTTCCAATGGTTTGAAGATTCTTAACTGAAATCCCCATAGATTCCAATAAATCCTTTGAGACGCACGCTTCTATGTGATCTGATATGATGATTGCTGTAAGTTCGCGTCCGAAAGAATAGTCATAGCGCTGTCCTTGATCAAAAGTTAATTTTACTTTAATAGTGCTACCATAATTTAGTTTACTCGCTATATCAAGCTCACCACCCATTAGATGAACTAACTCATTTGTTACCGATAAACCAAGACCAGTACCTTTTAATTTTGATGATTCGATACTGTCAATCTGATAGAAAGCTTTTGAAATCTTCTTAATATGGGTTTCTTCAATCCCGATGCCTGTATCAATGATATCAAATTCAATCGTCATTCTATCTTTATTTTGAACTAATTGTGACTTCAACGAAACATATCCTTCATGCGTATACTCAATGGCATTATTAATTAAGTTCAATATGATTTGTCTCAGTTTCCTATAATCTCCGATGAGTTCGCAGTTGATACGGTAATCGAAATCTAGGTTTAAAGCAATTCCTTTATCATCAGCAAAAGTTTTTTGAACTCGGTAAATTCGGATAAGTTCTTCTTCAAGATTAAATTTGTCGGAAAATATTTCCATTCTTCCTGATTCTATTTTGGATAAATC
This sequence comes from Bacillota bacterium, assembly GCA_043819945.1. GTDB lineage: Bacteria > Bacillota_I > Bacilli_A > Acholeplasmatales > Acholeplasmataceae > Peloplasma. The sequence goes on from JBDREH010000035.1 coordinate 4,019, forward strand.
AAGTATACCATCCACAATACTTGACATAACATCTATTGATGCCTGCCCGATTTCCAAGTATTCTTTTTGCTCAATACTCAAATTAGTAGACCCTAGAAGGTAAATTGAGTTGTAGACACCACTAAGTGGTGTTCTTATTTCATGACTCATTTTAAAGAGAAACTCACCCATAGCTTGATTTGCAAGTACAACTTGCTCTTCTAAATTTGTTATGTCCATTTGGAAAGATATTTTCACAAGGGTGTTAGTGATCATTTTGGAAATCATTTTCAGTAATTTGGTGTCTATCTCATTCCATTGTCGAAAAGCATTATTATCCTCAAAGCTGACAAATCCAAAACATGTATCTCTAAGAAATATAGGTTCCGTTGCTATTGCTAAAATACCTTGCGCTGATAATATGTGATGAAGTTTCTTATTCTCATTAAACTTGGAAACATCTTGAACAATACAAGGTTCTCCATGAAAGTGTTTATTTACAAAGCAATCTTCAAATATTTCCATTGGTATTTCTTTAAATAGTTCTAATCCGGATGCGATATTTTGATTACACCACTCATGAGTTTTCTTCATGATATTTTCTTTTATCTGGTATTGAATCAAGGAAACTCTACTCAAACCTAAAAATAATCCAAGATCTGAAAAGACCTGAATGATGTCATGGTTGAAATTATCGCTAGATGTATTGGAAAAATGAGTCGCAATCTTTATGACTAGATCTTGAACACTTTGAAGTGAAGATTCAAGAAGATCTCCATCCGATTTGATATTGCTCATGAAATGCACCTTTCATTATTCTTATATGTCTATTATAACTTAATATCACCACATAAAACCTTAAGATTTGGTTAATTCTTATCCGAGATAGAAATATCATCATCTGATTCTAATAGATTATTTAGATAATATCAGTAGAAAATGGAGCTAAAAAACAAAAAGCACTAGATGTGCTTCATTGTTTCAAATTGAATGAAATAAGGTTCGTCCAGTTCTTATACAGCAAATCTATGTGCAATAGAACTTGCTGCTGCTGCAGCAATAGCTCCAACGATATCATCTAAAAAAGTATTGCATATTCCTTCTTTTTTTCCTTCTGCATCAAGTTTTCCAATAATACCAGGTTTGATCTTGTCAACATATCCAAAGTTTGTAAAACCTATCGACCCGTAAACATTGACGATGGCAAGTGCCAAGACTTCGTCAATGCCATACAATCCATAGTCGCTAAGCAACATGCTTGATAGAGGTTCAGAAAGCAATCCTTTTTCAGCCAACATATCAAGTTCTAAACCGGTTAATATGGCATTTTGAACTTCTCTTTTCATTACAACTTTTTTTACATGCTCATGGCATAACTCAAAAGTGAGCTTAGGCAAATATTTGATTTGTAAATCCAAAGCAATTTGTGCAATTTCCTCAAGTATTACCCCTCTTGATGCAAGCCTTTCTACGACTATGTCAAATCTCTTTGTGTCATTCATCCGATTATCATCTTTGCATTTTTCATTCATATTTGAACCTCCGTGATTCTTTTTTCATTTTATTGTATTCTCATTATACATGAATTCAATCGCAAGTCAAATAGGTATAAGTGTTTCTCGATAAAAAGTGCATTTGTATGCGGATTTTTGATACCTTATTCATTTGATGATGTATGAAATAGTATGCTTAATCTCGTTAGTCTAGATTCATGTACGTAGAATAATCATTTTATTGTTAGGTAGATAAATATATTCGTCGACTCCTAAATCACTTCTACCCACAGTATAGTCACTTGAAAGAATTTGCGCCCCACTCATGACTGCGGCATCATAATTTGCTTGTTCATAGACGAGTTCAGCATCAATCCGCGTTCGTACGATAAACCCAGATGCCACCAAGGCTTGAATTGCATCAACATCTGGATTGTTATGAACAACAAAAGATGCATAGGATTCATCTACAGCATCGGGATATACACCTAAAAACATCGGTAAAGATTGAAGGGTGGGATCTACTTCATAGTATGTTTGTGTGAAATTGCTTGGATGCAAAATAAAGATGGTTTTACCTAACAGTTCTGAAATGCTAGGCCAACCTGTTGATTGAATTGTTTCATTGAGCGTTTTATTTGTTTCCATCATATCACTAGGTGTAAAAAGTTGATCCCCAAGTTTTTCATTGATTAAGATGTTTAAAGCTTCAAGTTGATCTGATCCAATGACTTGAAGAGCATGATCCAATATCATCCAGTCATCCTTAATTTCCATTAAGATGATGATGGGGATATGATTGGGGTTATTTTCTGAAAATAAAGCTATTTCTTCTAGTGCAAGTGAAAAGACAGGGGCTACACTGCCATTATCGACAAGTGGAACATGTGTCAGCATGAACTGTGTTTTACGAAGACGCAAATCAATTTCCATACTGCGAATACCCGATTCAAATTGATCTGTAAAATTCTTATACTCATATTTTAGTGCATTTGCTTCTTCAGTGCTCGCTCCTAATCCAATAAAAAATTTCCCTATATCTGAACCCTTCTTCTTGTAACTGTTATGCGAAGCTAATATCTGAATATCATTGAGTTTAATGGATGAATCATGAATATCAAAATCAGTAAAAACTGATTCATCAACTTCAGTGAAATCGGATTGAATATAATATTCATTTAATTGATCTAGATGTCTGACTTGCGTTCTAATATCAATGACTTTAATCGCGTAAAGTCTTGCGACTAAGACAACAAAAAGGATAATGACTGATAATATTGTAACGAGTAAAATTTTAAGGATTTTCAACATGAAATCAACCCCTTTTTTTTCTAACGTTTGGTGCAATTAGTTGATAGAGCAATCACTTATCAGGACGTAATAGCCATTTAATGTCGTTTATTAAATAAAAATAAATTACTAATTTAAAAACTACCAATTCACATCTTTGTTCTACTGTGAAATCGTAATGTTATCAACTATTTGCACCAAACGTCAGCTTTTTTTTGTATTTATTATATCATAAGATAACATTGTTAACACGTTGAATTAATGACTTAATCTCAGATTTCAGTCTCAAATTTAGCGGATATATTGAATCAAGATACTCTAGCATTGCTGATGCTGAAAGTCCTATGGTTTGATATCCTGAAAGCATTTTGGGTAGTTTCTTTGAAAATTCAGGATAATGCTTTTCAAATCTTCGCTCAATTCCAAATACATCTTCATAGATTTTATCTTCTTTCTCAAAAAGATGCACAATACTGAGTATGCGATTTAGTGCATACGATTCAATATAGAAAAGACCCGATAATCTTTCACCTCTTAATGTTCGCAATAAACCCACATAAAGATTTGTGAGAGCTTCGTTGATTACATAACTAGCATCATCGCTTTTCATTTGGGGAATATTGCCTTTCATCTTTGTAATGGCTTCATCCGTATATTCAGCTCTCCTCCAAATGATTCGACCATAGGGTTGAGCAACATCTGTCATTTCAGATTCACCAAATACAGCAAATTCTGCATAAATACCATCTTCAAACAATACTTTATATCCATCCTTGGTATTTTTAAATATATAAGAAAGTGGGTTTATCTCTTCTAGCCACCACAAGTCATCGATAAACTTTTGTTTGTACTCGTCTTCAACAATGACAAAAAAGTCCAAATCTGAAAATGCATCAACACGTTCTCGCTCGATACCAACAGATCCTAATGCCATTAGAGCCAAAGTATGCTTTTCTTCTGATAACAATTGTCCAATGTCATCAAGTCTTTGAAACAATCTATTTTCTTTCATAAATTCACCCCTTTCTATCATTATAAAATGAATTTCTAAATATTTAAACTATTCTTGTATAAATATCGAGCACAGTATATAATTAAAGGAGAAAAGAGATGATCAATAATGGATAAACCAGTAATCGCTCAAAAAAAGCCTTATGCTATAGAGCTTAAGACAAATGAAAAATATTTATTTTGTACATGTGGGAAGAGTGAGAATCAACCTTTATGTGATTCTAAATCACACAAGAAAACAGGATTTGTTCCACAAAGTTTTTCTGTAGAAAAGGATGGTACCTATTATTTATGTGGCTGCAAACACTCAAAAAATAAGCCTTATTGTGATGGTACACATAAGACGCTATAAGAAAAGCACTGAGTGCTTTTTTTATTGTTCGTAGATGAATTTCCAAAAAATTCTAAGTTTTCTACTACCATCTGATCATTTCATCTGGATTTGCTTTTTTCTTGAATAAGTCTTTGATAATTTGCATAAACCTGAGTGGTGGCATTTTTCCAAGTTAAATATAAATCTTTAAATGCTTGATTTGACACTTTTTGATAGATCTTAGGATTATTAAGAATCTCAGTAATTTTTTGTGCGTATAGATTAGGATCATCTTCGGATAAAAATCCATTGACATTTTCAGTGATGGTATCAGCAGTCGCAGCACCCTTTAAAAACAATGTGGGTGTTTTTTGACTTGAAGCTTCAATTTGTACAAGTGAACTCGAATCATAAAGAGATGGAAATAAAAAGAGATAAGCAAGTTTATAGTAGCTGGCTAATTCAATGCGGTCCATAATTCTACCAGCAAAATGCACATAATCGATTAATCCAGTCTTTTTAATCATTTGTTTCATTTCGTTCTCATAAGGTCCAGCACCAACGAAAATCATTTTAAATTTAACGCCTTTTAGTTTTAGTCGATAAAGTGCCTGTATGGTAAATCCAAGATTTTTAATCATATCTAGTCTTCCAACGTACAAAAAAACTTTCTCATCGGGTTGAACATTGAGTTTTTTCTTGAGATTTTCAATAGCATGCATATCATCAAATGGAACAAGATCAGTTGCATTGAGTTGTATTTTTGGTTTTTGGATTGCACCGTACTCTCCAAAAATTTCAGCAACCTTGCGGTTGACAGCCCAACTCTCATCACATTTATTGAAAGTTGACATGATTTCCTTAATGGCAATTTCAGATAATATTTGACTTTTTGTTCGTTCATAAAAATCTTTTTTGTATTGACTATGAAGCGTGGCCACAACAGGAATATGATGCTTTTTCGCATAGGATATGCCAACATTCCCCAATGTAAAAGGTGAATGAATATGTACAATATCTAGATTTGCATTTTTTAAAGTCTTCTTAAATTTGAAATCAAAAAAAGGCAATGATAGATTATAATCCGTGAACGGCACTTTGATATATTTACTTCTAACCACACGATAAGAAAACTGGTCTTTATAGGCTTTATCTCTAGATCCAGGTGCAAATACAATAATATTTGCTTTCTCGGATAATTGCTTTGCATAATTATCAACGACGATAACAACACCGTCAATCATCGGATAAAAAACATCTATGAATAAACCTATGGTAATTTTCTTTTCTTCAATCATGATTTTTAGCTTCCTATCTCAAATATCTGCCGGTTGAATAAGATTTTGAATTCATTGTCATTTTACCACTATTCAATGCTTGATGATATGCTTTAATCAATTGTGTTATATCATGTTTTTTTTCAATGGTGAAATCGAGTCGAAGACTATTGATATGAGCATTCTTTAGTTCATCAATATATTCTATCAAATGAAGAGCCTTTGAATTCAAAACTCGTATATTACAATTCCCATCGTTGAGTAATGGCAATTTTAAACCCAATCGATCCTGCAAATAGTATTGATTTAGTTCACAAAGATGACAATCTGCTTTTGTTTTATATGTTTTGGCAATTGGGCAATATTTAGAAATCATCAGATCAACATGTCCATAAACAACGAGTTCAAGATTGGGATATTTGTTAAATCGGTGATAATAGTTATCTGAAAATCTTAAAATACGCTCTCTTGATAGTTCAGGTGACAAAGTAATCCTTATCGCATGATAGCGAGAAAGCATGTGTGCCGAGTATATATTAGTAACATTTAAAAACTCATTGGTTATGACAACTTGTTGATTGTTATATAGACTTCCTATCTCGTTAATCAGAGATACGGGATAAAGATTTGAAGTTGGATGAAATTGAATCCTTTTCATAGCTGGAATTAGATCATATTGCGAATAATTCCTGACATTGAGAATATCCTCGAAATAAATGGTATCTATCTCTTTTTCTACAACAGCATCCAGTTGTTCCCGATTTGTTACTTTTACAGCAAATTGAAAAGCAGAATTCTCAAATTCGGATAACCCTAAATCCGGATTTTCATTTATCTCGTGTTTGACTCTAGAAACTCTTGTCAAAATCAGCTGCTGAATAGCTTCTCTTCTTAATTCATTAAGCATTTTAATAGGCATAAATGCTTGGTTATCCGTATGAATAGCTAGAGATTGAAAGAAAAACGGAGTATTGCCCAATTTGGAGACTTGCTCAATAATCTGGATTTCAGTCACTGGTATCTGATCTGCTTTTTCAATATCATCTTTGGATTGAACTGTTATTCGATTTTTCCCATCATTCAACTCTATTGTTAATTTTTGGTTGCAATATGCAAAGACTATTCCTTTCAGTCCAATCACCTGAAAGTTTTCATTCAGATAGATTGAAATATTCTTTTCAAGTTTGTGATCTAAAGTTTTTACAACCATTGATCCCTTGGATACACTTTCAGATACATCGAGTTGAATAATATCTTCTTTATCTGCTTTTTTGACCAATTTATTTCCTTTTAAAATTCTGGATACTATATTTCCATAGTCTGTTTCTCCGATAATCCGGTAACCATCATTAACCTCAAGTGCTTCTGATAATTGGATGGTAGCCTTATTGTTTTGGTAGTTTATCACTGTTCCTATGGGTATGCCTAAATGGTTAGGTCGAAATGCATTACTGATTTGATTTGGCTCTTCATCCATGATATATCCTTTCGTGTATTCACGGTTGAATACACGTTTAAGATTCTTGATCTCAATTTGAAATTGAGTCTTTAAATGATTTGTATAGTCATCAATTGCTTTTCTATATGACAAAACAGCTTGAATGACATATTCAGGCTTACGCATCCGCCCTTCAATTTTAAATGAGTCAACACCTGCTTCAATCAATTGATCGACATATTCCAATGTCATTAAATCCTTTGTTGAAAGTAGGTAGCTTTGATCTGATATGGGATGGTCTTCTTTGAATAAGCGATACATCAAACGACATGGTTGAGCACACTCTCCACGATTGCCCGATCTTCCACCAAGCATTGAACTCATCAAACAATTTCCCGAATAGCTCACACAAAGTGCACCATGTACGAAAACCTCTAATTCAATGTCAACCGTTTTTTTGATCTGACGAATAACACTTAAAGGTGTTTCTCTTGCCATAACAACACGTGTGACACCTAAATCCTTGAGAAGTTTTACTTGATTGATATTATGCACATTCATCTGTGTTGAAGCGTGAATTTGAACTGATGGATAACGTTTGCTTAATAGATCAAGCATCCCTATATCCTGAATGATTAGAGCATCCACGTCATGATTGACTAACATATCAGTAAATTGAATCAGTTCTTCAACCTCATCGTCAAATATCAATGTATTGATTGCAACATACACAAAAACGCCACGCAAATGTGCGTAGCGAATAGCATCGATGAGATTTTCATCATCAAAGTTATTAGAAAATGCTCTTGCTCCAAATCTTTTACCTGCAAGATATACTGCATTTGCTCCAGCGTTAATGGCTCCAATGAGTGATTCTCTATTCCCTGATGGTGCTAATAATTCTATTGACTTCATCTGTGATGTTACCTCGTTACTGACAACATCATTATACCAAAAAAAAACGGAAAAAGAATAAGCACTAAATATTATTTATGCTAAAAATCAAATTTAATCTTTGTTAGATCTTCAGAATATTCCCACAACTTTTTCGCATCTTCTTTACTATATGAAATCTTACTTGATTCAATCGACTTTCCAGCTTTGATATAATGGCCCGATTGTTCTTTGTATGCCTGTTTTGTTGCAACATCAATCATGAACTTAGCTGGATACAAAGGATTAGTACCTTTATTCATTCTAGAATTCCATACCATATAGGCAATACCATAAGTTCTTTTTAATCCAAGTTCGGTCTTAACAAGACCTGGATCAATCGCATATATTCTAATATCACTAAACCGTCTTGCAAACTCTTTAGCGAAGAATACATTATATAATTTCGATCTTTTGTATCCCTTTAAGATGTTATATAATTTTTTTGATTGAATATTTTTCCAGTTAATCGATGCCCAATAATGGGATAATGAGCTAACAACTAAAACTCTAGCATCCAGAGCCTTTTTTAAGAGTGGCATCATATGATATGTCATCAAAAAAACAGATAGATGATTAATTGCAAAAGTCACTTCATTGCCATCTTCATTTTCGTGATAGCCAGAGCTAACAATCCCAGCAATATTCATCAGAATATCAACTTTTCCTTCATATTTATCAGTGATTAAGCTTATGATATTTTGTGCAGCTAAATTGGTTTGTCTATTATCTGATAAATCACCTAGAACAAAGTCTAGATTGACTTTTTCTGTTAAATAAGCAAATTCATTTTTGACTTGTTCAATTCTTTCAATATTTCTACCTAAACCAACAACATGTATATTTTCTTTGAGCAAAAGCTCTACAACTGCTTTACCAATACCCGAGGTTGCTCCTGTGACAACTGCAACTTTATGCATATCCATACCTCTTTCATATCTATCATGAATCTATCAAAGTGAATTTAATATCTTATGAATTCTTTACTATCTATACCTCAATTTGCTTAAAGAAATAGGGGATTACTGATGTCATATTGATAGTTAAAATGACCATGAAAGCTAACAATCCGCCAACTGTAATTGCCAGAAATAAAGAATATAAGATAGGAACAACTAGTAACATGTTCCACAATATATTTTGTGAAAGCACGATATGAAGAACAATTTTATGTTTTAGGAATGTCATAACATATAGACTGATAACTCCAAATAATGCGGGTACAAAGAAGAGGAAACTTGCTCCGCTTAGTGCAAATCCTGTTAAAATAGCAAACAACAGGTTAATAAGGATACCTGAAATCATGACTGCCTTTTTGTTTTCTTCTGATTTTACAAACTTAAAGTATAGAAATCCAAGTCCAGCTGTTGTTGCCAGTAGAATCAATAAAGTGATTAGTTCCGTGTTTTGCATACGCACATAAATCAGGGAAAACGGGACATGTCCAATAAATGCAATCAATTTAGCTAAATATAATCCAATTACTGCAAAAATAGCAACTAATCCGAAGATGATACCTGTATATTTTGCAACGGATACCAATTTGGTTTGTTTCTTAATAACTAAAAACGAAGTCATGCCAATCAACAGAGCAAGCAATGTAAAATGAAGGACTTGCATCGTTGATTCCCGATATGTAATAAAAACATTGGGTAGTATCGTAAAGAAAACTTGATCTTGCTCACCTATGAAATAATCAACATCACTATACGTGCTATCATAGACAAAAGCTTCAATCAAAGGTATGATTTGAGAGCCATAATGTTGAATACTTGATAAATTGACGTTGTTATAATTGTCATTTGGTGTATGGTAATAATATAAATCGTCTAAGACTGCAAAATTGATACCTTGTTTATCTACTGCTAAAAATTCAGTAAAATCTGTTAGGTTTGGCATCACAGTATATACTGCTGTGGCTAAACTATAGGAAACAGGTAAATCAGCTTTTTCATAAAAATCAATAATGAACTCGTTATTTGTGCTAGTTTCAAACATGTAAACTGGTCCTTCATTGCCTCTAGCCTCAATATTAATTACAAATCCGATGTTATCCATAAATGGTTCGGTTGAAGCCATTAGAGCGCCATATAAGCCTGTTTCTTCTGCATCCGTAACCAAGATATAAATACTATTTGTTAAATTCTTATTTCCATATAATCTCGCAATTTCAAGTAATGTAGCAACTGCATAGCCATCATCTGCCGCACCATATGACCTCCCTAATTCTCCATCTCTACCAACGTGTACTCTGGAATCATAATGTCCAACGAGTAAAATTCCCGTATCGGAAGTACCTGAAATAACCGCGAGTAGATTATGAATGTCATAGCCGGTGTCTTCTCCAAGTTCTGCACTTGTATAGTCCATTTCAAAGACGCTGGCTGCACCAACAAATTCTTCAAGCTGGGTCTTGATATAAAGACGAACATCCTCATGGGCAATAGGGTCAAAAACGGAGTGCGGTTCTCTTGAAATGACCTCTATGTATTCTGCTGCAGACGCGGCACTAAATGAATCATCATTTATCCCTATAGGTACTGGTGTATATAAAACAAACATACTCAAAATCAAGCTTAAAATCAATACACTCAATGTAATCTTTAGATTTTTGGATTTCATGGCAACTCCTTCTTGTTTTGAATTACAAAATATTCTAATTCCTATGATATCACACACGCATAGAGAAGACAACTGCCGATGAATAGTTAATTGATCAAAAAATCCATTTCTATACACAATCAAAGTTTAATTACTTGTACTGTCTATTTTAAGGGAATTATATCATTAATACCGCTTTTTTCCTAAATACCGTATACCTGTAATCGTTGGTCTCAATGAACTCAAAATTAAATTTTTCTGCAATTATCCGCATAGTTTGAACTGTGTAAAATGAGACATGCGTCTTATCACGAATATAAAACCAGTCAAACAACATTTCTTTGTTTCTCGGATGAAATAAGGTCATAATACTTAAGATGCCACCTGGTTTTAAATGCTTATAAAATAATATGAAAGCATCCATTGGGCTCTTAAGATGCTCAACGACCTCAGTTGAAGTAATCAAATCATATACCTGATTTTTATATACTTTTTCTTTTGCATAATAAAGATCATAAATGTCCACATCAAACCCATATGAATTTCTCATGATTTTAGAAAGTACGGGATTGGGTCCACTCCCAAAATCAAGAGCTTTCCCTGTTTGGATATAAGGGAGTACTGCAGCTTCGATAAAATCGGTCAAAAAATTGACATACCCCATATTATCATCTTCGTTATGATGTTCATCATACTTTTTAATCTCTTCTCTTAAAGAGACATAGTTGGCTTCATCTTTAAAGATAAATCCACAATATTGACACTCATGGAAAACCATGTCAAACCGTGGATGGCGATATGAAATTGTCTGTTTTCCACATATCTTACATAATTTCATAAGTTGTGCCCTCATATCTAAATTCTTTGGGATCTGAGCATCTATAGTCTTAGCTGAACACTTTTATAGTTATTATTCGTCTTGATATTAAAAAAAGGAAATAATGACATAGTAAAGGATCGGAATGACGAGAGCAGGTAACATGTTTGCAACCTTTATCTTTTTTAGTTCCATGAAATTGATGCCAATGGCTATTAACAAAATATTGCCTACCATCGAAACAGCTCTGATCATATCTGGAGTCAAGAAATTAGTTGAACTAGCTGCTAATAAAGTTATCGCACCTTGATAGATAAGGACACTGATGGCTGAAAAAATGACACCAATACCTAAAACCGATGCTAGAATCAGTGCAGTTACAAAATCCAGTGCACTTTTGATGACTAGTGTCGTTATGTCTCCATTCATACCATCTTGTATTGAACCTACAATTGCCATCGCACCAACACAAAAAATAAGGGTTGCTGCAATAAATCCTTTCGCAAGTGGGGGAAGATTATATTTCTTTTCAATGCCTTCGGCCCATCTACTGAGCTTTCCGTCAATATCAATCCATTCACCAATCATCACTCCAATAACTAAGGAAATGATAATCAATAAATCTCCCGATGTCGAAAGTGTATCTTGATTGATACTCAAAAAATCTTTTAGAAACCATCCTAAGGATAATGCAGCTAATCCAAGGCCAAGAGCAAGCATCACACTCTTTTGGATTTTCTCTGATAATCCTTTTTTAAAGATAACGCCTAATATACTAGCTACGATAATTGCAGCTACATTGATTAATGTTCCCATACCAACTCACCTCAGGTTTTAATATTATTATATTATGAAACATCTTAAATTGTATTTTTTTTATGGACAAATAGAAAATGGCTGGATCAGCCATTTCATTGTTTGGGCATGGTAATGTGTCTATAGAAAATATAAACCTATGATGTCGTAGTTGAGTTGTTAAAAATGGCACAAAGGTTATCACAATTGGCTTTATTAGGCTATGTACTTACCAATATAAAGGGTTATCCTTAATTTTTGTCTGATAAAGATCAATGAATTTATCTTTGATTTCCTTAGGTAAATTGAAGTTGGCATTACTAAGATGATCATTTAATTGATCAATATTCTTAATCCCGGGAATGACTGCAGTAACTTCTGGATAACTTAAAACAAAACCAATGGCATATTTAGTTAAATCTTCAGCTTGAGTTATTTCTTTAATCTCACGAACTAGTGCAGCACGGCGCTGTATAGTTTCGTCATCCCAACGTGAGCGTATGCCTTCAAATTCGGAGAATTCATCATACTTACCCGTTAACCACCCTGAATCCAAGGGAACCTTAGCAATGATGGAAATCCCCTTTTTATGTGCTTCACCAAATAAATCTGAAGCATCTTGGAAAAAAATATTGAATAGAATTTCAACGATATTAACTTTTAAATTGTCAAGAACAGCTCTAAACTCTTCAACAGTATCGATGCTGACTCCATAAGCTCTAATCATACCTTCTTCTTTAAGCTTTTCTAGCTCCTCAATATGCAGTGTTTTGCCTTCCAAAATATCCATACCTGGATTATGCAATAAGATACTGTCGAGATAATCTGTTTCAAGTCTTTCGAGGCTTTCATAGATTTGTTCTCTTAATGAGAATACTGAAAAATCTGTTTCGCCATCGGCAGTATGTCCAAACTTTGTATTGATGTATACTTTGTCTCTTTGGTCTCTGGTTGCGGTACCGATAATCCATTCGCTAAGTCCAGCAGCATATCCTGGAGCTGTATCAAAAAAATTCACACCCTTCTCAATAGCATGTTTCACGAGTTCAACACCTTCATCAACAGACATGTATCCCCAAAAATCTGTATTGCCTAATTGCCAGGAACCAAATCCAAGCCTATTGAATTTTTTAACCATATTGGGCTTTTTAGTATTTTGCATAGAGTACCTCCTATGTATCTATATCTATTTTAACATATTTCATAAAATGAAGACTAGTCAAATTGCTTTGTGATAGAATGAAAACAAAGGAAGGGATAGGATGGGAAATATCAAGATAGAATCATTGTTCATTGAAACGACGCAAGATGAGCGTCAGATTAGAATTTTATTGCCAGATAATTATCAAAATTCCAAAATTCGTTATCCAGTCCTTTACATGCATGATGGGCAAAACTTATTTGATGACGAAACATCCGCTGCTGGTCAATCATGGAATATAAATGATACATTGAAAATTCTTCTTGAAAAAAATATCATCCGTGATATCATCGTTGTCGGAATTGATAACTCAAATCTCCGTTTATTCGAATACTCTCCATGGGAAAGTTCAGAACTTGTAAAATATATTTCAGAAGTTCCTGTTGGTGGTTTGGGTGATATATATGCTCAATTTGTTGTAGAGAAAGTGAAACCATATATCGACAAAAATTACCGAACAAAAAAAGATTATCATCATGCGATGATTGCTGGAAGTTCGATGGGTGCTTATATTTCTGCCTATATCGCAATCAAATATCCAGGAGTGTTTCAGCATGTTGGCATCTTTTCGTTGGCATCATGGTTTAATGAGGGTGATTTCCTGAAATTCATCAATTCATCAACAATTGATACCAATCAAAGGTTTTTCATCTCCATTGGTAGTAATGAATCAAGTCGCGAGGCAACAACGGATTTCAACGAGATCTATTTGCAAAACAGTCGAAACCTTCTATCTATACTCAAAAATAAAAAAGTCAAAGATATTCTTTATATCGAAACTGATGACATTCATCATGAATCCGCTTGGAAAAAAGTCTTCGTAGACTTCATCAGATTTGCACATCAAAAGTCCTAGTTGGACTTTTTTATGCCTTAAACATCCATTTGAGCACTATTTGAATATATTCATCCCAAAGCGACCAATCATGATTCCCTATTGATTCTTTGTACGTATATTGAATTTTCTCTTGATCCAAAAAATGGGTAAAACTCACATTATCCTCATGCAAGAAATCCTCAGTTCCACACCCAATAAACAATTGAGGTGACTGGACTTTATTTTTTTTCATCAAGTTAATTAAATATTTCAAGTCATTTGTTGTATTTTGGGTAGATTTAAGTCCGAAAACTGATTCGAATTGTATAATGCGATTTTTTTCTTTACTTAACGCTCTAATATGCTCAATATCTAGAGCTCCAGATATGCTAGCTGCTTTTACATATGGATATGGGGGTGATAATGCAATCTTAAAAGCACCATAACCTCCCATTGATAAACCACAAATATAATTATCTTCTGTTTGGGTTGAGACCGGAAAAGTACTGGTTATAAATTTAGGCAACTCCTGAGTCATAAATGTGTAATAAGGAAGACCATGAATCATATCGGTATAATAGCTATTGTTAACTGCAGGCATGACAACAGCAATTCTATACGCACTGACATATCGTTCAATTGAAGATAGTCTTGTCCAATCGGTGTGATCACCTATATAACCGTGTAATAAATATAATACCTTAATCTTTTCGTTTTCCTTAATATCTTCTGGAATAATCACATTTACACTTGCGTTTAAATCTAAAACCATAGATTGAAAATGACATTGTATGAAAGCCATATTCTTCATCTCCTACACATTTATTTTTTCGTGAATATTATATCATATCTTTTATTTTGCATAAAAAAGGTCCTAATGTCTTGGGGGGGGATGTAGACATTAGGACTAATTCACGGGTTTCTCCTACCAAAGGGTAGAAGAAACACTATCATTATACATGATGTAATAAAAATTATCAATACATATCGTATGAAAATAAATTTTTTTATGCAAAATAATTGTTGGATTATGCAATAAACCTCAAACTGCCAAATAGTGAGCTGAATAATTCTATGCTATGCATAAAAATTCATCCTTTTAAATATATTATTCTAAATTCTGTTTATTTTGATATTTTTTTATGCCAAATTCAATAGCAAATGAAATCAGTATTAAAATAATGGTCCAACCAAAGACAAAGTCATACTTAAGGTTGACTTTTGCTAAATAAATTGCGTTTCCGATTGAATTTTGGCTTTGAGCAAGATACTCAGCCATGACTAAAACCTTGATCCCAAGTCCAAAAGATTGAAGAAACGAAAGTAAAATATATTTTTTAATCATTGGAAAATAGATATATTTAAGTCCTAATTTCCAATCTTGTTGCTCTAAACGATAGACATCGATTAATTCTTTGTCCATCTGTTGTATCCCTTCAAGAACTCCAGTGTATATAATTGGGAATACCATCAGGAAAGTAATGATATATGGCGTATATCCAAATCCAAATACGATCAGTAAAATAACGACAATTGAAATCACAGGAATCGTTCTTAGGATTGTAACATAGGGTTTTAAAAACAAAGCAAAATTGTGTTTAAATCCAGAAAGGACACCCATAGAAATCCCCATGATTGATGAGATTAAAATCGCAAACAATAAGCGAGATATTGTCATCGAGATTGCAATCAGCGAGTCTTGATGTGCAAAAATGTGAAATACCGATTGAAATACACTAAAAGGTGATGGTAAAATAATTGGATGATTAATTGCTTCATAAGCAATCACCCAAATGAGGAACAACATAAATATTGAGCTTGTCATCCAAATCGTTTTTTTCATACCTATTCTCCGTAGTAGAACCCGTCATCTGGTAACATCCCGCCAATAAGTGCAATATTCGTGTTTGCTAATAAGTTAAAATATTCAACGATAGCAGTTTTTGCATCTAGAGCAGAAACATACAGCAAGTTGTTTGTGGGAATTGAATTTAATACAACATCATATGATAGACCAATATTCAGCTCTTCTGCAAGAGCGGCTGTTCCTTCTTTATCACTATTGACTTTAGCAACTGAAGCTGATAAATCAGCAATTAATTGATCAATCTTTGATTTAGGCAAATCAAATTTGATAAAGACGCTTGCCTGTGGATAAGAATCGCTATCTGAAACTTCTCCATAAATAGTTTGTAAATCCAATACATTAACATCAGCTACTGCAGCCTTAATATTTGATAAAACTGGTTCTGCTGTCAAGACAATTTTCGTGGGATCGGCAATAAATAAGGCAGCTGCAGATGCTACAGAATCAACATAAGTGATACTTGCTGTGACATCATATGAATCCAGTAGATATTTAAGTATAATATCTGGTGTCGAATTTTGACCAAAAGCAATGATATCCTTTCCTTCTAAACTATCCATATCATCTATGCTAGTTGTTGAAACGATAAATGTGCTTCCCCAGACTATGGTTGCCAATAGGATATATTCTGGTCGCGAGTTATACATAATAGCTCCTAAGTTTGATCCAGCAAAGATAGCATCGTAAGTTCTAGAACCAAATGCTGCAACAAGTGGATCCGGACCTTGAACAATATCAATTTCATAATTATCGCTCGCCTCAAGATACAATACAGCAATTTCAGGTCCACCAAATGGAACAATCATTGTGATTGTTTCTGCTTTGGAACAACCTGTTAAAATAATTGTCGTGAATAAAATAATCATTAATAATTTTTTCATGAAAACTCCTTTTTCTTAAGTCATTATACCACTTGATTATTATTTTACATTCTAAAATTTTAATACTTATTGATATCTAAAAAGCTAGTTAATAATCTTTTGAATCATTTTTCTAAAAGTGCAAGCTTTTCACTTGCAAAGTGCGATTGTATGTTTATAGAGAACTCCATTATATTATCGTATCGTTGATTTCATTCTTATTATATCATTTTTTAATACTGAAAAAAAGACCTGGTTGAGTGATATGGGTTATGATTTTCAATGATAACGCTTTCCAAAAAATTAAGATAGTTTAGTTTTCTTATTTTCTAAATTAAATCGTGAAATGGAGCGTCTTCATTTTGCGACTATGTTTAATTGATGAAAATTTTAACTTGTATTTAGATGCCTACTTCTCTATATATGCATCGTTTTGATTGCCTTGTATCAAGTTATTTTTCATGATACAATTAATCAGTATAGCCTATACTCAATTTACGGAGGACAGCATGGACAAATTGAACCATCAATGTACAAGTGAGGAATTTGAAATATCTTTATCAACAAATGTTCATAAAGGTTTAACCTCTATCGACGTTGAGAAAAGAATTATCGAATATGGACACAATCAATTAGATGAACCAAAGAAAAAATCCATCCTCTTAAAATTTCTCGATCAAATCAAGGATTTTATGATTATCGTTTTAATCGGAGCATCCGTTCTATCTTTTATCACAGGTGATCACGCTGAAGGCTTCTTAATTATCGGTATTGTCATTTTGAATGCCCTGCTGGGGTTATTTCAAGAAGCAAAAGCTGAAAAAGCCTTAGCTTCTATCAAAGCTTTATCCTCACCTCATGCCAAAGTAAAAAGAGATGGCTTTGATACGGTTATTGATATTAAAGATCTAGTTATTGGTGATATTGTGCTATTAGATGCAGGAGATTACGTTCCAGCTGATGTAAGGATAATTAAATCTATAAATCTTAAAGTTGATGAAGCAACATTAACTGGGGAAGCAGTCCCTGTAGAAAAGATTAGTGAGCCTTTAATTGAAGAAGATATTCCATTGGGTGATCGAATCAATCTTGGCTTCATGGGTACTGTCGTTACTTATGGTCGTGGTGAAGCCATTGTCATTTCAACAGGTATGCATACTGAGCTAGGTAAGATTGCAACCATGCTAAATGAAACAAAGGATGAAGCAACCCCACTGCAGAAAAGCATGAGTCAATTGGGTAAGTTGCTTGCATTGATTGCATTAGGTATTACTTTCGTTATTTTTCTGATTACCATCATAGAGGCTTATTTATTTAATGGTGGCGCAAGTTTTGAAGTTTGGAAGGAAGCACTTTTGACATCAATTGCATTAGCAGTTGCAGCTATCCCAGAGGGATTACCGGCAATCATCACCATCGTCTTGGCGTTAGGTATGCAGAATCTAGTTAGAAAACAAGCAATCATTAGAACCCTTCCAGCTGTAGAGACTCTAGGATCTACAAGTATTATCTGCTCAGATAAGACAGGTACACTCACTCAAAATTTGATGACTGTAAAACAAGTCTACTTTCACGATGGATTTATAGATGTTAATTCAGACACAGTATCACAACCGTCATTGAACCAGTTTGGTATTTATGGTGTTTTGTGTAATGATACAAAACTAAAAAAACAAGGAAAAAATTACATCAAAATTGGAGATCCTACTGAAATGGCATTTACAGATCTATCAATTGCTATTCATCAAGATCCAATTGAGATTATCAATCAATATCCTAGATTGTATGAACTTCCATTTGATTCTGATAGAAAATTGATGACTACTGTCCATGATTTTGAAGACGGCAGATATGCAATTATCAAGGGTGCCCCTGATGTGCTTTTCAAAAGAGCAAAGTCAATCAAGGATGGTACTTTAGAAGACTTGAAGCATTTTGAGAAAGCCAATCATGATATGGCAAACAATGCTCTTCGGGTCCTTGCTGTCGCTTATAAGAAAATTGAACGAGATGCTGACTTAAATTCATTGGGAAATCTTGAATTAGAGCACGATGTAACACTTTTTGGTCTTGTCGGTATGATGGATCCAGCACGTCCTGAAGTCAAAGATTCCATTGCTTTATGTGATCTTGCGGGTATCAAAACAATTATGATTACTGGTGATCATATCAATACAGCTATTGCTATTGCAAAAGAGCTTCATATACTAAAAGATGGAGATCTTGCTATCACTGGTCATGATCTTGATCAAATGAGTGATGAAGAGTATTCATCAACTTATGATAAGATTCGTGTTTATGCTAGGGTGAGTCCTGAAAATAAAGTTCGAATCGTTGATGTATGGCGTACATCAGGACATGTTGTTGCTATGACAGGCGATGGTGTCAATGATGCTCCTTCTATCAAGAGAGCTGATATTGGGATTGCAATGGGAATCACCGGAACTGAAGTAGCTAAAGGTGCTGCAGACATGATACTTACCGATGATAACTTTTCCACGATTGTCAATGCAGTGAGCGAAGGGCGAACCATCTTTTCAAATATTAAGAAATCAATTCAGTTTTTACTCAGTTGTAATATTGGAGAAATCATCACAATCTTTTTAGGTACAACAATTGGCATTCTGATTTTTAGCACAAGAGTAACGACGTTGACCGCTGTTCAAATCCTCTGGATCAATCTTGTGACTGATTCCTTAATGGCGATTGCTTTAGGGCTTGATCCAAAGGAAAAGGATATCATGAAAGAAAAACCAAGAGACAGTAAAAAATCTATTTTTGCAGATGGTTTGGGTAAGATAATAGCGTGGCAGGGATTAATGTTGGGTCTAATTGCCTTTTCAGCCTATATGATTGGTTGGTTTATGACCTCGGAACCTACATTAAAAATGATTACTGCACAGACATTGACCTTTATCGTTTTGGCGTTATCACAATTGGTCCATGCTTTTAATGTAAGAAGTCAAAAAAATTCCGTATTTACACTGGAAAGAAACAAGTATCTCATTTATGCTTTATTGGTCAGTGCTACACTTCAGGTTTTAGTTGTCATTCTTCCTTTTACTCGAGGTATCTTTAAGATTGTAATGCCAAGTGTGGCTCAATGGTTTATTATCCTTGGTCTTGTACTCATGCCACTCTTAATTATTGAGATTAGCAAATCCATTAAAAGAAAATAACCAACAGTGTTGTTGGTTATTTCACAAAAAAACATACTAGATGGTTGAATAGATCTAGTATGTTATAAAAGTCAATTGGTAGTCTAATTACACTTTGTAATTAGTTGAAAACTCTGAATTAAATTTTCTTCTTATTTTTTAGGAGCAGGTTTTTTTGTTTCTTGAATTGGAGTTTTTGGAGCTGGTTTTGGAGCTTGAGCCTGTCCTTTTGGAGCTGGTTTGAATTGTTGTGCCATATATTTCACCTCTTTTCGTATCTTTTTCTATTATCGAAATTGTGCTGGCGCACGGTTAAATGTTAACGGCTTTCGCTAAAATCGACAAGAGCAATTAAGAGGCTTAACCATGAGACAGCACCATTTTATGCTGCAATTTTTAGAAGTAATATTTCTTCAATTCAATTATACTCTTTTGTTTGAATTTGTGACTGAAAATATAAAAAAAAATAGTGGTTATTTCTCCACTATTTTCACCCTGCTTTAATTGGCATATTTAATTGGATTTTTCGGCATATGCAATATGCTGAATAACATCCTTTACCTCGTTCATTTTAGAGATATGTCTTAAGTAATATGTCTCATTTTTAGTGATAATGACGATTGCAGTATAAACCACAAAAGGCTTAGTCCAAATACTTGTTTTCGTATAGATATTTTGGATATCGTTAAATGGAATAGATTTTCTATTTTGTTTTCTTCTATAAAAGTAAATGCTGTTATCATCATGTTCAACCATTATTTTAGGATTTCCTATTAGCATGAGTAATTGCATAAAGGAAACTATAGCGATTATTACAAAGACAAACAACAAAACTTTGATTTCAACATCAATGCTTGTGAAAATGAAATCATAATACACCAACATTGAGATCACTGCAAGCAAAGATAAAAATAAAATAATTGCTGTAGATATGATTTCTGATATGGATTTATATGCAAGTATTTTTTTCATGTCACTCCTTGATTCTCTAAAACAATCATATCCATATCATCTGGATTGAGTTAAATCATGATGATAGGATTAATCTATTTTAAGATGATATAAGTAATTCCATCATTCATTTTATTATAATCAAAATCTGATTTAATAAGACTTGAATATGTTTGTATGCTTTCATCAAATCCCATTGTCTGACTGAATGCTTCACCCGGGATATACGCTTTGATTTCACCACTTCTAACTCTATTTCTTAATGATGAGTGAACTGTCTTTTTGATGGATCCTCCAATACCAGTAGACCCATAACCATGGATAATTTTAATTGCTTTGTCCTTACCATTGCATGTTCTAATGATATTAGCTAATCTGACACCAGCCAAAGCTGTAGTTGGCATATCACTTTTAATATCAAAAGTTTTCATCTTTATTTAATCTTTGCAGCATTATTTTTAACTGTAATCGTATCAATGCTACTTACAAGTTTACTAAAACGCGTAAATCCAAGCTCTTGATAATTAAATCCTGGATATAGTTTTTCCAATTCTTGCTTAATTTTCGTTAGAATCATTTCCTTACTCTTATTCTTTGATATGATTTCAACAATTGATTTTGTGATGTCGTTCATTGTTAACTTTGAATCCAATGTGACATAAGTTGTTGTCTTTTCCAAAGAAATGGAAAGTCCGGTAATGGTATTGACCAAACTGGATAAACTCTTAGCTCCATATTTGCGTGAATCAAAATCAGAAAACCGATTGACAAGAATATCTCCTAGTCTACTCAATTGAATTTTATTATCGACACCATTTTCAATAATGATACTTTTGATAATGCCACCAATTTCCTGACTTCCTGATACGGTGTTATCTTGTGCTTCGCTGTTTTCATCATCTTCATCATCTAAATATTCAAAATATTTAAACTCGTTGCATGCTGATTTGAAGGCGGGGGTTACTTTCTTTTCGTTACCAACACCTATGACGTGCATTCCTCCTTCTTTTAGTTTCATAGCAAGTGGCGTGAAATCACTATCGCTAGTTACTAAAAAGAAGGTATTTACTTTTTCTTGATACATCATTTCCTGAGCATCGAGTGCCATTGCCATATCTGCTGCATTTTTACCTATAGCAACATTATACTGATGCACAGGTTTAATCGCGTAATCTTGTGCTGTCTTGTGCCACTCCTTAGATAGATTGTAGATATCACCATAAAATCTCGCAATGACTATTTTTCCATACTTTGCAATTTCATTCATGACTGACTTGATGTATTTATGTGAAACATTCTCCGAATCAATCATTAATGCTATTTTGTATTCTGTTTTTTCCATATTATTCTCCTATTCTTTATTTTGCCTATAAAAACTGGCAATCGAAATATACTACTTCTATTATATCGTAAAAACTAGACATTCTAAAATGGATTAAATTTTAAATTAGGAAACTTGTGCAATATTTTGCAAATGATACGAGCATATCATTATCATAGGTTAATACACTATCAGTTGTATATGAACTCAAAGCTGTATAAATTAATTGTGTATATTTAGTGTCCAGATTTTTAATTCCCCATTCTCCACCTTGTTTTTTTGATAAAATTAATTCATCCTTAATATATCCAAGTACTCTACATAAATTTAAGATTGTATAGAGGGGATGATTTATAATATCCTCTTCCGCAAATCGAACATCTGCTGTTATGCTATCGATATAGTCTCGTTTATCAATCGATCCAAATACTTCGCATATAGGTAGTCCATATAAGACAATCCCCTTATATTTAATAATCATAAAATGGGCTACCAAATCAGGGTCATCACCATGCATATCATTAATGTAATTCACTATATTTTTTAATGTGTTGGCTCTATGTAAATTTGAGTAATGTAAAGTGAAGTGAGTCGGATATTTAATATCCAATGTATCTTCAAGTAGAATAACACTGATTTCAAAACCTCTTACAGGAACTTCTTTATCATGTGATAACAATACTTCTATTAAATCTACTTTTTGATTAAGAGAAAGATTTTCTTTAACAACCACAATAAAGTCAATGTCGCTTTTATTAGGGTTATAGCATCCAAAAGCAATGGATCCATGAACATATATACCAACTAGATTATCACCAAGAATATTTTGATATTCTTTTGATACTAAATCTAATACTTCTTGATATCCCATCATATGACTTATCCTCATTTCTATCCCTTGGCATCGTTAAGTTCAAATCACCATATTCAGTCTTCAGTACACGTTCATAAGAACCATTTCGGCTATTCCCTGAATTGAATCCCTTACGATCATATTTATCGTAGTCAAGAAATTCTTTGAGCTCAAGTTGAAGCAGCTGATTCATAGCCCTTTCAGTATGTCCTCTAAAAATTTCAGTAATATCTCTACCTTCTAGTAGCGTTTTAACGAGTTCTGTTGTAAAATCATTCATGAGGAATCTCCTTTGTATAGTGGTTTTTCGACAACTCTATTATACTAAAGACAGATTCCTTTTTAATTTATATTCAGTTTTTCATTTACACAAAATATTTTACGCTATGCTTATATTGGATTACCATATACATCTTTCATTTATAATATATCATTAACGTTTACTATTTACTATTTATTAAAAATAAAACACTCAACCCTGAAGATTGAATGTTAATTATTTGGTATGGAGGCCTCAAACGGATTTGAACCGATGGTCAGGCAGTTGCAGTGCCTTGCCTTACCACTTGGCTATGAGGCCATAAACATGCTATACTATTATAACTGTTTACCTATCAAAAAGTCAATAACAAATCCATCTGTTTTTCTAAATCTAGTTCTCTTTTCCATAAAATTTCTGGTAGCTTTTCATCGCTTCCTTTGATGCTTGGCTTGTTAACTCGTATTTGCCTTCTTCTTTATTCCAACTATACCAAGCTTCCTTTGTCAAAAACAAAGGTTTACTATTGATTCTATACTGTTCTATATCAATCGTTTTATTAAACTTATGTATTTTGAACATGGTTAACCACTCTTCTAATGACTCACTTAACAAAGTAAACGTTTCATCGTGATTTTCTGTGTAAAAGGGATCTGGAATATTTTGTTTTTTTGTTTCTTGATTGATGTCTCTAACTAAATATATTTTATCGCGATAGATTCCCGCATGTTTCTTTAAATAAATTTCATTTGTGCCATCCATGCAAATGATGAAATCAAAGTTGAGAAAATCAGCCTGTTTGATTTGTTCGGAGCGTTTGCCTTCCCATGAGGCACCGATATTTTCTAGTCTTTTGATTGTTTCTGGGTGAGGTTTGCTTCCAATAGTTACTGATGAAACAGCCCTTGATTCTATCAAAAACAAATCTGATATGCCAGATTCATCGACTATTTTCTTAAACATCCCCTCAGCCATTGGTGACCTTGATTTATTTGCATGACAAACAAAAAGAATTTTGATCATTGGTTTCACATCCTCTAGAACTTATTTTATCACAAAATAACAAATTATGTGAAATTAGCACTTATATATTGACAGTGCTAAAAACATGTTTTATAATATGGTTGGCAATTGATAGTTAAGACTGCCAAAAGGAGGGTTATTATGAACTTAACTCAAATGGATGACTATAGTAAAGATCCCAAAGTACTTGATAAGTTCGGGCGTAATATTGTTGAAGCTGTCAAACAGGGTAAAATTGATCCCGTTATCGGACGTGAAGAAGAAATTCGAAGAGTCATTAAGATTTTATCGAGAAAAACTAAGAATAATCCGGTTCTCATTGGAGAGCCAGGCGTTGGCAAAACTGCAATTGTAGAAGGACTTGCTCGAAGAATTGTCGATAAGGACGTTCCATTAGGATTGCAAAACAAAATTATTTATGAATTAGATTTGGCATCACTTGTAGCAGGTGCTAAATTCAGAGGTGAATTTGAGGAAAGACTTAAAGCGGTACTCAATAAAATAAAGGATTCCAATGGAGAAATCATTTTATTTATTGATGAATTGCACAACATTGTGGGTGCAGGACGTGCTGATGGCGCTATGGATGCATCCAATATGCTTAAACCAATGCTCGCACGTGGAGAATTGCATTGTGTGGGAGCTACCACCTTGAATGAATATCGCAGATATATCGAAAAGGATAGTGCACTGGAGCGTCGTTTTCAGAAGGTGATGATTGATGAACCTACGGTTTCGGATACGATTAGTATCTTAAGAGGACTCAAATCAAGATTTGAGGCACATCATGGAGTTCATATATCTGATCCAGCAATCATTTCTGCTGCAACTCTTTCAAATCGTTATATTTCTGATCGATTCCTGCCAGATAAAGCGATTGATTTGATCGATGAGGCTTGTGCTTCCATCCGTATCGAAATTGATTCAATGCCAGTTGAGCTGGACACTACACTCAGAAGATTGATGCAATTGGAAATTGAAAAGACTGCATTAGACAAAGAAACAGATCCAGTTTCTAAAGACCGTTTATTAAAGATTAAACAGGAGATTGAGTCTTTGAAGATTCAAGAAAAGAAATTACGCTCTCAATGGGAATCAGAAAAAGAGCAGATTAATCTGATTAAAAATAAGAAAAACAGCCTTGAACAGTTAAGGTTAGACTTGCAAACGGCCTTTAACGATAGTAACTATCAAAAGGCAGCAGAGCTTCAGTACAGTAAGATTCCCTCTTTAGAAAAGGAGATCAATCAACTTACACTAAATATTCAACAAGAGGGTAAATTGCTTACTGAAGTCGTCTCTGAAGAAAGCATCGCTGAAATCGTGTCTAAGTGGACTCAAATTCCAGTCTCTAAGTTGATGTCGGGAGATAAGGAAAAGCTCTTACACCTTGAACAAACACTCAATAATCGGGTCATAGGTCAAGATCACGCCTTAAAGTTGATCAGTGATGCCATCATTCGACAACGTGCAGGAATTAAAGATGAAAATAGACCTATAGGTTCATTC
The DNA here is from genome assembly GCA_043819945.1 of Bacillota bacterium. Taxonomy (GTDB): domain Bacteria; phylum Bacillota_I; class Bacilli_A; order Acholeplasmatales; family Acholeplasmataceae; genus Peloplasma. Next base: position 29,785 of record JBDREH010000035.1, read on the forward strand.
TTATTCTTAGGTCCTACGGGTGTAGGTAAAACCGAAGTTGCCAGATCACTAGCTGAAGCATTATTTGATAGTGAACACCAAATTGTCCGTATCGATATGAGTGAATACATGGAAGCTCACAGTGTCTCAAGATTGATTGGTTCTCCTCCTGGATATGTGGGATATGATGAAGGTGGACAACTAACCGAAGCTGTTCGTAGAAAACCTTATTCCATCATTTTGTTTGATGAGGTAGAAAAGGCTCATCCCGAGGTATTCAACATCCTTCTTCAAATCATGGAAGACGGTAGACTGACTGATAATCAAGGTAGAACCGTTGATTTTAAGAATACCATTATCATTTTAACATCCAACATAGGTAGTGAATATTTGCTTAGCTATGATCAAGATGCTCAATCACGGGTTATGAAACTAGTAAAAACAAAATTCAAGCCAGAGTTTATCAATCGTATCGATGAAATCATTATCTTTAACGCATTGAGTTTAAATGTCCAAATGAAGATTGCTAAAAAAATGTTGAATGATTTAAGAATCAGGTTAGAGGAAAAAAATTTATATATCGAACTTGGTGAAGAAATAGAAAAGTACGTGATAAAAAACGGATTCAATGATGAATACGGTGCAAGACCTTTGAAAAGATATATTCAAAGACACATCGAAACATTGGTTGCTATGAAAATTATTGATGGAACGATGGAGCCACACGTTCTATATCAAATGGTAGTTAAAGACAACAATCTTCAAATCCAAAAAATATAACAAATAAAAATGATCCTAGAGCTATTTTCAACTCTAGGATTTTTTGTTTATGTATCGTAATTTTCGCGAAAAACTAAATAGCCCCTATCGATCTCATGACGACAATCGTAACGAAAATAGTTAAAATAGAACAAATGGTAGACCAAACGACCAATTGGCCAGCTAGTTCTTTATCTCCACCCATCTCATTGACCATAATGGAGCTTGATACAGCAATTGGTGTAGCAAATAGAGCTATGAGTGCAGGATATGAATCATTAATGCCTGGAATTTTCGATGAAATCGCATAGGCAATAGAAAGAACGGCTGCAGGTACAACTAAGATGCGCCATGTTACGCCAATGATAATCTGTTTTGCCAAAGTCTTAATGACGGCAAATTCAAATTGTCCCCCTAAAGCGATCAATGCCATTGGTGATGCTGTTTGACTTATCATTTTAATGAAAGTATAGCTGAAGGTCAGATCATCTTTTAGTGAGAAGACCAATTCACCATTCTCAACAGGAATCATCAAACGAACAACTAATGTCATCAATCCTAGAAAAACACCAATAATCAAGGGATTGGTCAAAATTATTTTCACTAATTTGGATATGCTGATGCGTTCGCCGTGTTCGCTTTTCTGAAATAAACTCAATGATATAACTGATAATACGTTGAGTAGGGGAATCGTAAATGCAGCTATAATGGATACAACTGCTAATCCGTGTGCTCCTCCAAGTGCTTGAGCAAGAGGAACGCCAATTAATGCAAAGTTCGAACGGTAAATCCCTTGTAGGATAACACCCTTTTGTTGCGGATCCTTAATTGCAATGGTTACAAAAAGCAAACCAACAAAAAATACGCAAAGGATTGCAACAATAGAGAATAAAACAACTGTCCAATCAATATTATTTAAATTTTCGATAGAATAGACATTATAAAAAAGCAAGATTGGCAATCCAACTCTAAAAACATATTTATTCAATATATTAACAAAATATTGATCGATAAATTTGATTCTTTTGAGTAAGTAACCGAGTATAACAAGCAAGATGATCGGCATAATTGCATTGAATGCAAAAATAAAAGTGCTTCCCATGGATGAACCTCTTTCACTAGATACCTCTATATTTTAACACGATACAGGCAATATATAATCAAATACCTGAAGAAAATGATAACAAAACCTATTATCGTTATATAGACAAAATAACAAAAAGCACCTCTCGGTGCTATTCATCCGTTTCTTCCTTTTGCTCGTTGAGTAATTCGTTCAATTTACTTTCAATCTTTTTATTTTTAACAGAGGCATACAAGATAACCAAAGAGTAAATAGCTGCATAAATCAAGCCCAACAAATAGATAACAAATGTTCTTCTGAATAGGAAATCTCCATACATATTACGTAACAATAAAGTTATCGGCATGATAATCAAATATCCTAAAATGACATTAAGAACACCGTTCCCCCAGGTTTTCTTAAACACGGTGAGTGATAATGCGAATAGAAGTGAGATGAAAATGCTGCCCCAGAAAAGTGATCTAATGGATAATGTTACATTATAGTTTTGGTAGATAACGATTGCTAGTAGAAAAACTGCGACACTTATAATGGCATATACATATGCATAAAGTTTTAGATACTGTTTCATTTTGATTGACCTCCCAGTAGAGTCTTAAGTTGTTGAACATAGGTTCTAGAAATCTCAACACGGTCACCATTATTCAAGGTTGCATCCAACCTGCCATTAAAACTGGATTTGAAAAATTTAATCTTTTTATAGTTTACGACAATATTCTTATTGACTCTTACAAATGATGAGTGTTTACTTTCCGCTTCATATAACCGATATTTGCAATCAAAGACATCATCCTTCGTATATAAAAAACAATGATCCTCAATACTTTCAACATAATACACTTCTTTTGCTTCAAAAACAAAATTCTTCTCGTCTTTTTTACCTTGAAAATCAACGGAAGGTTCTTGAACTAATTCCAAGATTTGATCTATTGAAGTATCATTCTCATCGCACTCAATTAAAATTTGTGCTTCGCCAAATTGAGGATGCCGATTGACCTTAATTTTCATATTTTCACCTTGCCCTATAGTAATATCATAACCGATGTTGCTATATGAAATCAATATATTCCCTTTTGAGTTGCTAATTAGTGTGCCTAAGATGCAAAAAAGAAGTTAGCGAACTAACTTCTATGCTTTCTTTGTATAATCTTGTTTGCGTATCGAGCCGTCCATTTTATGAATGACAACAGATGTTTGAGCTGTTATTGCTAATCCACCTGCAAATTCGATAGCTTCTTTCTGTGTATCAAAGAATTTAATCGTTTTTTCTGATCCTTCTTTTCTTACACGCCACTTTCTATAACTGTCACTTCTTGGATCTTTATTTTGAGAGACATGATACTTAGCAAGTTTGGCTTCCTTCTTAACTTCCTCTTTGATGGGAACTTCTTTCTTCGTTTGTGCTTCAGCTACTACTGTTTTTATTGGTATTTCTGTTACTGTTGATGTCTGTACTTTCTTTTCGACAATAGGTGATTGCTTGATGAACTCTTGTTTTTGAACCTCAACCTTTTTTTCTTCAACTACAACTTTTTCTGCTTTCTTTTGAGCTAAAGCAGCCTTTTCTTGTTGTTCAGCTAATTTTCTTGCTTTCTTTTTCTTGAAAAAACACATGGGTAAAACCCCCTTTAGATTTTATACCTTGATTATATTACAATCTGGTCAAAAGACAAGACAAAAACCCAATTATCTCAATATTGAGTAAAAATGTGTATTTATACTTGTCTAGAATAAAGGAACAATCATGTAAATGTTCTTCTAATTATGTAAGTTCGATAATATTTACATACCTAATGATGGTTGCTGAGTTCCCACTTTCATCGGTTGCCTGATAAATAACTTGATACTCGCCAGGTTGCTCAATAATGACATAACTTGTTACCGTGATGATAACTTCTAGATTACTATTGTCTATTGCGGTAACACCTGCATCAATCCATGCTTGGCCAACCACAATTGTATCCACACCAGGATTTAAGTTTATGTTCGGTGGTGTTTCATCAATAACAGTTACGATTCTAGTGATCGTTTTTTCGTATTCAAGATAAGTAATCTGATAAATAATAGTATAAATACCTACCAAAGATGTATCAACATCGTTCTCTATTACTACAGGGTGTAACGTTCTAAACCCAAAACTAGCATTTGCACCTGCATCGATAAACTGATCGTCTACTTCAATTGTATCAACCCCGGGATTTAACTGGATTTTTAAGTTGTCCTCAGTTAATTCGATACAAGAGGACAAGGATAAAACAAGAATGATAACAAGAATAATGAATACTTTTCTCATGATAACCACCCATCTTCATCCTTTTTATAATAGGAAACCGGAGCAATTGTATTATCTATATTTTGCAAAACGTAAACATACTTGCTCTTGGTATAGACTTGATCCGCATAAACGACAGTATAAGTTATCACATAAGTTCCTGCATTCTCGATGTCTACAAAACCCGATGCCGTTACTTCGCCATAATTGGATTGAGCACCCATATCCATGTATGTTTCTCCTTGAACTATGGTTGTTACGTCAGGGTTAAGTGCAATTTTCACATCTAAAATAGGTTCAACGACATGTATGATTCGAATTCTTGTATCTATCAATGTTTCTGTATCATAAATATCATAAAATAATATGTAGCTTCCTGCAATTTCTGTATCTATCGAAGAACGAATATCAACAGTAAGGAGTTGATCCTCTAAACTTGTACCACTATCAATCCATTCTTCACCCATAAAAACAGTATCAATACCAGGTAATAGATAAATTGTTTCAGGTTTATATATTCTGTCGAATATTGGAAAAATAACTAAATCTTCTGTCACCAAATCAAATGATTCACTCCATGAAACAAACAAATAATCAAAAGATGCTGTTGAAGGCTTAACTGGGATAGTTGGAGCAGTAACTGAAGCTCCATAATACACTAAACTTTCTTGACATATTGTAGTCAAATCACTCTCATAGAAAACAACTTGATATTGTTGATCATCAAATTTTGCATATAAAAATAGATCACTAAGTAGTGGTCTCATAATGAATGGAGTCATAAGTTCAGGGTCCAAAAACCATCCGATAAACATTTGATCTCCTAAGCTAGGTTCAATGAGTACAAATGTTTCTCCATCTTGTACATAAATCGTTGAAAAAATTTCATCATTCACATATAGAGTCACTCGATGCATTAAAATTACAAAAGAAGCAAACAAAATAAGATCATTCGTGATGGGATCACCATTGTACAAAACCTTATAATTGCTATCGATATACCAGCCTACAAAAGAGTAACCAACTTGACTAGTATCAGGTAAATCAAACGTCTGACCATAAGGAACTTGAATATCTTCAACAGGGCTTCCCGCTGTTACAAAGTGAACAGTATAAAAATTAGGCGTAAATTTAGCATAAAGAGTTGTGTCAACTGTGATCATATCAACACCCATTTGGAATGGGATTAGAAACAGTGAATCTTTATACCATCCTGAAAAAGAATACCCGACCTTAAAGGGATTTTCGACATCAACAGTTTGTCCGCTATAAATTTCTAGAGGATCAATTAATGTTCCTCCATTCGTTTCGAAAGAAACGGTTACATACTCTAAAATGATATTCATCGAAAACTTCGCATTAACGATGCCCCAGCCATAATAGTCATCTCTACCGAGAGTTCCTTCATCTACTGCTCCATAGAGAATACGATCGATAATTTGATTGCTTGGTTCATTTGGAAAATAAGAAACTAAAAGTCCAATCACTCCTGTTACTTGAGGAGCAGCTAGTGAGGTTCCTGATGCATAACCATATTCATTATCCATTGCAGTTGTCATAATATAATGCCCTGGTGCTGCAACATCTATCTCAGTACCATAATTAGAATAATAAGTAATTTCTCTTGATTCGTCAACTGCAGAAACAGAGATTACGCCCTCAAAAGATGCCGGATACAGCAAATCACTTGATTCATCATTCCCGCTTGCAGCAACTAAAATAACACCCATGCTTCTCGCGTAGTCGATAGCATTTCTTGTGAGAGGATTGGCATATGACCCGCCAAAGCTCATATTGATGACATCAGCACCGTGATCTACTGCATAATAGATACCATCTATAATTGCAGTTTCAGAAAAATATTTAGATTCATCTTCATCAGTTGTATCTGGATTATCTTCATTATTCGCTTTTATGATTAAAAGTGTACTATTTTGAACAATACCAGCAATACCTGCAAAGTTATCCTTAATAGCTCCAATGACACCGGTAACTGATGTCCCGTGGCCACTATCATCAATAACATAATTTAATCCAACTTGTTTCGTTCTTGCGTTATATGAAATGGGTGACAGTCTATCATCAAATTCAGGATGATAAATATCTATACCTGAATCGATAATTGCAATCGTCACGTCAGGACTTCCTTCAGTAAATAGCCATGCTTGTTCAATCTCCATCATATCAAGTGCATATTGATCTTTAAAGAACGTGTCATGAGTTAATAAGACATCAATTTGATTTGCCACAAATGTTGAGTTTTGAGAAAATCCCTCATTTTGCAGTTCAATATAAGCATCTAAATTTGTTACAGCGTAAGATGCAACACCATATTGAGATATTTGCATTAAATCTATCTGATATGTTTCAGCCATTAAATTTGCTTGGTTCTCATCTTCAACCTGATATAAAAGCTCAGCATAAAAGTCAGTAGCCGTTTGAAGATGCTTGGATGTGAACCCAACCATCATAAAAAGACCAATTGAGAGGAATAATGCGATTAAGATGTATTGAATATATCTCTTTCTCATATACTACCTCATACTTAAATTATACTCGATTTCATATAGTATACATGAAATATGTGGATTCTATTGGTGAAATATGAAACAATTCACATATTTTTAATAATTTTCTCTATTTTTCCAATAAAACAGAGTGAAATAATGTATATTATGTGAAGTCAAACAAGGAGGTATTATGATGAGCAAAAAATTAGTATTATTTGTTTTCCTAGGTTTAGTTATTGGTAGCTTTATTTTTATTGGAATTGGTGTCAATGCATCATCTGAGTATGTTGAAGTTGAAGGTTTTGGAGCAACTGCGTTATCGGACGAAGGCGTTTACTCACTCGAGGAAATGCTGACGTATGCAATTCAAGATGAGTATTTAGCTCAAGCAACTTATGCAGCGATTATCGATGCATATGGTGATATCAAACCATTCTCAAAAATCATTTTAGCTGAACAGACACACATTGATTCGTTGTTATCACTGTTTGAAACATATGGTATCGAAGTTCCCATCAACGATGCAGCACAATATGTTGTATTACCCGAGTCAATTTCAAGTGCTATTGCAACAGGAGTTGAAGCTGAAACATTAAATATTGCATTGTATGAAGTATTCTTGAATCAAAGTGATTTACCTGATGATGTAAGAACAGTATTTGAATATTTACAAGCAGCTTCACAAAATCATCTTGCAGCATTCTCAAAAGATAGATTATTTGGTGCTGGATATGATTTAGGCAATATGATAAGAAATCAATTTAAAAAAGGATCTGGTCAAGGTCAAGGCAAACAAGGACAAAACCAATCAAACAATGGAGTTTGTGTAAATTAATTACCAAGAATGAAAAGGCATCTTGTGGATGCTTTTTTTTACCTTTATTCATCGATTGAGTAACTTCAATGAGATATGCTATAATATACGACATAAGGATGTGTCATATGAATATCTCAAATATCTATTTTTCACCCAATGGAGAGACAAAAAAAATAGCTGTTTATTATTATGAAAAACTTGGGGGTACTTTGGTTGATTTTACTGCTCAGTCATCTAGAGATACTTATGATTTCAAGATTTTACATGATCTAGTCATATTGTCTATTCCCGTTTATTCACAAAACATACCTAAACCTCTTCGATCAATATTAAAAATGATTAAATCGACTTACGTCCTAATCAATCTTACCTATGGGGGATTCTCATACGGGAATGTCCTTAATGAAACAAGTAAAAAACTATTATCATCCACACTAATTGGATATTCTATTACTCCAGTTAGCCATGCATATCTGGAATCTCAAATCGCTATTGATCTGGCAAAATATGACGTACTGATTCAACGGATACAAAATACTGATTTCCATCCAGTAAAACCCATATTTAAAATTAAAAACATCTTTGCTTCGGTTTTTGAAAAAAGAAGAACAAAAATGAACTATCAACTCCTATTTCATCCAGATAGATGTATATACTGTAACCAATGCATACTCGAATGCCCTACACAATCAATCAACGATGCCATACAGTTTAAAGATGGGTGTATTTTATGCGGACACTGTGTGCATATTTGTCCTACACAAGCCATAGAGGCTCATCAATCCATATACTTAAAACATTATCTTAAGAACAAACAAAAGACTAGCGTGATCATCCGCTAGTCTTTTTTTAACATTGATAAATAATTTTTCATTATAGAGCACTCATCAACTTCTTCTAGGGAAAATCCCATATGAGATTTCAATTCGATAACGGCTTGTTCTCTGGATAGATGTCCTTTTCCTGATGCCAGTGATATTTCAATTGCAGAAAAGGGAATCATCTTCGATCTCATTTCATAAAAATTCATAAACTGAGTATATTCTTTGCACTTTTCGATATTACAGCTCGTATGCAATCCTTTTCCCGTTTGAGCAGGAGCAACCCATCCAACTTCCTTGATGATTAAATCCTTAACTTGATCCCACTGGTAATTTCCACCTGCAATATCATTGAAATCCATGTGAACAAATGCCGGGATATTACCACTCCAATTGGATTTTCGAATTGCTTTTTTAAGTGGGCTAAGCAAACGAGGAACTTTTTTGAGTGCTGAAGAAACGTGTGAGACAAGATCGTTTTGATATCCGGTCATTCTTTTGAATATTGAGTCTCCATAAGCTAATTGTTTCATGGTCATCAAACTCTCAAATTGACCACTCCTTAGGATTTTTCTAAACGTAGTCACTCTTCCAATGTTAATGAATAGAGTCAACAACTTGTGATTTTTTTGTAAATAAGCTGCTTTAGGGGCTAAATGGTTGAAGTAGAGATTCAACATCTGTACCGGTTCGTTTCCCAAAACAAAATAGGGAATGTTTTCATTCACCATTTCAGGATAAAAAAGAACATAAGCTAAAGATGGACATGCACATGTATTTCTTTCAAGCTGATAGAGTCGGCGATAAACTTTCAGTAAGTCCTCATCCGCCATTTTCCGATTGATGAACTCAACATTTTTAAGATTCTTTTTTGCATTTTCGATGCTTACTCTCGCACTGTTTGACATATAGGGGATTTCCCATGTTAGTGCGAGCACATTGAGTTTCAGTACTTTCGAAAGATAGTAGAGCAGATAGCTTGAATCCTTACCTCCAGTATAGAATAGTGCAACATCAAACCTTGAATGAGTAGATTTGGGTATTATGTTCAGCACGGTAAGAACGCTCTTCAAATCCTTAGTTTCTTCTTTAGAAGAGCACATTGGACAAACTCCAAAATCATTTAACTCTAAACCAGGGATCATAAAATCATTAGCTGCACATAAAGAACAGAAAACTGCATCTTCAATCCTTTTAGGAATCATTCTTAAATCAGAATCTTCAACAACAATATGCTGATTAATCAATCTATTTAATTCTTTGATTTGTTTTTCATTCAGTGATTTAGGTAGTTGAGGTAATAACAGTTTTTCTTTTTTTGATACTCGAATATTATTTTTAAGTAGATTAGGTTTTTTTCTCATGCCATAATAATAGAGATGTTTACCCTCAATTTTCCATCTTGTCTGTAAATGATGCATACTATTCTCCTTTAAAAAAAATACCCCTTTCAGGGGTATTTAGTTGTTATTTCTTTGGTTCCTCAGTCTTCACTTCTTCTTTTTCAACCTTAATTTCAGTACCTAGATACTTAGGTAGTTCAAGTCCAGCCATGTCAAATAATTCCTTCATTGGAGGAATCGATTTCATGAGTGATGAAGCAAAATTAGCTGTTGAGGTTGTGCCATCCTTAGATCCACTATCCCAAACGGTAATCTTATCAAATTTAAGATTCTTAATAGCATCAACTTGAATTCTCACAAGCATTTCAAGCTTATCAGCAATCAGCATCTTGACAGCAGCATCAGGATTATCTCCTGCAGCTTTCACTATTTGCTTAAAGCCTTCGGCTTGTTTAGATAAAATTTCAAGACTACCACGAGCTTCAGCTTCTAATTTTGCATAAATCGCATCGGCTTCGCCTCGAGCTTTTCTTCTTGTTTCTTCAGCAACTGCTTCTGCAGCAATAACTACTCTTTGTTTATCAATTTCAGATTTAACAATGATATCGGCTTCCTGTGTAGCTTTTTCACGACTAGCACGTGCCACTTCTGCACTTTGTTCTGCAAGATAAGAATCTTCTAAAGCTTTTGCTGCTGCTATTTTTTCTGCCGCCATTGCTCTTCTTAAGGATTCGGCTTCAATTTCTCTACGCGTTGCATTGGTCTGAGAAATATCACCTAATGATTTGTTTTCACCTTCGATGGCTTTTGAGTTAGCTTGCGCGACTTGAATTCTTTGATCACGATGAGCGTTTGCTTCACCAATAGAACCATCTCTATTCTTTTCTGCAACAGTTTTCTTTGCATCATTGATTGCTTTTGCTGCTGCTTCCTTACCTAATGCTTCAATATAGCCAGATTCGTCATTGATATCAGTGACATTAACATTGATTAATCTTAACCCAATCTTCTTTAATTCAGTTTCGACATTGCCTGAGACTGCTTCAAGAAATTTATCTCTATCAGTGTTGATTTCTTCGATATCCATGGTTGCAATGACAAGACGTAATTGACCAAAAATGATATCCTTAGCCAATTCTTGAATTTCAGCCATTTTTAGACCTAATAATCTTTCAGCAGCATTTTGCATAACGCCTGTTTCAGTTGAAATACCAACTGTAAATCTTGACGGAACGTCAATACGGATGTTTTGTCTTGAAAGAGCATTGGTTAAATCAACCTGAATGGACATAGGTGTCAGATCTAAAAACTGATATGCCTGGATGAATGGAATAATGAATTTTGTTCCTCCATGCATACAAAGTGCTGATTTATGAGAACCGTCAGCGTTATCGCCAACTTTACCATAAACAACAAGTATCTTGTCAGAAGGGCACTTTCTAATTCTTGCAACAATGAAAGCTAATACTGAAAAAAAGATAATAAGAACAGTTAATACTGGTCCAATGATATCTCCCCATGAAAGTAAAATAATGTTATCCATTTCTAATTTCTCCTTATTTTTTTATTTTGATTTAACAATAAGTGTAGTTGTATCTACAACAGCAACAACTTCTATTTCTGTTTTAGGCATTAAGTCTTGATTTTCTTCAGTAATGGCATCCACCTCAATGAAGCGTTCTTGCATGGTCAGTGTTACCTTGCCTTTACCGCTTTTAGCTTTGGGAATACGTATATAGACCGTACCTTTTTTTCCTATTGCGTTAGAATAATCTAGATTTCCTGTGGATTCCAATCTGTATGCTGCCCTAAAGGCTAAGGCTAATAAATATGCCGCAATCGCCCCAAAGACAATACCAATAAGTGAAGCCCAAAGCGAAGACATAAAATTCGCAAATAAGAATGCTGCCCATCCACCAATGCTGATGAAAGCCAATATTCCCCGCACAGTAAGAAGTCTAAGGCCACCAATAGAGCTAAAGGGTTCATCGTTAATGATATCGACATCCATATCCGAAGCATCAATTCCATCAAAGTCCGAACCATCCATGCCTATAAGCATTAAAACAATAAATATCACCATCACAGCGCTTGCTGTGACTGCCATCACAAACATGATTTGTTGAAAAGAGTTTAAACTATTCCACCACATGTGTCAAACCCCCTTACGTAATTTGAATTCATTGTAACATATTTTAGAAAATAATTATACATATTTTAAATATATCACATAAATCGAACAATAAAAATGCTATCAAATGATAGCATTCAATCTTAGTTTTGTCTAAACCATTCAGTAATTTCAGTCAACCGTTTGATTCTCGCCTGCGGTTTACCACTTCTTGATAATTCATGTGTTTCACTCTTAAACCAAACAAGTTTTGTATGCACGCCGTTTTCCTTGATAATCGTATACAGCTGCATCGCTTGCTCAATAGGACAACGATAATCCAAATCCGAATGAATAAACAGTAGTGGTGTTTTGATACTAAGTGCATATTTCATTGGGGATTGATCCCATAATTTTGTCGTATCTAGGTTTGGGTGACCATCTGTCTGATCCTTTGAGAAATAGAATCCAATATCAGATGTTCCATGAAATGATAGCCAGTTAGATATGCTTCTTTGAGTAGCAGCAGCTTTGAAGCGATTCGTCTGTCCGACGATCCAATTGGTCATGAAACCTCCATATGAACCTCCTGTAACATACATTTTTTGTGGGTTGATGGATGGGACTTTCTTAAGAACAAGATTAGTAAAAGCCATTAAATCTTCATAGTCTATCGTTCCATATTTACCTCTGATATCAGCAAAGGCATCACCTTTACCATCACTTCCGCGAGGGTTTGCAAAAAAGACGATATAACCTTCGTTTGCCCAGTATTGCATTTCATGGAAATAAACCTTGCCATAAACTGTTTTTGGTCCTCCATGAATATCTAATATCGCAGGATATGAGATGTTTGGATTAAAATCATTTGGATATAAAACCCAGCCTTTGATCTCAAAAGACTTATATTTAACGATAAATTCCTTAGGTTTTGCCACATAAAGATTTTTAAAACTGGATTGATTGAATTTTGTAATTTGTTTTTGTTCATGCTTATTCAAATCAAGACAGTATATTTCCTGTAGCTTTTGGCGATACAAACCTATCACATAAAGTTGATGATTCATCACGCATAAACCGTCAATTGCGCCATTGAAGATATACTCAGGTTGAAGATTTCCAAGTGTATCTAAGGTTAGTAGTTCATTATGATCATCAACCGTCGAAACAAAGAACAATTTGTTTCCTACAGTCAAGTCTTGTGGGCTACTACCTAATCTGGAATCTGAACCGATGGAATTACCTATGCTTGCTCCAAATTTGTTAAGCAAATGAAGTTTCTTATTTTTTAAAATGAAAAAATTATTATTTTGATTGATGCCGTATGCCTTCATATCTGTTCCAGCTACAACAATATCCTTACCTAGTAGATAAATAGATGAGATGGAATAATCGTTTTCATGATATAAAATTTCTGTTTCATTCTTATCGATATGATAACAATAAACATGAGTAGTCAACTGCTTAATACCGGTCATTTGCTGACCCGTGTAAAAAATGTCTTTTAAATCGTCTGAAACTTTGACTTTCCCAACATTAAAATCATTATCAACAAGTGTATTTATACTTTGATCATTGATGTCATAGATGAACAATTGATTTCTTAAATTAGCCGTAAATCCACTCCCATTTGAATAAAATGGGATTTCGTTAATGTCTTCATAAAGAGCTTTTTTCTCCTCTTCTTCAAGATATTTCTTTCGGGAATCATCGCGATCTAAATAAAGATGGTGCTGATCCTTGGAAAGATTTGCCTGAAGAAGAAGCTTGTGATTCAAAAGAACTTTCATAATAGTTGCAGGAAATGTGAATTCATATGCTTTTTCTACTTTGTTTTTGCTAATAGTATAGCGGTAATAAAATGTGTTCTTCTCTTTAACTGCTTTTTCTTCCTTTTTATTTTTTGTAAGTGGAAACAACAACGTATCGTCAGATTCCCAAATGAATCCACCTTTATTTTTCAAAGATAGAGCTTTGGAATGTTTTTTCCCATCACTGTAATACAAATCGTAGAAATAATCATTTTTTTTCAAAGCGGCTTTTGCAACTACAAAAGATATCAATGTTTGACTTGGATTAGCAGATAATCCCGATATATATTTATAATTTAAAAATTCGTCAAGCTTTATTCTTTCCATTTGTGAACCTACTTTCGTCATTTATATCGATCCTAGTAAAAATCATTAAGCTGACTATTCATCATACGTATGCTATTAGAATAGCAGCTTTACTCAGATGATGAAATTTCCCTTTTTAAATATCTTAATTTCTTTACCGTCTTGTGTAATGCCTGTAATTTCCATGTCTTCACTACCAAACATAAAATCCGAATGAACCATTGAGTTATTATATCCAATCTTTTCCAATTCGGGAATTGAAATATTAACACCATTTTTCACATTCATTGGATATGCTCTGCCGAGAGCCATATGGCATGATGCATTTTCATCAAATAAAGTGTTTAGAAATAAGATGTTGGTATTAGAGATTGGGGAATCATGAGAAATTAATGCGATTTCACCAATGTATCTGCTACCTTCATCTGTATCCAAGATGTTGGTCAATGCGTTTTTTTCCTTTTTAGCATCGAAGTTTACAACCTTTCCGTCTTTAAACTCAAGCCAAAAATCGTCAATGAGTTTGCCTTGGTAATTTAGAGGCTTGGTTGCAACCACTTTACCGCTTGTTCCCCATTTATATGGCATTGTAAATGTTTCTTCAGTCGGAATGTTGGGGTTAAAATAAACACCAGTAGAAGCATGCTCACCTCCGCCTGCCCAAACATGGTCTTTGACAAGTTCAACAATTAAATCAGTACCTAAAGCGTTTTTGAAGTGTAAATGCTTGAAGTTGTAATCATTTAATATTTGATTGTGTTTTAATAAAATTTGGTTATGCTTTTCCCACTCTAAAATTGGGTCATTAAGTTCTGTTACTCTTGATGCTTTCAAGATGGCACTCCAAAGTGCTTCAACAGCATCTGTCTCACTAAAATTAGGAAATACTTGTTTTGCCCAAACGGGATTTGGTGCGGCAATAATTGTCCATTGTGCTTTATTGCCCATGAGATGTTCTCTAAAGAAATAGACTGCTTTTTGTACTGCAATGCCTGATTTTTGCGATTTGACAGGATCTATATCTTGATTAAGTCCAGGAATAGGAGAACTTAAAGATATGAAACAAGCACCTTGATCAACAAAGTCTTGATACTGTCCGATAAGCCAATGAGGAACATGTTCTAACGTTTCAATTGACTGATATGTCAAACTGCTATGAGAAACATAATCGTCGCTCCATTGAACAAAAACCTCTTTTGCACCTGCCAAATAAGCTTCCTTGACAACTTCTCTTGCTATTTCTTTTGTTTCAGTTGTTGCACGAACGACAACAACTTGATTTTTTTGAACATTAACACCAACCTTGACTGCAAGTTTGGCTAATTTGTTGATTATAAATTTTGATGGCATAATTACATCTCCTTGATTTGTTTTTTTTGCATAGATAAACTTTCGTTTTTAAGGACATTATTTAAGGCTTATTTCCTTGAAGTATTCAAGAACTCGTGTTTGAGGCATTGGTCTGCAAAAATAATAGCCTTGAGCATAATCAGCATCATATTTCTTGACCATATTCGCTTGTTGAATAATCTCTATACCTTCAGTTACCACTATCAAATCTAAATGGTGGGCAAATTCAATCATATATCTTAAGACGTGAAACTCCTCGGTGTTAGATTTGATACTGCTGATGAAAGTTCGATCAATTTTCACAATGTCAATTGGTAATTTTTGCAGGTACGTAAGTGAGGAATAGCCAGTTCCAAAACCATCAAGAGCAATATTAAAACCAAGTTTTTTAAGTTGTTTTAGAACATGAATGCTTTTTTCAATATCTTCAATTATTGCTGTTTCAGTAATTTCTAGAGTAATTCTTGAACTATCCAAATGGTATGTCTTTATCCACTCATTGACATTTGGTATAAATGGCTCACTCATAAGCATAACAGCTGAAATATTGATTGAAATTCTAAACTGCCTGCCTTCTATATTCCATGCTTCGTATTGGGATGCAACTTCTTTGAATACCCATTCAGAAATCTCTTTGATATACCCATTTTTTTCAGACAATGAAATAAATTCTAGTGGTGGAATAAACCCTTTAATTGGATGCTGCCA
Source organism: Bacillota bacterium (assembly GCA_043819945.1). GTDB lineage: Bacteria > Bacillota_I > Bacilli_A > Acholeplasmatales > Acholeplasmataceae > Peloplasma. Next base: position 45,655 of record JBDREH010000035.1, read on the forward strand.
GCGGATTAGTGCTTCAACGCCAACTGATTGGTCATCACTTAAATTGATAATGGGTTGATAGTGAAGTGAAAATTCTTTGTTTTCAATTGCGTGTCTCAATTGATTGAGCAATTCAGTTTGTTGTTGAATCATGGTAACCATTTCATCATCAAAAATAACAATTTGATCTTTACCTTTTGATTTCGCTATGGATTGAGCTACATCAGCATGTCTGAGCAGTGTAATATAATCATTCCCATTATCTGGGTAAAGAGCTACACCGACACTATAGGTTATAAAAAAATCATCTTCATCTAGACTGTAAGTTTTTCTGATGAAATTAATATATAGGTCAACTAAAGGTAAAAAGGTATCTAATTGATTTAAACTAAACAATGCTAATACAAACTCATCTCCACCCAAACGAGCCAACATATTAGGTGCCTTGACTTCTTTGTTTAGGAGTTTTGAAATTTCTAGAATTAGTTGATCTCCTGTGGCGTGGCCTTTCACTTCATTGATATTACTAAACTCGTCGATATCAAAATAGATAAATCCCACGAGACCATCTGTAGGGTGATCTGTTATATACTGGTTAATTGTCTTTTCCAATAATACTTTATTGGGTAATCCTGTTAATACATCATAATAGGCAAGTTCAAATAGTTTATCATCTAATTCGAGTGTCTTCTGATGGCTAATATCAAGTTTTTTATATGCTAGCCTCAAGTCATCGATTGTAATTGAGTACATTCGAATGCCTTTATGAATGATAAAATAAAAAACAATTCCTGTAATAATAACGTATAATATGCCATTAGCGCTTTGTATCCATCTAATCCTGTCACTTCCTTCAAAAATGAGGTTAACAAGATAATCTGAGGTTAATATCCATGTAAATCCTAAAAAAAGATAGAAAATAATGATTTTAGATGCAATAATGGCTGCATTTAATCCTTCTCCTATTTGATAGTTTTGATTCTTGTTATTTTTTTCTTTATGCCTCATGTTGTCACCTCTCTTGCATAGCATTCTCTATAATTTCATTATACATGATTTAAGTTTAAGTATCTAATTGAATTAGGAAATGTTTGGATCTAATCTGTTCGTAAATTCGTATCAAGAGCTAAATTTTTTATCCAATATCCTTTGCGAAATCTTGATAAACCGAAAAGTATTTTAGGAATGTCCAACATTTGAACAATCAAAAACATATAGATTACAGGAAGCGATGTAAAGTATGCAAGTATAAGAACAATGGGGACAGGAACGGTCCACATATACCCTGCATCAATCATAATTGTTGATTTTGTATCTCCTCCAGATCTCAACGTAAAATAAAGTGCGACATTAAATGAGAAAACTGGGATGAAAATTGCGTTAACACGAATATTAAATGTCGCAATCTGCTTTGTTGTTTCAGAAACATCATAAATATTTAAAATGAAGAAACTTAGGAAAAACAAAAATGCGCCTGCAATCATCGCAAAAGCAACAGAAAAAGCGATAAGTTTTTTAGCATTTTCCTTTGCTTCTTTCAACTCATTTTTTCCTAAAGTGTTACCCACCATAACTGCAACTGCAGTTGCAATTCCCCCAAAAGTGACAAAAACAAGTTGACTGATTGCACCTGTAATACTCATGGCAGCTAATGCACTATCGCCTCGAGTTGAATATGCGTGAAGAAATACAGTTTGCCCCGATGACCACAATGCTTCATTTAGTGTCAAAGGTAGAGCCATAACAATAACTGCGATGAGTAACTTTTTTTCAATGCGATGTATTTGAAATATTTTAGTACTAAATATTTGTCCGCGTTTTTTTAGTAAAATCAATGTCAGACTTAATTCGACAAGCCGTGAAATCAATGTTGCTATTGCAGCTCCAACAATTCCTAAAGCTGGCAAGCCAAACATACCAAATATTAAAACAAAATTGAGTAGAGTATTTGTAATTATTGCTGCAATAGATATCTTCAATAACGGCTTTGTTACGCCTGTTTCTCTAAATGTATTTGAAATTGCAACCGAAATAATCCAAGGGAATGCACTCCATTTAACAATGCTTAAATAGTCCAATCCGCCTTTGATGGTTTCGGGATTACTTGTAAATAGTCTTAAGAGATTCTCTCCAAATAACGTAAAAATGAGAAAAGAGGTGAATGCTACAAAAAGACCTACCAGAAGTTTAAATCTAAACGTTTGTTTTAATCTATCATAATCTTTTGAACCAAAGTATTGCGCAGAAAAAACCCCAGCGCCACCCATTGCACCGAAGGTAATCAGAATGACAACAAAATATAATTGATTAACAATTGAAACAGAGCCAATAGCAAGTGTCCCAAGTTTTCCAACCATAACATTGTCAACCAACTGAACGGATGTCGTTATGAGTTGTTGCAAAACTAATGGGGCAGCAACGGTAAAAAGTTGCCTATAAAACGCTCTATCTCCAATCAAACTTTTCATTTTCATATATTACCTCAACAAGACATTATAGCATGGAAATGAAAAGTTTTTCAACACAAACTTCTAGGTTTTATGTTGAAAAACACGGTTATAAAAATAAAATTATTGCCTGCATATTATTTAATTTCAATTTTGTGAAATTGTCTTCTTTTTTTTCGCAATGGCAAATAAATCAAGAATAAGCAAAGGGACAATAACAATAAAAGAAATTGGGAAGATAATGCCTCCAATGATTAAAATCAATGATGAGAAAATAAGCCAACCTCTCGAGTTGCTTAGATATCCAAGCCATTGAAGTATCACCGCTAATAAAATGACACCTTCGTGAATAAGAATCCATATGACATAAAAAGCTGTTGCTATTACAAAGCCATCAAGTGTTGATCCTTCAGCTAAATAATAGATCGTTGATGTCAAAAAATAGATTGTCAGTAAAATTGAATTAAATAGTAACAATTTTCGTCTTTTCATTTCTTTCCTCCATTAAAAAGTCTCACAAAAAGTAAGACTGATCTGTTTAGGGTATATCAATAATTCTCAACGTGTTTGTCGATCCGTGTTTCATTGCCCATCCTGATGTGATAATGATAGTAGTCCCTGATTGAAATCCAAAGTCTTTAGCAACTTCAATTGCAATTTCATCATAAACTGAGTAATCGGTAACTGTGCTTTTAATCGTAGCAAAAACACCCCAATAATAAGATAGTCTTTGACAAGTTTCGATACTGTCAGTAACCGCAATAATCGGTACTGAAGGTCTAAACTTGCATATACGTTTTGCTGTACCACCGGTTTCAGTAAAAGCGATGATGACTTCAGCCTTAGGTAATGAAAGCGCGGTTTGACTCACAGCAATACCTATTGCATCATTTACGGTTTGCTGGCTTGTAGATATTGCTTGCTGTAGTCTTTCTTTATATGGAATACTATCTTCAATTGCTTTAGCAATCGTATCCATTGTTAGCACTGCTTCAACAGGATATTCACCTGCAGCTGATTCACCAGAAAGCATGATTGCATCAGAGCCATCCAGGATGGCATTGGCAACATCAGAAGCCTCTGCTCTTGTTGGTCTTGGTGAGTAAACCATGGATTCAAGCATATGAGTCGCTGTGATTGCTGGTTTACCCATGGCATTTGCCATGCGTATAATTTTCTTTTGATATAAGGGAACTAGTTCAGTTGATACTTCAACTCCTAGATCACCTCTTGCAACCATGACCCCATCGCTGACTTCTAGTATAGATTCAAGATTGTCGACACCTTCTTGATTTTCAATTTTAGCAATTAATTCTATTTTGGGTTTGCCAGCTTTATTCAGGATTTCTCTAATTTCAAGTACATCCTCTTTTCTTCTGACAAAAGATAGAGCAATCATGTCAACATTTTTTTCTACTGAAAAAATGATGTCATCATAATCCTTTTGAGACACAAATGGCATTGAGAGCTTCACATTTGGAATGTTGACTCCTTTTTTTGTTCTAATGCTGCCTGAATTGTTAACTTCGCATACCAGTTTATCATTCATAGCTTCAATAACAGTTAGCTTCATTTTACCATCATCAATAAGCAAATAGTCTCCAACCTTAATGTCATCATATAATTCTTTGCAATCAATATGAAATCTCTCTCTGGTTCCTAAAACAGGTTCCTTTAAAACTTCAACCTTATCACCTTTTTTATATGTAGCTATACCATTTTCAAATTGACCGGTTCTAATCTCTGGACCTTTTGTATCAGCCATGATACCAATATAACGATTTTTCTTTTTTGCTACCTCACGAATCATATCTATTCTTTTATTATGTTCTTCATGATTTGCATGTGAATAATTAAGTCTAGCGACGTTCATACCTGCCTCAATCATCTTATCAATCATTTCAGCACTGTCTATCGATGGTCCAACTGTGCAAATAATTTTAGTTTTTCTTTTCATAAGTGCCTCCTAGTTATTTCCATAATCTATTATACATGATTTGTGAATACTTTACTATATGAATACGATTTCAACGTATTTTTACATGATAACATAAAAATAAATAGATAAATTCTATACATAGATAAATGAATGTGCTATCATAATAGTAAGATACACCCATAATAAGGAGAAAATAATGAACAAATTCATTCAAGAATTTAAAAGATTGATATCTCAAGAAAGATCTAGATTTATATATTATTGTATTCAGACAGGTTTTAGTTTCCTTTACTTGATTGGCTTGTTAGTACCTTTCTTTGTAGGTGAAAGTCTGATTAATGGAAAAGTTTCAATGGCAGGTTTAATTGGCGGTGTGTTCTATACTCTTTTGGTTTTAGTCCTTCTCATGATTTATCTGCTTGCTATTCTTTCTTCGAAAAGTAAAGAGTCAAAATTGTTGTATAAAATCAACTCAATTGTTGGCTCACTAATTATTTTTTGGGGATTTCTTTTGTATTTTGTTGCGTTCAAATCTAATGGAGCAGATCTAGGGGCAGGTATGCTGTTCATGATTATCTTTAACGCAGGCATGTGGTATTCCATTTTTGGTGAGAAAACTATGCTCAATGCTATCAATAAGTTTTCTAAACCATCCATACCAAAGACAGAGAACATAGAAGATTCAAAACAACAATAAAAAAGGGCTCTCACCCTTTAGTTTGTGAAAATAATTTAATAAATATTTTTGTAATTGCCGGGTCAAATTGTGACCCGGCATTTATTTTTATTTCCTGAATAGCCTCATTATGCGTTAATGGTTTTCTATATGGTCTTTCAGAAATCATGGCATCATAAGCATCAGCAACTGATATTATTCTAGCTCGGATAGGAATGGCATCGCCTTTCAAGCCTCTTGGATATCCTTTTCCATCATACCTTTCGTGATGTGAAAGAATATCTTCAGCAATTTCTAAATACTCAGGTGTTGTTGAAAGGATTCGAAAACCAATTTCTGGATGCTTCATAATAATTTCCCATTCTTTCTCATTAAGTTTACCTGGTTTATTCAATATTGAATCATCAATTGCAATTTTGCCTATGTCATGTAGATTACTTATCATCTTCAATAAATTAAGATCATCGTTTGTCATATTGAGTGCATGACCTATAGAAATACAAATATCGGAAACACGGTTTGAATGCAGTTCTTCCCTTGGGTTTTTCTCGTGGAGTGTTTTTAAAATGGTTTTGATTGTTTCATTACGGTGTGATGTAATTTCAAATAATTTATGCGTATACATATCATTTTCTGCTCTTCCAACTACATCTTGAATGGGCTCATCATCTATTTTAGTTGCAACACCAAAAGAAACTGAGAAAATCATGTCCCTGACTTTATGCTTACCGATGTTTTGTTTTAATTCTTCGATAAATGCTTGAGTCTTTTCTTTTGTAGTGTTTGGTAAAAGAACAATAAACTCGTCTCCCCCAATTCGTGCAATGCGATTATCTTTCTTAAAAGTATCGATGAACACATCAGCAACATTTTTGAGTAATTCATCACCAGCAACATGACCAAAAGCATCGTTCATAATCTTCAAACCATTGATATCAGCAATGATAATTGACAGCGGATAATATTTTTCATTATCCAATCGTATTAACTCTTCAGTATAATGCCGTCGATTGTAAAGGTTTGTTAAATGATCTCTATAACTTAAGTTAAGGATTGATTGTGCATGATTATAGCTATCCGTAACGTCCTCAGAGAATACTGTAACCCCTATGATGTCATCTTGATCACTTCTAATCGGTGTATACAATTCTTCCAAGTACTTGTTCTTTTTGACTTCAACTTCCAAGATTTTCTTTACCGGTACTCCCAACAAAGCGTCATCAATAAGATTTTTTATTCTTAAAGCCATTTTATCGCTATCAATACAATTTAAATAGTTCATTCCTTTTTTGATAGTAACCCCATAGTAATGCAACATATTTTCAGCATGATACTTATTAAATGCAAGGTATTGATATTTTGTATCAATGGCAAAGATCTCCATAGAGCTTGTTGAATCTAGGCTGGATTGAAGCAAAACTTGTTGACTTTTGATAAGTTCTAAGGATTTCAATCTTTGTTTTTGATTATTTAATGAAAGTGCGAGTATCATCGTTACAATTGGGAAAATAACTAAATAGGGTATTGCAGTATTTTTGATGACATCAAAAGCCATCGGCCAAGGAAATAGTAGAAAACAAAGAACTGTAATGATATGTGCAAACAAGCCTAGTAAATAATACTCAAGTTCAACTGACATTTTGGGTAAAAACGAGCGAATACGCAACCAAAGTAACCCTAGTGTAGCTGTAGAGACAATAGTGGCAACACCAGCATATACGCCTGATCCACCAATTGAGATCCGATAAGTTGCTGCAACAATGACTGCGATAAGCGTAGTTAACGGCCCAAAAAAGACCCCAGAGACACTCATAAGTGCAGAACGAGTATCAAATATTGCTCCTTGTTGAATTTCCCAGGGATTGAGCATTAATAAAACTGCAAAACCACCAATAATAAATCCCAATAATATTTTTTGCTTAAGCTTTGAAGGACCAGTACTGATGTTTGTAGAAGCATAAATAAAAACAAGTGCAAACAAAAGCACTATATTCTGAGTTAATTTGCTAATAATTTCGATTCCATCTTCTTGTAACCACATATTCAGCACCTCATAGCTTATTTTTCCACCATGTATTGCTTATTGTAGCATACAAAGTATGTTGCTTACAATAACTTAAGATAAATGTAATAATTACTTTTTATTCATGGGGAATAACATGTTAAATCTTGACAATTGTCATTTATTAACATGGGGAAAAAATATGTCTTGTCATTACTAAGTTTATCATGTTTTTCACTAAAAAAATAGCGTGTTTTACTCTGGAGTTATACCAAGTTTACTTTTTGTGCACTAGAAGCTTACAACTCTTAGCACAATCGTCATAAAATTCAATATTTCTCTTGACATGATTTTTCATAAACGGAATATTAGAATTTCCAAATTTTCGTGTCCATATTACGCTTGAAATTAGAATAATACGGTTTATATTCACATATGAATCATCAAAAAAGAACTCATTATCTAACATGATTTTTGAGTTCTATATAACATTCTTTATTTCGGATTCTTTGATCATATGTTTTCTCAGACAAGCTGCGTGGAGTTACTCCCATTGCTCGAAAATATGCCAAATAATGTATGTCGGAAACATATTTTTAGGCATTTTATGTTTCCCCATTCCAGACTTTTTTAACGTCGGAAACATATTTTACTGAAAATGTTGTCTAAATCAGTATGTGTTGAATGGTCCCGATTGCTTTGTTTTTGAGGCTGTTTTGTAGTGGACGAAGCGGTTTTAAATGAGTGGCTTTGTATACATGCGATATGATTACATATTACTCAACAATTTCCATACCAGTCCACTTTCCGATACAAGATTTTGATGGTGTTTTCCATATTTTTATTCCTCCCGAAAGTTTCCTTTCAAAATGTCTTTTCTTTCTGCTTCTTCATGCTTTTCAATGGCATAACGCAGGGTGGTTCTTGGTAGATCAACGTAGTTTTCCTTGAGGAAGCGGTTCAATCTCCCGCGGTCTTTTTTCCCAGCTTCGCGGAGCATCCACCCACAGGCTTTATGAATCAGATCCTCTTTGTCGTGAATCAGCGTTTTCGTAATCCGATAGGTTGCCTCCAAACGGTTGGCGCGGATCAACGTCAACGTTGAGATGATGGCGACCCGGCGTCGCCAAAGATTGTCCGAACCCGCCAATTTGTCAAGGATTTCTTCATGGCCGGTTTCCAAGACGTATACTCCGGTGATTCCGGGCGCCGAGCCATCCACGAGATCCCAGCCATTGGCTTGTTCAAGACGGGCTAGATAGAAATCGACGATTGCTTTTTTTTGAACGGGCTCTGCCTTCCGCATCTTGGTCGCGAGGATCGCGACACCGCAAGCACGTATATCGTGAACGGGGTCTTTCAGATAGGCGTCGATCTCCGGAAATGTCGTTTCCTTGGCGTATTTTTGAATCACTTTGGAAAACGGTGCAGAGGGAATGTGCCAAAACACATCACCCTCCCCATACTGGCCAACGTCGGTTTTGTGACACCTACTGGTCGCGGATTCCTCATTTGTTTTCAGTTTTTTCAGATCTTCGATAAGCGGCATTTCCGTTTCCTCCTTCAAAATTAAGAAGTGATATATAAAGTGGTTTGTGTGAACTGTCATACTGTCTCTACATACCCAAGTTGCTGTTTTTATTATATAGCAGTTTTCAGATAAATAAAATAGGGTAATGTATTTTTCATTAGAAATTTCACCTTTGATCCATTCCTATAAAAAACTGGAATTGTGGAAATTCCAGTTTTTGTGTTTGAGTATGAACAATTATTAGTTAAGATGCCTGTTAAAGTGATGAATATGTTTCCACACACCAACTGTGTCGAGTGGTGCCAAGTGCTATACAAAAGTGCCTCGACTTTCCCGAAGAAACATATTTTTAGCCCTATTTATGTTTACACACACGACACTTTTGCATGGTAAATTGTTCAGAAGTAACATTTTTTACAATAAAATAGCAAAATTTTAGGGTTCGAATCCCATTGACCGCACTGTGTAAGACTACCTATTTTGATACAATTACGCACCCCTAAAGAAATCTGCGCACCCTTACTGATTTTTACGCACCCCTGCTAAAAGTTACGCACCCCTGTAATATTATGGCTCGTTGGACCCCAATGGCTTCCGATTTTATCGTTGTTTGACCTCAATGACTTCCACCAAAAACATTATACGTATTCAATATTATATATAATTCTAAACTGCTTAATTAAGCCGTTAACCCAATGTATTGACCAGTTTTTAAGTATAATAAATCTCGATTTTGTGTAGCAGAGTTGAGGGGATTCGAATATTCAATGTTTCAACAACATCATCGTTTGTAGCGAATGTGGCAGAACACTCAAGCGCAGATATTGGAATTACGGAAAAGAGTCTCAAAGAGTCATGCAGCAATGCGGTGGTTACATTGACGGTAAAGCACACTGTAAGGCCAAAGCCACATATCATGAAGTCATCGAAGGAGCAACCATTGATATGCTCAACCGAGTTTTTATGAAGAACATTGATATCATCCCAGTAATAAAAAGAGTTATCCACTCAACTGTAAAAGCTCCTGATGTGCAACCGCAAATCAAAGCACTAGAAATCGAAAATGAAAAACTCGAACTTGCTTTATCTAACTTAGTTGATATGAAGATAAAATATCAAACTATTTCTGAAGAACTGTTTAATTCCAAATACATGGAAAACACACTTGCAATCAAAGATAACAATGAGAAGATTTCAAAGTTAGAGGATGAGTTCATAAAACATCACAATACACTTGAAAGATTAAAAACCATCGATGATGTTTTGCAAGCTCGAACTGAACCACTTACAAAAGTTGATGAAACAATTCTTAAATCATTTATCTACAAGATGCTTTCTGTGAAGCCAGATGAAATTGTCTTCTGCATTGCGGGATCAACCCAATATTCAGATAAAGAATTTTCCGAAAGACGCCATGAATTTGAAGCAAAGAAACCTATATTTGAAAGTGTCTATATAGACGAAAAATATCAAAAAGAGATGAAATACCGTGTGGTTGTCATCTAGTTTCCTACAGGATGCAACTATAAAAAAGCCACCAGATCGTTATTTTTAACATCTGGTGGTTCTAAATTTAGCTTTATTACTTGCATTGTTTTCAGATAAAAAATGTAAATATTGAAACATTTGATACGAGATAGTTATTCCGAAATCAAACTAGGGTGAACAATATAATATTCATTTTGATTTTTGTATATTTGAATAATGGGATATAGTTTCATCTCTTGTTTATTCCAAATCAAACCAACATTAACCGTACTAAAGGGACTTTGTTCTATGCTATTTATTATTGCTGCATAATCCACAGGATTATAAATTTGCGATAGATGTGATTTGAATCCTATGCCTTGGTTAATCAAAGTTTGTTTGTCTATGCTCAATGTAATATACTGAATGTCTTCATTTCCTGAAACAATCGGGCTGCTCGATAAAAAATACAATTCTTTAATCACATTGTATAGATTAGAAAATAATGTGATTTGGTCTCGTTCTCCGAAATCAGTTGAAATTGATTCCAAAATTTGAGTCAAATTATCACCTGAATAATCTGCTTCAATCTTAACTACATTTAAATTATCAATTTGAAAATATTCTTTAGTATTTTTATTATATTTATAGTGTAGGTAAGTATTACGATACAAATCATATTCAGTGGAATCGTTATCATCAAGCAAATAAGTGAAAGATCTTTCCTCTTTTACATAAATTTGATATTCAGTCGAAGATGTTGTCACATAATAGACATTCGCACTATTTGCAGACAAGTATATCTCATAATTAATTCCATCAAATTCAAATGTATTATAAAACTGAGTGGATTCTAAATTCCTAAAAAATTCATCAGTCAACTCTTTACCTTGATCTTTGCAAGAGGATAATAGTGAAAACATTACAATAATTAATATCAAATATATTTTTTTCATAATAAATCCTCCCTATAGAAAATAATTGTTATGCCTCCAATAATTGCCAAGCAGGTTTCCAAACTTCCCACCATTTTGCACCTGTAGATTTCATTATGTTATAAGTGTCATGTCGATATTGTGTCTCAACAAAATAGTATGATGGTGTTCCTGATTTCTTAGTTTGAATAACACCATTTAAATGTGTATAATTTTCATTCCAATGAGATATCACATCGTAATTTGTTTTGAATATCCACCATGCATCTGATTGTGCACTTCCACATCTCCTGGTGCATAATAACTCATTCCATTAGCACATCCAACCCAATATAAATATTGCCAATCAAGTTTATATTGCTCATTGACACTATCATATTCAAGTGTAGAAATTGGTACATCGAAAGTAGCTGATGTCCCAGCACCATTGATGTGGAAAGTATAATCGTGTCCTGAAATAGTCATCTTCCAAAATTCAAAACAATATGCAGAACCATATCCTTCTATTGTTACAGGAATGGCTGTAGCATCTACATCAATGCTTTGTGGATAATGGATATAAAATTTCGCATATGTGCTTGCATATCCATAGCCAGGATCACTGCCTAAATACCACCCCGTAATCGTATTCATTTGGGATTCTTCAATATTACTGGCACCATAGACATATGTTCTCTTATCAGTAATATTTCCTCTAAAATCATACTCGTAATATCTCGAATAACATGTGTCACGTACAATTGAACAATCAAGATTGTGATCATTCACTTCTTCAACAACTAGTTGATTTAGTTCATCATACTCATAGATAGCTGAATTTTGAATTACATTATCTTCATAATACCCATAAAATATGATATTACCAAGTACATGATTTATGTATGTCATTAGAATTTCCTATTAAATAAAAAAGATGGCCGCTCTCAAATAGAACAACCATCTTACTTAAATGATTTAAATTACTAAAGTCTTTTTTACTTAGTCCTTGACATAGGGTATACATTAAATAACTTTCACGGGTAGTTTTTTCATTGAGGTAATCAGGGCTCTTTTTGTTGTGCAATATCCTTAACTGTTGCATAAGGATGAGGATATCGACCTTTTTCCGTTGTATAGGATTTCATCCAAATCTTTGAATATATCTGAACCGCTTTGGAAGGACAATAATTCAAACATGCATAGCATAGATAGCAGTCAACATTTCGCTGCCAAACAGGCTTATTATCATCCATTTTGATTTTTTGTGAGGGACATACCTTTTCGCATATTCCGCAACCTGTGCATTTTGAATCTGCATAAAAATATTTTTTAATCATGGGTGATATGAAATGTGTCATAAAAGGAATAAACCGTTCCAAGGTATAATTTAAAAACCTATTACGCGAAAAAGTAACTCCACTTTTATCATCATAATGATGTGTTTCTTTATTTATAATAATTTTTTGAATTTCTTTCAATTTTTGCAGAGCATTTTTTTCTAATTCGTCTAATTCATCTTTTGTTGGTTCGGTAAAAAAATTTAATTTAGGATCATTTAATCCCATGTCGATAATAAAATCCGCATTTAGATATTTGTTGTGTTTCTTGAGAGAATTATTGATTATATGAAAACCCCGGAAGATTGTACCTCCACGTGTAGCTATGGCAAAAAAGTAATCGGAGGAGGTTGCATCCATTCTCTTTAAAAAATTTCTTACAGGAATAGGGATAGTTAAGCCATGGCAAGGAAAAACAAAACCAATAGTGTTCCCTTTTGTAATATAGTTATTAGATTTTATAACCCCAGCTATAGGTATAAGTTCTGTTTCAGGAAGAAGTTTTTGTAATTCTTTTGCGACAAATAGTGAGTTGCCCGTTCCTGTAAAATAATAAATCACTGTTTTCATCGTATTACCTCTTTTCGCTCCAATTGGCTATTATGACAATGCTTTTTGGAGCGGGTGATGAGAATCGAACTCACGTCAACAGCTTGGAAGGCTGTGGTTCTACCATTTAACTACACCCGCAAAAAAGTGGTCGGGAAGACAGGATTTGAACCTGCGACCTCCTGGTCCCAAACCAGGCGCTCTACCAAGCTAAGCTACTTCCCGAAAAATGGCGTACCCAAGAGGACTTGAACCCCCAACCTTTTGATCCGTAGTCAAACGCTCTATCCAGTTGAGCTATGGGTACTACTCTTGAGTTTTGCATAAAAACTCATATCTAAAACTAATACACTAATTTGAAATTTTTTGGTGACCCGTATGGGATTCGAACCCATGAATGCATGCGTGAAAGGCATGTGAGTTAACCGTTTCTCCAACGGGCCATTATGCAAGCGCATATATAATTATACCAATTTATTACTAATTGTCAAGCCAAAAAATCAGGTTTTTTCATCTTTCTGCTCAAGGGTTACATTCGTGCTTTGAGGGTCTAAATTACACTGTTTTTTCTAAATAGCTGCTCTTTGCTTCCCATTTTCTTGATTGCCATCTAAAAAACATAAAACCAGCTCTGATCAATTCGTCCATCGTGTAGGCTATATAGATTCCAAATAGACCTAAACCCAGTTTAATACCAAAGATATATGCAAACGGAATTGCAAGGCCAATCATACTAAAAAGGGCCATAGTAAGCGGAAATGTCGTATCCCCAGCAGATCTCAAAGCCTGAATCATAATCAAATTTATGCTGCGCCCAAATTCTAGAAACACTGCAATCCAAAGTATTTTCCTTGCTGTTTCAATGATAATCGCGTTGTCAGTAAAAAAGGTTAGAATCTGTCTTGATGAAAGATTAATAACAAGTGTCATTGTCATGACGATAAAAAAACTTCTGATTGCTGTTTTTAATGTTTCAGTATATGCTGTTTTATATTTTCTTTCACCTATATAGTACCCCGTCATCACTGCATTCGCTGAAGCAAAAGCAATGCTGAAAATATAGATATAGGTCAAAATAGTATTGATATAGGTTCTTGCTGTTGTAAAATCAGGTCCTAGGTTATTCACCATGCTTAATATAACTGCTTGCATGATGGTGTATGTCCAACTCTCAGCTGCACTTGGTAATCCGATTTTTAGAATTTGTTTAATACTTTCTATATTTAATTTGATATCTGAAATTTTGACTTTCAAGACTTTAAAAAGTAGCAAGCAATAGATTGCCATCATAAGTACTCTTACACTAAAAGTTGATAAAGCAGCCCCATATACCCCTAACCTAGGAAAGCCAAGGTAACCATAAATAAGAACATAGTTCCCAAAGATATTGAGTATATTCCCGATAACAACAACCATGGTAATATACTTTGCAAAACCATAACTTCTAAGAGATGCAGTAATGACATTACTAATAGCAACAAAAAATAAAGAACCAGCAATTACGGTTAGATAAGTCTTTGAATCATTAAATAGTATGATTTTTGTATTTACTAACTTTAAAAGCAAGTCAGCAGATAAAACCAATACGGAAGCAAGAACAAATCCAACAATAAAATTGACAATGAGACCATTGCCAATCATTCGGTGAGCGACATCGTTTTTTTTCGCTCCTAGATATTGTGAGACTAAAACAGCTACACCATTAGATACAACAAGTAGCATGACACCAAACATCATGATGAGTGTGTTTGCGTTACCTACCGAACCAACAGAGTAATCGCTATAATTGCTAAGCATCAATGTATCGACAGTACCCATCAGCATAAAAAATAACAATTCAATAAATGTTGGCCAAAACAAAGCTTTGAAACTTCTTTTTGATTTCATTGTGCTTTCTAAAGCCCGTTTTGAATTAATTAATAAAGAATACTATTTAATAAAGCGTGTGCTTTTTCTTCTCCTAGTAAGTATTTAACAATTTCAAATGAAAATTCATATACTGCACCCGCGCTTCGTGCAGTTACGATATTTTGATCTCTGATTGCTTTATAGCTGGGTAAATAAATGCCCTTAGGCATATCGATTTCACTACCTCTATATGCTGTAAAGGATCTGCCGTCCAACAATCCAGCTTGACCTAAAAATCGAGGACCAGCACAAATTGCCGCTACCATCTTATTTTGTTTATAGAAAAATTTAGCAAGTTCTTTGATATGCACGTCTTTTTCTATAATCTTGGCCACGTATCCACCACCAGGAATAACTAAAAAATCATATTCTGAAAAATTAACATCTTTTGCAAAATAATCAGCTTTAACCTTTAGACCAAATGCTGTTATGATATCTGTAGTACTTTCAAATGTTATGGTAACTACTTCTAATCCAGCTCTAATAAGTAATGCTCTAGTTGTTAAAGCCTCACCATCTTCAACATGATGACTCAATATAAGTAACCCTTTCATATCTACACCTCTTTAAATACTTGTTGAAATAATTCATCCAATAGGTTTGCACCTAGATTAGATTCAAATTTTTTGTAAGATTGATAATGTTGATCCATACCCATAACATCTGAAACAACTTTGATGCTAATGATGGGAATGTGATTGTGATATGCAACCTGGTAAAGAGCGGTTCCTTCCATATCAAGTAAGCAAGCATCGTCTAAGTTTTCCGTCATGAAGTAATCGCCTGTATATAGATGACCTGTTTTAATATTGGGTAACAACTGATCTATTTTCTTAATCAGGTTCATATCTGATGTGAAATTTGTTGGGAAACCAGGCACTTGTCCTTTATTAAATCCAAAAATAGATAAGTCGAAATCATGATATGAGGCTTCAGTCACCATGACTAAATCGCCTACATCAAAAGGTTGAGTAGCACCTGCAAATCCTAAATTATAGATTGCATCCACTTCATTTTTTGCTAAAAAATCAGCCAAAACCATTGCAGCATTCACCTTGCCAACACCCGTTAAAAGAATTTTAATATCCTTCATTATGTGTTGCTTGATTAATTTGATTTCTTCTTGCATAGCTGCAACAACTAAAATCATAAACGTTCTCCTAAAATTTGCTTAATTTTTGTAACAATCAAATCAACAGCGATATCATGTTTTCTATCATTAGGAATGATAACATCCGCAAATCTCTTTGTTGGCTTGATATATCTATGAAACATGGGTTTGACTGTATTTTCATATTGAGTGATAATACTCTCCATTGATCTTCCACGTTCTTTCATATCTCTGAGCATACGACGAATGAATCGTGTATCATCATCTAGTTCCACGAATAGGTTGATATCCGATAACCCTCTAATCTTTTCATTTTCCAAGATCAGGATACCTTCAATAATGATAATAGGTTTCGATTCCACGAGTTCGATTTCTTGACTTCTCGTATACATGTCAAAATCATAGACGGGTTTTTCTATAGCTTCACCATTAAGAAGTTTTACTAGATGGTCATATAGAAGCTCGTTATCCAGCGATCTAGGATGGTCATAATTCATTTGGTATCGTTCTTGGAGTGGCAGATGTGACTGATCTAGGTAGTAATCATCGTGCCTGATGATTAGAACTTCATCCAAACTCGCTTTATTTAATATTTCTTGTACTACAGTACTTTTTCCAGACGCAGAACCACCTGAGACTAAAATCAATAATGGCTTTTTCATATGATCTTGCTCCTAATCATATTTGACACTCAGGTGCAAGATGAGCTTGAATTTCTTCATCGATAATGTCATTTAATTCTTTGTGTTTTTTAAACCAGACAACGGCATATGGACAAGTAGCAACCATTTTGAAGCCTAATTTTTTTGCGTGATGGTAGACCTCATGCATGAGTTGATTTGCAATGCCCTGACCTCTCAAAGAAGGATCAACATATGTATGATCAATGACAACAATACCATCTTCAATGAATGGAAATGTCGCATTGACAATAACTTTGCCCTCCTTGTTTAATACATATATTTTATGGTTTTCATAGATATAATTCATAGTTCTCATCTCCTCTTAATATAGTATATCAAATATGATTGAAATATGGGCTTGTTTATTCGTAAAATTCATTAGAATAAACTGTTTTTAATAGCAGCTTGACGCTTTTTAGAAAACGAGTTGAATACCAACTCATAGGACTGAACCAGCAGCTCTTTCAGTAAGTCATCCGGTACATTTCCATTAAGATCAATTGAATTCCAATGGTCTTTATTAAGATAATATCCTGGAAATATGTCATGATATTCACTTCTCAGCAATAAACCATATTCAGGATGGAGCTTTATGCTAATAATGTCTTTCTTTTGTGGATTCTCGCCAATCATAGCAAACATCTTGGAGTCAATAAGAAACCGCGATGCTTTCCATTCGAGTTTGAAGTCTTTTTTGACACCCTTCATTTGAAGGCAAAATGAATCTATCCAAGGGTACTTCATATATTCACCTTTTTCACATACTTTTCATCTTTAGTATATCATATCAAGGAAAATTTATTTTTTTTATAAATAGTGGGCATATTTATAATAAAAAGAGCGTTTATTTATAATATGCCTTAAAAATTTGTTATAATGATAGTGTATTAAAATGCAACAGGAGGGTCTATATGACAAAGAAACAACTAATTATTGAAACCATATCAGTTAGTATATCAATCATCTTCATTACACTAGCATTTATTTTAAGTAAAACGATATCACCTAACGCACTCATAGTCATCATTTTATTCGGTTTATCATTTTTAATCGGCGGATTTGCTAAGGCTAAGGAAGGTATACGTGCCACCATTAAAAATAAAGCGTTAAATGTTGAAATTCTCATGATTCTAGCTGCACTAGGCGCATTCTTGGTTGGTAATTATTCAGAAGGTGCCATATTGATTCTTATCTTCTCAATTAGTGGAGTACTCGAATCTTATGCAACATCAAAAAGCGAAAAAGCATTAACTAGTTTATTAAAATTAGCTCCCAAAACAGCTTTATTGTTTGAAAATGGTAATGAAAGGGAAGTATTAGTTGCTGATATTAAAATTCACGATAAAGTTATTGTCAAGGTCGGACAAATGGTTCCTGTCGATGGAAATATCGTCAGTGGGTCTACATCATTAAATCAAGCTGCAATTACCGGTGAGTTTGTTCCAGTTTATCGTGACGTCAAGGATTTTGTCTATGCAGGATCAATAAATATTGAATCGACCATAGTCGTTGAAACAACAAAAGATCCGAGCGATTCCGTAGTACAAAAGATTATTGATTTTGTTAAAAAAGCTCAAGAAGATAAAACTGAATCTCAAACTCTCATTGATAAAGTTGAAAAATATTATGTCTATGTTGTCATCCTTCTTGCTATTTTATTTATGCTTGTTCCACCGATGTTTGGTTGGCTATCATCTGCTGAGGCCTTCTATAGAGGTATCATTGTCTTAGTTGTAGGTTCTCCTTGTGCCTTAGTAGCATCAATTACTCCTGCCACACTATCTTCATTATCAAATGCTGCGCATCATAGAATTTTAATTAAGGGTGGAAAGCATTTAGAGGAACTTATTGGTTTAAAAGCAGTTGTATTTGATAAAACAGGAACGATTACAACTGGAATTCCAAAAGTTGTACGTATTGAAACCATCAGTTCACTCGATAAAGAACAAGTGCTTTCAATTCTCTATACGCTCGAAAGACAATCTGGCCATCCACTTGCTAAAGCTATTGTAGATTCATTAGATAGGAAATATTTGCTTTCGGATATTGATACTAAAGAAGTATCTGGCAGAGGCATGCAAGCTGATTTTGATGGAGAAATTTGGCAAATTGGTCGATTTGATCATACGATGCATCCTGAGATGCAGGAAAAACTTGATCGTTGTACAGGGCTTGGTCATAGTATTATTGCAATTGTTAAAAACAAAGAAATGGTTGGGTTCGCCGCACTTATGGATACCATTCGTGAAAATGCAAAAGACGTGATGCATACACTTAAAAAACAGGGAATACAAACCATATTATTGACTGGTGATCACAGATTTACTGCTGCAGCAATCGCTAAGGAAGCTGGAGTCGACAGTTTTGAATCAGATTGTTTTCCAGAAGACAAGGTCAGAAAAATTAGAGAAATCCAGCAAACTGTTGGAAAAGTAATGATGGTTGGTGATGGCATCAATGATGCTCCAGCGCTTGCAATTGCTGATATTAGCGTTGCAATGGGAACTGGAACTGACGTTTCACTTGAAACTGCTGATATCATCTTCATGAATGATAAGCTGGAAAATTTACCGAAAATCATCAAATTGGCAAAGCGTATGCGTAGAATCACATTACAAAATGTCATTTTCTCAATTACCGTCATTACGATCTTAATGTTAAGTAATATTTTCGGTGCTTTCAAAATCCCATTATTCGAAGATTTCTCAATTACAATTGGAGTTTTTGCTCATGAAACTTCTACCATACTGGTTATCTTAAATAGTTTAAGATTATTACTTAAATAGTCATTTACAAAACACTATGAACAAAATTTCATGGTGTTTTTTTTCTTTATACATACAAAATTGAGGAGATAGGTTGTATTCAATAAAAATATGTTACAATAAAAATATATATTTCACCCAGAAAAATAACTGAATATAACAAAAACCTACTAGGCACAATAAGAAGGAGAAAAATTATGTCATTTAATCAATTTTCTACAACAGCCATTTTTATAGGAATTGCAACTGTTTCAGCTTTAATTGCCTTATTGTATGCTTATGTGCTGTATAGAAAAGTAATACGAATGAAGGTCGATCATTCGCGCATTGAGGAAATTTCTTCGTACATTCATGAAGGTGCGATGGCTTTTATGAAAAGACAATATCGTATCATAATATATTTTGCACTAGGTGTTGCTAGTTTGCTGAGCCTAACTGAATTTATTCCAGCACTCAAAGGAGCAGAAGGTGTAGGGTGGAAATCTGCCATTGCATTTTTAGTTGGTGCACTATTCTCAGGTTTGGCAGGTTGGATTGGTATGCATACTGCGACAAAAGCAAATGCTAGGACAACTTCTGCTGCAAACACGCAAGGTATGCCAGGAGCATTAAGAGCTGCATTTTCCGGAGGATCAGTCTTAGGAATAACAGTTGTTGGTCTTGGACTATTTGGATTAGTTGCGCTTTTTTTTATCTTCTATTGGATATTTGGTGGAAACAGTGTTGATCCCAAAGAACAATACTTAGCTTTAACACATGCAGTCAATACCGTAACTGGTTATGGTCTTGGAGCTTCTCTAATCGCGTTATTTGGACGTGTTGGTGGAGGTATATTCACCAAGGCTGCTGATGTAGGTGCAGATCTAGTGGGTAAAGTTGAAGCTGGTATTCCTGAAGATGATCCTAGAAACCCTGCTGTTATCGCTGACAATGTTGGTGATAATGTTGGTGATGTCGCTGGTATGGGGTCTGATTTAACTGAATCCTATGTAGGATCAATCATTTCCGCATTGACGCTTGGCTTGTATGCATTTGTCTCATTTACTCCTCATCATGTCATTGAGGGCACAACGATTATGACAAATTCGATTTTATCGGGTATCGTTGGATCTGTTATTTTTCCTTTGCTCATTGCTGGCTTGGGTGCACTCGCTGCTGTTATGGCAGTTTGGTTCGTTAGAATGAAAAATTGGAATAACCCTCAACTCGCACTTAGTGTTTCTACTTATGTTGCAGCAGGTATCATGTTACTTGCGAGTTTAATATTTAGTCAAATCATGTTTGATGGGATACGTGCATGGGGTGTATTTGGTGCAGTAGCAACTGGGCTCATCGTTGGTATCGGTATTGGATTTATTGCTGAATTCTATACTTCAGGTGATTATAAGCATGTTAAAGAAATCGCACAACAATCCTTAACAGGACATGCGACCAATGTCATTTCAGGATTTTCTGTTGGTATGTTATCAACATTTCTAACCGTTATCGTTTTGGTTTCTGGTATTGTGATATCTTACCTTTTCACAAAAGACATGTATGGAATCGCACTTGCTGCGGTTGGTATGTTATCTACAGCAGGTATCACGATTTCTGTAGATGCTTATGGACCCATTGCGGATAATGCAGGTGGCATCGCTCAAATGAGCAAGCTGGATGAAAAGGTTAGAAAAATCACAGATAAACTAGATTCTGTTGGTAACACAACAGCAGCTATTGGTAAAGGTTTTTGTATCGGTTCTGCTGCGTTGACCAGTGTTGGATTATTCTTTGCCTTTGAAAAATCCGCAGGTTTGTCAGAAGGAACTGGAATTGATATTTTGCAACCTGGTGTCTTGGTTGGTCTTTTCATTGGTGCTATGCTTCCTTATCTGTTTACAGCACTCGTTATTAAATCAGTTGGCAAGGCAGCAAATAAGATGATCGAAGAGGTTAGAAATCAATTTAGAAACGATCCAGGTATCATGGAAGGTACTTCTTTACCGGACTATGCAAAATGTGTTGATATATCAACTAAGGCAGCACTAAAAGAAATGGTACTTCCGGCAATGATTGCTGTATTCTCCCCAATCATAGCTGGCATCTTCTTAGGTGCGGAAGGTTTGGGTGGTTTACTTGTAGGTGGTTTGGTTTCTGCTATTATGTTAGCAGTCTTTATGGCCAATTCAGGTGGTGCTTGGGATAATGCTAAAAAGCATATTGAAGAAGGAAACTTGGGCGGTAAAGGTTCAGAAGCACATAAGGCTGCAATTACTGGTGATACCGTTGGAGATCCATTTAAGGACACAGCTGGGCCATCTATGGATATTTTAATCAAGTTGATGAGTATTGTTTCACTCATTATTGTACCTATCTTGGCTGAGATTGATCCCATTTTAGAATTTTTATTTAATTGAGGAAAAAGATATACAAGGACAATAAAGTGTCCTCTAAGTCAAGGATATTTGTAAAAAAGCTTTATTAAATTGAATTATATACTTAAAAGATGGTCGTTTAGATTTTATACGACTCTCTTTTTTTTGTTTGACTCTTTTAAAGAACAAAAGTAATTTTTTAGACAAAAATACTCTTTCAAACGGTACCTACTAAAATAAGTATGTCCGTTTAGGCGTGTTCCAACCTTTAGACCCTATCCATAAGGCATCGGGCTTACCTTTTCTTAAAATATTAAGTGCT
>JBDREH010000036.1:0-71697 GCA_043819945.1 Bacillota bacterium
CAGACGTATCTGGATGAATTTTGTTATCGTTTCAATCGAAGAAAGTTGCATGAAATATTATTCGATAGGTTACTCAAATTGGCTGTTGAAAACAAGGAATTTTAAATTATAAAAGTTGGGCTTTCTGTGCAGTCATAAAAATTATTGTAGGATATGTAAAAAACATTATTTTAATAACATTATTATAACACCTATTATATATAATATAAAGGTAATTTTTTAACAATGAAGACTTTATAAATAAGAGTTAGGAAATTAATTTCTCAATTGTGAAAAGAGTGTTGAAATCTAAGTAAAGATACTTATGTTCGATAACTTAGAAAATAGCAAAAGTCAACCATCTCAATGATTTTTAAGTATTTTTGGTATAATATAATTAGAAACAGATATCATTTGAACATATAACAGTAACAGTCGATAGAAAGCAATACAATACTTTTTCCTTGGAGAGAATAATGACAGACGATCCCATTTTATTAAGTCTTACAGCCTTTTTCCTAATTGTGATTCCAGTATTTAGTTTTCAAATGGGAAAAGTAAGATCAAAAAGAGTGTTTCTACTTCCTGCTCTGGCAATGTGTATATCGTTTCCGATATTCATGTTTTTGATGGTTGTACCAGATACTCCCTATAGTATTTATTTTTTCTATGCATCGATGAGTTTATGGACAGGTGGATTTTTTGGTATCTTTTTCTCACTGTATTTTTATTCGAAAAGAAATAGAAGCTTTAGAAGAAAAAGATAAATAATAATCTTAAATTCCAAATTTTAGGATATTAGTAAAAAACAGGGACTGTCACGAAATGAAGATTTCATTCGTTACAGTTCCTGTCTTTATATTTTATCAGTAGCCCAGTCTCCGATAAACTCAACCAGTTGATCAAAAGTAGGACTTTCAGCATGTCTTACGTAATATCCACTGGTTGCCATTCCAGTTAATAAAGCTTCCTCAGGTTCCAAGTCAAGCATTAAGCCTAAGACGAATCCTGCATTAAAATTATCACCTGCACCAGTGGTTAGTTTCGGCTTGGAAACATAAGGTCCTAATGCTTCATAGAATTTGTTTTTAACAAATGTGCAAGAACGATCCACAGGATGGATGACGACTGCATCGATACCAATTGTTTTGTACAAAGCTTCATTCAAATCCTCAAGAGATATCTGCATTTTTTCAAGACTGGAGTTATCGAATAGTTCTAAGACATTTGCAACATCATAGGCTTCTTTCTTATTAAGCCCCAACACAACCATAAAGTGACTTGAAAATGATTTCAATAGACCTAGTGCTTCATGTATTTCTATAGCTTCACGCTTTTCAGGATCTGCAAGATCAATAAAGAAAATAGGCTTTTTTGCTTTTTTGGGTAGCAAAGGTACAATTTCTTTCAATATTTTGTTCCACACATCTGTCATATGCGGCAGCATTGACCAATTGACGGTAGCAAACAGATCAGCTTCACTTAAGAATTGAACAAACTCTTTTTTACCAACCTTGTCAATTAGATTTTCATAAGTTACGTTATTGAGTGATGTCATTTTGCCTAATAGGATTTTACCGTCATTAAATTCAAGGGCATCCGTATGACCACCAGTAGCAATTGAATGCAATGTGACATTGCTTGCCATGCTACGGAAAACATCATCAATAGAAGGAACACCAAGTGCACCAATGTATTGAATAGATGCATTATGCTTAGCCATTGCGTTACACATAATGGGTCCGTTTCCACCTATTTTCTTTTGAACAGCTACCAGTTCAATATTTGTTGATAGACCACTTGCTCTTTCGATTCTTTTCGCAAGATCTTCAATCGTTTCAATTCTAGAGAATTGTTCGCTATCCATCCGTTTATCGACAACATGAATGATTTCATCGATAAATCCGTCAAAACCAATTACCATCTTTAGGTTTCCAGGATTTTTTGTTTTCAGTTTTTGTGCTAATGCTAACTTTGTTTGTTCCATTTGCGCTACCTCTCACATGTTTCTTTTCACTACAAATAGTATAACAAAAAATCTTCATTATTGCATTTTATAATGCTAATTATTAAGTCTAGATGGCATCTATAAGTAACCATGCCATCCTTTTGGAAGTAAAGATCTGAAAATAGCTTAAATTTTCGATATATTTTAAGCATCTTTTCATCATACAACAATAAATATGGTATAATTCTTAGGTTGGTGAAAATGATGAACAAAGATGAAAAAAAGCGTAACTTAATACTAAAAGACCCCAATATATATAAAGGATTGTTAATATTAGCAATTCCTTTGATGCTGAATAACTTCATTAAAACGATTCATGATGTCATCGATATGTACTTTGTAAGTGAAATTCAAGGCTTTGGCACAGACGCTATTAACTCAATTTCATTGACGTTCCCTGTCCTTTTTGCTTTTATTGCACTTGGTATTGGTTTAAGTGCAGCAGGAACGGCACTCATTAGTCAACAAGTTGGTTCTGGACAGATTGAAGAAGCAAGAAAATATGCAACGCATCTTGTCGTAATTGCACTTATCGCTGGTATAATTCTCAATGTTTTTTCTTATTTTTCAGCACCTTGGATTATGGACTTAATGGGTACGACAGGTTTTGTTTTTGAAAACAGTGTCAAATATTTGCAAATTCGTTCATTTGAATTACCTGTTGTATTCCTGTTTTTTGCCTTTACGGCAATTAGACAATCAAGTGGAGATACAGTAACACCTGTCATATATGGAGTGATAACCGTTATTGTAAATATCATATTTACACCACTTTTGGTTTCTTATTTTAACTTAGGAGTACCTGGTGCAGCTTATGCAACTCTGATTGCAAATATTGTTATCATTCCTTTTGGCTTGTTACAACTCTTTAGAGCCAAAACAGGCATTACAATTTCAAGAAAATATTTGGCACTAGAAAGTGAAATCACCAGAAAAATTGTAAAGACAGCAATTCCTGCATCCTTTGGTCAAGCATTTACAGCAATAGGATTCGGGATCATGAATGGCATCATCGTATCTTATGGCATACAAACTGTAGCTGCATTTAGTGTGGGTAACAGATTGAGTAGTTTGATTTTACATCCAGTTATGGCAATTGGCGGTGTGCTTGCAGCATACATGGGACAAAATATCGGAAACCAGAATATACCTAGAGCTAGGGAAACATTCAGAAAGGCAATGATACTTTCTATAGGCATCATGATCATTGGTAGTGCGATTGTGATGAATTTTAGAGAATTCTTTGCTAGCTTCTTTATAAAAGAAGATCCTGTAGCGCTAGCACTGACAAATGAATACATGTTTTATTTACTGATTGGACTTCCATTAATGGCTATATTTCAAACATTTATAGGTACATTTAATGGAACAGGAAACACAAAATATACATTTATTATTAGCACGACAAGATTATGGTTACTTCGTATTCCAATCGTCTTTTTGTTTAAGTACTTCACGGATCTTGGAAGTAGTGGAATATGGTATGCAATGTTACTCAGTAATATTTTGATTGCATTTCTGGGTATTTATCTTTATAAAAGAATTGATTTCAAACCTAAAATTATGATTGGTAAGGAAAAGAAACCATCATTGAGGGTTGCTGACTAAAAGTTTATTTTTTGCTAAATCTCATTTCATTAGTTTAGCGTATATGGTAACATTAATCATCAAAATAGATTTGATCATCCATAAGACAGCAAACATATCATCTAAAATTGTATTGCCTGCATTTTCAGATTGAAAAATCCAGATGGTATGGAATTATGAGGCAAAAATATAAAAGAAAACGGAGAAACAAATTGACATTCAAATCATTACAAATTATTGAACCAATCCTTAAGGCACTCGCAAGTGAAGGCTATATTGAACCCTCACCTATTCAAGAGCAAGCAATTCCTGTTTTATTACAGGGTAACGATATATTAGGAAGTGCACAAACTGGAACAGGTAAGACAGCAGCTTTTGCTATTCCCATCATTCAGGCACTACACGAATCGCAAAAGAAACATGAAGCAAGATATATCAAAGCGTTGGTGCTCGCACCAACAAGAGAACTCGCATCTCAGATTAAAGACAGCTTTGTGACCTATGGTAAGCATTTAGGATTAAAAACAGCAGTTATTTTTGGAGGAGTAGGACAAAAACCTCAAACTGATGCACTCGCAAGAGGCATTGATATATTAGTTGCAACACCAGGTAGACTACTTGACTTAGTAAATCAAGGATTTATTGATTTTACCAGACTTAAGTACTTTGTCTTAGATGAAGCTGATCGCATGCTAGATATGGGATTCATTAAAGATGTTGATCGTATCATCAAGCTGATTCCAAAAGAAAGACAAACCATGCTATTTTCAGCTACAATGCCTAAGGAAATTATCGGTCTAGCAAGCAAAATATTGAATAATCCAGTCAGAATTGCAGTTCAACCTGTTGAATCTACTCTAGAGGTGATTGAACAATCAGTTTATAAAGTAGCAAAAAAGGATAAGGTTAGCCTTCTCGTTCATCTTCTTAAGCAAAACACGATTGATTCAGCATTGGTTTTTACAAGAACCAAACAATGGGCTAATAAAGTTACAAAAGCTTTGGTTGCTGTCGGCATTAACGCTGAAGCCATTCATGGAAATAAATCACAATCTGCTAGAGAAAAAGCTCTTATGAACTTTAAGACTAAACAAATAACTGTTTTAGTAGCAACTGATATTGCTGCACGTGGAATTGATATTGATGAATTATCACATGTCATCAACTATGATTTACCTGAAGTACCCGAAACCTATATTCACCGTATTGGTAGAACAGGGAGAGCGGGATTTTCAGGCATTGCCATCAGTTTTTGCAGTCCAGAAGAATTAGGACTCCTCAAAGACATTGAAAAACACATTCACCTAGATTTACACGTAAAAAGAGACGTCAAGTTTGCAGATGTTGAAATTAAGCAAACTACACATGCTCCTAATGCTCAATTCAAATCAAATTCGAAGAATAAAAATGCTTATCGTTCTCAATCTTTTAACAACAATCAAGCTTCTAGTACTACCGCAGAACCCAAACATCAGGATCCTTATCATGCAAAAAAGAAAAAGTATTGGGATAAACAACTTAAAGAAAAGTATAAATCAAAGAATAAATAAAAGCACTCGTGCTTTTTTTTATTTTGCACAAAAATAAAAAATGTTATATAAGATAGAGAATTAACGAAAATGCGAATAAAAGCATGAAAAATCTCATCAACTCTTGAGTTTTCATGCTTTTTATCGCATAATTAAACTAATAAACAAAATGTATGTTGACCATATTTGAATTCATTTGCGATTGGAGGTCATCTCGTGCGTACGAAAACTAAATTTAAAAAACAGTTTCAAAAGAAATCACGTCTAGAAATCTTAAAATCATGGATGACGTCTTTTGTGATTACTGCAAGTGCTGTCATTGTTGCTGTTATCGCTATACCTACTAGCCCTAAAGCAGAAATAACTCAAATTCAAGTATTTAGAAATCAAATTGTCTATCAGGTTGAGATTACTGATGCTGATAATGCAATACAACCTAATAGTCTCGAAATTGTTTTAGAAAATCAATTTGAGCATTATTCAGTTCCCTTGGTTCTTGGTGTTAATGTTGGAGAATTCTCCGAACTCAATGATGGTACGATATATCAAATGCACGTAATGGGTGATAAGGGTTTTGGAAAAGAGAAATTAGCTTCTAAAAGCATAGTCACTGAACCTAACAGTGGAGGAGCAATTCTAAAGTATACTCAACTGGATGCCGTTGATCTCTATGACCTTAGCTATGAACTGGAGCTTATTGTCTATGATGAACTCAACGAGTATACTGATGTGCAACTGTTTTATGGAATCATTGGCATGGATGAAACTGAACCTTATGAATATTATAATTTTTCAGTTCCAGATGGGCGCTCTTCGCTGCTTTTAGAGAATATATATCAAATGAACGCAAATATTTATGTTTATTTAGAGGCTACGCTTGCCAATAGTGAAACCATCCTCTTGGATGAACTATATTTCCATACACCTTTAATGTTTGAAGCTTACTATTATTTAGAACAGGTTACAGATCATTCAATAACCATATTAGTGTATCCAGATTTCTCCTTTTTAAAAGACACTATCTATGAGTATAAGCTCAAAAAAGATGGCATAACGGTTGATACGCAATATGTAACCAATCAAGAGGAACCGGATTTTTCAATGTATGATGGTAGAAAGGTTACATTTGAAGGATTAAAGAGAAATACAAAATACGTGCTCGAGATTAAAGCCACCTATACCAATCCCTTGACATTAGCAACTGAATCAAAGACATTTGAATCTCTTGAGATTAGAACGTTGAGTGCCTTCACTTACGAATATAGTTTTATTGAATATGATACTTATTATGAAGTTACTATAACTGTGATCGACCCCAGTCACAACTACCAACTTGCATATTATTACATATATGAAATTCAAGATGAATTTGATATGTATGTTACTGGGGGACAATACGGATTCACACCTATGGATGATTACAAAACAGTAACATTTATCATCAATAAGGTAGGTAATATTCCTCTAAGAATAGATATTGGTTTAAGAAATGAAACGAATAGTTATTGTTATATATTAATTGATCAAAAATCGATTCTAGAATAAGGAGAAGAACATGAAATTCAAAGAGAAGTCAAAGAAAGAAAAGTTTCAAATCATTATCGTAGCTAGTATCACTATCATTTTTCTGTTTCTTGGTATGTTTGCAGGTTTATTGTTTCCTGGAACAACTTTTGCACAAGTCATAAACAATAGTATTGGGAAGTTCTTCAATTTGATTGATTTCTTTTCCAATAATTATGTTATTGTTTTAGAAAGTGTAACAATTGTCATCTTTGTATGGATTATTAACAAAATCTTACAGTTTCTTGTTCCGCTCTTAACTAAAAAGGGTCAACGAAGCGAAACGATAGGGAAACTGATGAGCAGTTTCATCAAATACTTAATCGTTGTTGTTGCCATTTTCCTCATATTGAGTGCTTGGGGAGTACAAACACCCACACTTTTGGCTGGTGCAGGTATTTTAGGTTTGGCCATCAGCTTTGGTGCTCAAAGCTTGATTGAAGATATCTTTTGTGGGCTATTCATTATTTTCGAAAAACAATTTTCCGTTGGAGATGTTATTCAGATCAATGATATGAGAGGCACGGTTACTGAAATCGGTCTTAGAATCACGAAAGTTGAAGACAAAAATGGTGATGTCTTGATTATCAATAACTCTGACATTAGAGGTGCTATCAATACATCGAGTGCATTGTCTGTTTCAATTTGCTTACTTTCCATTAGTTATAGTGAAGATTTGGAAAAGGTAGAAAAACTCATCGAAGATCATTTAACTGAGGTTGGAGAGAAGATCTCAATGATTAAGCAAGGTCCTTATTATACAGGTGTGGAACAGCTTGGTGATTCATCTGTTGTCTTAAGAGTGCTTGCGAGATGTAATGAGCTAGATAAATATAAAGTAGCAAGATCAATGAATCGCGAGTTCAAACTTTTATTTGATAAGAACCATATTGAAATTCCATTCCCTCAACTTGATATTCATCAAAAAGAAAGAGAATAAGATGAAAAAAATGCCTATCCTCGATGGAATAGGCATTTTTATTTATGCTAAGTAACTTGTGAGTATTGAATTAACATCAATAAGTGTTGCTTGGACAAACAACATATGATCATATCTCATTTCAAGAATATCAAGGATAGCTTCGAAGTTTTGAATAATCACATCCAAGTGATCAAGATCATAAAGTCCCTTAAGCTCCATTAACATCTCTTTAATATCTCCAACCGTTTCCATAACTTCTAAACGTCTAATACTAAATTCTGTTTTGTAAGTCAATAGAATTGTTTGATCATCTTCAGTCAATGTAAGTTCTGCATCCCTAAAGGCTTGAACACATAATTTTAAAGCTGACCAACTATCTTTGTTCTCATATCTGATTAATATATTTTGAGCGTGAGCAATTTGAATATCTTCAAACAATGATCTGATATATGCAATCTTTTCCAAATTGGTCATATCGTCGGTACCCAATGTCATACTGAGCTGCTGAATATTTTCAAAGCTTAACTGATCTAACGTTTGATTGTTCACATCTGTTTCTTCAATGGCTTCATAACTGGCCATTAAGCTAATTTCATCTGATGCCGCACGTTCGAATACGGATAAAGCATCCTGTGCTTGACATCCCACTAAACTGATCACTAACATTGCTATTGTAAATATTGATAGTACTTTTTTCATTTCATTACCTCCATGGTATTTTTTTATTACGCCTTCACTATAACAAATTAACTTTTTGGAAACAATGAATAGTCAAGTAAGTTACGAATTAGATAGGATATGTTGCAAAAAAAGGAACCCTAGAAAGATTCCAGACCTAAAGTATTTATTTGTTTTTGAATCGTTTGAATAATATTGCATTATTGACAAGATACTTATTTTTGAGGTAATATAGAATTGATTTATCAAATGTATTGATATGGAATATGTTCTAAAAATGTATTTGATTTCCAGACTTCTTCATCAAATTGTTTTTAAGGGGAGATACTAAATGGAATGGTTAGTTAATATTGCATTAGGCATATCAGGAATAGTTATTATTTTAGCTCTATATGCATTCATACGAAATATCATTAGACAACTTAGAGAACCACGGGTCATTGAAAAGGCTGAAGTAGCAAGAACAAATAGAGAAATAACATTTATTAGCTCAAGTGGAACTTCAACAATTGCTTCTAGTAACGGTTATGGAAAATCTACATATTTTGTTACATTTAAGATTGAAAGTGGGAAATTAGTCACTTTTAAAGTTAAAAAACAGTTTTTCTTAAGTATATCAGACCATCAAACAGGTATACTCACATATAAAGGATATAAATTGCTTAACTTTGACTATGAAGGATATCCGATTAACTCAATTCAATGGAAATCATTAAATATATCACCTTTTTTTGGTAGTAAGAAGCATAATGCACCTGTAGTACGTTTTTATGGTGAAGCAAAAGAACTTGATGTAAATTATCATTCGGATCAAGCAATTGATTGTGACCAAACAGAACTCAATCGTTTCATTGATCAATTAATTAATCAGGAATCTGACAATTTCTTCTGCTTACAAAACGAGAAAAACCAAATTCTTGAAGTATCCAACAGTGGTAAGAATGAAGAATTTGAATTGGTCTATATGCATCCTACATCACAAGATCGCTTCTTGGGTAAAGTGACTGGAGCTGAAGCACTCAAATCAGTCATCGATGCCTATTTTAATGAGTTAGATGTAATCAAAGAATTCAATCTTTCTATTGAATCGTGAAAATACATCAAGTCTATAGATAGTTTGAACACTACATAAGGGCATAGCCCTTATTTTTTTACAATAAAAAATTAATATTAAATTATTGACAATAGTGTATGACATACAGTATAATATTGTTGAGGTGATATTTATGAGTGATGCATCATTATTTGCCAATCTTGTTGTTGAATTGCGTAGAGGAACACAAATTATTGCTGTGCTCAGTCAGCTTCAAGAAAATCAATATGGATATTCATTGCTTCAAAGACTTAATGAAAAGAAAATAAACATAGAAGCTGGAACACTATATCCTTTGATGAGAAGACTTGAATCTCAAGGTGTACTTGTGAGTGAATGGGATACAAGTGAATCAAGACCTAGAAAGTATTATGTGTTAAGTGAGATGGGTCAAGATATATTAATAGAGCTGAAAAAAGAATGGTATAGATTATCCAAAGAAATGGATGAATTATTTAAGGAGGAAAAATGATGAAACAGATAATTGATCGTTACGTGTTTGACGTAATCAGAAGATTGCCAGATGATAGCAAAGAGGATGTTAAAAAGGAATTGCTGGCAAATATTGATGATATGCTAGCTGAGAATCGCAGTGAAGATCATATCGAAAAAGTGTTATTAGAGTTAGGCGAACCCAGACTTTTGGCAAATCGATATCGGTCAAAGGATCGTTATTTGATTTCTCCTGCATATTTTGACGATTATTTGCGTATTCTCAAGATTGTCATGATTATTTTTCTTTCCGTCTCATTGGTTTTTGGATCTATTGACCTAATCCTTAATCTATCTACACAATCACCTTGGGAGATGATAGGAGAAGTGTTTTCAAAATTAATCGTTAATGCATTTACTTCACTACTATCTGCATTTGCTTGGGTGACTCTAATATTTTGGGGCATAGAAAAAGCAGAAGAAAAAACAAAGATCAAAGTTTGGAAGCTTTCAAATTTACCTGAACTACCAAAACAAAACTCAGCTAAAATCAATCGAACAGGTGCCGTATTTTTGCTAGTGATTGAAACTATATTTGCAGTGATATTCATTAGTTTGCTCATCAACTATATAGATTATTTAGGTATATATGAGAACACAACGATGGTTGCTCCTATTTTTACAAAAGAAATCGTTGCAGCCTTTATTCCATTACTTATATTGTCGGCATCACTTTCCATCATTGTCAGCGCGATTAAAGTATTTTATGCAGCATGGAATGTAAAATTGGTGTGTATCTATACATTGAGCAAAGTATTTTCTGTGATTGTTGCAATTATCTTTATTAATTATCCCAATCTATTCAATATTTTAATGTTTGATAAAATAGGGGAGTATTTATCTATTACTACCAATGAAGTTGCAGATGGGTTTGCTCGAGGTATTCGCATCTTCAGCATCTTCTTAGGTTTAGCTGTGACAGTTGATCTGATTACTACTTGGTTGAAAACAATAAAAACTACAAAAAGCAATTAACCTTAATACTCAACAAATGCATTTCTAAATGGAATGCATTTTTATATTTTTTTTACTTTGTACCAGTAAAATAGACTACTAAAATCGTTTATATGGTGATTAAAGAAAAGAGAGGGAAGAAAAATGAAAAAAATTTTATTAAGTTTCACCATGTTAATGATTGTCGTTGGCTTATCTTCGTGTACTGGCTTATCTGCTTTTGTACAAGCTTTTGAATTTGCATCAGATGAAGAAGTATTTTCTTTTTCAGCAATTTCAACATCAGCATTGCTTAGTGATAAAGTAGTTGAACCTTTATCAGCAACACATGCTGTAAGTCGCTTAAGTAATGAAACCCCTAATATGACAATTGAACAAATTGAGCCATTTCTTGAGATGTTTGAATCACTTTTAATGCAAAACAACGGGTTATCAGTAGTTACAGGTGAATCTGATCTTGAGCTATATGAAACAAAAAGTGAATTTACAGTTGTGGATTTACTCGGGACTCCAGTGGTTTACACAATGTACTATAATACTATTCTATTGAATGAGGAAATAGATGAACAAGAGTTACAGTACGAAATCAATGGCATTTTATTGGTCGGTACAACTGAATATCAAATCACTGGAAGTAAAAAGATTGAGGATGGAGAAGAAAAAATGACTTTTAAATCCTATTTTGATGAAAACAACTATGTTATTTCAAAATATCAAATTGAAGATGATGAAAAGAAATTTTCTATTCAAGTCGTTGAAAATGGGATTACCGTATTATCAAGTAAGATTAAAGTTGAAATTGAAGATAATGAAACTACGATTAAACTTGAATATACCGAAGGCGTCAATCAAAGCATCTATTCTTTCAAAGTTGAAGTTGAAGGTGATATCAGTGTTTTGAAAATCAAATATCAAACAGTATTTGATGGTGTTGAAGACTCAGGAAAAATTACAGTACAGGTTGCAATCGATGAATTAACTGGAGTAGCAAACTATCAAATATATATAGAACCAGATCATGAAGAGGCTTATGAACATGAGTCTGAACGTAAATCCAATGATGATGATGACGATCAGGATGATTACGAAGATCAAGATGATCAAGACGATCAGGACAATCAGGACGATTATGATGATCAAGATGATAATGATACAGAAGACATAGTTACAGGTGCAACAGTGTAAAGATAAGTGTCTAGAAAGTAAATATACTCGTGAATTAATAATCTAGTGTAAAATAGTGATTAGAGAGTTGCATTCTTGAAATCACTATTTACATGAGGAGTTTTCGAATGGTAATCAATCAATCATATATCGATAGAATCAAAAACAAAGATGATGATGCATTTGAATATATTTACGAAGCTACCAAAAGAGCTGTGTATTCTGTGATTTTTGCTATCACTAAAAATTATTTTGTTTCTGAGGATTTAATGCAGGAAGTCTATATGAAAATGATTGCTTCCATTCATCAATACAAAGAAAACACGAATTTTTATAATTGGATTTTGCAAATCGCACATCATCTAGCAATTGATTATTACCGCAAAAATAAGAGAAAGATTAGTTTGGATATCAATGACTATAACGAAATATTAGTTGGCAAAGAACTAAGACCCGATGAAGAAGAACAATTTATGCAGATGATTGAAGTACTAGATGAGGATGAACGTTTGGTAGTTATTTTAAAAGTTGTTGATGAAATGAAACACCGTGAAATAGCAAAACTGCTTGAAAAACCAATTGGAACAATCATATGGATATACCAAAAAGCGATACACAAACTCAAGAAAGTAGGAGAATATGATGATGAAAAAACAGCAAATAATTAACTTATTTAAACAAAATATTGAATCGCATATTCCAACTGCTATGCCTAGAATTGATTGGAGTCTTGTTCTTGTTGAACAAAGCGATTCCACCTTGTTAAACTTAAGAAAACCTCATTCCAACCTGTTTCCTGGTTTTAAAATGATCTTAAGTGTGATGTTTGTTTTTGCAATGATTATCTTTGGAATCGGTTTATTAAACACAAATCCAGTTGAAGAATCTAAGAACCCATACACGAACATTGTCTATCAAAAGACATTATCAATTTCCGCTGTATCAACAGCAACATTAATCAGCAATTATACTGCGACATCAGTATCAACCAATCAAGCTCTCAGCTTAGCTTACGAGCTTGCTGCGACTCAAACAGTTGATACAATAGAACCATATTTAGAAATGATTGAAACAATCACAGGTCAAAACCTAGGTATTGCGATAACAAATGAAATTTCAGAGAATCCTTTATATGAATCAAAAGTTGTCTTAACCACCTTAGATTTATTAGGAAATGTAATGACATATACACTATACTTCAATTCAATATCTTACCAAGAGAAAGATAATCAAGTTGAATTTACAATTGAAGGAATCTTCTTATTTAAGAATAGACAATATGAATTTCTTGGGAAAAAAGAGATTGATGGTGATGAAGAGATTATTGCTTTTAAAACCATTTCCGATGCCAGTAATTATGTTGAATCAAGCTATAAAATAGAAGATGGAGAAAGCAAATATAATATCAAAATTGTTGAAAATGGTGTAATTGTATCACAAAGTAAAATTAGGATAGAAGATGAAGATGGCCAGAAAAAAATTAATTTTGAATATATCGATGGGCAAAATAACAGTCAATATGAATTTGAATACGATACTGAGGGTGGCAAAAATATTCTAAAGGTAGAATATCAAACAATAACAAATGGTTTTGAAGAGTCAGGTCAAATGCAGGTTGAAATTAAAATTGACAGCATTACAGGACAAACTTCATATCAAATATTTGTTAGACCTGATGGCGAAAACGAATATGAGTATGAATCAGACAGAAAAATAGATCATGATGATGATGACGATGAGCAAGAACCCGATGAGGAGAACGAACGAGACGAAGAAGATGAAGAAGATGAGTCTGAAGATTAAAATCAGAGAAATTCAGACTTAATTTTGAGGAAATATCCAATCTATTTTCAATTTGATCTTTTAACGATTCGATTCGACGACATTAAAAAGATTATCATAGGAAATTAGTATTGATAAACGCAATGTGCTCAGCATTGCGTTTTTTTGACTGACTTTTCATCAATTGCATTTGATATGTAATCGATACGTATATATCACCTGTTTATATTTTTTCGTTATATTTGACTTATTTTAGCTAAAAATGAATTTAGATTTCTTTTATTTAATCCATTTGTCGTATAATATAACTAAATAAGAGGTGAAAGCATGTGGAAAATTAAAGAAAGATTTGCTCGTGCCAAGAGCTTAATAAGCATTAAAACATATAAAAGACCTTTGATCTATATCATTTCACTCATGGTTATTCTCAATCTCATTATTCTTTCAATAGCTGCAGTTATTGCTTTATTCATTGATGATGAATTCAGTAATTTTGTTGATGCATTTGCCAATGGCAGCTTGAAATGGATGCTTGCACCTAATGCTATTTTGAGTATACAAAATCCAGATATGCTAGTTTTGGCAGTTATCGTATTAGTTACTGGGATCATTCTATTTTCAGGTACAATTATTGCATTAACAACAAATGCAATTAAAGATTATGTTCAAAAGAAAAATAGTGGTTCAGGTAAAATTCATCTAGATCACCACATTGCCATCCTCAACTGGAACAGCAAAGTTCCGGAACTCGTATCTGATTTACTCTATGTTGAAGATAAAGAAGTCACTGTGATGATTTTGGCTGATATCGACAAAAATTATGCTGAAAAACAAATCATCAATGCAATACATAAGACAAATATTACGCAAAGTATCGTGAAAATGAACGTATTGGTGAAGCGCGGAGATCCATTGTTGAGAAGTGATCTTTTAGATATTTCAATTGAAAGAGCTAAGGCAATCCTCATCATGAATCCAGACCGTCATCAAACGGTTTATAAAAACATGTCCAAAAGTGATCTAGCAGTCATTAAAGTTATTTTAGGACTTGGTCCGATTGAATTTCTCTATGAACCTCCTATCGTTGTAGAGATTAAACACATTGATAGCAGAGAAAAGATTATGACGCTTTCCAGAGTAGTTGATAAACTTCACGAGCATATCATTATGCCGATATGCTTCGATATGAGACTTGGGCAAATCATAGCACAAACCTTAATTGAAAATCAGATTGAAGATGTATATTTAGCATTATTTTCATTTCAAGGTTCTGAAGTATATGCACTCGAACATACAACGTTTGATGAGTGTATAAGCAATAACTCACACGCTATTCCCCTTACTATTCAGGATGATCTACTTTTTGTATTATCGCTTAGTGACAACGTTAAATCGAAGAAATCCCCACATCTTCATCCTTTGATTAAAATGAAAGCAAAACCAATGTCCAACCCATCGGATATTGAAATATTTATTATCGGTAAAAACAATAAGTTGCAATTTATTCTTGACTCACTCAATCAATATGAAAAGATTCAAAAAAGTAAATTTCAAGCTTCATGGGTTGATGATGAAGATATTTCTGAACTTGTTGCAAAATTGAACCAATCAAACCAATCAACCTCTATTCTTTTATTAAGTGATGAGAGCCAAGCTGAAGATGCACTTGATGCCAATGTTATTGATAATCTCATTTACCTAGAAGGCAATCTTACGAATAAAAATGTTCATATAATCGTTGAACTATTAAATCCTAAAAACGACCCTATTGTTAAAGATTTTAATATCAAAAATACGATCATTTCCAACAAAATAATATCTCTTCTATTGAGCAAGCTTGCTTTATATAAAAATACAGCTCCATTTTATGAAGACTTGCTGACTATTGAACCCAATGAGAGTAATGTAGATAAGCTGGCAATAACCATCAAAACTGCCCATGAGTGTTTTGATGAAACCTTTCCTTTAGTTTTCAAATCAAAAAAACAGGCTATCCATTCGATATATGAAAGCTTGAATCAAGAATATATAGTTCTTGGATATTTCCACGATAATCAACTCCTTATTTTTGAAAATGATTTACACAAATCAGAAACGATCACTATTCAAGGCGATGATCGAATCATTCTTATTCGCATCTAGGCAGGCTTGTTTTCAAAAAATAAATGCATCAATATTGAGTAATTCATTTATTTTGGTAAAATGAAGATGTAGTAAAAAGGAGGAAATCAATGAATATCTATGATTTTAATATTAAGAATACTAAGCAACAAGATGTGTCACTTTCAATCTATAAAGACAAGGTGTTATTAGTTGTGAATACAGCAACTAAGTGTGGCTTTACTCCTCAGTATGCAGCTTTAGAAACCTTATATGAGAAGTACAAAGAAAAAGGATTTGAGATACTGGACTTCCCTTGTAACCAGTTTTTAAAGCAAGCACCAGGAACAGATGAAGAACTTAAATCATTTTGTACATTGAATTATGGCACTACTTTTGAGACATTTGCTAAACTTGATGTCAATGGGAATCATGCTCACCCTGTTTATATCTATTTACGAAATGAGATTCAAAGGGACATTACCGGAGGAAGAAAACCAAGTATCCTCTCAAAACTCGCAACTTCAGATCGAATCAAGTGGAATTTCACGAAATTTCTTATAGATAGAAAAGGCAAAGTCATCCATCGTTTCGCTCCCGGATATGAACCTGAGAATATTGCTAGATACATAGATGAAGTCATCTAATTCAATTAGAATAATTAAAACACGATAATTTCGTGTTTTTTTTGGCAATTCTAACTATGTTTCCCATGAAGAAATTATAAATATAATAAACATAAAAAAAATGAAAGCGTTTTTCATGATAGTCTTTTATATCATATAAGAATATGATAAGATATAGGTACAATAACATATGATAAAGGTAATAGCGATGCGAATTGAAAGACATCCAATTTTAGATTTTCCGAAAAAGCAAGCGATTTTTTTTATGTTTGAAGGCGAAAAAGTGATGGGATTTCATGGGGATACGATTGCTTCAGCACTTCATGCTTTAGGCATAAAAACACTCAGCTATAGTATCAGTAAAAATCGTCCACGAGGCTTTTACTGTGCAATCGGAAATTGTGCTTCATGCAATATGATTGTCAATGGAGTTCCCAATGTTAGAACATGCATAACATCCCTTGAAGAAAATATGATTGTTGAAAGACAAATCAACAAGGGGGTAATCAAATGACCTATAAAGACTTGATCATTATTGGTGGTGGGCCATCAGGTCTATGTGCAGCTAAAACTGCTTTGGAAGCTGGAATCTCTGTTTTGATTATTGATCGCAGTGAAAAACTCGGTGGTCAACTTGTCAAGCAAACTCATAAATTCTTTGGTTCTAAGGATCAGTATGCAAAAACTAGAGGA
Source organism: Bacillota bacterium (assembly GCA_043819945.1). GTDB lineage: Bacteria > Bacillota_I > Bacilli_A > Acholeplasmatales > Acholeplasmataceae > Peloplasma. Next base: position 17,171 of record JBDREH010000036.1, read on the forward strand.
TTTGATATTGCAGAGAAATTAGTTAAAGATTTGAAAAATTATGAAAATTTGCAGATATTGATTAATGCTACTGTTGTTGGATTGTATAAAGATAAGGTTGTCACTGTTTTAAACAACGAAAAATATGTGAGATATCAAGCGAAATCAATCATTGTTGCTACTGGAGCAAGTGAAAAGTTTTTGGCTTTTGAAAATAATGATTTACCTGGAATCTATGGAGCTGGAGCTACACAAACGCTCATGAATAATTATGGAGTTCTACCTGGAAAAGAAGTTGTCATGATAGGAAGTGGGAACATTGGTCTTATTGTTTCCTATCAGCTAATGCAAGCCGGAGTCAAGGTCAAAGCCATCATTGAAGCTTCACCTACCATCGGAGGGTATAAGGTTCACGCTTCAAAAATGACTAGACTAGGTGTTCCAATCTTGACATCAACAACAGTCAAAAAGGCAATTGGAGAAACAGAAATTAAGGCAATTGAAATCGTATCTTTAGATGAGAAATGGCAAGAATTACCTAATACGAGTCGAATCATTGAAATTGATGCTCTTTGCATTTCAGTCGGGCTATCACCAATGCATCAACTTTTATCGATGGTTGGAGCTCGCATGAAATTTGTTTTTGAACTAGGTGGATTTGTTCCTATTATCGATGATAACAACCAAACAACACAAGACTCCATATTTGTTTGTGGTGATGCTGTAGGTATTGAAGAGGCAAGCTCAGCAATGATGGAAGGTTATATGACTGGACTGTTTGTTGCCAAACACTTGAATCATCCCCATCCAAATCATGAAAAATTAATTCAATACTATGAAGAACAACTCAAATTGCTAAGAGATGGTCCATTTGGAGAAAAGACTAAAGTAGGACTCAGTAAATTAAAAGAAGGTGACACACATGCTTAATCATAGAGGTATACCGACAAAAGCACAAGTGCTGTCAAGATTTCCTGATGCAAAAGCATTATTGCGTCCAAAAGCAATTCTCGAGTGTTATGAAGATATTCCTTGTAATCCGTGTGAAACAAGCTGTCCTTTTGATGCAATTTCGATAGGATCTAATATAAATCTACAACCACAATTGATTGTTGAGGCATGTACAGGTTGCGGTATTTGTGTGACTAGCTGTCCTGGACTGGCAATTATTGTTGCACAGATCATAAAAGATCAAGCAATGTTCAAACTTCCTTATGAATTTTTACCTTATCCAAAAAAGGATGAAATATGGCATGGTATCAATCGCAGTGGTGATGTCATCTGTGATGCGAAAATCCAAAGTGTTTTATTCAATAAAAAACAAGATCATACCTTGCAGGTTACAGTTTTAGTACCTATAGATTACCTTTATAATTTTGTTACCATAAGAGCTAAACATGAATAAGCATAATATCATTATTTGTCGTTGTGAAGACATCACTTTACAACAAGTTCATGATTTACTTGAAGAAGGATATACAACCTTTGAAGATCTAAAGCGACTTTTACGAGTTGGCATGGGACCATGCCAAGCAAATACATGTGGGCATCTCATTCAAAGAGAAATAAGCAAGTATTTACAGGTCCCGGTTGAAGATGTTGCTATCCAAAAAGTTAGACCTATGACAATGGGCGTGCTACTCAAGATGATTGCGGAGGATCAAGAAGATGAAAACTAACGTATTGATCATCGGTGCAGGTATCAGTGGTGTTAGTATCGCTTATAATCTTGCTAAAAAGGGTGTAAAAGCCATTCATGTCATTGATAAGGGGTATTTCACAAATGGAGCTACAGGACGCTGTGGTGCTGGTGTTAGACAACAGTGGGCGACTGAAATCAACTGTGTTCTAGCGAAAATGAGTATAGAATTCTTCTCAAATGCAAAGAAAATACTAAAATATGAAGGCGATCTGGAGTTCAAACAGGAAGGCTATCTAATTCTTGCTACGACTCAAGATGAGCATGATCAGTTTACTAAAAATATAATGCTACAAAATTCACTGGGCATCCCATCCAAACAATTGACGGTTGAAGAGGCATTAAAAATTGTGCCACATTTAAATCCCAATGCTTTTATAAGTGCTACATTTTGTCAGACAGATGGTCATTTGAATCCATTTAAGATAACAGAAGCATATTACTTGGCTGCAAAGCGACTGGGTGTCACATTTTCCTTTTTTGAAGAAGCAGTTACGATTAAAACTCTTGAACACAAAATCGTTGAGGTTGTAACCAATAAAGAAGTTTATCAAACAGAAACTGTTGTCAATGCTGCAGGTGGATATGCAAAAGAAATCGGAGATCTTGCTGGTATAGAGATTCCTGTCTATTCAGAAAATCATGAAATACTTGCTACGGAACCTATTGAAAAAATGCAAGGACCTATGGTCATTTCATTTTCTAAAAACATTTATTGTCAGCAAGTACCACACGGTTCATTTTTGATTGGTAGAGGCACACCAAATGTTCCTCAAGGACATGATACGGAATCTTCATGGCAATTTTTAGATGAAATAGCAAAAACTGTGGTTGATGTCGTACCACTCATTGGCAATCTTCGTGTGATTAGGCAATGGGGAGGATCTTATAATATGTCTCCTGACCGTCAACCTATCATCAGTGATACGGATCAACTTGAAGGTTTCTACATGGCATGTGGATTCAGCGGTCATGGATTCATGTTTGCACCGATGACAGGATTATTATTGAGTGAAATGATTTTAAACGAAAAGCCAACAGTTGATATGACTTCACTTCATTTAGATCGTTTTAAGAATATAGATGTAAATCATATTGAAAAATCAGTTGTATAGAAAGGGAGTAATCATATGGCGATTTATACTTATCAGACAGAACCACTAACAGATTTCACAAACAAAGAGAATATCAAGAAGTATGAACAAGGATTAGCGATTGTTCAAGGGTATTTAGGGAGACATTACGATCTCATCATTAATGGAGAACGCATTAAAACCACTAAATCAATGACATCCTTAAATCCATCTGATTTTAAGGAATTTGTTGGTACCATCTCACAAGCATCAAGAATTGAAACAAATCTTGCGATTGAATCTGCTCTTCGAGCATTTGAAACTTGGAAATATACCAAACCAGAAATAAGAGCTGATGTTTTATTTAAATCTGCAGCGATCATCAGAAGAAGAAAATTTGAATTTAGTGCATTAATGACCAAAGAAGCAGGCAAACCATGGCCTGAAGCTGATGCGGATGTTGCAGAAGCGATTGATTTTCTTGAATATTATGGACGTCAAATGATTGTACTCAACCGAGTAGACGACGCTGTTTTGAGTAGAAGAAATATCGAGCGCAATGAATATAAATATATTCCACTTGGTGTTGGTGCGATCATTTCACCCTGGAATTTTCCTTTAGCAATTCTTTCGGGGATGACTTCTGCAGCAATTGTATCAGGGAATACTGTACTGCTTAAACCAGCAAGCACGACTCAAGTCATCGCATATAAATTCATTGAAGTTCTCGAAGAAGCAGGATTGCCAAACGGTGTTGTCAATTTCTTACCTGGAAGTGGTGCTGAAATTGGTGATTATATCGTTGAACATCCCAAAATTAGATTCATTTCCTTTACAGGTTCTAAACAGGTTGGTATGGGAATATATGAAAAAGCAGCAAAAGTAAATCCAGGTCAGATATGGTTGAAAAGAGTCATTGCTGAAATGGGTGGTAAAGATGCAATTGTTGTCGATCGTGAAGCTGATCTTGATTTAGCTGCGGAATCAATTGTCAAATCTGCCTTCGGCTTTTCCGGTCAAAAGTGCAGTGCATGTTCAAGAGCAATTATCCATGAGGATGTTTATGATGTCGTCATTGAAAAGATGGTTAAGCTCACTGAACAGATTAAAGTAGGAAACCCTGAAGAACAAAGTATCTTTATGGGACCCCTAAATGACAAGAAAGCTTTTGAAAAGGTGACTTCGTATTTTGATATCGGTCATCGTGAAGGCAAATGTGTTATTGGTGGTAAGGCTAATCAATCAGTTGGTTACTTTGTAGATCCAACCATTTTCATTGATTTAGATCCTAATTCCACTCTAATGCAAGAAGAAATATTTGGACCGATTTTAGCTGTCTCTAAAGTAAAATCTTTTGATGAAGCCATTAAGGTCGCCAATAATACCGAATACGGTCTCACTGGATCAGTGATATCTAAAAACCGGATGCATTTGGAACAAGCAAGAAGAGATTTCCATGTTGGTAATCTCTATTTAAACCGCAAATGTACAGGAGCAATCGTGGGTTACCAACCTTTTGGTGGTTTCAACATGAGTGGAACTGACTCAAAAGCTGGTGGTCCAGATTATTTGATATTACACATGCAAGGTAAATCCGTATCTGAAGCACTATAGAAAGACGAATATCAATATTTGACTAAAACAAAAGCATTAAAAAAAGACAAAGACTTGTTTACTCAGTTTTTGTCTTTTTAATAGAATTCTTTTCGGATTAAGTTTAGAAAGATAGCAACAATAAGTAAATCAGCTGCTCCACCAAAGCTAATATGCTTTTGAATCATTTTTTTGTTAAAAGCTTTGAGTTGATTGATTTGAGTCACGTCAGTTTGTTTTAACTCTTCTTTAATCTCGTTATAATTTTCAATATTACCAGCTCGCTTGAGAAAGACAGTGTCTTCTGAAACTAAAATAAGGTATTTGAGCACATTCCTCAATGTTAAATCTTCATCATCAGTTAAGAGCTTCATGGCTGATTGGACTGATGAAATCCCCCGATAGGCTTCCCCACGTATACCTGTCATTTTATAGGTCTGATATGCTTTATGTCCTGCAGTTAATTGATCTTTTTTGAAATCATCTAGGATCGTTTCAGAGATGATTTTGACGTTTGAATAAATACCATAAAAATCTTGTTGGTGACTTAAAGCATATCCTGTTGCAAGAAGCGCAAGTCCTAAAATGAAAATTAATCCTTTATATGCGTTAACCCCTTGAGTCATCTGTAACATTTCTTGCTCCGCAGCTATTCCTATGGGTCTTGTTTGCTCAAGAAGGTTACTTAGATGATCAGAAGTAAACCCAACTTCAAAAAGATCAACAAGATATGGCAGAATTGCTTTTTCAGCTTTCACCATCAATAGGTAATCCATATCCTGATGAGACCCTTGAGAACTCTTGCTAACAAGACCAAACTTGTCATCTAGATTTAATTCAGTAATGATTGCTTGATGAACGATTTTAGTGACGATATTTCTTAAATATGACCTAACCTGATTTTCAATAAAACCGATTAATGAATCCACAGGATGAGTTTGATTTCTCGAACAAAATAAAGCATCTTGATTACATAGATAACATTTACGATTTGGGATATGTAAATCAGTTCTTGATAAAGAAAATTGATTCAAATGAAAAACATCTAAATCGATAAAACGGCCTAATGGATGGGTTTCTTCAATCATTACCATATGCTTTTTAATATCAAGCGAATTATTTGTATCCACTGCAAATAAACAATAAGGACCATCAGGACTTACTTTTATTTCTGCTTTTTTCAGCGGATATAGATTTTGAATTTTCAGACAAAACAAGCGCACCAATAGATGCGCTTCACGGATATTTTTATTTGTACCAGGTATATTGGCTTTGACAAGAATGATTGTATTATCTGGAGTCATTAGATGATTGATCTCATTGAGTCTATTTTCGCGTGCATCTAGCGGATCATTTTTCATCAAAAATTGCCTTACCTTTAGATGATTTGAGATAGCGATATGTAACATTTGGAACATAGGATTTCAATACTTCATATTGATGATCTTTTGCTAGTTTTCTAACAAGTGAAGCACTGACTGTAACTGAATTCTTTTCTAAACGGTTGATGACAATCAACTGATCTTTCAGGATTTGTTTCATTGTTTCATTATAGGCATTTGTTGTAGGGTCTAGGGGTTCATCACCTACATATCTATAGTCAATTTCAAAGATTCTCATAAAGAAATGAAGGAAAATAGAAATATCAAGTTCCATAAAGAGTAAAGAAACCTCGTTTAATTCTTTTAGAAAGTAGGTTGGAAAAGTAGCTGAAGAAATGATATATTCCGTTGAGGGAAGTATATGAACATTAGTCATATGTTTTGTTGCTTTTTTCAAGAGCATCATCCGAGTTTCGAAAGAAAAAACAGATTTGTTTTCCTCAACTAAAAAGATGATAACATGATCATTACTTTTGGCACATGTTTCAATCAGATATAGATGTCCTAAAGTCACTGGATTACAGTTCATGACAATGGCAGCCTTTGTTCCATGAGATAAAGCTAAATCATTTTTCAGTTTCGTTAATTTTTCTTCAATGGTATTGATATTGTTTTCAAACATAACAATCTTCTGATTCTCATAGATAAGTGAAAAAGCGAAATCAACAAAATAATGTTTACTTTCTTGTGTAGTAAAAAGAAAGTACTTTTCAATACCTTTTGCATTCAGTCTTTGGATTAAGGTTGTTAAAACAAGTGCCGTTAAATTTTCTCCTTGATAAAAAGAATCAATAGCAATCATTTTAATCACATTCTCATAAAGAGACCCAGTAGCTATCAATTGATTTTCATCATAGAATCCAATGGAAAGAGTAACCTTGTCTTCGAAACGAAGTCCTTGTTTTTCAAGTAACTGTTTCACATCTTCAAGTTCTTTTGGAGTGATACAATCTCTCATCTGATAATTCATGAATGATCACTCCTAAGTTTATATATACTGTCGATGATTGTTCCATCCCGATAACGAACCACTCCTACCACTTGATCATCATGCAAAATAGATTGAGGATTACCAATCATTTGATGTGCTTTGTTTAGCAAATCTTCAATCGTCAAAATTTTTAACTCCGAATGTTCAAGCTTCTTTAAAAGATCAGTTCTTTTAGGATTGATCGCAATACCTCTTTCAGTCACAAGACAATCGATAGACTCTCCAGGTGTTGTTACTGTTGTGACTTGCGCCTTAACCATGGAGGTTCTCGATTTCATCAAGTTGGTCGTGATGATGGAAAGCTTTGCACCATAAGCGGTATCTGCATGACCGCCAGATCCACCAATTATTTTTCCTTTTGAATCGGTTGTAACATTGACGTTGAAATTTAAATCAATTTCAGTTGCACCTAAAATAACAATATCTAAATCATTTACCATCGCTGATTTCTCCAGTGGATTTGCATACTTAGAAGCACTCATGAATTGATGATTTGGATTTCTTTTCAGTGAAGAAATAGCTTCATGATCAAAACACTGAACGTCGTATAATCGCTTAAATAAGCCAATTTCGTGCATCTCTACTAAGTAACTTGTAATACCACCAGAGGCAAATGATCCCTTGATGTTATGTTTAATCATGCTCTTTTTTAGTTCTTCAGCAACAGCTAGACTGGTACCGCCAGCTCCAGTTTGAAAACTCATATTTTGTTTTAAGTAACCCAGTTCTTCAATTAAGCGCGCTGTATCTTTGGCAATCTTGAGCTGAACTGGATCTCTTGTAGGTTTCGTAGTACCAGAAACGATACCAGAAGCATCCCCAATCTTATCGACATTAATAATATAGTCAATATATTGGGCCTCAATTTCAATAGGGTCAATCTTGTTAACTAAATGATCAGTGATGACTACTTTATGTTTTGCATAGAGCATATCAGCAATTGCATAACCTAATGTGCCACATGCATTTGGACCATCAATACCATTACCGTTACCTTCATCATCACTATTTGGAACTGCGATAAATGCCACATCAATAATCAATTCTCCTGATTCGATCGCTCTTGGTCGTCCGCCATGTGTATCCATGACAAGTAAGTCCATTAAATATCCTTGACAGATAGCATCAGCAACCGGTCCGTTGATATAATTCGTATATATTTGAGTTACATTCTTATTTTTGATGAGTTCTACAAGAGGTTCATGAACCGGAAAAATGGCACTAGGAGCAAGTGTCATATTTGTTAAATTACGCTTTTTAATTTCTTCGAAAACCATATTCATGATACCATCACCATTTCTCAAATGATGATGAAAAGAAAGAGTCATCCCATCATGAATGGGTATCATATCAAATAACTTTGATAGATTTTCGACTGATTTCTTGGTGTTTGTTGTCAACACTTTAGAAATTAAAGGTCTTTTTTTAATTTTAAGGAAATGATCAGCACCTTGATAAGGAATCATCCCTAAAGGTACATGACGATTCAAAGAGTTATTCATGATTCACCTATAGGAGATGCCACTTCTCAGCTTTTTCCAATAATTTTTTTGCGCGTTCAATAATTGGTTTGTCAATCATTTTACCGTCCACAGAAAAAGCACCTTTCTTTTCCTTTTCAGCTAAAAGGAGTGCCTGGAGTATTTTTTTAGCATGCTCTATTTCCTGTTGAGTGGGGACGAATACAGTATTCACAATATCAATTTGGTTTGGATGAATACAAACCTTAGCAGTCATACCTAAACTTTTGGCGTTTATTGAATCCTTCATTAAGCCTTTCTCGTCTTGAGTATGCGTAAATGGTGTATCAATAGCATCGATTTGATGTGCTTTCGCAGCTAAAACAACGAGACTTCTCGATAGAAGAATCTCAAGACCAATCTCAGTCCGTTCAATTTCCAAGTCTGTTGCAAGGTCTTCACCACCAAGTAAGAGGCCATTGACACGATTCACAGAAGCAATTTGTCCAACCTCTATAACAGACTGTGCATTTTCAATGATTGGCACAATTCCAATATTTTTGGTCATCTTTTTTTGTTTTTCAATTTTATCAAGTAGCTTTGATAAATAAAGGGTATCCTTATATGTAGCTTTTGGAAGCATAACTGTGTCAATTTTGTCATTGATTATCGTTTCAATATCATTTTTAGAAAAAGGGGTTTCCAAACTATTGATTCGAACGATAACTTCAAAATTTTCTATTGGAAAAGTCTTGAGAAATTGCTCTAGTAAAAATAAAGCTGCATCCTTTTCAGAAAGCATGACTGCATCTTCAAGATCGAAGATAATTCCATCAGCAGCAAAAATATCAGCATTTTGTAACATTGCTGGAGAATTTGCAGGTATAAATAATAGACTTCTACGCATGATCATCACTCATCCTTCTTATAGCAGTCAATAATCTAGCTTTAATCGTATAATCTAGTGCTCCCTTGTCATTTATGGTTACATGGATATTTTTTATGTTGAGCTCTTTTAAAGTGTCTTGAATCACTCTATTAATCTGATCTTTAAATTGATCATACACAATGCTTTTAATATCGATAGTCATGCCTGTTTGTTTTTTTACGGTAATTAAGCAATCATTTGATTCAAATGTACCAGCTGATGCTATTTTCATCAAATCACCTATTTTCTTGCGTTTGATCGTGCAATGACGCGTTCCATTTCATTTTTTACAATCATGAAACCACCGTCTACATCCATACCTGGCTTGGCTAAACATAGATCTGCTTGACAAGCAATGGCGACATTGGTTGTAGCGATTGCTGAAATATTAGTTTCATTGCATGTTCCACCACAATATGCACCAATATGATTTTCTTTACAATAGATGATTGCCTCAGCAATATTATTTAAACCACCTAAATCAGGTGTTTTTATTTGCAAAATGTGTCCTGCCTTATTGTCTGCAAAATACTTAATGTCATCTAGAGTATTGCACCATTCATCAGCAACAATTTCCACACCGATATTTTCGTCATCGATTCTTTTTCTGATGTCTCTTAGAGCAATCATTGTTCCTTCACGATCACCAGTATCGATAGGTCCTTCGAGTCTGATCTTAAATGGTTGTGCGACTTTTTCTAGTGATTTGATGTAGCTTATGATTTTATCAAGATCATTATCAAAAGCAATACCAATCGTCCCATAAACATCAATATGCAAAATTGGCATATATTTATCATTTTGTCTATACTTGAGGATGCGTTCTTTCAACCACTTAACATAATCGAGTAACAATTCACCTCTATACCCCAATTTTTCCTTTACATTATTAATCAGTGCGTGAGGTAATGAATCTACTTCTTTGAGAATCATTTTATCAACATTGGTATAGCGGTCATCACCTGTTTGAGCAAAAATAGGAACTCTCTTTAGTTGTTTATATTCAGGATTATATTCATCTCTGATGACTTCTGCAAGAGTTCTTTTAGTAGATATGGCTACTGCACTGAGTAAAGCTTGTGTAATGCCATACCTGATTGCAGTATGCATTCTTTGGCCATTGATTTGCATATGGTCGTATTTTTCTGAAAGCATCTTGAAGATAGATACATCTTCACCTATGAGTAGTGGCTTGATATGCTGCTCTATCCAAGGAAGATAATCTCCTGCTAAAAATAAAGGATCTCTTCCTCCAGCACCTGAATATTGAACAGCAGCACAATCGCCAATTCCAATATCACCATTTTCGAGAATGAGTTGGATGGAGATAGCTTCACCAGGAACTCTAATATTTGCAAAGCCAGATGTCATTGGACTTCCGACATATAGAAATCCATCATGATCTGCTCCGCGTTTGATTGCTTTTTGATCATCAAAGTAGAATCCTGTATAAGATTTGGTTAGAATTACGTCAATAATTTTCATGTTCTATTTTTGTTTTTTGCTGGTCTGCCAATCAATTGACCTTGACTGACGGCATAAATGTCATCAACTGTCATCTGGAAGGTGATTGGTCTGCCTTCAACTCTTGACCTTTCTTTTAGTTTAGCCTTGTGAAATTCTCTAATTTCTTGATTCATTCCGAGATTGCCAAATTCTAAGATGCGAACGCAACCCTCATTATCTCTAGCGGGTAGAACTTTATTTGCATTTTGCTTGCTTGGAGCAAAGGGAACATCAAGAACTCCCATCTCGAATGCTTTGATTGTTCCTACAGCTAGGTCGTCATTGCCAAGTTTATAAACTTCTGTTAGAAGTGACTCAACTTCCTTGCGAATTTGTTTCATCTCATTTTTCAGTTTTGTTGTTGCTGGATATTTTTGATCTTGCAATAAGGAAACAACCATTTTTGATGCACGAATGCCATATGCATTGATTTCTTTGGTGGGAATACCAATGGATTCATAAGGTGTTTTAGTAATCATCTTTGTCGCACCAGAAAGTGCTGCGACAGTTGATGCCATGGAAATCAAACCAGTTGCTGCCGCTTCATCTTGTGGAAATCCACCCATCCATTGATGGAAAACGGTTGTAACTGTCATATTTTCATAGCCATATTTTTTTAAATATTCTTCTGTGAGTTCTTGTAATATCCTAATAGAAGCAATATCTTGTATGACATTTCCACATTGCCCATAACCAACAGTAATGTTTTTTACTCCTTGCTCTGCTGCAAGAAGTGATTCAATAATGCCAATGGTTATTGAAATTGAAGGGGGAACGAGTGTTCCTGTCAAAGGTCCAAATGGTTCACGGTTGATACTAATGCCATGATCCTCGTAATATCCAACTAAGCGATCACAATATTGCCAATAATAAAGAGAATCTGCAATCGATATGTTTTTTGCATAAGGTAAGTTGTAAGAAATGCCCCCTCCTTCATTGGAAGTCCAACCTGCTGCATGGATAATTTCTGCTAGTAATCTTCCATCAGGGGTACCATGTCTTGCTTGAAGAGGTACATTAACAGAGTCTAGTACTTGCTTACATGCGCGAACACCATGATTGACTGCAGGAAAACCATTGAGTAGTGACCTGCCCTCTTGAACGCTCATTTTGATACCTTCTTCAACTTCTTGATATCTGTTGTGTCGTGTATATGAATCAATAGTTGCAGGTAAAAAATCAGCCCCTGCTGCTTCTAGATATTGCATCAATTCAATGTGCTCATTGAGTAATGCAACTCCGGCTCTTGGCTGTAAATAAGTTCTTTTCTGTTTTTTTGCTTCAATCAATTTTAATGCGAAATTTTTATGTGGGGGAACATTGCGTAGCGTTTCAACAGCAACATCCAAGTCTAATAATGGATCATTGCCTGTAGGCCATGATGATAAGACTTCCTTACGAACCTCTAAAAATTTTTCGAGCGGCCATTTCTTGTTAACGACTTGCATAATTTTTCTCCTAAATTTCAGTGATGTGTTTCTTCATAATTTTCAAAGCTATTTCAGGATGATCCATGCTTAAAAGACCCATTGCTGACAAAATATAAGCTTTATCGAGTAAGAATTTTGGTGCTTTTGGTCTTAACTCCATGGATCTGCTTTCAATTTTTGTTGCTCTTTTCAGCATCTTAACAGGATCTTTACTGCTGATGACAACACCACCAGTTCCTATGAAGTAATTTGCCTTTGTTAAATCCTTGCCAACTTGATAATACATAATTCCCATAGGTGTATAAACACCTTTAAGTGTACCTACGTGTCTTGAGGTTGCTGTATCTATACATCTTGCAGCAAGGATGTCATCAACGATATAATCATGATCAGATTCAGAAATAAAATCAATATGCTTAAATCTATTCGTTGCTTCCATGACTATATCAATGCCCTTTTTATTGAAATGGCTAATCTCAGAGGGGCTCATTGCACTTAAAACTCCAAGGGCAGAATAGCGCATACCCAAATCACCTTCAACTGTTCTTTTTGCAAATGGCTCTTCGAGTCCACTGAGTAGCGCATTCATCTGAGTAGGTAAACCAGCAGCCATTGAATAGATGTCTGTGGTTGCACCACCAACATCAGCAATCATTAAATCACCTAACCCTGATTCATTGTCAAAACCCGTCGAAAGTAGTTCTGCAGCCATTAATACGGCATTTGGAGTTGGCACAACCACTCTATCGATGGTTTTCTCTATTTTTTTGATTCCTTTTGCTTCTATAATATTTTTAACAAATATTTCCTTGATTTTATCTTTAGCACTGTTAATGTTCAACACATTAAGACGTGGCATTACATTTTCACAAATATAAAAATCCTTTTTTGCAGCTGATAGAATTTCTGTTATTTCATCTGCTGCATCTTTATTTCCAGCAAATACAATAGGTGCAATGACTGAAGAATTTGCCAGTTTTTTGGCATTATGAATGACACATTCAGAATTTCCTCCATTTGCTCCTCCAGCAAGTAGCACGATATCTATATTCTTATCTAGAATACTTTGAACTTCGGCATTATTGATATTATGTGACAAAACAAGCTCAACCTTGGCTCCAGCACCTAGACAAACTCTAGTGGCAGCTTCGGTTGTCAGTTCTTCAACTAGACCAATTGCGACCATCTTTAAGCCGCCAGCAGCAGAAGAGCAAGCAATAATTCGATCAAAATCGATTTTTGATCCAATTTTCTCATATAGTCTTTCCAAAGCCTTTTCATACCCAATAACAATATTGGTATCTACAGTAGTTATCGCTTTAGAAGTAGCAATGATATCTTCACGATCCAAATCCACAGCTGTCAATTTCGTGAATGTTGATCCAAAATCAACCAATAAGTAATTAGGCATTATGATTCTCCCAAATCTTCTTTAATCGTTTGCAAAACATCGTCAATTGTGACACCTGGTGGATAAATACGATCAAATCCCATATCCTTGAATCGCTTTTCAACTTCTATAAAATCTTGTTTGCCAACAACGATATTTCCTCCAACATACAATAAAACACCATCAAGCCCAGCCTCATTACATTTATCTCTCATGCCACGGCAATCCAGTTCACCATGCCCGTATAAGGATGAGACTAAAATTAAATGAGCCGATGTTTCAATCGCTGCATTTATAAAATCCTCTTGAGACGCTAACACTCCAACGTTGACTACGTTGTATCCTTCTCGTGTTAACGTGTACTCAATGATTCTATTTCCGACAGCATGAACATCAGCTCCGATAACGCCAATAACTATGGATTTCATTTTTCCTCCGGTCAAATTGCTCTTAATCTGGATTTTTTTCAAAAAAAATAAAACGTTTTCACACACTTGTATTTTAATACAAAGAGCAAAAAAAAACAACAGTTATCCGTTGTTTTGCGTTTAAGATTTTTAATGATATAATATGTGTAGGTGAAATGTATGAGAAATGTGGATATTAAAGAGATAACAAACACGATCAAAGCCCTTGCTTTGGATGCGAATTGCAACATTGGAAAATCATTTATTGATGAGCTTAGAGAAGCAATAAAAAAAGAGAAATCCGAGATAGGGAGAAATGTTTTAGAGCAAATTATCGAAAATGATGAAATTGCTCTTGAAGCACATGAACCGATGTGTCAAGATACGGGCATGGTGGTTGTTTTTTTAGAAGTTGGATATGATGTTCATTTCAACGGTGATGTCTATGATGCCGTCAATGAAGGTGTCAGACAAGCCTATCATGAAGGACTGCTTCGCAAGTCTGTTGCATTGCATCCCATTTCTCGTGGAAATACAAACGATAATACTCCTGCAATTATTCATATCAAATTGGTAGACGGCAACCAAATAAAAATCACACTCGCCCCTAAGGGTGGAGGAAGCGAAAATATGAGTCTCGTTAAAATGCTCATCCCATCTGATGGGATTGAGGGCATTAAAAAATTGGTGCTTCACACCATTTTTTATGCTGGAGGCAAACCTTGTCCACCGCTTGTTGTAGGGATTGGTATTGGGGGTAACCTAGAAAAATCAGCATTGATTGCAAAAGAAGCATTAATGCGTGATTTACATGACATTAATCCCGATCCTATTCTTGCTCAACTTGAGACGGAATTACTAGAAGAGATTAATCGATTGGGAGTTGGTCCGATGGGATTTGGAGGCACAACAACGGCTTTAGCAGTTAAAATTGGTGCTTATCCTTGCCATTTCGCTTCTTTACCTATTGCGATTAACATTCAATGCCATGCTTCAAGACATAAGTCAATCATGCTATAGGAGGTATGAAATGAAACTAAAAACACCGATTACAAAACATGATATCCTAAATATGAAAGTTGGAGATATTATCTATATAACTGGAACGCTTTATACTGGACGTGATGCTGCACATAAGCGTATGGTTGAAGCTCTTGAATCAGGATTTGAGCTTCCCATTGATTTTTCCGGTCAGGTCATTTACTATACAGGACCGACCCCGTCAAAACCGAATCGTCCAATTGGCTCATGTGGTCCAACTTCTAGTTATCGAATGGATGCATACAGCCTACCTTTAATGAAAAAAGGGCTTAAGGTCATGATTGGCAAAGGTGACAGAAGTGATGCCTTTATTAAAGACATGATTGAACAAAAAGCTGTTTATTTACAAGCAGTTGGTGGAGCCGGAGCACTTTTATCAAGAAAAGTGGTCAAGAGTGAAGTGGTTGCCTATCCTGATTTGGGAGCTGAAGCAATTTATAAGCTTGAGGTTATCGATTTTCCTGCTATTGTTACCTACGATGTATATGGTGGTAATCTAATTGTTGATGAAGTTAAAAAATATCGAAATATTCAATTTTAAATTTTTAATACATAGACAGTTAATAGATAAATGAACGAGGTTGACGATGAAAGAAGAGACCAAAACAAGCAGAAAAGTATATGAATGTTCATTCATGGAGATTTATGAAGATGAGGTTATTCTGCCTAATCAAAATTTAAGTCAAAGAGTCTATATTAAACACCCTGGAGCAGCTGCTATTTTACCTATAACTAAAGATAATAAAATCATATTGATCAAACAATATCGATATCCGATTCATAGCATTAGTTTAGAAGTTCCAGCAGGCAAAAAAGATAATCTATCTGAAGACAGCTATGCATGTGCAATGCGTGAATTAGAAGAAGAAACAGGACACATCTCTAGTGAAATGAAATTTCTAAATAGAATTTATCCCTGTGTTGGATATTCTAACGAATATATTGATTTATTTATTGCGGAAAATTGCATGAGAAAAATAGATCCAAAGTCAATGGACGAGGATGAAAGCATTGAAAGTGTTTTTTTCAGTCTTAGTGAAATCAAGCAAATGATAGCTACAAATCAAATCACCGATGGCAAGACATTAATTCTCTTGCAATCCTATTTATTGATGGTAAAACCATGAAAAAAAGAAGAATTGATCGACAACAAGACCTAATAATGTCTATACTTAGACCGGTCGTTCGAATTTGGATGCGTATGGATGCTAAACGAATGGTTCATCTTGGAGACGGTGTGAGTTTAAAGAGAAAAGAGCCCTACATCTTGCTAGCAAATCATACTTTTTTGTTTGATGTCATCCACGTGCCACTCAGATTAAAAAATGTTCCCTTTATCGTCGCTTCTCAGACATTATTTAAAAAACAACCCACAAAATTTTTAGTCACACAGGTTGCTCATGTCATTCCTAAATCAAAAGGGGCAAGCGATACATCAACCGTTAGAGATTTAATTGGTTCTATTCGTAGAGGCTACCCGATACTCATCTTCCCAGAAGGTGATACGACTTTCTATGGTGAGACTGGGTATATCGAAGAGTCAACGATGAAACTCATCAAAAAACTTGGAGTAGATGTCGTAACATGTCACGTTAAAGGTGGATATTTATCAAAGCCTAGATGGGCAACTGGAAAAAGGAAAAATCGTCAAATAAGACTTGAATATGAACTTACCATACCTAAGGAAAAAATTACAGATTTGAGTCTTGCACAGATTAACGATATCATCAAAAATGCATTATTTCATAATGATTATCAATATCAAAGAACAGTCATGATTCCTCATCCAGGTAAGAAACTAGCTGAAGGTATTGAAAATGTTGTTTATGTCTGTCCTTTTTGTGAAGCCATCAATACGATTGAATCAAAAGGAAATACTTTAAAATGCAGTGCTTGCAGGCATGAAGGCAAAATGGATTCCTATGGTTTTATTCAAGATTTTAGGTTTGACAATCTGATTGACTGGAACAACTATCAAAAAAAATTTTCAAGCAAACTTCGGGAAGCAACCATCAAATCGGTTGGCTTTCTAAACTATTTAAGTAAAGAAGACGATCATCTAGAACCTATCGGTCAAATTGAAATTGATTATCATGATTATCAATTTCACATATCAGGTGCGCTATCCTTAGAGATCCCTATCAATGAGATTACAAATGCAACGATAACCTTGAGAAGGGATTTTGGATTTGTCTGGAATCAGCGTCATTATTTAATCAAATTAGAACGATTTGGAGCATCACTTCTCCGTGTTGTCCAAGATAAATATTAAATTGTGATTATGACTAGACATTGTATATATATCTAGGCGTATAATAGAATTAAAGTTACGAAGAATTGAATAAAAGGAGCGCTTTAAAAATGGAAATGACAGCAGTGATTAAAGAATCCAGAGAACCTGGTTTTAAGATTGTAAAAAAGCAGGTCCCAGATGTTTTAGGTCCAAATGAAGTTTTGATTAAAGTACTAGCCACATCGATTTGTGGGACAGATGTCCATATCTATAAATGGGACCGATGGAGTCAAAATCGGATCAAACCACCACTTACTGTCGGACATGAATTTAGTGGCAGAGTTTTAAAAATTGGAAGCAGTGTTAAACAAGTCAAGGTTGGAGATATTGTTTCAGCTGAGACGCACATCGTTTGTCACGAATGTGAGTTTTGCCGTAGAGGTGAATATCACATTTGCAAAAACACAAAAATTATCGGTGTGGATACAGATGGTTGTTTTGCAGAATATGCAAGAATGCCAGCTGAAAACTTGATTATCAATCATGCAGATGTGGATCCCAAGTATTTATCAATTCAGGAACCATTAGGCAATGCAGTTCACACCATGCTTCACTTTCCAATAACAGGTAAAACAGTGGCAATCGTTGGTTGTGGACCCATCGGAATGATGGGTGTTAACATTGCTAAAGTTGTTGGAGCCAGTAAGATTATTGCTATCGAAATCAATGATTATCGGATTAAGCTTGCAAAAGAACTTGGGGCCGATGTCATTATCAATCCACTCAAGGAAAATGTCATTACTCGTGTGTTAGAAGAAACCGATGGCATGGGTGTAGATATTGTTGCAGAATTTTCAGGAAACAAACAGGCTATTGAGGATTCCTTTAAATATGTCAAGGCTGGCGGGAAAATGTCAATGCTTGGTATTACTCCACAAAATATCGAATTCGACTTATCTAACGATGTCGTTTTCAAAGGGATAACAATTTATGGTGTTGTAGGCCGTATATTACCCGAAACATGGCAACAGGTTACTGGCCTTGTTGAAAGTGGTAAATTGGATTTAGAAAAGATTGTTACACATACTTTTTCACTTACACAAATGGATGAAGCGATGCAAATCATGATTTCAGGAAATAGTGGGAAAGTTGTATTAATTCCATAAACAAAGGAGGATATTATGTCATATCTACTATTAAGGGTTAATGAACTTAAAGCAGATGGTGTTTATCGCAAGTTGCCAATTAATGATGGTCCTTGTGATGCCGTAATCAAGCTTAACGGAAAACCAGTTATCAACCTTTCGTCCAATAATTATTTAGGATTTGCAAATCATCCTAGAATCAAAAAAGCTGCAAAGGACGCAATCGATAAATTTGGTGTCGGATCCGGTGCAGTGCGCACGATTGTGGGGAATATGACGATTCATGAAGAACTTGATCGTTTAATAGCACGCTTTAAACATGAAGATGCTGCTGTAGTGTTTCAATCGGGATTCGCAACTAATGCAG
Organism: Bacillota bacterium; assembly: GCA_043819945.1. Lineage (GTDB taxonomy): Bacteria > Bacillota_I > Bacilli_A > Acholeplasmatales > Acholeplasmataceae > Peloplasma. The sequence goes on from JBDREH010000036.1 coordinate 35,795, forward strand.
GAGTGATTCAAGCAATAACCGATGAGCATGACTTGATTGTCTCAGATGAGCTGAATCACGCTTCAATTATCGATGGAATCAGGTTATCTAAGGCTAGCAGAGCCGTATATAAGCATAGCGACATGGCAAGTCTCGAGACTGTATTAAAAGAAAGAAGAGAACATTATCACAATGTATTAATCATTACTGACGGTGTTTTTTCGATGGATGGTGATATTGCAAAATTACCTGAAATTGTTAAATTAGCTAAAAAATATAAAGCATTGACGTATGTTGACGATGCACATGGATCAGGTGTTCTTGGTCGTTCAGGCAGAGGCACTGTCGACCACTTTGGTCTCCACGGACAGGTCGACTTCATCGTAGGAACTTTGTCCAAGGCTATTGGTGTTGTTGGTGGTTATGTATGTGGATCTTTAGCCATGCGTGACTGGTTATTGCACAGAGGAAGACCATTATTGTTTTCAACAGCCATGATGCCTTCTGCAGTTGCAGCCATTATTGAAGCATTTCACATGCTTGAAGAATCTACAGATTATACCGACAGATTATGGGATAATGCTCGTTATTTCAAAAAAAAATTGGTTGAACATGGATTTGACATTGGTCAAAGTGAAACACCCATCACACCTATCATGATTGGCGATGAAAGTACAACGATGGAGTTTTCTAAGAATTTGCTTAAATATGGCGTGTTCGTCTCAGCCATTGTTTTCCCCACTGTACCCAAGGGTAAGGGAAGAATTCGTTGCATGGTATCAGCATTACATTCCAAAGAGCAATTGGATAAAGCAGTTGAGATTATTTACAAGACTGCAAAGAAAATGGAATTAATTGCCTAGTTAAGACTAGGCTTTTTTTCTATTTGAAAATATGAAAAGAATATCCTTAAAATAATGCTTTCAAAAACAATTTTATTTTATGGTAAGATTATTGTAGATATTGACATTAGAGGTAAATGATGGGCGAAAACCAACATTTGAATGAAAATGTAAATCTCATATATAATTTGGGTCCCTTTCTTGTTGATTCAAAGCATGCACATAATAGCTATCTCATTCAATATGATAAACTAAATATACTTATTGATTTAACACCTATTCAGGTTTTTCCTCAACAAAAATCGGCAATTCAAAAAATTGTTGATTTTTCACAGCTCACATACATTATTATCCAAAATATTACCATGTCAAGTATGGACGTTATCTTGCAACTCATTGAAGATGGATTTAAAGGGACTATTATCACTAACGTTTATTTTGCGCGACAAATTGTGAGTTTTAATCTCCCACTCAAAATTGAATTAATTGAGGAACTAAAGTATCAATTAATTAAGCAAAATCAAATTATTTTCAAATTTATTCCTATGGTTTTTTTACCTTATCCGGAAATGTTCATGACTTATATGCCTTCCTATTTCGCATTATTTTCATCAACACTTTTTAGTAGTTATTTTGACAAGGATACCTATCCAAGTATAGATCATCTCCAAAGATCAATATATGCGTATCATAAATATACAATGCCTAGTAGCCTATATATTCAACCCCCTCTGAAATTGCTACAGAAGCTTGATATTCATCACATTTATCCAGGAATGGGCTATTTGATTTCAAAACAAATATTTAGTGCTATTTATGATTTCGAACAAAAGCTCGATTTTTATAATAATTATCAGGTTTTTACTTACGATGCAGAAGGTGAGAAATGCATCAATTACAGAGAAATCATCAATCACATGCTCAATCATCTTCAAAAATATTTTTCAAAAATTGAGATTCTAAATACCTTCATAGGAACATCCTTTAATCTTCAACCAGATCCTTTGATGCTAATAAAGTCTTCTGTTGATGAATATAAACTTTGGCATGGTTTTTTCGAACATATTTATGTGACAAAAGGATTACCTTGGATTACTATCTTAGAACCCTTAGTGAATCGATATTTTGAGAGTTATGGTGTAGCAAAACCAAACGTCTATATGTCAAAATTTATTGAAATGACTATGAAAGCTGAATCTCTACAAAAATTAAAGACTGAATTAGAAGAGCACATTGAACAGTTGAATGCTGAGATTGAAGATACAAAAGATCAATTTATGCGTTGCCCAATTACGCATTTGTATAATCAGGATTTCTTTAAACATTTACTTAAGATGGATTTAAACAAGCCTAAAGTAGAAGGCTTTACCAAAGGATTTTTACTGATACAAATTGATCAATTGACCGATCTTAACCGTCGCTACGGAAAAGAAACCGGAGATGAATCTTTAAGAAATTTAGCATACCAAATACAACAGGTCAAACAACCTGACGCCTTGCTTTTTAAGCAAAATGGACCTGGTATCTTGATCTATCATGAGAAAGTTATATCACAAGGCATAGAAGATTGTGCAGTTGCTGTCAGAAATGCAATCAATGAGTCAAATTTGTTTATTGAAAAGATTTCAACTTCAATTAGTACAGTTGATTTAGAGGAAATAAATCCAAAATTAGAAGTAGATGAACAAATAAGAGAAATCTTTAGACTGCTTGATCAACGTAATATAATAGCCAAAAGCAAAGGAATGGGTCTCATTATCGATCATAAGACAAATTTACCCATATCTCAAGAAGGTATTGTGTTGCTAGTTGATGAAGATGAGGTCAATCTCAATATGTTAAATCGTATTTTCAAACGCATTCATTTTGATGTCAAAATAGCAAGGGGCGTCGAAGAAGCACTTGAGATTATTGATGAGGTTTTAATCGATGTCATCATTTCAGAGATTAATTTGTCTAAGATTGATGGATTTACTTTAAAGCGTATGTTGAATGAGAGCAAGGATCATCAAAAAATACCATTCATTATGGTTTCGCATAATAAAACTCTCGAAAATATTAAAAGAGGTAACTCACTCAATGTCAATCTAATGCTGGAAAAACCAATTATTCCAGACGAATTGATCGGGCACGTTAAGCGCTATAAAACATGGGTACATCAATGATTACCATCGATTTCGCATGGATGATCTTTTATGGATTTGTCGCTATTACGGTGATTTTATTAGTTGCTATTGCAATTCAAAAGCGCATTAATTTTCGTGTTCTACGCTTAAAGGGACAGGCAAGAGATTACTTATTTAAGAAATACTTTGACCATGAGCAAACAGAAACTGGTTTGACCAGTCAGTTCTTTTTTGATGCCTATATCGATATTGAAACACATGTAGAAATTGAACCTGAAGTCAGAAAGAAAGTAATTGAGGATCTAAGTTCAACGAAATTTGCACGAAAACAAATGCGAAGATTGAATTCATGTAGTGTTATCAGAAGAAAGATCGCTATTTTTTATGTGAGCACCTTAGCTACGGATCGATCTTGGGCATTGCTGAATATGCGATTAAATAAAGAAAGAAATGATAGTGTTCGCTTTTACTTAATCTATTCGATGATGAGCATCATCAATCCTGATATATTTGATAGAATAGTAAATAGTTTGATTGGTTCACACCCTAACTATCAAAGATGGATTCAAGCATTATTAAAAAATCATTACTCAAGTATTCAGACTTTTATACCTAACTATTATTCTGACCATCGTCCTGAAGTAATTAAGCTGCTGATTGCTTTAGCAGGAAATACATTTGACGAAGGTTTAAAAGAATACGCAATTAGAATTTTTCATGAATCAGTGTTAGATCTAGACATCAAATTGCTTGCAATAGAAGCGATTGCTAAAATGAATCCTCAAGAAATCGCAAACGATATCTTTTGCAAAAATGAAAATGATGCAATCAAGCGTGTATCAATCCGTGCAGCTTCATCAATTGTCTCACAAGAAATGGTGGAGAATCTTGTTCAATCCATGGATGGATCACCATTAGATTTAGATCGCATCAATAGCCTGTCTAGAATAGTATATGAATCTACAGATTTACTCCTTTATGTACTTGAGTGGTATGATAGCACAAAAAATAGAAATCAACAATTAGCTATCGCTCATGTTTTATCGCATCGAATTGATTATTTGATGCTTAAAATTGATACTGAGGGGTATGAGCATATCATTGATATTTTAGAAGATATGCTAAATCTGCATATTATTGAGGATTTCATCGATTTTGTCAATGTCAACAAGAATTTGCCTATAGAAAATAAATTAGTTCCGCTCATTAGAAGTTGTGTTGCCAAGGATAAGTATCTTCTTGAAGAATTTTCTATATATTTAAAGGAAGATAAGCTAAAAAAAATAGGTATACCTAAGCTTAAGCAACCCGTTATCCCTCGAGATCCATCCCCTTTGGAACGGTCAAAAATAATTTGGATTTCATCATGGATAGCCTTTGCTATTCTCGTGTTTCCATTGATATTTTTTATCACTCGATTTAAGATAATATTTAGTGGAACAGTCAATGTTTTTGAATACTTAATCATAAGCATTAATAACTATCTTGTGATTTATTTTCTAGCAGCAAACCTTGTTTACCTGATTTTACTACTCATTTCAGTCAAAGGTTCTAAAGAACGACTTGATTTATGGAAGATTAAAAATCAGACCCTATTATTCGAACACGATGTGCTACCCAGCATTTCAATTGTTGCTCCAGCATATAATGAAGAAATTAGCATCATTGAAAGTGTTACATCCTTACTCAATTTGAAGTATCCTGTCTATGAAGTTATCGTTGTCAATGATGGATCGAAAGATGATACCATCAATGTTTTAATCAAACACTTTAATCTTGAAAGAAAGCATCCATTCTTTAAGTTGAAACTTAAAACAAAAGCACTTCGAGGTGTTTATATTAATAAAAACATCCCAAACTTGATTGTTATCGATAAGCAAAACGGGGGAAAAGCAGATGCTTTGAATCTTGGAATTAATGTAGCCAAAAATAACTATATTTGTGGGATAGATGCAGATTCATTACTTGAAGAAGATGCGCTTCTCAAACTCATGAGCATTACTTTGGATCATACAGTAGATCACATCGCATTAGGTGGGAACATCGTTCCTGTTAATGGATGCATTGTTGATAAAGGAAAGATTGAACATAGTGGTTTAGGTAAAAACCAATTGGTTAGATTTCAAACCCTAGAGTATTTAAGAGCTTTTACAACTGGACGTATCGGTTGGTCAACAATCCATAGTCTTTTAATTATTTCAGGAGCATTTGGCTTATTTCAACGCAAAGCACTCCTTGAGACAGGTGGTTATCTAACCATCAGTGGTGATTTAAAAAAAGACACAGTTGGGGAAGACATGGAGTTAGTCGTCAGATTAACTTATGAAGCTTTAAAAAAGAAGAATCCGTATAGAGTTGAATATGTTCATCATGCAAACTGCTTTACTGAACTTCCAAATGATTTACGTAGTCTTATGAAACAAAGAAACAGATGGCAAAGAGGCTTACTTGACATCTTGAGCTACCACCGCAAACTATTATTCAATCCCAGATATAAACAACCAGGAATGATTAGCTTTCCCTATTTTTTCATTTTTGAAATGGTTGGTCCATTTCTAGAAATCATAGGCTATATCGCTTTAGTCATCGGATTATCATTTGGATTGTTAAACACTCCATTTGTCATTGTACTATTTGTTGCTACTATTGGATTTGGAATGGTTATCTCCCTATTTTCACTCTGGATTGCCGAAAAAAAGAATGTCTTTTATTCAAATAAAGAAACTGGTATACTAGTACTAACAGCTATTCTCGAAAACTTTGGATATAGACAATTAATGAGTTTGCAGCGTGTTTTCTCAACTTTTTCAGCTCTTAAAGAGAGTGGCTCTTGGGGAAGTCAAAAACGTCAAGGATTTATAAAAAATAATATTGAGGTATAAAATGAAAACGATTGATCAACTAAAAGTTCTATTTGAATCCTTTCATGAAGCGATTTATATAGTAGATAAAGAAAGAAAAATTCTCTATTTCAACCCAATTGCCTCGTTAATCAGTGGCTATAGCAAGGATGAAATGGTGAACTCTTTCTGTTTTGATCATCGGCTAAACCACATAGATGATGAAGGAAACAAATTATGTCAAGCTGGTTGCCCACTTATTGAAAGTATAGCTGCAAACAAGGTTAGCGAGAATTTTATTTTTCTTCATCATAAGAATGGGCATCGTGTTAGAGTTCATGTTAAAGCCATACCTTATGAGGAAAATGGTGAAGTCGTTGGAGCTATTGAAGTCTTCACAGATGTCACTGAAAAAAACTTATTACTTGAAGAAATAATGATTCAAAAGAGATTGACAATGTTAGACCCTTTAACTGGTCTTTTCAATCGTCGTTTCTTAAATGAAGAATTTCCTAATATTGCAAAAGGTATTCATAAGGATGATAAGTTAGGTATCTTATTTATTGATATCGACGAGTTTAAACAAAAAAATGATCGCTTCGGACATTTGATTGGTGATGAGATTCTTAAAACAATTTCAAAAACAATTCAATATAATCTAAAGGCTAACGATTTTGTTATTCGATATGGCGGTGACGAGATTTTAGTATTGCTTAGAAATATTGACCAGGAAAATGTTGAATTTATGGCAGAAAAATTAAGAATACTCGTTAAAAATTCAGGTTCAAGAGATTTAGATGAGCAGATCAAGATAACCATATCTGTTGGAGCTACCATCTTAGCTAGCAATGAAAGTCTTTTACAAGCCATCAATAGAGCAGATCATGCAATGTATCTTGCAAAAAGTCAAGGAAATAACCAAGTTGTTTTTATTGGTAAAGAATACTAAATTAATAAAAATTTGTAAAGGTGTTGCATAGATTTATCAATTGCATTGATACATATTATATTTATCCACTAAATCAGAAATAAATGGTAACAAAGTGCACTTCGCTGTTGAAGAAATCTACAAAATTGAGCGATAGAAATTACCACAAAAATAAATTTCACTATTCGTAATATCCAAAGTTGTTATAACATCAGAATTCTCATTTAAAGGGCTGCGCCCTTTTCTTTTTTGGTGTTATAATGAGAGTAGAGGTAACTTATGGAAATCACATGTTTAAAGTTAAATGACTTAACCGAATCTGTTTGCGAAAACAATTTTAAGGTTCGCTATATGCTACCAAATGAAAAAGCAGAATTTATCAACAGGAAAAATAAAGTCATTCATGAACACGATATTATTGTTCCATCTATTCATCGAACAAGAGTCATTTGTCCGATTTTTTTTGAGTGTGGAGGATGTGATTTTCTACATATCAAATATGATGAGCAGCTAAGAATGAAGACTGATTTAATCTATAAACTATTTCTACGTAACAATATAAATATAAATATACAACCCATAGTAAAAAATGAAAAACCGCTTAATTATAGACATAAAGTTGTAGCAAGTGCTACGACTAAAAACAAGAAACTGAGATTAGGACTTTATCAGGAAAACAGTAAAATCATCCTTCCATTTTTGGATTGTTATATACAGGATAAAGATGCAAACGATGTCTTAAGGACGGTGGAAGGATTACTCAATAAGTACAAAATTCCTGCTTATGACCTTGACAAGGAAACTGGAATGATTAAGCATATCTTAATACGTAAATCATATAAGTCACAAAAAATACTAGTCGTTGTTGTTACTCAAGGATATCTATTACCGAATGCAAAAAAAATTGCTTCAGAATTGGTAAATAGTCATCCCAGGATTCAAACAGTCATTCAAAATATTCACAATAAAAAGACTAAACTAGTGCTTTTAGATGATGAAAAAATCATTTTTGGAAGAGGATACATCGAAGACGAAATTGATGGGATAAGCTTTAGATTATCATCAAAATCTTTCTATCAAGTCAATCCAATGCAAATGATAAAGCTTTATCATCTTACTTTAGATATGGCTGATATTAAACCTGATGATGTCGTTATGGACACATATTCCGGTATTGGTACTATCTCGTTACTTGCTGCAAAGAAGGCTAAGGAAGTCATCGCAATCGAATCAAATCTCTCATCACACCTGGATGCGATGAATAATAAAAAAAATAGCCAGATGACTAATATTTCATTTTTTAATGATGATGTTGAAAACTTCATAAGAAATTATCAAGGCAAGGTTGATTGTCTCATTATGGATCCTACAAGAGAAGGATCGTCTGAAGGCTTTCTCAATGCAGTACTAAAGCTTTGTCCTAAAAAAATTATCTATATTTCATGTGAACCAAGAACTCAAGTTAGAGATATGTTAATCTTAATGAAATCATATGTTCCGATCTCTTTACAACCCGTTGATATGTTTTCGCAAACTGCTCACGTGGAAACTATATCATTGCTTTTACTAAAATAGCACTTGTTATATACTTGACACATACTTGGCAACGTTTTTTAAATCAACCCAAATATAACAAATCCAATAAAGACAGCCATCAGATACCTTCAAAAAGGGTCCGATGGCTTTTTTTCTCTATATGAGCAAATTTTGTCTTTTGTGGAAACATATTTTAGCCTAAAAAAGCAACGAAAACAGAGGTTAACCTCGTGAGTGGAAACATATTTGCTTCTAAAAAAAATCAAATAATAACCACTCGATACTTCATGATTCTATCGTATTTTTCGCTTCTATAGGATCCTTCAGCAAGGGGTGTCAAGGCTTCAAATTCATGTCGTCTTTCGGAGAATTCTTTATCTCCATAATTCTTGCTACCAGCTATACAGAATACAACTTCATCAGGTTTTACGGAGATCATCTTGAAGATGAATGATCGCAGTATATCGCCATCTACCTCTGTAATGGAATCATTGAGTTGATTCAATGTAGTTTCGATTTTTGCTAATCTTGAACGTGTATCATAGTTCGCAATGTAGTGTGCTTCAAGCTTCTGAATCTCTACTTGGTTTGTCTTTAGTTGATTCGTAAATCCCATGTACTTTTGATTGAAGTCTAACTCGGATAAGTTTGGGTTTTTTATTTGCACATCTATCAAGTTTGATATCAATTTTTCAATGTTCTCATTTTCAGTTCGAAGCTCATCTATTCTCATCTCAACATCCGTTATTTTGATTGTTGATTGAATGATTTTTTGAATAGTTGGAATTATCATTCTATCTGCAAGAAAGACTTCATTAATCATTTCTATGGTTGCTCCTTCGAGAAGTTCTTGGTATGTGGCCTTAGCTTTACAATTTGCTTTGCCATCAATATAACCACCACATTGTTGCATGACTCGTTCAGCGGGAGTTCCGTAGTTCCAATATCTCCGTTTAAGTGTTCTACCACACTCTGAACAAATGATGAATGCCGAGAATGGATAAGTCGCATTGTATTTAGCTAAGTTTTTATCTTTGCCCACTCTAACTCGGCCACGATCCTTTCTGATCTGTTGAGCGATTAGGAAGGTTTCTTTATCGATGATAGCTTCGTGTGAATGCTCTGTATGAAATTTTGGTGCAATATCGTTATTTTGGACTTTACGATGTGTTAGGTAATCGATCGTAATTGTTTTTTGCTGAACAAGGTCACCAGTATACTTTTCGTTTTTAAGAATACTAGCAACTGTCGACATACTCCATTTGGTTGCACCAGCACCAGTCTTAGCTCCGATGGATTCCATGTGTTTAGCAATATTTGCTGGACCCACTCCATTGATGTACATTTGAAAGACGATACGAACTGAATCTGCTTCATTCGGTTCAACAACCAGGTTACCGCCTTTTTTCTCTTTAGTGTACCCAAGAAACCTAGAATGATTCACGATAGGGATTCCGTTATTAAAACGCTTCTGAACGTTCCATTTGACGTTCTCACTCACGTTTCTAGCTTCCTCTTGAGCAATCGATGACATGATGGTAAGTGTAAAGTCTACTTTTGGGTCTGAGGAGTAGATGTTTTCTTTTTCAAAATAGATTTCTACATGGATTGCTCGCATTTCTCTAATATAGTTTAGGCAATCAACTGTGTTTCTTGCGAATCTTGAAATGGACTTTGTAATGACTAAATCAATCTCACCTCTACGTGCAGCATCCATCATATCGTTAAATTGTTTTCTATGCTTGGTGGAAGTGCCACTGATGCCCTCGTCTGCGTAGATTCCACAGAATATCCACTCTGGATTATTCTGAATTCTTGACGTGTATTCCTCGGTTTGGGCAATGTAACTTGTCTTCTGTTCCTCGTTGTCGGTTGAGACACGAACATAGGCACAGACGCGTTTTTTGAGCGGTTTGGGAATCAATCCTGTTGAATCGTAAGCTGGCTTTGGTTGTATAATTCTGACTTGTTTGTTTTGCATAATATTTCCTCCTTTGTTAGTACATATACATCACTCTAAAAGCAATGAATAGCAAGTGAATAAGCGATTAATCGTTGCTTTGTATGATTTTGTAGTGAGCTTTCAATCGTGTCAGAACAATTCTGTATTCATCTTCAGTAATAAGTTTATCCATATATAGATTAAAGACAACTTTTGCAGAGTATTCATATTTCATTTGATTGGTCACTATCTCTTTCTTTTTCATCGTTTTCCTTTCCGAAGGATAAAAAGAAAAAAAGGAATTGCCAAAGCAATCCCTAGGGAAAGTGCGTGCCTTATGAGCACTGAGTTTGTGACACCGCCTAACCTACCAAAAGTAGTTTATCACTATCTAAAAATTAAAACTACATGCCAGTGGCACAAACGTAATCTGTTTTAAAAGAAATTAGGTATTTGAAATTCTTTTGAAATGGTACCCGCACAGATTCCTGTTATTATAATGTTTTCTGCTTGAGATTTTGTAAAGTTAAGTATTTCATCATTAATAAAGAAACTACCACTGCCATCTATGTTGTAAAATATCTTTGAGACATATGGACGGCTGTAATATTCAAAGAGCATCACATGGTTTTTATGATACGTCTGTGTGCGCCAGAAGAAGTCTATCTTGTGCTCATTATATCTCACCAGAATGACATCATCATATTCTGTATTGATACTGGAGGGTAATACACGCTTGAGTTCCTTCTCAATAATTTCATAGGTTCTAAAAGCGAGTTTGTTGTCACTTTTGTTTGAGAATGGATTACCAGTTATATGATCAACAGAAATACCGTAAAAGTTTGAGAGCTTGATTAAATCGTGAATCCCGATTTCCCTAGAGCCATTCTCATAATTGAGATAACCCTGTCGGGATTTTTTTATGACGTTGGCTACATGAGTCGTAGTCAAGTTGTGAGCTAAGCGTAATCTTTTCAAATTCTCACAAATGAACAAATTATTAAAATCATCTTCTGTATTCAATTTAACCATGGAGGGTACCTCTTCAAATTCTATATTTTTCGCGAGAATGATACCACAACAAATGTTGACAAGTCAATGATAATGTCGACAATAACTATCAATTCAATATTAAAAATAAGGGTTTTCTGCTATTTGGGAACTCTTTTTGTTGCTATAACGATATTGCTCTTGTAAGTTATTTTTTGAAAGAATCCTTTCTCATATAATCAAGTCACCATCGAAAATGATGAAAGGAGGACAATTCATGCCTGTTAATGGAACAGGGAAAGTTCAGAACCGTGACCAAGCAACACCACTACCAAGGTTTTATCTGATTGAACATCGAAATAATCTCGGATTATCGGTTGAAGAAGTGTCAAGATTGCTTAACCTCTCTCACTATTATTACTACCAAATCGAAAGTGGTCGAAGAGGACAAAAATTACCGATTCCACTTGTTTTAGAACTCATTCGAGTGTTGCAAATCGATGCAATCAAATTTTTAGAATTAGAAAGTGAACATGTCAAGAAACATAACGAATTCAATCGGATGAAATAAAAAGACGCCAAGTTTGTACTTGGGATACAAACCTGGCCAGTAGAAAAGCGACCGCCCTTCTACAATTCCGATTATACAACTCATTACAAATTTAACATACCATTGAAAGGATAAAAATGGACGATAAGGGCTTTTTTCGTGAGATTATCGAATATTATTTGCAAAGATTCGATATCAAAGAGAACACCAAGCGTTCCTACGGGAAGATGCTTGCCCAGTACGCTGATTATGTTGATCGCTTGCCTAACCTACCAACCAGGCAAGATGTCATGGCTTATCGTGAACATCTCAAGTCCAGATTAAGAGCTTCATCCGTTCAAAAACACATTGTAGTGATAAGAGGTTTTTATCGATGGTACTACATTGAGGGATTTGGACCAAATGCAGCTGAAGGTGTTAAGGGTATGAAGATTGAGTCTGACTTTAAGAGAGAATCACTTTCGCTTGAAGCAGCTACAAAACTATTAAACAGAGCGAAACGTTATGCAAGTAAGAGCATCATCGGAAAAAGAGATCATGCTCTGATCGCACTACTATTAACAACCGGATTAAGAACAATTGAAGTTGAAAGAGCAGATGTCACAGATATCAGCTTCGTGGATGAAACTAAGGTGTTATACATCATGGGTAAAGGACACGATGAAAAAGATGCGTATGTCAAACTCTCACCAGAAGTCTATGGTTTAATCGAGGATTACTTGATTGAGCGACAAGACGAGTATAAACCACTCTTTATCAATCATACTAAACCCTACCTGGGAACAAGACTTAGAACACGAATGATTAGTATGGTGGTTAAGGAAATGTTACGTGAAATCGGGATTGATGATCCCAAATATTCTGCCCATAGCCTAAGGCATACAGCAGCTTCTTTAGCGCTGGATTTAGGTGGAGATTTAGATGCAGCACAACAATTAATGCGCCATAAAGACATATCTACCACTAAAATCTATGCTCACAGGTTGAGCAAAGCAAAGAATCATCTAGAATGGCAGATTAGTACTGCGCTGTTTGGAACTACCAAAAAGAAAAAGTGAAGGGATAACCTATGATTAGAGAGTTTGAACACAATGCCTATGGTAAGGTACGTGCCACGATTGTGGATGATGAGCCTTGCTTCAACCTTAAGGATCTCTGTCGCATGTTTGAAATAAAAAGCGTATCAGAAATCCGAACCAAACTGAACGACACCAGTATAAAGCTAGTGAGCGTTCCCCACGATAAAACGAATCAAAATATGTTTTTTGTAACTGCAGACCACCTATCAACCATATTCTTCCAATCCAAGCGCAAAGACGCAGAAGTGATTGGGGATTGGTTGTATCGCACAATTTTGCCTCTCTTGATCCGCTATGGTACTTATCAAATAGAAGATTTTGAGAATCCGGATAAGGTCATAGAGTTTTTAGATGAATTCCAAGAGCTGAAGGTAAGAGCAAACATCCTGGAAACAACACTAAAGATGAACACACCAAAAATCAAAGCGATTGATAATCTACTTGGTACAACAAGCTGTGTGGATTTGGATATGGTCCATGATGTGATCAAGTATAAGAATATCGGTAAAGATGTCTTATTAAAACTACTTAGAGCAACTCATGTCTTGGATGAACAGAATATTCCATTTCAAGATTTTTGTGATAAGAAATTATTCAGAGTTGTAGAAGCGAAAGTGGTGTCTGGTGGAACAGTCATCAAATCAACCAAAACATACGTCTATAGAGGCGGTATATCATTCATCGAAAGGATACTAAAAGAATACGATGGAAACAAACAACGGAAAGAAAAATGAGAATATCTATAGCATTAATGAGCTACAAGAGATACTCCAAGTTAAAAGACCGACTTTGCTTAAGTACATAAAGACCAAAAGAATCAAAGCATTCAAGGTTGGAAACCAATGGCGAGTGACTCAAGAACACTTAGATGAATTCATTCAGAAGAACATGAAGTAAAGACAATTGTTAAGCCACTCCACCTTTACCGATAATGCTTGTGAACAGTAATGTGAACTACACACGAATATACTGCGAACTGTATATCAAGTATGCGTGAAGTGGCTTTCAAGTGTCATTTAATAAAAGCCCTTATTGGGCGATTTTTAACTATACCTAGGGAAAGGAATAACTCATGGCACGACCATTCAAACAAGGCTTACAATACTTTCCTCTCGACGTGAATATTTTTGAAGATGAAAAGATACAGGATCTCAATCTCGCATTTGGTTATTTGGGTGAAATCATCTACATAAGGTTACTTTCGATGATATACGCCAATGGATACTATTTGGAAAAATCAATCGCTTCACTCGCAAGGACACTCATGAAAAGTATTGGTGCCAACTGGACACCAAACCCAATCGACATCGAAGAGGTCATTGTCTATTGTGGGAAAGTGGGTTTATTTAACTACGATCTACTTAAAGAAGATGTGATCACATCAAAATCAATTCAAAAACAGTTCATTTTATCTACCAGAAGAAGAAAGAATACCGGTCAGGATAAATACTGGTTACTGGATGAAAAAACGATGTTGGAACTCAGTATTTTTAACAAAACATCAAAAAACATTAATGTTGACAATAATGAGGTTATTGATAACACAAATGGCGTTATTGGTAGCAATAATCAAGTTAATGCAGACAATAACCGAGTTAATGTCGACAAAAGTACACAAAAAGAAAAAGAAAAGAAAAAAGAAAGAAAAATTGATAAAGAGGATAAAGAAGATAAAGGGCCGTACGGCCTCCCTAAATTACATTTTATTACCAATTCTTTAATCAAAAACAAATACATCGATGAGTCATCTCTAGACATCATCAAATTTAACATCTTGTTTGAAGATTTAATCCATGGGTATGGATTTGAAGATGTCTTATCAGCGGTAGATTATGTGGTTAAGTATTCTAAGAACCCTAATCCACCCATAGAAGATAAGTTTGCTTTCATGAGAGAGTCAGTTCAAACAAATTTAAAGCAATTTGAACACAGGAGGAAAACAGCCAATGAGTCATTCGAATCGTGGATTAAACGAACCCTTCTATAAGTGGATTGATGATGTTAGAAGAGCGATGAGAAAAGAAAAAGAACTCCAGGAAAAGTTGGGGTTCTATAATATGAAGCTTATTGGGTATAAAGGTGTTTCATATGATCGTATTGGATCTTCTGGTTCACGTTCTTCTGGAGATAGTGAGTTGTTGTTTTGGATGGATAAAATAGATAAAACTGAAAAGCGAATTACACTTAATAATCATGTCATTAACGAGTTTAAGTCATTTGCTCAAAAATTGAATATTACAGAATCAGACATTATTAACGAGTTAGTTTTCAAAGGTATAATCAATATAGACTCACCCAAAATATCAAAATCAAATCGCTATCAAATCATCAATTCAATTTCGGTAAAACTGTTAAAAAAGAATCACATTACTCAATAGATATAACTAAATCAGAAAACTCCTTCGAAAAATGCCAAAAAAATGGTAAAATAAAAAAAGAGTTACTCGATTTTAGGAGGGAAATTTATGATAAAAGACATAATAGAGGCTAATAAGAGTCTGGATCCGATTAATGATAAAATAAAGCAATTAAAGGAAATTTTTCCTGGTGCTTTCCAAGGACAAATGATAGATCTGGAATATATTAAAAATCAACTGAAAGAAACCAGAGTGACAAAAGAAGGATATGAGCTGAATTTTTTAGGAAAATCATATGCTAAGTTGCTAGCTGCTTTAGAAACTGAAACTGTAATTGAACCAAATCAAACGCATAATAATTTAATTGAAAATAGTAACAGTCAAAACGTTTTTATTTCTGCAGATAATCTAGATGCCTTAAAGCATTTATTGAATTCATATTGGAGAACGATCAAAGCAATCTACATCGATCCACCATATAACACTGGATCTGATGGCTTTGTCTATAATGACTCATTCTCTTTTTCAAAAGAAATGTTAATAGAGAAATTAGGGATAAGTGATGAGGAAGCTGAAAGAGTGGTTGAATTAACAAATTCAGGGAGTTCATCACATTCTGCATGGTTAACATTTATGTATCCAAGGCTTTATTTAGCGAGACAACTTCTTCGTGACGATGGTATTATTTTCATATCAATAGATGACCATGAACAAGCAAATTTACGTATTCTTTGTGATGACATATTTGGTGATACAAACTTTCTAGCAAATATAACTCGCGCAACTGGAACACCAACTGGTGGAGGATTTGAAGCATTTGTAAATGAAGTAGATTATTGCTTAGTCTATGCAAAGGACATTAACCAAATACGTATATCTGGGCTTGCAATGAGCGATGAAGATGCAAAAATATATAATCAACAAGATGAAAAAGGCAGATATCTAACCAGAACACTTCGACGAACTGGCGGGGAAGATAGACGTGAAGACCGACCAACTATGTATTATGCTATTAAATCTCCGGAGGGAACTGATATTTATCCTATTGGACCAAGTGGATATGAAAGCAGATGGATTTGTGGATCAGATAAGTACAATGAGCTTCTTGAAGATGGATTAATAGAGTGGAAAAAAGTTGATGATCAGTGGAGTGTGTATCAAAAGTTCTATTTAGAAGGTAGACAAAAGCAACCAGGTAACTTATGGACTGATATTGAAGGTAATAAGAAAGCCACAAGACAAATTAGAACTCTTTTTGATTCCATGAAAGTATTTGAAACAGCAAAACCACTTGAGTTTATAACTAAAATAATAGAGCTTAGTTGCCAAGATGGTGATTATATTTTGGATTTTTTTGCTGGATCAGCAACTACTGCACATGCTGTTATGAAAACAAATTCAGAAAAGAATTGGAACTTAAAATATATACTTGTTCAACTTGATGAAACTGTTAGACAAGGTAGCGATGCTGAAAGAGCTGGATATTCTACAATAGATCAAATTGGTTTTGATAGAATCATTAAATCATCAAAACTTGTATCTCAAGAAAACTTGCTTTCCGTAGCTGATTATGGATTTAAGCATTTTAAGGTAAAAAATGTTACATCTAATCAACTTTCGAAACTTGATTCATTTGTACCCATTGATCTTTTTGATGAAAGAGGTGTACTTGGTGAGTTTGGACTAGATACAGTACTTACAACTTGGGTAAATCTTGATGGTTATGGACTTTCAAAAACATGGACTAAAATCGATTTATCGAGTTACGAAGCTTACCAAATGGAAAATACTATTTACCTTCTTAATTCTAATTTAACAAATAAAGCAGTTAAAACATTGCTGGAGAAATTTGAAGATGAAAATTTCACCTGCAACAAAATTATACTTTTTGGATATTCGTTTGGTATGAGTGAAATACAGTCTGTTAAGGATAACTTAAAGCAAGTTGAAGGTATAAAACATATCACACTTGATATTATAGTTAGGTACTGATTATGGGGTTAATTTTAGAAAAAGGATTAAAACATCAAGTAAATGCATTAATTGCCCTTAACAGGGTTTTTCGTGATGTAGATATAAAAAAAGGATCTAAATCCTTCGCAAATCCTTTAATTGACATTGAATCTGTAAATCTGAGAAGGAATTTACTGGATTTGAAAAAAGGGCTTCCTTATCAAAATGAGAATAGCAACATAATTGATGATTATTTAAATATTGATATAAAAATGGAAACTGGAACTGGGAAAACTTATGTATATACACAATCCGTTTTTGAGTTACATCGAAATTATGGTATAACTAAGTTTATTATTCTTGTACCATCTGTTGCTATTAAATTAGGAACAATCAATTTTATTAATTCAAGTGAGACTAGACGGCACTTTAGAGAAATGTATGGAACAGAGATTGATCTTTCTATACTCGATGCTAAGAAAAATAAGAAAGAAATTTTTCCCAATGCAATTCGAGAATTTGTCTCTGCATCAGGTTTAATTAAGAATCAGATTAGTGTTCTTGTCATAAATAATGTTGTGTCACAAAGTTCGTTAACAAAAAACTATTCAAGTGGAGTTGAGGGATTTTATAACCCAATTGATGCTTTAAAAGCTACTAAGCCATTTATCATCATTGATGAACCACACAGATTTGGCAAAGATCAAAAAACATTCAACTTTCTACAGGACAGAATAAAACCACAATGTATTATTCGTTTTGGTGCTACTTTTCCAGAACTTAAAGGTGGGAAGAAAGATTATCATAATCTAGTATATAATCTGAGTAGTTGTGATTCATTCAATCAAAACCTAATCAAAGGTGTAAGTGTCACACCTTTGGAAACACCTAATGGAACCAATGTTAAGTTAAAACTTAAGTCTGTTGTTAGTAAAACTTCAGCATCTTTTGAAATCAATAACACCGGTAGAAAACGCGATATTAGTATCGAGTTTAAAAAAGGTGATTCATTAGGTCTAGCCTTTGATGCATTTGCTGGACTGAATATTGATGGTATTGGTAAGAATTTTATTGAATTATCAAATGGTCTTTTATTAAATGTCGGGCAAGAGATATTTGCTGACATTTATGATAAGTCATATCAGGAAAGCATGATTGATGTTGCACTAGATTCACATTTTTCAACTGAAAAAAAGAATTTTTGCAGACGAGATCAAATTAAAACAATCGCGTTATTTTTTATTGATGATATTTCATCTTATCGAGGATCGACCGATCGAACACCGTACTTAAGAGAGTATTTTGAAAGTGCATTAATAGCGAAAACCAAAGAAGAAATCGCAATAATCGATAATGGCATACCTAGAGAAGTAGAATACAAAAAATTCCTTGAAGATTCATTAAAAGACATTTCAGCTACACATGGAGGATATTTCTCACAAGACAACAGTGATAAAGAGTTTGAAGAAGAAATTGAAAAAATCCTCAAAAAGAAGGAAGAAACTATTTCATTGAAATATGCTAATGGGAAATATAATACTTTTAGATTCATATTTTCTAAGTGGACCCTAAAAGAAGGTTGGGATAATCCTAATGTATTTACAATAGCAAAAATCAGGTCAAGTGGAAGCGAAATTTCTAAAATACAGGAAGTTGGACGAGGTCTAAGATTACCAGTAAACAGTTCATTTTCTCGTGTTTCAAATGAGCAGTTCTATCTGAATTATATCGTTGATTTTACTGAAAAGAACTTTGCACAAAGACTTATAGATGAAATTAATGGAGATCTTCTTGAGCAACTGACACTTATGGAAGATGTTGTCAAAAAAGTTGCTAAAGATTCAGGCATGTCTTACTTTGGTTTCATGGATTTTCTTGTCAAAAATAATTTTATTAATGAGGATCGGGTTGTTAATACAGAAAAAAGAGACGATCTTTTCGCATTATATCCTGATCTTATGATTGGACTAGCAAGTGGTAAGATTGTAACAACTCCGCCAAAGGCTATTATGCATGAAGTTAAAATTGATAAGACCAACTATCTGAAACTAAAAGATTTATGGAAGTCTCTTAATTCTAAATACTTTATAACATATCTACCATTAAAAGATGATGAGATAGTTAAGGCGTTATTAGGCATCCTTAAGGACGGTATTGAGAAAAAAGTTGAAGTTGTTGCAACCACTAAAACAGTTATGTTCAACTTGCTTGATGCAAACCTTGAAGATGGAGCGCAACGAACATATTCGTCAGAAGAAACTATGAAATATAATGAATTTTTAATGAGAGTAAATAAGTCAACTAGCATACCTCTTAAGTTAATTCATCACTCATTTGTCGAGTATTACAAATTATATCCTTTCAAGGGTACGCTATTCAATAGAGCATCACTGACATTTTTTGTTATGAAGATTATTGAGTGGAAAAAGGGTACATTGTTTGGTAAGTTTAAGTATGAAAAAATGGGATTAGAACCAAGTGATACAAGCATTAACGATAAGAACTGGAATTCGCACAAAACTATTACACAAGGTTTACTCGGACGTTTATATGATAAAAATAGTAAGCCACCCATAAATTATCTATATGATTTATGTGTATATGATTCAAAGATTGAGAAAGACAATATACAATCAGATGTTCAAGGAGTTGAAGTTTTCGGGAAAATTCCAAAAGGTAGTATTCGTATACCTGTAATTAATGGAGGTTCTTATAGTCCCGATTTTATGTATGTAGTTAAAAGAAATGGTGAAGTATCTGAGCTAAACTTAGTTATAGAATCTAAAGGTTACGATAAGGCAGAAGATATACCCGTAGACGAACTATTTAAAATCAAATGTGCAGAGGTGTTTTTTAAGCAACTTGAAAGTGATGGGGTAAAAGTTGAATTTAAAACTCAAATAAATGCAGATAAAATGTATAATATTATTAGGGGGTTGATGTGATGAAGTCGATTGAAGAGTATTTATTATATCTTGATGAGCAAAAGTTTACTCCTGATCAAAAAAGAGCCATTGTAACTTCAAGTAAAAATGTTCAAATTATAGCTTGCGCTGGATCAGGTAAGACTAGTACTATTGTATCTCGTATCATTTTTCTCATTGTCTCAGGAGTCAGTCCTTCAGAAATTGTCGCTATCACATATACTGAGAAAGCAGCAGCTTCACTTAAACAGAAGATATATCAGGAATACGAAAAGGCTATGGGAACATTAGAAGGCTTATCCGATTTATATGTTGGCACAATTCATGGTTATTGTTTGTTCATGCTTCAGGAATTTACAGTAGATTTCAAAAATTATGATATTCTTACTGAGATTCAAGCTAAACTACATATTAAGGCAAAACGTTGGGAAAATGGGCTTAATGACTGCATGTACTATGTAAAAGAAAATCCGATTCCAAAAAAACTTGTTGGTAAATCTTATTCTAACTGGGAACAATTTAGTGACAGAGTTTCCGCATATAAACAATTTCTCGATATTTCTCGCGAGTATGGAATCAAAAAACTTAACGATCCGCACTTAGAAGAATTGATTGCAAAATATGAATTTTCTCTAGCTAGAGACAAGTACTTTGATTTCACATCAATTCAAATTACTGCACTTGAATATTTCAAGAAACAGTATTTTGATGAGTATCTAAAAAAAATAAAACATTTGATTGTTGATGAATACCAAGACGTTAATGAAACGCAAGAAGAGATTATTAGATATTTTTATGACCATGGAATTACTGTTTGTGTAGTTGGTGACGATGATCAAACTATTTATGAATGGCGTGGAAGTCGATTGAAATATATTAAGGATTTTTCAACTAGGTATTCGAATGTTGAATCTGTTGAACTATCATTGAATTTTAGAAGCAGCGTAGGTATTACCTCTACAGCTGAGACCTTAATAACAAATAATAATAATCGTCTTTTGAAGACAATGGACAGTGCCAATAACCAGAGTTATGTTAAAGGTGATATTTTAGGTATATCCTTTAATTCTAGGGAAGATGAAGTCCAATTCATAATTGACAAAATAAATCAAGTAACTGGAAGTAAGTTCTCTCAAAAAGGTAATGAGTGGGGACTAGGTTATGATGACATTGTAATATTAGTCAGTTCAGTAAAAAAAGTAAATCAACTTATAGAAAAGTTAAATGACTCTAAATTACCATTCATTGTCGAAGGAACGCAAAATCTTTTTGAAACCCCCGAAATTATAGCTATTACCGAAACTTTTGAGATGTTGATTTTTCACTATATGCAAATGCTAAGAACTGGTGTTGAAAATGCAGATAAAATTAAAGCAGCAATAAAGAAAGCACAACAAGAAGTTGTTGATCGATGGAAAGTAGTTGTTTCAGCAGACGAAAACCAAATTAACAACGCACTTATTAGTTTTAGAGACGAGTTTCTTGATGCTGTAACTAACCCAAATAAAGGTTATGAATACACGATTCAAAAGAATCTTCATGATTTACTATTTGGACTCGGCGCGATGTCAGATAAATTGGATGATAAAGTTTACTATAATATTGGAAAATTCACAGAAATGATTAATGATTTTGAGAAGATATTTCTAAAAACCTTTCCAATTGAGCGAATGGAAAAATTTCAAGAATTCCTTATTCAAGATGCGAAGAACATGTATCCTGAAGGATGGATGTCACCCCGTTTTAATCTAGTAAAAACTTTGCGAGTTATGACTTATCACCAAGCAAAAGGATTAGAGTTTCCCGTGGTATTCCTTCCGTTCTTAACGAAGGATTCTACTTTTCCTCTTACCCGCGGTGGTGGTGGTATCACAGCATGGTCAATAATTCATAACGATGCAATTAAACAAGAGTTTAATGATAAAGAATCACACCATAGAGTATTCTACGTAGGAATGACAAGAGCAGAAAAGTTTTTATTTATGACCCGTTCTCCTGGATTCTCAGATAGTGGGAAAACTCAGTATTTGACAGAAGCGAAACAATTTATTCAAGCATCTCACTCTGAGTATGTTACTCCAGCTACATGTCTGGACATCAGTTATGAAAAATCGTCAATTGCAAAGTATTCTAATGACGAAGTCATTACTTTAAATTTTAGCTTGCTTAAGGATCTCTTTGAATGCGGATATAAATTTAAACTATCTAATGTGTTTGGTTTGTACCAACCATTGAATATTCGTATGGGGTATGGTCAATCAATTCATAGCATGTTAGATTACGTTCACAAGAATTGGCAAAAACTGAATCTTGATGATGAAAGCGTAATATGGGGAATAGTGAAACGGTTCATGCACTTACCTTATGCATCACCTAAATTGATTCAAGCAGAAACCAATAAAGCATTTGACAGATTACAAAAATACATTATCAATAATAAGCAAAGATTTAAAAACATTGTTTTTTCCGAGAAGAGAATCGATTTCAAGTTCTCAGATTACTTTTTTATTGATGGAAGAATTGACTTGATAAGAGATGATGTCAATAAAGAACTGACTATAGTTGATTTCAAATCAGAGTCTGCTTCATTGAGCGCTGATCAAATTAAGAATCAACTCATGATTTATGTTTTAGGTTATGAAAACATGAAAAGCGAGAAAATATCTTACATTGAATCATATGATATCAATGAAACAAAACCAACGAGAATACCAATATTTGATGAAGATAGAGATGGATTTCTCAAGGAACTCTCCAAGTGTGAAACAACAATTAAAACAGGTAAGTATTTACGTCACTGTGATTTAGATCCAAATCATAAAAATAGACATTGCAAAGATTGTTTTTTAAAGAATGTATGCTTAACAGGGAAAAATCCTCCATTAGCTACTTCTAGATAAGTAGGTGACATTAATGAATTTAAACATCCAATATAGTGATTATAAGAAGAGTATCGACATACATGGTACTGTTCTTTATCCTGCAGTAATGGTTGCACCGGTGCAAAAAGATGTTTTAAACTGGTTAATTGATGGAAGAAAAAATCTAAAGATATTTGACCCTTTCCACGGATCAGGTACAGCATTATATGAAGCAGCTAGTATCGAACCAGAAATAGAATTGTTTGGATATGACATAAATCCTCTTGCATCACTAATAACGCAGACTAAATTACAAGGAATTGAGATTGCTACGATCGATTCAGATATCAAGTCATTGGAACTTATGTTGCAGTCAGAGTATAAATATCCGACACTATCTTTCTACAAGTCTGAAAAATGGTTCAGAAAAGATATTTTAGAAACTTTATCAGAGATCCGTTATGCAATTATGGAAGTTACAAGCAAGAGAAATAGACAATATTTCTGGGTAATGCTTTGTGATATCATTCGCTATTATAGCAATACCAGAAGTAGTACTTTTAAACTTCATATGAAAGAAAATAAGAAGATTGAAGCATTAAAAAACTTGATTATAAAGGATTTCCTAAAGAAAATTAAATCTTCTTTAAAATTCTACAAGAAAAACCTCACTAATTTTGACTTAAAAAAAGGGAATTCATTGGAGTTAATTAAAGACCTTGATGATAAATCAATGGATATTATTGTTACGTCACCTCCATATGGAGACAATGCAACAACTGTAACATATGGGCAATTTTCATATTTGGCTTTGTCAATAATCGATAAAAATGACATACCTTTTGAAGGTTGGGAGTTATACAACTGTCAGATACTTGATTCATCTAGCATGGGGGGAACCCAATCTTTGTCATTAAGTAATGAAAATAGAAAATATATTCAATGGTATTTAAATAGAATTAAACAATCAAAAAGGAAGAAAGTAGAAAGATTCTTTGCTGATTATTTTGATTTTCTTGATAGTGCTGCACGTGTTTCTAAAGAATATATTGTAATGACTTTGGGGAATAGAACTGTTGATAGAGTGAGGATTAATTTGGCAAAAATAACAGTCAAATATCTTCAGGATAAGGGTTTTAACTTTAAGAAAATCTTATCACGCTCAATAGTATCTAAAAGAACGCCTGATTACATATTGGTTAACAATTTAAAAACGACGACTATGACGAAAGAATACATAGTTATAATGGAAAAACCCCTACAAACGATTGTAGCAAATGCTTAAGTTGCGATTAAAGTAGCAATTCTACATTGTTGAATATTCATATTGTCTTAGTTACCGGTAATACTTGTGAACAGTAATGCCAACTATGAGACAACATATCAACAATTATCGATTAAGTAGTTGTCAACTATATAACAAGTACTATAGCCTAAAACATAAAAATAGCGATGCTTCATAAATTATTGTGCCGCTGGCATGTAGACAAAAGTTGACATATTTCATATACTACAATTAGCGTGGAATACTGGCTTTAGTTGAAGCCTAGAAGTGAGAGACTCTCAAATTTGAGGGTTTCTTTTCTTTTGCAGAAAGAGTTGTAGTATTCAACCCTTGGATAACTTCAGTTTTTGATAAATTAACTGAACCCTGAAAGGTTGGAATCGATGTGCCAAAGGTACTGGATACATATCAGCAATGGGAGGCTGATGGAGTACTTGACGAAAGAATAAAGAGTGTTCAAGACATGGTTGCTAGGCGGATTATCCAAAAGGATATCGCAAAAGCTCTAAATATAAGTGAAAACACAATGATTAAATTGAAGCGATCTCATCCCAGATTAAATCAAGCATTCATCAATGGCGATGATGAACTGAAGTATAAACTCATGGATGCATTGTTCCAACGAGCTGTTGGGATGGAGTATGAGGAAGTACAAACCATCATTGAAGAAACCTCATCGGGAACAAAGAAACGACTTGTTAAAACCAAGAAGAAATCTCTACCCGATTTTAATGCACTCAAATACTTACTGATAATCAAGTTCGGACGTGAATACAACGAACGCAAAGAAGAAATAGACATCATGCTCAAACGCATAGAAAAAGGCGAGGAAACTTGGATTAATGAACATAGTGATGAAGAAACCCTCGGAGTTGTCAATATACGAAAACAACCCAAGAAATAACGACGCTGCAGTTGATGCTGTAGCTAATAGTATTAAAGAGTTCGGATTCAAGGTTCCGATAGTGATCACTAAGGATCTAGTTATCATTGCAGGCCACACTAGGCTCAAAGCAAGCCTTAAACTTGGATTGGTAACTGTTCCTTGCATTATTGCTGATGACCTCACAGAAGGGCAAATCAAGGCCTTTCGTTTGGCAGATAACAAGACCGCAGAACTTGCTACTTGGGACTTTAGTAAACTTGAAGATGAACTATCTCATATCGATATGGATATGTTACAGTTTGGTTTTGAAGAGTTAGAATCAAGTGTTCCAGATAATGCAAGTGATGATGACTTCGACCCTTCAGATGAAATCAGTGAAAAACCATATTCTGAAATGGGTGATATTTATCTATTAGGCAATCACAGAGTCATGTGTGGTGATTCTACGATAAAAAAGGATGTTCACAAACTCCTGGATGGTCAAAAGATAGATATGATCTTCACGGATCCTCCTTACAATGTGGATTATGAAGGAACAGCTGGAAAGATTAAGAATGACAAGATGGAAGACAATAACTTCTATCTTTTTTTATATGATGCATTTACGAATATGTTTGAAGCAACCAAAGCTGGTGGAGCCATCTATGTTTGCCATGCGGATACAGAAGGTATTAACTTTAGAAATGCATACAAAAATGCTGGATTCAAACTTGCAGAGTGTCTAGTCTGGGTTAAGAATGCACTCGTACTCGGTAGACAAGATTACCACTGGCGACATGAACCCATTCTTTATGGATGGAAAGAAGGTGCTGCCCATTACTTTATCGATGACCGTACACAAGATACTATCTGGGAATATAACAAACCTAAAAGAAATGATGAACATCCAACAATGAAACCACTTGAGCTTTGTGGCAGAGCGATTGCAAACTCCTCTAGAGTGAATGAATATGTACTAGACTTATTTGGTGGTTCAGGATCAACGATGATCGCATCTGATCAGCTTCAAAGAAAATCATTGTTGATGGAACTCGATGAACGATATGTTGACGTGATTGTTAAAAGGTATATCCGATACAAAGGATCAAGTGACAATTGCTATCTGATCCGAAAAGGTAAGAAGCTATCACTCAATACGATTGATGACTTTCAAAATTTATCACTATAGTAAGCATTTAGTGTCGAATTGACTTGATATAAAAGGTCATTAGAGTGATATATATACATACCAAAAGGTAGAAAGTAGGTCATATGATGGATAAACAAATCAAGTTATCTGAATGGATTCAAAGATTTAAATCTGGTGAGTTCGACAAACCTGATTCAACGACTCAAATCAAAGCAGGATGGTTCGACTGGTTTTGTAGAGATTCAAGTTTAGCTAATAAAACCATTAAGATGGGAAACATCATCAAACAAATTAAAGTAGGGGGTAAGGTTGACCTTGAAACAAGTTATGTGTGGTTCAAGAATAACTGCCCACTCAATGGTCCACTTTATGATGATTTCAGAATTGCAGACATCGAAAACAACAATAATTTATTCGTTGTTCAAATCGATTGTGTGTGGAACGATTCCAAATACACAGTCTTTGAAAGACTTGATGGATTTGAAAAACCAGTATTTCAAACTGAATCATCAAGAGAACTTGTGAAATGGTTTAACAAAGGATGGACAAAGTAATGTTTAAAGAATACAACGCTCATCCAAAAGGTACCAAAACAACCGATTGTGTTGTAAGAGCTATCAGTACCGCAATGAATAAAGACTACATGGAATGCAGACGAGAACTGAATCAACTTAAACGAGATTGGAAGTTCACAAGCTATAAAGACACAGAGTTCTTATACAAATACTTCGAAGGCAAACCTAGACTCATTTTCAAAGCAATTAAAGGTGAACCACGAATTAAAGGTTCCGACTTCACTTTACTACATCCAAAAGGAACTTATGTTCTAAAGATGGTAGGACATGTCACAGTATGTAAAGATGGATTAATTCTTGATACTTGGGACTGTACCTATAGAAGCGTTTATACTGCTTGGAAAATTGACTAGAAGGATAAAGACATGAAAACTAATTTTATACGAAAAGCAACATCAACAGAACTCATTCCACATGATGAGTTCGTTATCGAAAAACAAGTAGTTATTGATAAAGACTTATTCGAGTGCTTTATCAAGGATCCACTGAACGACTACGATTTCATCAAAGAAAATCTAGAGCATATGTTTTGTGACCAAGATGAGGTGTTCCACTGTATCTTCGTTACATCCGATTCACACGACTTTGGAATCCTAGTTGAAAGTGAAGGATATCATTATGCGAGGTACACTGCATACCTACCAAAAACAGCTATCAAATAACACATTTAATTCAAAGCAAATCAGGGAAGTTCAGGCTTCCTTTTTCTTGCTAGAAAGAGGACAACATGAAAATCATAACAAGCGAATCTGTCTTTAGTGGACATCCGGATAAAATATGTGACCAAATCAGTGATGCGATACTTGACGCAATCCTGGAACAAGACCAATCTGCACGAGTAGCAGTTGAGACAGCCATCAAGGACGATTTAGTAGTTATCTTTGGTGAGGTTACAACCACCGCTTCAGTTCAATATTCTGAAATCGCAAAACAAGTACTTAAAGAAATAGGATATACTGATGAGTTCTACGTGCTTGAAAAGATATCTAAACAATCACCAGATATAGCACAAGGAGTAAATGAAACAGTCGATCATCAACAAGGTGCAGGTGATCAGGGCATGATGTATGGTTTTGCTTGTAGTGAAACACCAGAGTTCATGCCACTGCCTATTATGGTTGCACACGAAATATCTAAAGAAATAGATTCAATTAGAAAAGCTAAGTATAATCATATCTTTGGTCCAGATGGTAAGTGCCAAGTATCTGTGAGATATGTAGATGGCCAACCTTTTGCATATGACTCAATAATTGTTTCTGCTCAAACAAGACCAGAAGCAAGTCTGTCACTCGCAAAAGAAATCATTATTGAAGAAGTACTCAAACCATTGATCAGTAAAGATCTGACTGGAATCAACATTTTAATTAATCCAACAGGTGCGTTTATTATCGGTGGACCCTATGGAGATTCAGGCTTAACTGGTAGAAAGATTATCGTAGACACGTATGGTGGTTATGCAAAACATGGTGGTGGAGCTTTCTCAGGTAAGGACGTAAGCAAGGTTGATCGCAGTGCGAGTTATTATGCCAGATACGTAGCAAAAGCCCTTGTGGAGGCAGAATTAGCGGACACGTGCGAAGTCTGTGTGTCTTACTCCATTGGAGTAGCAAATCCAGTCGCTGTGTCGATTGATACGTTTGGAACTGGGAAGTTATCAGACGAAGACTTGCTTGAGTTAGTTAAACAACATTTCAACTTCACACCAGCTAACATAAGAAAAGAACTAGAACTCGATAAAGTGAAGTTTCAGAAGTTAGCTGCTTATGGACATATTGGACGTGAAGATTTACCAGTTCGTTGGGAACATGTAGAAGCAAAAGCAGCTGAACTTAAACAAGCATATGAAAAAGCCAAAGGTTCTGCATAACTTCTACAAATCACCTGCATGGCTTTCAGCTCGTGAACTTAAGATCGTGACTGTCAATGGACTTTGTGAACGATGTGATCAAGTTGGAATCGAAGTTCATCATAAGGATAGACTCTCGATTGACAACGTTAGAGATACATCGGTAAGCTTAAATCAAGATAACTTGGAGTTGCTTTGTAGAGAATGTCACAATCAAGAGCATAAGCGTTTCAGTAAAGAAGTCCAATTCGATGAAGAAGGAAACTTAATAAATCATGGAAAACCCTCGTGAAAAGAACATTATTTGATATAATGTTTATAAATGGAGGATAATATGAATAGAATTGAACCGTACAAAAAGTTACTAGATATTTTGTGTGAATTATTAGTAATAGAAAACGATTTGATATTAACTATAAACTCTGATGAGCGCACAAAGTATAACAAAAGCCAAAATGCAATTAATATTTGTGTTGATGGTGGGATAGGGATTATTAGATTATTCATGGATTTGGGTCATGAAGTTTTTCATGTAAAACAACATAGAGAAAAGACTATTGTTATAGACAAGGAAGAGTATCATTCGAGAATTGAAAAGTATAAGAAAGATGAATGGATGATGTACTTCTTTTATAAATTTGAACGTGAAGCACAATCTTTTGCTTGGATACTTACTGGTTGTATAAATGATTTTTTCTATGAGAATCACAAGAGGCAGGATGCTTATCAATATTATAAAAAGTTGTATTCAACCATGATGAAAACTGTTGTATCTGACAGCACATTAATCAATGAAAAAGAAGAAACTGATAAACTTCTTGATGAATGTTATTCTGAATTTATCAAATTATATAAAGATTTAATTATGACTAAAAGAAACGAATTTATTGATTGGCATAAAATCTATTTCCCCCCCCAGTCAGTTAACTTATGATTACCAAGGGTACCGTACAGGTTGGCAATTAAAAAATGCGAGACCAAATTTTTGAAAATCTTATATTTTATAGTGATAAGTATTCAGTTACAGGAGGAATAGAATGAATTCAAGACAAGAACTATACAAAGAATCATATACAAGAGTAATAGAAGAGAGAAATGCGATAAGAGGAAGAACTGATATCCCACTAACTATATTTACCTCAATTAGTATTGTATTAGCTGGGATTTTCTTTGGTGAAATATTCCGAATTAGCTGTGTTCCGCTACGAATTATTGGGATAATCGTTCTTTTTTCATATATTCTTGTTCTCATGATATTTGCTTTTAATTTTTTAGATTTTTTTGCTAAACGCAGTATATTAACATTACCATCTCCAAATGATATTGAAAAAAAATATAGCGAATATTTGATTTACCATGAAGCAGTTATGAAAGAAAACAACCCATCTGTTTTAGCTGAAAATGACTTATTTAATGATATGATAGTTGTGTATGCACAATGTTTTGATGATATTAGAAAAGATAACCAAAATATGTTGAAAAAATTATACACGCTACTTCGCATTTTAAAAATATCCTTGATAATATCCGTAGGATTAGTAATAATCATTGCTTTTAGTTTAATACTATAATTTATGGAAGGAGATACCATGAGTAACAGTACACAAAATAGTAAACAATCTAATAAGAGTGAACCAGAGAAAACTGTAGCAAAACCACAACCTCTTCGTCCAACTAGAATTTGTGATTCCGCATACGATGGGAATGTAGTAAAGCGAAACAATGAACCTAAGAAGTAGGAGCAAACACTCCTTTTCTTTTTGTACAATACTTACTTATGCCTGTTGCATCTCTCATTTGAAAGCGAGTGGTTTGACCCAGTTTTAATTTGCGTGACTATTATATTTGAATGAGGTGACTGATTTGTTTAAGATAAATAATATAAAGGATGAGTATGAGCGACTTCGGTCGCTTTTTTCATCGGTTGATGAAACTAAAACTAAACTGGTTGATAACCTACTAGAACAAGCAGCATTCATGAAGATAGAACTCGGAATCCTTCAGGAACAGATTTGTAAGTATGGTTCTGTTCAGATTTCTAACAAAGGAGCTCAACGTCAAACAGAAGCTGCGAAGTATTATACAAAACTTATTAATTCTTATGGAACAGTGATTAAAACTCTCAATTCTATCATGGGTAAAAATGTCATTGATGACGATGATGCTTTTGATGATTTCCTGAAACGAGCAAATGTCTGATGAATTACTTATTAGAATACCGTCATCAAATTGAAGAAGGAAACATTCTTGTTGGCGAAGAGTTATTAAAACAACTCGATCTTTTGATTGTTGATCTTGATGACCCAAGATATCTATTTGATGAAACACCAGGTAATCTTCGAATTGACTTTATTGAAACATTTTGTAAGCACACCAAGTCACCATTCAATGGTCAACCATTTATCCTTGAGTTATGGGAGAAAGCAATCATCCAGACAGCATATGGATTCAAGACTAAAGAGACTGGTTTAAGAAGATTCAATGAAGTCATTTTGCTTGTTGCTCGTAAGAATGGCAAGACAACTTTTGTTGCAGGGATTGACATAGCAGAGTTTTTCTTATCTAAAGGTGGAGTAGATATCGTTTGTGCATCCAATACAAGTGAACAAGCTAACATCCTTTTTGAAGAAATAAATAATATGAGAGAACAGTCACCTTCATTATCAAATGAAAAGAGAAGCAAAAAGAACATATTTTTCATTTATTCACCGAAAACTAAAAATAAGATAAAGAAATTATCTGCACAAAGCAGAAATAAAGATGGATACAATATTGAAGTTGGTTGCATTGATGAAGTTCACGAGATGACAGATTCTAAAGTGTATGATTCAATTAAGCAAAGTCAATCAACAAAGAAAGAACCACTTATTTTTATCATTACTACAGAAGGAACGACAGTTGGTGGATTTCTAGACAATAAGCTAAAGTACTGCAGGAAGATGCTCAAAGGCGAAATTCATGATGAAAGAGTACTACCTTGGTTATACACTCAAGATTCCACTCAAGAAATCTATGACAATAAAGAGAACTGGATTAAATCGAATCCAAGTTTAGGTATTGTAAAAACAAAATCCTATTTAGATGATGTGATGAACAAATCTAGAAATGATCATTCAACAAGAGTGACTATGCTTTGTAAAGATTTTAATATTAAACAAGTCGATCAAGGTGCATGGTTATCTTTTGAAGACTTGAATAATGAAATTAAATACGACATAGATTTTCTCAAGAATTCTTATGCTATTGGTGGGGTTGATTTGTCATCAACTACCGACTTAACTGCTGCAGTTCTAGTCATTCAAAAGAAAGATGATCATCGCAAATATGTTATTCCTCATTTTTTCATGCCAAGTGAAGTCGTTAAAAAGCGTATCGAAGAAGATAATGTTCCCTATGATATTTGGATTAAGAGAGGATTTATCACATTAACAGAAGGTAGTCAAAACGATTTTAGCTTGGTCACACAATGGTTTATTAAAATGGTCCAGGAGCATCAGATTAGACCACTATGGGTAGGATTCGATCCATGGAACTCACAGTATTGGATTAAGGAAATGGAAGATCTTGGATTTAACATGGAGAAAGTTCGACAAGGAATTTATTCGCTATCTGAACCAATGAAACAAATGGAAGCTGATTTAAAAAATAATGCACTTATTTATGATAATAATCCTATATTAAAATGGTGTTTAGCAAATACTCAAGCTAAAGTAGACTTAAATGGAAACATTCAACCTTCAAAGTTAAATTCAAAATACAAACGTATTGATGGAACGGTTGCACTCATTATTGCGTATGCTGTTCTAAATAGATATAAGATAGACTATGAAAATATGCTATAATATCTGTAAAATGCGAGGTATTATTTTATGGATAATCAGAACAGTGAATTAACTCAAGCAATTAATAACTTTATTGAGAAGTACCCTAACCAAGTAATTAATAGAATTGAAAAGGAGTTATTTGAGGATTTTACAAGATGTGTTATTTATTACACAAATTTTGAATCAGATGTTGAACATGCATATACAACAGATATAAGAAACCCAATTCTTAGCAAGAAAGAAATTAGTGAAATCAAACGCAAAGTTAGAAATCAATATAGATTTAATTTTGAGAGTATCAAGATATTGGTCGATAAAAACGATTCAAATAGGTTATATATAATTGTTAATGACCATATATATAATGAAGTGCTTGTTTTGTTTAGAGATACCAAAAGAATTAAACGTCTTGTGGAAACAAGAAAGGTTATGCAATTTGAGGACTTACTTATTTATTTGAGATTCAATTATTCTCATCATAATTTTTACTTTGATGTGATAAAAAGTGCTGATCATTTTACTCATAGTGAATCAAATTTAGATAAAAAATTATTTCTGATTTATAAAAGTAGCGAGTATAATGGTCTATTACCTTCATTTTGGAGAAAAGACTTTGAACAGTCTAAACCGATTGATTTTAGATCTCTATGGGATAATAACAAATTTCTTCCTGATGTGAATATTAAAGATCCACACGTTTTTGATACCCTCATCATTTCCAACTCAGTAAATAGAGGAGATGCTGAAACTTATTGGCAAGAAGAGTCTGAACAGGCGTCTTTTATGAGAATCTATTTAAAGAGATTGAGGGAAAAACATCTAATCAAAGGTTTGGAATTTAATAAAACCACAAAAGATTATCATTATGTTTATTCAGCAATAAAAACATATACAGATTATAATAATGGGAATTATTCGAAAATGACGTTAGATTTGTTTATGAAAATATGGGTTGTGAGTTATAAGAGAATTAATAATGCAATTAAGTATTTAGTTGATAACGGATTGATTGAGTCTCAAAAGCTATCTCAAGGAACAGCATATAAAACAGTATAGAAATATTATGGGATTGGAGTGAGTTAATGAATATTTTCAAAAGAAAGAAAAAGGGAGGTTCAACTGACACCTTCCAACTATTAAGCGGAACCAATATCTTCTTCACACCGTTTGGAACGAATATTTCCAAAAGTGATGTGGTGAAGATATGTATTGATCGTGTAGCTAGTCAATGCGCGAAACTTAAACCAAGATACATTAAAACTGAATCAGATAAGACAGTTACCGAGAAAAGTGGTAAACTGTCTTTTCTTTTACGACATCATCCTAACCCACTCATGACACCATATAACTTTGTGTATAAGATTATCACTTTATTATTGTTGAATGATAATGTATTTATCTATCCGATGTTTGATTCGAATACCGGAAGCATCAAAGCGCTTTATCCACTTCGGCCAATCCTTGTTGAAGCTTTAGTTGATAATCAGGACTCATTTTATATCAAGTTCTATTTTGATGATGGTAGACAATTCACATTACCCTATGAAAATGTCATCCACTTAAGGAAATACTTCGGTTCGAATGATATCTTTGGTGGAAATGGATCAAGTGGTGATCATGAAGCAATCTTAAAAACAATCTCAATTAATGAGAATGTTCTTCAAGGTATTGAAAACGCAGTCAAATCATCAATGCAAATCAAAGGGATCATCAAGATGAATGGGATGCTTTCTGAAGTGGATAAAAAGAAACAACGAGAACTATTCGATATCGCATTAAATGATTCAATCTCCACAAAGGGTAGTTCTATCATCCCAATTGATCTAAAGTCTGAATATGTACCTTTAACAGTTGATCCAAAGTTGATTGATAAAGAAACACTTGAGTTCTTACAATCAAAGATCTTAGATTATTTTGGAGTATCTGCACCGGTATTTGCTAACAAATTTACCGAAGAGGATTTTAACTCTTTTTATGAATCAACGATTGAGCCTCTAGCGATTCAGCTATCAGAGGCTTTTTCTTTGGGATTACTTACCGAAAACGAGCTGTCTCGTGGTGAGGAGATTATTTTCTATAGTGAGCGATTGCAGTATGCAAGTTGGAATACAAAAGTGAGTGCCATCGAAAAACTGATGAGCCTAGGGATCATGACCTTAAATGAATCCAGAGCATTACTCGGACTAGAACCCATTGAAGGGGGAAATAAGAGACTGCAATCTCTCAACTTTGTAGATGCAGATAAGGCTAATATTTATCAAGTAGGAGAGGAGACAAAACCAAATGAAAGTAACAGTTAATGGAACGATTTCTAAAGATGCACTCAAAGTCATCCTGGAAACACAGAAAGAAAAAACAAAAATCATTGATGAGTTTTGTAAAGAGAACAAGTTAACACAGTTTTCTTACAAGGATTCAGAACTAGAGTACACGCATGAAAAACCAATCAAACCGAAAGTGGAGGTAAGAACTAATGATCAAAGAGACTAGGCTAGCTGACGTTAAATTTGAAGAAGCAGAAGGCAAAATGACCCTTGAAGGTTATGCCATTGTATTTAATCAAGAAACCATAATTGGAGATGAAGCATATGGCTTTACAGAAGAAATTGATCGGAATGCGCTTCAAGATACCTTAATGAAAGATGTACCGATGAAGTATAACCATATGGATTCATTTCTTATCATCGCAAGAACAAAGAATAAATCTCTTGCATTAACTGTGGATAATATTGGACTTAAGGTTCGCGCTGAACTATTAGATACCAATTCAAACCAAGATATTTATAAGATGGTCCAAAGCGGACTCCTAGATAAAATGAGTTTTGCTTTTACGGTCGATGAACAAACATGGAATCGTGAAGGAAAAATACCAAAGAGAATTATCACTAAAATATCTAGGTTGTATGATGTCTCGGTAGTGGATACTCCAGCATATGATTCAACTAGTATATACGCTCGTTCTTTAGAAACTATGGATTTAGAGCTAAAGGCTATGGATGTAGAAGAGCAGGAAGAACATATCATTACATTGAAACACCGCATCAAAATAAAAACTAAAATTTAAGAGAGGAAAACAATCATGAACATTGAATTAAGAAAAAAGGAAATTGAAAACAGACTTACTGAAATCAGATGTATTGTTGACAATGAAACGGATTTAGAAAAACTAGAAACACTAGACAGTGAAATCAATCAACTCCAAGAAGAGAGAACAATGATTGATAAAAAAATGTCGGTATTTAGTAACGCAGATATCAAACCAATCGTTATCAGCAATCGTCAAGAAATTGATAAAGACAAATTTGAGTTACGAGGAAAACAATTAAAAGAAAATCGTGTGATTCAAGTATCGAGTGAAGAAATCCTTCTTCCTGAGTATACTGCTGCTGGACTTGCGCCAGTACCATTTGCACAAGTATCAAGTTTGGTTGACCGAGTAAACATAATCAAC